>NZ_FCOK02000018.1 GCF_001544555.2 Caballeronia udeis | reverse complement strand
TGGCTGACGTATTTGCCAGATGGACGGCAAAGCCCGCGGCCATCAGGCCGTCGACAAGCCAGTACCAGTTATAAGTTGATTCCACCACGACCCCTTGCAGGTCCTCGTGGAATGGCGCGAGGACCGCGATGATTGATGACAGGTCATTGGCCAGTCGCTTGCAGTAAAGCACCCGGTCCTGATCGTCGATCACGGCGATCATGGCGTTATTCGAGTGCAAATCGATGCCGCTATACTTCATTTCAGCCTCCTGAACGGGTCGGTTGAGCTTGGCATCTCAACTGTAGACCCTGGCCGCCCCTTCTCTCGGCGGCCAGGAGGCCTTTCACATGATTATCAACTGCTGCAAGTGGTGACGGTATCAGCCGGCAGCCACGATGCGCGATGCTGCCGGGTACTAGCCACCTGGCGATTCGCACTAGAAAACAGCCAGAAGCGCCGTGGGTACAGCGGAATCACCCTCGCCGGCGATCCATGTACCGACGCGCAAACGCCTTGCAGTGTCCTGGCTTCATCGGCCGCGCTCGGGAAGGCGTCCAGTAAACATTCGGGTACGATGCAAGACAGTTGGCGCAGCGATATTGCGCCTCAAGAAGTTGGACGTTAATTCGATACGGTATCTCGTGGCCGCAGCAGCGACATGCCGACTCCACAGCACAGTGATGTGCGGGCACACATTCAGACTCTCGAACTGATGGAGGATGCTGTGGTAGCCATAACCAAGACACAGTCGACAGAAGCGAAACGACGTGCTCCATCGTGGTCGAACCTCATCCTGTATCAATGCCGTTCGCAGCGACCTCCTGGATACCTGCAGGTTCGCACGCAGCCGATCAATATCGATGACGCCCAGACGCGGCACGAGCCCTTCATAGGGGTCGACGTCCGGGCCCAACAGCCGCGCTACGACGTTTCCCGATAGTGCATTGGCTTTCTCGAATTTCCACAGGATCGAAATCAGCGACTCATACGGGTAAAGCCACTTCCTGTCGAACAGATAGCCCAGCGATGGCGTCAAACTGCCTTCTTCCAGCGTCAGGATCGGGAATCGGGGTTCCGTCAGGGTCATTGCTCTACGCTGCTGAAGCGAGTACGCGTCCGGTAGCATGGCGTGACTGGACATAACCGCAGTGCCTGACCGCGTGCTGCCACAGCACGGTTTCTGGACCGTACCCCCGAGCGTCTCTAAGTTCGCTATCCTTAAGCACAATCTCGACGGCGCGCGCGAATGATTCCATCGGGATCTCCAGTTGGCCCGGGAGGCTGGCTTTGTGGTGAGCCGCCTCGAAAGCTTCCCATAGTTTACCGGCGTCATTGACCAGCCTGTAACCGGCATCAAACGCCTGAGGGACGTAGAAGCGCGTAAAGCTCCAGTGACTTCTCTCCGGATATGCAGTCTGATCGTAGCCATTGAGACACGTCGCTACATCCTGAGCGTTGCGAATGCCGTAGAACGCGAGATCTTCGACCATCAGACGCGCGACGATCTGGGTCTTGCCCGCGACCTGCAGCGCAGTCTTCTGCGCGAGCAACTCCTGCTGACCGACGAGGAATGTGAAGAGCTTGATCTGCTGCCTGTCGAGTGTGTCATGTACGTCGCGCAGCCATTCATACTCGTTGTCGTCATATCGTTGCGCCTCATCGCAAAACAATAGAACCACCCCACTACCCGCCCTGGCGGCTGCCTCCCGAATTCTCAACGCCAGCCGCATCCGCTTGGAGGTGTTGGAACCCGCGTTAGGATCGGGGTCTCCAACTGCCTCCAGCAGGTTGGCGAAGAACGGCCCTTCCGCATGTCGAGGCTTGTGCTCGCACTGCGCATGGTAGCTCGTCATCCTGGGATAGTTGCGTGCAATGAGCAGCCGCACGTATTCGATCGCCCGAGTCTTGCCAATGCGCGACGGCCCGTAGATGAGCGCACCCATGACCCGGTAGCGCAGACATCGAGCGACCAGTTCGTAAAACTCCTCGATTGCTGGGGTGGCAATCCTGTAGTTTCCGGTCATCAACGGATGCAGTGACGGATCGACCGGACGCGGTATCTCGAGCGACATGATGCCTCCCATCTCGAACAAGGTTAATAGACCTGGCCCGTGCCGATCGTGAGCTTGCGCGGACGAACCGGCGTGCTCAATACAGGCGGTGGGCCTTGATCAGAAACGCCGTTGGGCTTAGATTCCGTATCGCGTTTCGCTGCAGGTAAAGCGGCTTTCGGCGGTCCGACGGGCGTCCGAACAGTAGGCGCGGCGGACAGGATGCGCACGGCCTGCGACAGATCCGATGCGACCTTACGTTTCTTCTTTGCCTGCGCCAGCTTGACGTTCAAATAGTCTTCAATGGGATTTGCGGACGCGGACGCCAATGACCCCCGATTGGCTTTCTCTTTGAGGATCTTCCGGCGTAGCGTCAGGGTGTGCGGCATGACACGCCATGCTCCCTGCGCGTCGAGGACGCCGAGTTCAGATCCGTCGGCTAGAAACGCGCGAACACTCCTCATATCGTCCGCATTCATATAGACAAGCAGGCGCTGCCCGATGAGATGTGTGCTGCATGCAAGTACATTGCTTGTATACCGCGCGCCGTGCAGGTTGATGTGCGGTCTGACACCCTTGTCGAGATAGGCACGTACCCGGCACTGCATCGCCGACTGCATCAGACAGAGCGTGCGTCGATGATGTTCGGGAAGCCAGGTGAGCAACTGCTGCCTGCCGCGTACGAAATATTCGATTGCTTCCAGCGGTGTGACATTGTTCAGTCCAGCGTGCGGTGTGCCGTGGTAGCTTCCGATCGCGTACTCGACAAGTTCTTCGAGTTCGTCCAGCGACACAAAAAGGCGCAGATTCCCCTTCGGATCTGCCAGCGCACGACGCAAATCACGTGGATGCGAGCCGGTATATCCGGGCAGTCGGGAAGACAGCCTGCTGGCGATGGTGCCAAAAAACCGCTCAATATAGGGCCGTTCGTCCGGACTGTACTTCGGCCCCGCATCGACACAGCAACCGACAAATTCGCACATGGCCGCGAGCGACTCGTTTGCAAGGTTAGCCTTCGCGTTGTCGAGCTTCATCCACTCCCATGTCACGTACCCGAGCTCGGGCAAACGCAGCGACGGAAATCCGTCGCGAGCGTCAAAGGCCAGACCTGCAATTGTGAAGGATCGCGTCCGGTGCGGCTCCAGAGCGTTCTCGATGGTCTTAATCACATCGTATCGGCTGTACTCTCGTCCAAGCGCGATGTGATAACCCAGAACCGCTCTTGTACAGACGTCAATGATCGCCAGTAGCCAGACACGCTCGATCTCGAACTCGTGCTCAAAACCGAGCTAGTCACGCACCACGATCTTCAGTCGGATGTCCAGACGATGGCCGTCGAATTCCACGACCTGGTAGGGACGCTTCGCGCTCGGGACGCCTGCCTCGTTGTCGTGATACGGCAACCCCTTCAGATGCGATGCTCCCGCAGCTCGTGCGCCTGCGGCAAATGTACGCAACATCTCCGCCTTCAAACGTGCTCCAAGCGATCGGATTGCCCGCCCATCAGTATTGAATGGGTAATCTGCGACCGTCAGGCCAGCAGCACGACACTCCTGCAGAAAAGCGACGTGGAGTGGCTGCAAGCCGTGCAGTCGGGTGTGCAGTCGCCCGTCGGTGTGAATCTGCTCGATAGTCACCCGGCACCGCTTGACCTGCAGGCGCAGCCACATTCCAAGCGCGGGGTATCGCTCGAGAAGCTGCGAGAAGGCCCCGGCGGTCCCTCTGCTGCCTCGTTCCCCTTGCACGACGACGCCCGTCAGCCGGGCGTACGGTACAACCCTTGAGTGAGGCTGCAAAGCGCGGAACCCAAAAACGCAACCGTCGGCGTGCAGCGACAAGCCGCGCTCGAGCCAGCGATACAGCTGCCGGCGATTCACGCCGGTCGAATTCTCGATCGCGTGTACTGGCTCGCCTTGCACGAAAAGCTCAAGCGCATGCATTCGTTGCCTCATGATCTTACGCGCTTCGCTATCCAGATCGGTCCATGCAATACCCGGCCACGTTGCGAGATCGATTGTCTGCAGCTCAGGCTTGCGGCGATTCATGAACGGCTCTCCTCGGCGACAAAAAGGGTCGCTGCCGACAGGGCGTTCACTCGTAGCTCGGCAGAAGTTATGCGACCTGCATACAAAAGCGCAAATACCGCAGCGCGCGCGAGAATCGGATCGCCTCCGGAAAATTCACGCTCAATGACAGACAACGCCTTGGGGCTTGCTACGAAATGCTCCACGGCATCCAGAAGGGAATCTGCCAGAAGGCCTCGCGTTACGACGAGGCATGGCAGCATGCGCTTCCAGTTGTCGATCCACGTACGCGATGCTGCAAGATCGGCCGGGCTGATGATCCTGACGTCGATGGCACCATCACCCTCGAACGTCAGGTCGTACGACATAGCTTCAGCGGTCGCTGCCCCCGGCAGCAAAACGAGCTCCTTTCGATCGGAATAGGACACCAAGAAGTCAGCTAGCAATCGCTTCTCTTGGATCTGTACATAGCCGGGTCGCTCGCAGAATGATCGGGCCGCCGCGTCCACCTCGATCATGATCCATTGGTCGAAAGTGCAACGCCGGTACAAGGTCAGCCGTCTGTTGAGCTTGAGACTGAACGCCTCCAGCCGATGTGCTCCGCGCGGCCTGGTGAGTGCCACCGGCTTCGCAGGATGCGAAAAATCTTCCATGAGATCAAAGCCTTAGCCAAGGGATTCGAAGTCTAGAACACCAATTGACAAATTTAATGCGGATTAATGCGAATTGACGACTTTATTTCGTTCGGACTGCAAATATAAATGTCAATCCGATTCCGTGCGGCCCCGATCAGCCAGGACTGGCATGGTTCTCGAATTGACAAAGTTATTTCGGTTTACGCAAACTGCGTGACGCAGTTGCCGGTGGTTGCCGCACGCGTTCCGCGGAACACGCTTGCGCGGTCGCTGGTCGCTGTAGAGAGCGACTGGCTTGCCGAAGTGCTCCAGGTACGCGCGCGTCGCCTCAAAGTAGCTGAAGGTCGATTCGCTCGCGGTGAAGTGCAGGGTCATCAGCCGGCTGGTAACGTCATCCACATACACCAACAATGTACAGGCCGGTGCCCGGTCCTCAAACCAGCGATGGTCGCTGCCGTCGATCTGCACCAGTTCGCCAAAACAGGTCCGTCGCGCACGCGGCTGAATAGACCTTCGGCGGTCGCTGTTTGCGCGGCACCCACAGACCCGCGTCCGTCATCAGGCGCCGCACGGTTTCCTTCGACAGCACCAGCCCATGGCATTCACGCAGCTTCTCGCAGGCAAGCGTCGGACCGAAATCCGCGTAGCACTCGTGGATCAGTCCGAGCGCCCGATCAAGCACCGTCTGCGGCAACTGATGATTTCTGCGCGTACCACGCCGCCGCGAAACGAGGCTAGCGGCGCCTTTGTTGCGGCAACGGATCACGAGCCGCTCGACCTGGCGTCGGCTCAAACCCAGCCGTTCAGCCGCGCGCCAAGTCATCAGCCGAGCCTCGGCTACCGCTTCAATGACCTTCAGCCGGTCAAGCTCCTGCATGCTCATCGTGATCGTCCCGGTGCGCGTCATGGCGGTCTCCACAGCGGGGAAACCGCACCAGCATGCGCTACAGATCGCTTGGGTGCGACATCTGTACTTTGCCCAACACATGACATTTCCCGAAATCGATATCGATTTGCATACTGCTCTCCCTCGTTTCACAATTAGTAGACACTCGTCAGAACAGGTGACGAATGCCGACCACGGTCGCGAATGTTGTCCCCGACGCAGCTAACAATGCGCCGTTCGTCGACAGGCAGGTATTCATCGTTCCGTGGTTGTTGACGTAACCGAACTGGGCGGAGCCATCCCCTGAAAAAGGGAGCTTCAAGGATGCCGCCGTGTGGTGAGGATCGCGGCGCGGGTACGACCTTTGACGCCGACCAAAAGGGTCATGGTTCGAGGCGGGGGAAGATAAGGGGGAACTTTTGACGGATCGCCCACAAAGCGGCGGTAGCTGTCTCGATCGGCAAACAACCATCCGCGCCCGCGATGACGAATGGCCTGATCGCGTTCTCGCGGCGTTTGTTGATGATCGGCTTGTTGCCGTTCCCGATATAGCGAACCAATTGCGGTGATTGCCCGTACATGTACGAGGGATTAGTTCAGCATGCTGCCCAGGATCACTTCAGCTAACTGGTAGTGCCTCCCCGGGCGAGATGACGTCGAGCACGCGCGAGCACACCGAACAGCACGGCGACGACTTTTCCGCGCCTATACGGTTGCCGCACCTCAAGGCCGATGCCATATGGCCGGAATAAACCTAAGTCGCGCTGGAAATCCTACCGCATCACGTCACTTTTCGACTTCAGCCGTTGACGGAGATAAGCACGGGCGCTGACCTTCAACTCACGAACGGCGCCAGGTGCGTTTGGTGCAAAGGGATCGCACGTCAAAGCCATCATGGCACGCATGTTGTAAACCATCACGATAGCAATGCTCTTCGCCTCCGCTGACTTCAGGTGCGGCGCGTGGGCTCTGAGTGCCCTCAATATTCCATCAATGTTGCGCGCCCGTCCTTCCTGCCGGTGAACCGAGCCCCTCGCACCGTGTTCGGCCAACGTCAGCATAGCCGGATACTTCTTCCGCATACTCACATACTCGCCAAGCAGTATGTCGGCGAGCTGTTCTGTCGTTGCGGTCGCCGCCTTCGCGATAATTGCTTGCCACCGCAGCTCCAATTCATCGGCATAAAGCTGCATGAGAGCATCCGCCACCAGCTCCTTCGTGGGGAAAAACCGATACAGGGAGCCGATCTTGGTGCCCGATCGTTCCGCGATCTCTTTCATTGTCGCCTCGACATACCCCCGCTCCTGAATTACTTCGGCGGCAGTTCTAAGGATCGAGGCGACGCGCTCCCTACCATTGCTTCGTTGGGGCGCGAGCGCGGTACGCGGGCGGCACTCAGCGGTCGCAGTACCCTTTGCTGAGGAGTGTGCCGCAGAAACGGATCGGGATGACATTTTTCTCACAGGCGGTTCGGCAGCTCCGGCTGCGGGCCGATTGCCGGACTCGTGAAGTTCAGTGTCGCACTTGCCCCGTAACACAATACTGAACGATCGGGGGATTCTAACCGTTCGTCGTCGAAACTTGAATACTTGAGCGCTGCGTAGCGTCCTAATCCACTCCGCGTAGGTCCGCGGAGGGCGTAGCTAACTGCACTGCGCGCTTGGCGACACGCCGTCGATCGTATAACCCGCCATTGCCGTGTGGAGCATCCGACGCGAGATACCGCCCAACCTACACCCAATACCGGCACGCATTTGAGGGCGAGGTGTTCGAGCGTATATGGCAACTCGTTTGCAAAGATTCTCGCGATTGTTTCCCCCAAACACATTCACGTCTTTGATTTTTAAAGAAACTTGCGGGCCCTCCTCTTTGGAGAAAATTTTCGTGCACTCTCATCTGGCTGGTAAGTGCAGTAACCTGTGCGCGGCCTCCTATGATCTTCTGATTGTGGACGAAGCATAGCGATATGCATGGCGGCTGACGGTCGCGCTCTGGCGGCAAAACTTATATCCGATGTGCGAAACGTGACTGCCATAAGGACGACATGCAAATCATTGGAGCAATCACATGCGGTGCTTCAGAATGAGCCGCGCGATCGGAATCACCGGAGTGTCGGTCGCCGTCGCGACCCTGACGGTAGGCTGCACCCACGCGCCATGGCCTTACCTTCGAGCGGACGCTGAATTGGCTCAGCGCAATTTCTCAGATCGCGCCGCACTTCGCCGGGAACCGAGCAGGAAGCCTGGCGATCTCGGCGCAGCTCAATTATTTATGGCCTTCCCTGCGGCGAATAAACTGGTTGGGGTTAGGTCGCCGGTTAGTGCCCTGGTGTTCGGATCGTTTTCGGTTTGCGGATGATTCACTTTGCCACGAAGCCGCTTCGCTCCCGGCAAGGCCCGGCGGTTTCTGCGGTCGCTTGCATCCGGGCCGCGTTGTTTCGCATTTTGAGAAACCGCGTCATATTTCTTCCCGACCGACGCGGAACGGTGCGTAGCCACGAAATGCGCGACGCTAAGCGGGGTCCCCCGGTCCCGACTTTTTCGTACGACAGCCGCAGTGCACAATCAACGGGATTGAAGGATTATCGCTCGCGCATATTGGCGTGCGGGTTGCCGTTTCGGAAGAATGCCTCATCCTCATCCAGTAGGCCTTTGCTGGTATGACAAGCGATGGCCCCTATCAGAAGGACCATGTACGTGAAAATGCCGCGAAGAGAAACAGCTGTGGCTTATTACTAGCAGTGCACATCGAAAGGTTGCGAAGGTAAATGAAGATGTGATGGCAAGACAGGTCGAACCGTAGGAGCGCAAACCTGATTGGGTTCTGGTGCTCGAAGTACGCGCGACAGATAAGGACGTTCCTAGCGACTTCCATCAGGGCACGCAGGCTTGGCCTGCAACATGCCGAGTATAAGCCTGCAATCAACCCCTCCTCCAAACATCATGGCGACATCACCTTGCAAGCTGGGCAGTGTTCATATAAGAACCCTGCTCCGAACAGCGTATACGCACGGTCATTCGTAGCCGCTCAGTGCATTTGTCTGACAGGCACACGATCGCGAATTGGTTACCTGATCAACGACTCACGCCGATCTCGCATGCTAGCCCCCGCATTTCGGTCCAGCCCAAGATAGACAGGTATCGACAGCAATGTGACCGCTCCGAGCACAACAAAAGACCACGTAAAGTTACTCACCGTTAATCGTCCGGTTTCCCCAGCCGATATATACAGCGTAAGCCCGGCGAGGCTGATCCCAAAGCCTAGGCTAATCTGCTGGATGACGGCAGACAAGGTTGATGCCCTGCTAACGTCTTCAGGCGCGACATCCGCGAAAGCTAGCGCGGATGACGCGACAAAATGTGCCGCACGGAAGAATCCTCCCGCTATGAGCGTTGTTACGATAAATATGGCCGATGTGCTGTCCCGGAACGCTGCCGGAATCATGGTCGCACCAGCAGTGAAAAATGCGGTGACAACGAGAGCCTTTCGAAACCCGACAAGCCGGATCGCGAAGGTGCCACCAAACCGAGCCAAGATCGAGCCAAGCATCATTCCGGTCATGACAAGTCCAGCACGCACCGGTGACCAACCAAGCCCAATCTGAAAAAGCAGAGGCAATAGAAACGGCATGGCGCTGATGCTGAAGCGCATCAACGAGCCGCCTATCATGCTGGCCCGATATGTCGACTTCGACAACAGACGCAAGTCCAGCATCGGGACCGCAGTTCTTAACGCATGCAATACAAAAGCCGTCCCAAAAGTTAAACCCGCGACCAACAGAATGATCTGCCCTTTTACCGAAAGTAACCCGGTACCGACGGTCTCGGAAAGGGTAACGACCGTCATGATCGTAAGCGCCGCCAGAACGAAGCCGATCCAGTCGAACCTCCCCGGATGAACATGCCGAAGACGAGGCACGAAGCGAAGCACAGCGAAAATTCCCACCAGCCCCACAGGCAGATTGATAAAGAAGATCCAACGCCAATTTGCAACCTCAAGCAACAGGCCTGCCAGAGGAGGTCCTAGCAACGGCCCCACTACAGCTGGCATGGTAAATGCGTTCATCGCATGCACGAGACGCTCACGTGGCGTAGTTGCAACGACGATCAAGCGCGCGACCGGCGTCATCATTGCGCCTCCAATTCCCTGCAGGACGCGCGCCGCGACCAGCGTCGTGACCGAAGTTGATAGCCCGCAACACAGAGAACCCAGCAAGTAAATCTTCACGGCGTTGACGAAGACTCGACGCGGACCAAAACGGTCGGCGAGCCAACCGCTGGCCGGCACGAACACCGCCATCGTCATCAGATAGGCGGTCAGCGCGAATTTCAGCTGTAGCGGCGTCGTATGGAATTGCCTCGCCAGCGTCGGCAGCGCTGCTCCTAACGCCGATGTGTCCAGCAGATCCATAAATAATGCGCTCGCCATCGCCATGGGAAGAAACCGGGAGGTCGCCGGTAACTGGGGCTCCGCGGGCTGTGCCTCGCAAGTATTCACGTCCACAGGGTCAGATACGTACGCTGGCTTATCCATGACCTCGACTCATCACTGGTTATCCCCTCCACTTTCCGTTGAGGACGGCGCGTCGTCCCGGCAGCAGGCGACTAACACGCTCGGCGCCCGCGCCGCCGTACGCAGAAGCCGCCCGCCTTTCCGACCGGACACATCGAACTCGTACCGGTCACCCCGCCCGCGGTTATTTCGCGTGCGATGCTTTGTTTCCAGATGCGCTCGCGCCCCAGCACGGATATAAATTATGCATCGTCAGTTATATCACGGACTAGATCGGATGCACAAAAGCGGATCGTTTAATTATCTATACAGACTTGAAAACCGCCATCGAGATCTCCACTAGTTGAGCATACGAAACTGACGCGCTATCATCTTATCGAACTACTATGTTCATTCACTTTGATATCGGCAACACGGGAGGTCGTGACAATGGAGATCGTTGTAGTGACTGGGATCGGAGGCATGGGGATGGCCTGTGCACGGCGATTAGGGCCAGGACGCATCTTGGTTTTAGGAGATTCCGACGCAGAACATCTCGCGAGTTCAGCGCAAGCATTAATCGCAGAAGGCTATCTAGTTCTCCCCCGAGAACTAGATGTCTCCGATGCGGCATCGGTGAATTCCTTCGCTGGGCTTGTGGCTTCGGCTGGACGACTAAGGGCACTTGTACATACCGCTGGCGTCTCACCGGTCATGGCGGCTCCAAATCGAATCTACGCAGTAGACCTCCTTGGCACCGCATTAATGCTCGATCTATTCCTGCCACTCGCCCAGGAAAACACGGTCGCCGTGGCGATCGCTAGCATTGCGGGACACAGCATCGCACTGCCTGTCGAACTCGAACGGTCACTCGCGACCAGCTCCGCGGACGAATTACTTGGTCTCGTCAGCGGACTATATGTCGATGATCCTTCTCAAGCATATAGAGTAGCGAAGCGCGGAAATCTACTGCGTGTCCAATATGCCGCCAAAGCTTGGGGCTTATGCGGCGCGCGCTTAGTTTCGGTAAGCCCTGGCATTGTCTCGACGCCCATGGGATTGCGGGAACTCAGTACACCGGCGGTCGCACAGACGTTACGGAAAGCGGCGCTCCAGCGGATCGGCACGCCAGCAGAGGTCGCATCGGTCGTTGAATGGCTAGTTAGTCCCGCAGCCTCTTTCATTACCGGGGCGGACATACTTGTAGACGGCGGAACCACAGCCTCCAAGAAGTGGCACTGACGCTCACGGTCTTGCGATATTCGCCCCCTTCGCGCTTCAGCATGACACGCGGGACCTAGTCGCTCGTCGGACAGCGAAGCAAGCTTTGAAAAAGTATTGAACCGGTCGCCCACTCCGCGAACGCGGACGTGCGCTCGGAGCGACGTGTAGCGTCCCAGCGCAGGCGAACCGTACGTACCAACCACGTGACTTGAGCGACCAATTCCACTCGTCAGTGGCAGCCTCCCGTACTATGTCGCGCCCTGCTGCGCCGAGTAGTAGTATCGCGGCATCAGCCCCCTTAGCGTCCAACTTCCGCAAGCAACGCCTGAGCGAGTTCTTCGGGCGCGTCGATCATCATGTCATGCCCGGCATTGATGGCTACAGTGCGCCAGGCCGGATCGTGACTCAACCGCTCAAATACTTCGCGGTTAAGCCCGAAGCTGTAGTTCTCGGCGAGCACATATGTACGGTTGCGAACGGCACGCTCCTTGCCCGTTAATCTCACCGCCTCGATGAACGTCGCGATGGGATGAGGCACACACAGACGTTCGACCCAGTCTGAATCGGCGGGATTGACGTTGAAGAATCCAGTTCCAGGTGACGGCACGCGGCCGTCCAACATAGCGGAGGAGACGGTGCGTGACATGGTCTCCGAACCGACAACATCGAATAACGATTGACCGTCTTGGGGAACGATCGCGTCAAGATACACGAGCGTGCTGATGCGCTCACCTTCGATCGCCGCCACACCGGTGATAACCATGCCACCATAAGAGTGTCCGCATAGGATTACGTCGGATAACCCCTCGCAGCGCAGCAGCGCCGCCACATCCTCCACGTGCGTAGACAGATTGATCGACAAGGACGCCAGATGGGCACGTTCGCCGAGTCCGGTTAAGGTTGGCGTATAGACTTCGTGGCCGGCCATGCGTAGAAGGCGCGCCACGCGACCATAGCACCAACCCCCATGAAATGCGCCGTGAACAAGAACGAATGTAGCCATAACCATGCTCCTCTATTTGACCTGCGGTGACGGTGAAATTTCTTGCGACGCAGTTCGCCCATTTCGCAACTTTTCAGCGAACTGCCTAATCGCCGCTGATATTTGATCCGGTGCCTCGAGCATGTTGAAGTGACCGACACCCGGTACGATAGCGACCTCTAATTGAGGAAGATACTGCCGCAGGTGATCGAGCCAAGGAGTCGTTTTCGTCTCAGGCGAAAGAGAGAGGCGCTCCGTCTTGTGGTCGTGAAAGGTGCTTTGAATCGCTAGGACGGACACCGTCGGAGGAACGGTACCGAGCGCTACGTCCAGGCCCAACGCATCCCATAATCCGGTCGCGCGCGCGATCGCCTCGATAGCGGCGTGCGGCGTCCGGACTGCTGTATCGAATATGCGAGCTTTTAGGCCGGCGTCGGCATTCTCGAAGAACATCGATTCGAAGCGGCTAGCAAGATACTTGCTGGGATCTTCTCCCAACCGCTGTGCTTCCACCCGTTCTACGTCTTCTTGCGACTTTCCCGTTGTGAGTCGGCTGCCATCCAGGAGTACCGCACCCAGAAGATGCTGCGGGCGATCGGCTGCCGCCTGAATCGTCACTCGCGCGCCGAGACTGTGCCCGATCACAATCGTCGGACCGAGTTCGAGTGCATCGATGACATCGTGCACATCCGTTGCGAACTGCTCTACTGTGCAGGAATCGTACGCGGCTACTGATGAACCGTGACATCGTTGGTCTATCGTCACGACCGTGAAGGAATCTTGCAATGCCTCTACTTGGAACTGCCAGTCACGATGGTCGCAAAAGCCACCGTGAACAAAGAGAAGCGAGGGAGATCCAGTGCCCAGCTTCTTATAGAAAAGTTTGCAACCGGGAATTTCTGTGAATGGCATCCAACGATCCTTTTAGGGTGGTTTCAAAAAGACGTGAAGGGGACGGTTAACTTCATGGACGTGCTGTAATGGGATGATCACCCCCACCTCTCAGCGAGTAGGCTGATTAAAATTCCTCCGGGGGCCATTTCGATGCAGAACGTCACGTTAGTTGGGATTGATCTGGGCAAGCACTCATTTCATGTCTATGGGAAGGACAGGTCCGGTAAAGCTGTGTTTCGTAGGAAACTCTCCCGCAAGCAGCTGCTTGAGTTTTTCGCCACGTTTCATGGCTGCACTGTGGTGATGGAGGCGTGCGCCGGCGCTCATTGGATGGCACGCAAGTTCAATGAATTTGGACATGCCCTCAAGCTGACCTCTCCTCAATTCGTGCGCCCTTTCGTCAAAAGCAACAAGAATGATTTCGTCGATACTGAATCCATTTTCGAGGCTGCTTCACTACGGTCGATGCGGTTCGTGACTCCGAAGACTGAATCCCAGCAAACGCTTTCACACTGCATCGGGTTCGCCAGGCCCTGGTGCGCGATCGGGTGTGCACTACATCTGCTAGCGCACACTCCAGCGATCTATTCAGCCTTTTTGAAACCGCCTCTTAGTCTCTTTTAACGACACCAATCTGAACTGTTCGCGGATGACATATGGCCACACGACAGAGTGCAATGGGTTTTCCGGCACTCTGACAGACCGCCCGAAGCCAGATTTCCCCCAAAGATCGACAACCAGATCGACAACAATTTCCTCTACTATTTGTGCGGCGAAGGTCCAGTGGCCAAACAAGGCTTCCGAGAGGAACATTTCGCGTCTGCCATCAATCGCTGCCAAGACACGACAAGCACATAGCGGCAACCCGATGTCTGCCTTCTCGTGCGCCACAACTCATCGGACGTGCTGCCAATAACGACCAACATCAGTTATGGCGAACGTTGAGAGGGACCCGCGATGACCTTCGCCATCTCGACTAATGCGAGACGAGGTCGCGCCAATTTTCGGCAGAAGCCGAGCATGGACTGGGGAAACGAATTTATTTACATCGGGATGCTGATCAATGGGCAACGCACGGCCTAAGGTCGCAAGTGAAGCACAATGTAAGGGTTAGTAAAAGGATATAGCCCCCCGAGCGCGCAACATCAAGCACAAGCGGTTCGCCGCCTGTCTATTCGACCTCGCCTCTAACGTCTATGACAAACCGCAGACGATCCGACGGAAAACCCTACAGAACAACACTTGGCGCGGTTCCGGTCGACTTTGCTCGATTCTCATTCGGTGCGCCATACAAAGCCAGACCTACCGCCTCCCGTATTGCCGATGCCGCGGCGCGTTGCTGCGCACTGCAGCCAAGGCCGAGCAAATGGGAATTTGGGCTGTACGCATCGAGCGCGACTTCCAGCGCCCTGAGCATCGTCGGAGCAGCACGCAAAAGGCGGGCAATAGCAAGTCCGTCTGCGTGATGACGCGAAAGCCTATTTACGGTTGCCACGACCGTTCCGTCGGTATCGCCGATTACCGCCGAGCGACCGTCGTACGGATCGACATAAAGCTCAAAATTGTAATCACTGATGCAGTCTGCCATGGTTGCACTCGTTTATAGAGATAGGGCACCAGGCCCTGAGGTATGAGTTCATTTCAAAGTTGAAAATCATACAAAGCCAGCATCCTACCTAGAACCAGATGTGGGAATTTCGTCGAAGGGTACGTTTCTGTCGACGCGTAGATCTCCCGGTAAGCCGAGAACGCGTTCCGCAATAATGTTCCGGAGTATCTCGTCGGTCCCGCCGGCGATTCGCTTGCCCGGCGCATAGAGACAGGCTTCCTGAAACAGGCCGCCGTGCAATGCCAGGGTAGGATCGGACACAACGGCGGCGGGCCCCATGGCCTCCAATGCGAACGCTACGATTTCCTGCAACTTACGGGCGTTGACCGCCTTCGCTATTGACGCCTCAGGCCCAGGTTTCTGCCCGCGCGACAGCGCTGTCATCACTCTGTATCGGGTGTATTTGACGCCTTCGGTCTGAACATACCACTCAGCAAGCCTTTCCCTGACAGCTTGATTGTCGATCGGCAACTTCGCGCCGATCTCCGCCTGAGAACACAGGCGGAATATATCTGCGAAAGTCGGACCACCGGTCTCCGCTATTGCAAGCCGTTCATGTGAGAGCGTCGTCAGGGCAACACTCCATCCCTCGCCAACCGCGCCTAGGCGCTGTGTGTCGGGAATGCGAACATCGTCGAAGAACACTTCGTTGAAGCTATGGTCACCAGAGATACGCTTGATCGGCCTGACTTCTATTCCGGGTGAACGCATGTCGATATAAAACGCGGTAAGGCCGGCATGCTTGGGTATCTTCGGGTTCGTGCGTGCAAGCAGTAGCCCGAAGTCCGCAATATTGGCGTGTGACGTCCAGATCTTCTGACCGCTCACAGTCCATTCTTCACCGTCTCGAGTGGCACGCGTGCGCAGCGCGGCGAGGTCGGAACCCGCAGACGGCTCGGAAAAAAGCTGGCACCAGATCTCTTCACCCTTCAGCGCGGGCTTGACGTGCCGTTCCAGAGCAGGTTGCGCGGCGTAGCTTAGCAATGTCGGAATGCACATGCCCAGCGTTACCTCGAAAACGCCACGCGGAACATCGAAGTGGCTTTCTTCCTGATTGTAAATAACCTGTTCGATTGGCTTTCCCTCCCGTCCACCCCATTTCTTGGGCAGTTGAATCGATGCAAAGCCGTGCTCTGCCTTAACGGCCTGCCATTCTCTGGCGCGTCTGACCATCTCTGCGTCGGGTGCTCCCTGAGACAGGCGCGCATGGGTGTCGGATTTGCGCACGGCATGTTGCTCGAGAAACGCGCGCACCTCAGCACGAAACAGCGCTTCAGCAGGTTTATCGTCAAAATCCATCGTGGTCACCCGGTGATAAGGTCTGGCTGCTTGACAAGTTCACTCACGATCTCCTCTTTCCAGTAAGAGGAAGCTCCGGCGAGTGCCGAAAGCGCTTTGGATCGGCGCAGGTACAGATGGCAACCGGCTTCCCATGTCACGCCGAAACCGCCATGTGTCTGGATGTTTTCTCTTGCGCAGAGGTCAAAGGCGCTCGACGCAGAAACCTGCGCTATTGCTGCTGCAAGCGGCATTTTCGTACTATCGCCGGTCAACGCCCACGCAGCGAAATAGGCGTTGGCGCGCGCCAGTTCGACGGCGATATACATGTCTGCGAGCTTATGTTTGATAGCTTGGAACGATCCGATCGGACGACCAAACGCGTAGCGCAGCTTCGCGAATTCGACCGCAGCGTCCAGGCAGGCTTGTGCGCCACCAAGCATCTCGAACGCTAGCGGCACGGACGCACGTGCCAACAGGTTATGCAGATCCCGTCGCTCGATTGCGGTCGATCCTAACCGCTCTGCATGCGCATTCTTGAAGCGGATGCGCGCGTAGTTGCGCGTTGGATCAAGCGTTGTAAGACACTCACGCTCAACCTCCGGGAGGTCCAGTTGAACGATATAGAGGCCGGTGGTGTCTTTGACCATGCCGTCACGCGCAGCAACGACAACGAAGTCCGCACAGGCGCCGTCGGGCACCGGCCACTTCGCGCCACTCAAGAGCCCGGCCACCACCTCGGAAGCGAAAGGTCCCGTCGGGGTCGCATCGAATCCCTCTGCGAGACTGAAAGTACCGATCGCTCCACCCGTCGCAAGAAGGGGAAGCAGGCGTTGTTTCTGTTCGGGCGAGCCGTAGGCCAGGATCGCACCAGTCGCGAAGTACGTCGACGACGAAAACGGAATAGCGGCGTTTGCCCTCCCGAGCTCGTAGGCGAGCATACATATCACCTCGTCGGAAAGTCCGGAACCTCCGCAATCCTCTGGAATGGAAGCCGCAGGCCACCCGAGTTCGACAACGAGACGCCAAAGCGACTCGTCGTATAACGACTGTCCATCGAGTACGCGGCGCGCGCCTCCTAAGCTGTCGTGACGTGCGAGGATGCGCTTCGCTTCGTCACCGACTGCCAGCGCCTCTTCGGAAAAATCAAAATTCATGGTGTCCTCGGAACGTTTCCTTGCTCGGCTGTATCTCCAACCTATTTAGCGGGTCAGCTGACGTCAACTGCGATCTGCTGCAGCCTGCATCACCATAGCGCCCCGCTCCATCATGTCGTCCGGAGCAGGAGGCAGGACAACCGCGCCGGTCGCCCTTGTCGGCAGGATGACCGTGGCGGTCCCCGGTGCTGTCACCTCGCCTCGCTGGTTCGTTCCAGTGACTTCCAGGTCGACGACGTGGTGAACACCGAGAACGCGCTTATCCACCACTCGCCCGGAACAGATTGTCGTGTCGCCCATAAAATTAAATGCGCGGGACTGGCATGACAGTTTCCACAGCCACGCGTCATCGCCCATCCAGTTCGTCACCAGGTGAATCAGCCAGCTGGTGCGCATTTGCCCATAATCGTAGGAGGTCGGTAGTCCAAGATCGGTCGCTCGATTGTGGTCCCAGTGGACACGCTGCACGACGTCGGGTACACCGTATGCGTCGGGCACGAAGAACGCGGGCATCCGCGTGCGCTGCTGCCAGTTGTAGCGCAAAGGCCCGATCCCGCTGCTCGACAGGCCCAGCCCCATATGCATCGAGATAATATCGACCATAGTCAACGGCCCCTTCGCTACCGGGACGAGTTCGTCGCCTACTTCCACGTCGTCCCAGTACCGCTTTTCCGCCCCACGACGCAGTTCAGCCGCATAGATTTCGTCGATCCGCGCGATGTCCTCGGCGGTATATGCTTGTCGTTTAACGGCAGCGTAGCGGCCCGTTTTTCTACTACCCTCGCGTTCGGCGCTCAGATACGCTTCCTCGCGACGCCCGACCGGTAAGCCGGCACGGTTGACCCAAAGGTCACGGTAGACCTCGGTAACCGATATACCTCCGCTAAAGGAAGATTTCTGATTGACTTTGACCTCGGACGTTACGCGCTCGACAAAAAGCCGCTCGTCGGGGTAAAGGGGCTGCCACCATGTCCAGGCAACGCCGGTGTAGTACTTTCCCACCCCTCGGAACAATCCTTTGAACAGATCCTTTTGCGCGGCGTCAGGCTTTGGCGTCAAGTTTGTGCCGGTCGAATGGAGAAACAGCGGAAAAGCGATCTGATCTCTCCAACGCGTGCTCATGCCGTATGCGGAGTCATGCCAAAGCGGATTGTCGTCACCGCAGGCCCAGGCAAAATGACTGACGACATCTCGGGATGCAATCGCGTTATAGGGCTTGTTGTATGCGAATTTTGGAATGCCGATCTGGGCCCTTGCCCGCTCGATGTCCGCCTGGGTGATCTTTCCGGCGCTCTCGCCCGAGGCTACCGCCGCAGAGTCATTTTCCTGCTCTTTCACTTGCATTTTTTTCTCCGTTAGGACAGCCAAAAAACTTCCTTGATGCCATCCGGTAAGTCATATCCAGAAGCGAGCATTTCTTGCAGGTCCTGCGGCTCGACTCGTACCGCACTCTGTATCAGATCCCATTGAAGCGCGGCACACGCTTTTCGCGAAATGCCAGGACCGCCTCCTTAACGTCCTGGGTACGACCGCAGCGCGCCATGTGGAATGCCTCGCTTTCGATGACTTCATCCAGAGATCCGGTTTCAGCGCGAAATATGTTTTGCTTGATATAACGCAACGCAACCGCTGGACCCTCAGCCAGTTTCTTGGCAACAAGGAGGGTCGTGTCGCGGAGCCCAGTGCCGACTTCCACCCGACTGACCATCCCTATGCGTAGCGCCTCCTCCGCGGAAATTTTTTCGCTCAGGAACATCAGCTCGCGGGCTTTCGCAGAACCGACCAGCTTGGTTAAAAAATAGCTCGTGCCGAGATCACCCGACATCGCGACGTGCACATACGACGTCGTCAGTACGGAGCCGCGTGCTGCAAATCGCATGTCACAGGCAAGCGCCAGCGCAAGTCCGGCTCCGGCCGCCACGCCATTGATCATCGCGATGGTCGGCTTTGGCATTGCGTGCAGCAACTTAGCCGTCTCTCCATGGTGCTGGAGGATGTCGGCCCGCTCTTCGAGCGTCGGCTTTGACGATTTCGCGGTATCGCGCTGCTGCATGTCGCCGCCGGAACAGAAAGCACGTCCTGCTCCAGTTAGAACAACCGCGCCTACTGTTGTGTCTGTCGCCGCCTGTCGCAGCGTCGCAAGTAGCCGCTCGTGCAACTGTGGCGTCAGCGCATTCAACCGGTCGGGACGGTTAAGCGTCACGATAAGAACCCGCCCTTCGCGCGCGGTCGTGAGCAGGTCTGGTTCTTCCGCACCAAGAGCGTCTTCGGTGCAATTTTTCAGGCTTACGTCGAATACTGTCACGGTCGGATCCCTCAACGATTCTGCATGTGGACAAGCACACTGCCAGCGCAAACCAGCACCGCACAGCGGGTCGATCCGTTCACCTCAGCGTCCAGTGGCCGCTTTTAGTACTCGCTGGCTGCAGGTCGGTTGCGATAGGCTTACCAATCTGAATGTACTTGAGCGCATTGCTCACCGCCTGTGCCCGCGGCAGACTTTGCGCTTCCCAGAGAGCCCGGACCGATCCCTGGACCGCCACTGGATGCCGTTGCGCGATCATGACCGCAAGCTCTCTGGCCCGTGCCCACAGTTGGTCGGAGGTGGTCACTTCGGTTACCAGGCTGATCCGCAACGCAGTGCTTGCGCCGATGCGCTCCGAATCGGCAAGCAGCACCATTCGCATGATCTCTTGATAGGAAATGCGGCCCATGGCTCCGATCGGCTCCACCGCCGATATTTTCCCGAACTTCAAATGAGGATCGAAGAACGTCGCATCGTCCGAACAGATGACGATGTCGGCTTCGTTGAGCCAGTAGAACGCCCCGCCAGCTGCAATACCGTGCACCGCGACGATCAATGGCTTCCATACCTTGTTGCTTTTCGGTCCGAGCCATTCGCCGGGATCATCCTGGTCAAACGGCGCAATGTCTTCCTCGGGTGCGCGCCAACCCTCCCTCACATCGACGCCTGAGCAAAATGCGCGTCCGGGCGCCGCGCGCAGCACCACGACACGCACCTTGGGATCGGTGCGAACCACCCGCCACAAATCGCGGAACTCGGTGACCATCGCCCTGTTGAAGCAGTTGAGCTTGTCGGGCCGGTTTAGCGTAACGGTGGCAACGCCGTCCGCCACGTCAACCTGAATGGTCGTGTAGTCTTTGAAAGCTTGTGTTTCCATAGTGTTTTCCGAAGGGCCTAGAGGCCGAGCAACGCTTTCAGTTCGGGACGGCTCACTTTCATCGACGCTGTACGCGGCAACGCCTCGACGATGCGAAACTCCGTCGGAATCATGTAGGCCGTGAGCGAAAGGCGGGTAAATGCATCGAGTTCTTGCGTAGTGGGCACGACGGCACCCGGCGCCATTTCTATCGCTGCGACTGGAACCTGCCCCAGGCGTTTGTCTGCCTTGCCTATCACTGCCGCATCGCGCACGCCAGGATAGCGACGCAACACCTCGGCGACTTCTTCCGGCAGGATCTTGAAACCACCGCGGTTGATTGCGTCGTCGGCACGTCCGTGCAGAAAGAGAAAGCCCTGTTCGTCAATTGAAGCAAGGTCGTTGGTACGAATCCAGTCCGGACCAAAGCGATCGCATTTGACGCACAGCACGCCGACTTCACCAGGCGCCAACACAGCGGCCGAGTCTTGAGCCGTTATCTTCAACGAAACGTCGCCGCGCGCCCGTCCGACGCTGCGACGTTTGGTCGACGCATATTGACGATGATCGTCCAGGGTCCAGCCCGCGACACCTCCGATAAACTCGGCGGCACCATAGTCGACCAGCACAGGCACGCCGTAGCGTTCTTCAAAATCGACTTGAACCTGCGGGTCGAGGGGCGCGGTTCCAGCGCGGACGGCCTTAAGACTCTTCAGCAGATCAGGCTCGATGCCAGCTTCCAGAATCATCTGGATCATCGCGGGGACCAAGCTCGCGGATTTGATTTGATGGCGCTCGATCGCATGCGCCCAGTCATCTGGCGAAAACTTCTCTAGCAGTACCATCGGACGCGCCTGATAGAGCGCGAGCAGCAGTCCGAACAAACCGCCCGCATGGCTGAACGGCTTCAGCAAAATGGCCGCCGAGCGTTTCACGCTCAATTCACGCTTAGCCTCTCCGAGGCGCCCATGTTCGGCCGATTGCAACGACGGAATCAGCACCTCTTCGCGCACTGGAATTCGCTTTGGCGCGCCAGTGGTGCCGCTCGTAAGTCGTTCGAGAACGTACCCCGGCGTTGGTTGGCGATGCGGACCATTGCCGATAACGGAAAGCGCGGGATGTACGCTGACAGAAATCTGTGCTGACCCGCTGACCACGACACCGAAGGTGCCAGCCTCGGCGGCAGCTTCTACTACCCCGGCTTGCGCCCAGTCCTCCTCGTCTGCGAGTACGGCACATAGCCGTTGGGCGCCGAGTTCGACCGCAAAAGTCGCGGATGTCTGGGGCGGGCGCAACGGTACGACCATGCGCCCGTTCATCAGCAAGCTGGCGAATGACGCCACCGCGGCGACCCGATTACGCGCGACCCAACCGATTGGAGCGTCTTGCTCGACTCCGGCTTGTTGCAGCAATCGTTCAATCTCCCCCGCCGCACGGTCAAGGTCCGCCCAGGTCGTACGCGTGCGATCGACTTCTACGGCGACCCCATCGGGTTTCAGGAGCAGCACCGCACGGATGCGCTCGCCCAGATGCGTGGTGTTCGTCGACGGCATTTCATCTCCATATAACAAGCTAACTTGACGACAGGTGGTGCGATGCCACCGTTGCCCAAGGCTACACGCCTCAGATCCAATGATAACTTACTTATCGTCATTTTTCAAAGCGATGATGGACTTAGGGAAAACTTGTACATCACAGAAAAATCCCTATATAAGTGACACCAAATCGTAAATCTTCGCCTTGACTGACCTCTAATAACTGATACTATATCATTTATCTAAAACGTCAACGGCCAACCGAAGGCGACAAAGAACAACGGAGGAGCGAAATGGATATGCAATTTTCGCGAGAGGACAAGGTCTTCCGCGAGGAAGCGCGAGCCTGGCTCAATGGCAATGCCCCAAAAGAACGCCGACCGCATTCCGGCGAAGCCATGCGCGAGTTCGATCTGGCTTGGCAGCAGAAGCAATATGGGGGTGGCTGGGCCGGGGTGTCCTGGCCTGAGGAATACGGCGGCCTCGGGCTTTCCCTGACGCGGCAACTAATCTGGCACGAGGAATACGCACGGGCCGACGCCCCCGATAACCACCTGTGCTTTGTCGCGCTGAATCATGCCGGCCCCACCATCATCGCCCGCGGTTCAGAAGCGCAAAAACGGGAGCATCTGCAAAAGATCCTCCGGGGTGACGTCATTTGGTGTCAGGGATTTTCGGAACCCAATGCCGGATCCGATTTGGGTAGCCTGAAGACCCGCGCTCATATCGAAGGCGACGAGTTGATCGTCAACGGTTCGAAGATCTGGACGAGTCATGGCCACCTTTCGGACTGGCAGGAATTGCTGGTTCGTACCGACCCGACCGCGCCAAAGCATAAAGGCATCAGTTGGGTGATCTGCGATATGAAAGCGCCCGGCATTACTCTGCGTCCGATCGAGATCATGACGTCGCCCAACCAGGTTCATTTTGTCCAATGCTTTTATGACGATGTGCGCATCCCGTTGAGCAATGTGGTTGGTGCAGTCAACGACGGCTGGAATGTCGCCATGTCGACCTTAGGCTTTGAGCGCGGCACCGCGCAGATCCGAGACCAGATCCGATATGCGTTCCTGGTCGAGAAGATGATCGCGAAAGCTCAGCAACGTATGGGCACGGACTGTCCGCTCACACGCGACGAGATCGGTGCGCGTCTTGCGCAACTGCGGGCTGACATGGCCGCGGCGAGAGCCATGACCTACATGGTGGTCTCGCGCGCGCAAGCCGGCATCAGCGGCTCGGAGAGTTCCCTGATGCGCGCGATGGTAGGCGAGACACAGCAGCGTGCCCGGCGACTCGCGATCGACATCATCGGCCCTGACGCACTCGAGAATCCCGAAGATGACGACTGGGTCTACTACTACCTTCGTTCGTTTTCGATCACCATCGCCGCTGGTACCGCGCAGATCCAGCGCAATATCATCGGCGAGCGTGTTCTCGGCCTCCCCCGTTAGCACTTGAGGCAGTCCATGAATTTATTGCTTTCCGAAGATCAAGTTCAGATCGTCGACACGCTCAAACACTTCCTGTCCGAACAGGCGCCGGTGTCGCGCTTCCGTCCGCCCGCTTCCCAGATCGGCAACCAGGACCATTTGATCTGGCCTCATTTGGCGGAACTCGGATTTCTCGGTATTGCCCTGCCTGAGGAATCCGGCGGTATCGGGTTAAGTGGCGCCGAAGAAACGGTCGCCTACCGGGAGTTCGGCCGACATTTGCTTTCCCCGGCGATCATGGGCCAAATGCTCGGCGCACGCGTTGCCGCCGCAACGGGCAACGCGACGCTGCTGAAGGATCTGCTATCCGGCAGCACTCGCGTCGGACTGGCTAATCCGCGCGGCGCGACGGCCTTGGGGTCGCTTTGTACAGGCGAATTCCATCTGATTGAGAGCTCAGATGCACCGTGGGTATTCTGTTGCGACGAAAGTGGCGCAGCGCTGTTCGAGCGCAGCGATTTCGCTGCTATCGAATCGGTCCGCAGCATGGACCATTCCCTCTCACTGGAACGCGCCCGTCTCGACGGCATCCGTCCAACTGCCTGGGTAAGTGCGGAGCAGGATCCCATCTATATACGCGCGCTCGTGCTCATTGGCGGCTTCGCGGTCGGCCTCGCCGAAGCCACGCGTGATATGGCAGTGGAGTACGCGAAGGTCCGCGAACAATTCGGCAAACCAATCGGCTCGTTTCAAGCCATCAAACATATATGCGCCGACATGGCAATCCGCGCCGAAGCAGCCTTATGCCAGGCTACGGTCGCGTCGCTAGCGCTGTCCGACGGGGATGCGGGAGCTAATTTTCAGGGCACCGCGTGCAAGCTCGTGACAATCGATGCCGCGCTAAAAAACGCCGCGCAAAATATTCAGGTGCACGGTGCAGTGGGATTCACTTCCGAAGCCGACGCGCATCTCTATCTGAAACGCGCGCATGTGATGGACCAGTTGTGGGGCGACACGCGGACGCAACGCAAACGCATGCTACTCGCTTCGTTTGGCTAACGACGACGGATGTTCGATGACCTACAAAACCATTTTGTTCGAGAGCTGCCGAGGCATCGCGCGACTGACACTCAACCGGCCAGATCGTCTGAACGCGTTCACCGCCCAGATGCATGAAGAGGTCGCGGATGCGCTGTCTGAAGTCGAAGCGAACCCCGCAGCGCGTGTGCTACTTCTTACCGCTTCGGGTCGGGGGTTTTGCGCCGGCCAAGATTTGACTGAGCGCGACGTTCACGCAGGTCCACTAGATCTCGGCAAGACCACCCGAACCTATTACAACCCGTTGATCCGCCGTCTCACGACCCTGCCGCTACCGGTGGTCTGCGCGGTCAACGGTGTGGCTGCCGGTGCCGGCGTCAATCTTGCCCTTGCGTGCGACCTGGTCATTGCATGCTCGAGCGCGCGGTTCGTGCAGGCGTTTTCCGGTATCGGACTCGTACCCGACGCAGGCGGTACTTGGGCGTTGCCGCATCTGATCGGTCAAGCGCGCGCGCTTGGATTCACGCTGACCGGCGGCACGCTGTCGGCGAGCACAGCGGCGCAGTGGGGTCTGATTTGGAAAGCCGTCGACGATGAGCATTTCGAGGCAGAACGCGAGGCACTTCTTGAACAACTCGCGTGCGGGCCGACGCGCGGTCTCGGAGCCGCAAAGCTCGCTATCCGTAGTGCCGCGCGTGCCACGCTCGACGAACAGCTTGATCTCGAGTCAGAACTGCAGCGCCAATGCGGCCTTACCAACGACTACAAAGAAGGAGTGTCTGCGTTCAAGGAACGCCGGCGCCCAGACTTCACCGGCAGCTAACCATGCATCATTCGTCGCATCTGCGCTTCGCGGACAACCGCATACCCGACAAGAGCCTCATGTTCAATAATCGCGTCACCCGAATGCTCGGCATCCGCTACCCGATCATCCAGGGCGGTATGCAATGGGTAGGACGAGCTGAGCTTGCATCTGCGGTCTCCAACGCAGGGGGGCTTGGCGTGCTGACTGCACTGACACAACCCACTCCGGTACTACTAGCACGCGAAATAGAGCGTTGCCGCTCAATGACAGACCATCCATTCGGCGTCAATCTTACGATTCTCCCTGCCGCTTCGCCGCCACCCTATGCGGAATACGTTGCCGCGATGATCGACAGCGGCGTCAAGATAGTCGAAACCGCGGGCAACAGTCCCAAGCAATTCATCGAGCGATTCAAACAACACGGCGTTACGATCGTGCACAAATGCACCACCGTGCGTCACGCTCTTTCTGCCGAACGCGATGGTGTCGACATCGTCTCGATCGACGGCTTTGAATGTGCAGGACACCCGGGCGAAGATGACATCCCTGGCCTTGTCCTTCTCCGACTGGCCGCGAAAGCACTTCAAGTTCCCCTCATCGCATCAGGTGGCTTCGCCGACGGGCACGGCATGGCAGCCGCGCTGGTACTCGGCGCAGAGGGCATCAATATGGGCACACGTTTCGTCTGCACTCGTGAAGCACCAGTCCACGATGACGTCAAGCGCGCGCTTGTTAGCGCGACCGAACGAGATACAAACCTCATTTTCCGGACCCTCGGCAATACCGCACGCGTGCTCAAAAACAGTGTTTCCGACCAGGTGGTAGCGCTCGAACGACGACCCGGCGGATGCGATTTCGAGGACCTCCGGCATCTTGTCATCGGCGCCCGCGGTCGCGATGCGTGGGCGTCAGGCGACGCCAACGGCGGCGTCCTCACCGCGGGCATGGTTATGGGCCTTATTGACGATATTCCCAGCTGCGCGGAACTTATCGAGCGCGTTACGCTTGAATGCAAGGCCCGCTTGGATATCGCACTGTCCTCAATCGACACGGATGGAATCGGCAATGACTGACGCTGCCAAAGACCATCCGCCAGTCGCGATCGAGTCGGTGCCGCGAAGGCATTTGCCGCGGCTGACTGACGAAAACACTTTTTTTTGGCAAGCAGGTCGAACCGGCCGGCTGCACTTCACGCGTTGCGATGCTTGCGAATTCTATGTACACCCGCCACTGCCCATCTGTCCGCGCTGTAAGTCGCGCCAAGTAGCTCCGCGCGCGGTCAGCGGCAAAGCAACGGTGGTTTCCTATACTATCAACCATCAGGTTTGGGAGCGTGGGCTCGAGGCGCCCTACCTGATTGCGATCGTCGAGATCGCCGAACAACTCTGCTTACGGCTCACGACCAACCTTGTGAACTGCGCACCCGAGGAAGCCAGAATCGGCATGGCGGTCCGGGTCCTGTTCGACCACCGCGAGGATGTGTGGCTCCCCCTTTTTGAGCCTGATGTCGACCCGACATCAACGTGAGGAATAGCCGTCGAACGCCTACCATCGCAAATTGCGCACTGCAGGAGAATGTCCCGTATCACCGACAATATTGCTTTCAAAAGCAATAGCGCGTCTAAGCTGCACGGCGCGGGGCTCCAATCCATTTGGCTTCGAGGCGCAGCACGACCTGGAGACGCAGTGGCAAGACTGGACAACCCCTGCAACGTGACGGAGTCGGCCATATCGGAAGAGGTAACGCACATCAGCAATAGTCCAATGGCATACCGGAATGTACCGGTCGTCCTCAGGTCAGGAGGCCGGGTTTGATGCCGGAGGTTTCTGCTGGTCAACGGACATTTTCGGGTTCCAAACTATCTCCCATGGATTCCCGTCCGGATCCAGAAAATAAAAAGTGTACAGTCCGCCATCGCGCAAACGGGCCGGGCTCGTCACGACCCCACCCGCCGTCAATACTTCATCCGCAACTCGGTCTACCTCTGCGCGATCGTGAACATTCACCACCAAGACGATCCCGAGGGAGCCAGAACCTTCAGGCACACCACTTTCCCCGACTAAGTACTTGCGATCAATCATTGTGATCAGCACGCCATCGGCAAGATATTTCACCGAGAACTGACTTTGGTGACCACCCAAAGGCTTCCATCGGAGACCGTCTTCGTAGAAACGCTTGCTCCTCTGAAGATCCCTCACGGTAAGCATCGCCATGCTCAAGCACTGGTCCATTTCCCATCCTCCTAAAAAGGCGGCTGTCACCTCGCCGTCACGATATTGAGATCTTCCGTACCGCGATTAAAGCAGTCCACCAGATTGCTTACGAGTGCCCGCCACCGTGCTTGCCAACAGGCATTGACCAACTGGGGAACTCTGCGCCTGAACATGGAAATTGGTGGAGCGGCGCGCGTATTGTTCGACCGCCGGGAAGACATCTGGCTGCCGTTTATTGGACGAATGTCCGGGGCTCATCGCCCAGCAGTAACCATTACCAAATCTAATACGGTTGTTTCTCCGTATCGGCACGTCTCCATTTCCCTTTTGAAAATCAAAATATTCCTGCTGCGCTCTGAACCCAGGTCTTTCATCTCCGGCCTGAAGGCCGAGGTTTTCAAGCTGGTGCTTGGATGAACCCGGGCTGGGGAGCGCGGCAATGCAATTCTCATGACAGGACAGAGGCGAACGCCGCGTGACTAGCTTACCAGGCAGTCTGCACTTCTCGCGGCCGCCCCTTCAACGCAAAGAGCCCGCCGCTCATGATCGACGCAACCTCGTCCGTTAGCAGCACCATGACGTCGGCAATCGCCGACGGGGGCGTCCAGCCGGAAGTGTCCGCCGCAGGCATGTCCAGGCGATTGGCAGGCGTATCGATGATCTCGGGCATGACGCAAAACACGCCAATGCCCTTGTCTCTGAGTTCGTCCGCCATGCTTTCCGTCAGGCGCATCACCGCGCCCTTCGCAGCGGCATACGCGCTCATGTGAGCCTGGGCGCGCACGTGAGCGGCGGCGCCCACGTTGATGATCGTCCCTCTTCCCGCCCGGATCATCCCCGGCACCACGGCACGGACCGCATTGATCAATGTCGTCGCATTCAGATCGAGCATTCTGCGCCAGACCTCTGCTTGCATTTCGTGAACCGGCTCGCCGTAATAAAACCCGCCGGCGACATTGCAAAGAACATTAACTGCACCGAATTTTTCGTTGACAGTCGCAATCGCCCGCTCGACGGACGAGCCATCCATCAGATCAAGCGGGATCAGAAGCCGGTCACCGGATTCGACGGGGTAGGCTGCCTGAAGGGCAGCGCCATTAATGTCGACCACCACGCGCCTGCAACCCGCCCGGGCGAAAGCATCCTCTGCTGCGCGGCCCAGATTACCCGCACCGCCCGTAATCATGACAATCTTTTCACTCATGGTGTTCGCCTCTTTCCATGCATGCGCGGACTACTTCCATCGCGCCAAATTAAAAGTCTGTGCCCCCATCGATATTGACAGTCACGCCCGTTACATAGGAAGCCCGGACCGACAGCAAATAGGCGATGAGACCAGCGAATTCTTCATGCCGTCCGGCCCGCTCCAGCGCAACCGACATACCCGATTCACGGCGCACCTGCTCATAGCGTGCGCGTGCCTCCGGCACTCCATATTTCTCGGCAAGCGCCCTTTTCGTCCCGGTATCCCGGTCGATTACACCCGGTGCAATGCAATTCGCACGTAACCCTTGTGCGCCATAAGTCTTAGCTATATTTTTTGCTACGCTGGCAATCGCGCTCTTCATAGCGGTATAGGCAACGAGTCCAGGTTTTTGCGACCGGATCGAGAACGCAGACGTCAGCACGATCGCACCATCAGACGCTTCAAGGAGCGCCGGAATCGCGGCACGGCACGCCCCGACCGCCAGCATCAGGCTTTGCCGGAAATAGAACTCCCAGTCGCGATCGTCCAGTTCGTGCAGCGCCGCGCGCGTCCCCATCGGGCCGGCGACCACCACCAAGCGATGCAGGGCGCCGAATTGCGCCACAGTTCGCTCCACAGCATCATCCAGAACGCCTTGGGCTCCGGCGTCTCCGCCCAGCGCGATAACCTCTGCTCCGCTTTCCCGTAATTCCCGCGCCATCAGATCAAGCTCGTGTTGGCGTCGTGCCATAAGGGCCAGCTTCGCGCCCTCACGGCACAGAAGTCGCGCGGTAGCTGCGCCGATCCCGCTGCTGGCACCAACGACCAGCACGACTCGCCCGTGCAACTCAAGGTCCATCTCAGATCCTAAGAACCGTGCCGCCGTCGACACACCAGGTTTGCCCTGTCACCCAGGCTGCATCTCCTGACAGCAAGAAGAGACACGTGTTGACGATGTCCTGGGTAGTGCCGATGCGGCGTAAAGGCAGGTTAGACAGCAACGCCTGCAGGCGTTCGGGCGGTACGCTGGTCCGCGTCGCAGTCGTGTCCGTCGGGCCCGGTGCAATACCGTTGACGCGAATATTCATCGGACCCAGTTCGCGAGCCAGCCCGATGGTGATTGCGTTCAGACCTGTCTTCGCAATCTTGTAGTAGTTACCCGCTTCATAGGCCGCTGTCGAAGACTGGTTGAGGATCGCGCCGCCACCGCGCGCGACCATGAATTTATACACAGCGCGCGTAACGATCAACGCGCCATTCATGTTGACTTCCATGAAGTGCTGGTAGTACGCGTAATCGACTTCTAGCAGGCTCTCGCGGCGCATCCCGGCAAAGATGGCCGCATTGTTGATCAGCAAATCGATCCCTCCGAACGCTTGCGCCACACTCGCCGCCAGGGTCGCTGCAGATTCTGGCGACGAGACATCGGTCTGCACGAAAAGCGAGCGCCCGCCAGCGTCGGCGATTTCCTGCGCGACACGTCGCCCGTTTTCCTCGTTTATTTCCGCGACGGCAACAGCGGCTCCTTCGTTGGCCAATGCACGAGCATAGGCTTCACCGATACCCTGCCCGGCGCCTGTCACAATCACGACCTTGTCCTGAAAGCGCATCTGTACTCCTCAAGTTTTAATTCCTGGCTGATCAGGCGGATGGGGTCCATTCGTGTCTGCCGATTCCCCCGAAGAGCGCAACTCCAGCAGGTCGACATTCGCCTCCCGCGGCAAACTCAGTAGATCCATCACGGCCCTGGCAGTGATCTGCGGCGAGATCGGCTCGCCAGAAGCCGCGTGGTACCCCTCTGCCTTCACGATCTGACGATAGCGCGCGAGACGGTCTTCAGGCCAATCGCGGTTAAAGCCGCTTTCGCTCATCCGGCCCGAACGCAGCACGGTGATCCGGATACCTTGCCCGCGCAATTCCGTCCGCAGCCCGGCTGACAGTGTTTCCATTGCACTCTTGGTCGCCGCATAGACCGTCAAAAACGGATACGGCATATTCACGGACTCAGACGTGACGTTGACGATGTGTCCGCGCCCTCTCAACCGCATGAGCGGAATTGCCGAACGCATACAGTAGATCGGGCCAAGCAGGTTCGCTCCGATCTCCTCCTGGAGCAGATGGTCATCCGCCTCCTCCACGGTCTGAAGGTGGCCGAGCGCCGCGTTATTGATGAGGAAATCGACGCCACCAAAACGCTGGCCGATCGCGCTAAAGGTTTGGCGAACGGCTGCCGGATCTGAGATGTCGGTCGGAAAGACCGCTGCCATCGATCCGATCTCGGAAGCGGTGGCCAGCAACGCGTCAGCATTTCGCCCAAGCAATGCCACCCTGCAGCCTTCGCGGACAAAGGCCTCTGCGATCCGCTTGCCCAGACCCCGCGATGCGCCTGTCACCACGGCAAGCTTTTCCTGAAAACGTTTCTGCTGATCCAAGTTCATTGCGGAGCCTCGTCTAATCCAATCGCGCCGCGCCACCATGTCAACGCGCGTTTATCAATCTGGTTCACCCGTGTCTCCGGATTGTGTAATGGTTTGGAGCACCGCGCAGACCGATTCAGATCGGATCCCAAGGCGTGATGGCCATTGACGGTACGTTCTCGTAAAAACTCGGAGCTAGCGCCGGTATCGCATGTTCGGCGATGCTTTCAGGTGTCCACCCTTCGCTTCTGTGCAAGGTGCGTATGATGCGCGGCTGACTGAACAAGTAGATCTCGTTGGCGCGTACACCGAATATCTGGCCCGAAACATCGACAGCCTGATCGCTGGCGAGGAACACCGCGAGAGGCGCAATCTTCGCGCTGTCCATTTTCTTGAGTTTTTCGATACGCGCAATGTTCTCAGGCGTGTCGGCCGGAATGTTCGCTGTCATTGCGGTCCATGCCCACGGCGAGATGCAGTTCGAACGCACTTTGAACTTCGCCATGTCCAGTGCGATCGATTTCGATAAACCCACAATACCCATCTTCGCCGCCGCGTAGTTGGATTGCCCGACATTGCCGATCAAGCCGCTGGTCGACGTCATGTGGACATAGCTTCCGGAATTCTGGCTCTTGAAATGCGGCGCGGCGGCACGCGCGACATGGAACGAACCATTCAGATGCACGTCCAGCACTGCTTGCCATTCCTCACCACTCATATTGAAGAAGAAGCGATCGCGCGTAATCCCTGCGTTGTTCACTACGCAGTCAAGCCGGCCAAAGTGGTCGAGCGCCGCCTGCACGATACGCTGCGCCGAGTCGCTCGTGGCGACGCTTTCCACCACAGCAATGGCCCGCCCTCCCGCCGTCTGGATTTCTGCCACGACGTGCTCAGCCGCGAACCCATCTCCGCCAACGACCCGACCGGTGTCGTTGACGATGACTTTCGCGCCGTTCGCGGCGAACGCCCTCGCCAGATCCCGTCCGATGCCACTGCCCGCACCGGTCACGATCACCACTTTTCCCTCGACCATGTTGCCCACCGTTCGTCTCCTGTTCCTTACTGTGATTTCTACTGTGAATCAATCTCAACGACACCGTTGTCCAACACTATTGCGTTGCGAGCGTTCACGCGCGCACGCAGCCTCATCGTGCCCGCGTCAACGCGCCAAAGTTCAAAGTGAACGTCCTCTCCGGGATAAACCGGCGAGGTAAAGCGCACGGCCAGAGCGCGTAGCCGTGCAGCGTCATATCTCAGCACCGCCCGCAACACCGCGTGGCATGCCATGCCATACGTACAGAGCCCGTGCAGGATCGGCTGTCTGAATCCCGCCGCGGAGGCGACCTCCGGATCAGCATGCAACGGGTTCAGGTCCCCTGTCAGCCGGTATAAAAGTGCGGCCTGCGGTAGCGTCGAGAGCTGAATCGTCAGATGTGCCGGTTCTTCAGGCATCCTTGGTAAAGGCTCAGGAAACGGATCGGAAATACCACTGACTGCGCTAAACCCGCCGTCGCCTCGCAGGAAGCTCACATTCCTGCTCTGTGCCACGAGCTCGCCCGTTTCAGCATCGACGAGATCCCTCATCACCACACCGATTGCGCCTCGGCCTTCGCCCTTGTCACTCAGCGAATGCACCCGGTTTTTTGCGATCAGGGTGCCGTTCACCGACAAAGGCCGGATCAGCCGCAGACCTTGCTCCCCATGAACGAGTTTCACCGCGTCGGCTCCCGTGCGTGAATCCCGCCACCACGCGCCCGGGGCTCCCATGATCGTGGCCATCGTCGGCACTGCCTGGAGGTTTTTCTCATAGGCGTAACGCAGTTGGTACGGATCCGTTGGCTCGGCGCCTATCCCGATCGCTAGCGCATACAGCATCGAATCGCGCGCGGTGTACACGCAGCGCACGTCATCAAACACCCAATTTTTGACCACCTGATAGTCGATCATTGAGGGTTTTCCTTCAACTGTGGTGCATGGTCGTGAGAAAGATCGCGGCCCGTCACCGCTCCGGATAGTTCACCCTGCCAGCGCGGTGGCCGCTTCTCGGAAAACGCACGCGGACCCTCGAGCGCATCCCCGGACCCATACATCGCCACCACGGCCGGGTAGTCTTTTTGTCGACCCAGCGCCTCGTTCAAGCCTTGCTCATCGAGTCCACGCATGATTACCTGCTTTGTCGCGCGCACGGCTAGTGGGCCCGCCTGCAAGATTTCTGCTGCCCAGCGACGTGCGATGTCCAGCGAGGTTCCCTCTGGCGCCACTTCGTTGACAAACCCCAACCGACGCCCCTCCGCCACGTCGACACGGCGACCGGTCAATACAATTCCCATGGCCGTCTTCAGGCCGACCTCGCGCGGCAACCGATGCAAACCGCCAGCAAGTGCGGCCAGACCGACCCTGACCTCTGGCAGCGCGAATTGTGCGCGTTCGTCCGCCACGATGAGGTCGCACGCGAGCGCCAACTCAAAACCGCCGCCGAGCGCAATCCCGTTGACCGCGGCCAGCACCGGCTTCTCGAGATCGAAGCGCGAAGTCAAGCCACCAAACCCCGACTCCGGCATCGCCTGGCGTCCCGCAGCAGCGCGAAATTTCAGGTCATTGCCTGCACAGAAAGCTCGCTCGCCAGCACCGGTCACGATGGCAACCCATTGGTTCGGATCGGCCTGGAAAGCGTCGAAGGCAGCGGCGAGTTCGTGGTGCGCTGGCGGATGCAGTGCATTGAGCACCTCGGGCCGGTTTATCGTGATCAGCGTGAGCCGATCCTCTTGCGCGACGCCGATGAACTCGTATCGCATGAGAGCGCGGCTCAGACTTTTTCGAGGATATGAACTGCGCACGCGCTACCGAGGCCGACAACATGCGTGAGGCCGATGCGGGCGCCCTGCACCTGACGCTGTCCCGCCTCGCCACGCAAGTGAGTGACGACTTCGTAGATGTTGGCAATACCGGTCGCGCCTAGCGGGTGTCCCTTCGAGAGGAGTCCACCTGAGGCGTTGACCGGTATGCGGCCGCCGATGGCCGTCTCGCCGCTGTCGATCAGACGCCCGCCCTCACCCTCCGCGCAAAGTCCCAGATTCTCGTAGTGAAGAATCTCCGCTGTCGCGAAACAATCATGCAGCTCGACCAGATCCAGTTCATCCGGACCAATACCTGCCATTTCGTAGGCTGCTTTCGCCGCGAGGCGTGTCACTGTATTGATGTCCTGCATTACTAAATTACGCTCGGACCAGGCGTCGCTCGCAAGCGCCGACGCGCGCACTTTTACCGCCCGTTTTTCGAGTCCGAGCTCGCGCGCCTTTTTGGCTGACATCAATACCGCCGCGGCTGCCCCGTCGACGTTTACCGAACACATCAACTTGGTGTTCGGGTATGCAATCATTTCTGCATTCATCACCTCCTCAAGCGGTGTCTCCTTTTGATACATCGCTTTTGGATTGAACGTTGAATGATGATGATTCTTGACCGAAACCCGCGCAAATTGCTCAGGCGTGGTTCCATATTTACGAGAGTGCTCCATGCCCACCATCGCAAAGACTGCGGGCATCGTCTCCGAGCCAATCAGCCCTTCTGCCGGCAGCGGCTCGTTGCCGACCTTTTTCTTGACAATCATGCCCGGCTGCATTTTCTCGACACCGATACACAGCACGATGTCATAGAGGCCAGCCTTAATGGCAGTCCAACCCTCCCGGAACGCAGTTGCCCCGGTGGCGCACGCATTGGTGCAATTGACAACAAGAATGCCCGTTTGACCGATGAGTTGCAAAGTGCGCTGACCTGTCATCGTTTCGCCGATATTCCCGCTATAAAGCGCCTGCACATCCCCGATCGCCACACCGCAATCGTCCAGCGCGAGCAACGCGGCATCCGCCGCGAGCTGCACGACTGTGCGGTCCGGATAGCGGCCAAACCGGATCATATCGATGCCCACTACATAAACGTCAGACATGTCACTTCCCTCAAGCCGGAACAAAAAAATGGGCCAGATAGCCGAGACCGTCCGCGTTGGCAAGTTCAGCTCCGCGGAACACCATCCTGACCGGCATTCCAAACGCCAGCGCGCTCGGATCAGGCTCGATGTCGAGCAGATTGCCCTTCACCACAGTGCCGTCGTCCAGATCGACGATAGCCGAGATGAAAGGCACTTTGATCCCTGGATAGCTGCGGTACACGATGGTGTAGTTGTAGAGGTGCCCGTGCTCGCCCAATGAGTACGTCTCGATAAATCCGCGCGCTCCACAACGCGCGCAGTTCTCACGCTCGCCGAGAAACCGGGTACCGCACGCTCGACATTTACTGCCTTCAAGGTAAGCCGAACCATCGTCGCGCACACGCGTGTAGGACGTGGCCGGACTCAGTGCTGCGGGTTTGCTGTCTTCCATATCGCTCTCTCTTTCAATAGACTATGCGAGCTTGGCGCGACCGTTGCTGATCACCGTCGCTCTGCGCGCCAGCACGGCGGCTTCGAAGGACACCGTATCGTTGTCCAGCCATAAATTCATCGTGATCAACTCACCGGGGAATACAGGCGCCGAGAACCGAACCGAGTATTGGAGAATGCGTGCTGGATCGTAAGCACAAAATGCTTTGAGCACCGCGCGGCACGTCATACCGTACGTGCACAATCCGTGCAAAATTGGCGCTTCGAAGCCAGATGCACGTGCAACGCCCGGGTCCGCATGCAGCGGGTTGCGGTCCCCGCAGAGCCGATAAAGTAACGCCTGGTCGCGACGCGTCGGCAATTCGATCGTCGCATCGGGCTTGCGTACAGGTACGGCGCCAGCCGGTCGCGTGTCCTGCGGCCCACCGAAGCCGCCATCCGCCCGAGCGAACGCGGTACGCGTGATGGTCGCAATTCGTTCTTTCGACTCTGGGTCCGTCAAGACGGTCTCTCGCTCAATCACCGCCCCCTTGCCAACGCCCTTGTCGTAGACCGCCACTACCCGGCTATCCGCCACAACCGAACCGCTGACCGGGATGGGTCGATGCAGCGTTAACGCCTCGCCCCCATGTAATGTCCTGGCGCGATCGAGCCCGATGCGCTCTGGCGAGATGCCAGCCCCCCAGGCTGCAACGGCAGCGAAAGTAGGCATCGCGTGCAATCCTTTTTCGTAGACGAATGGCAATTCGCTTCGATCGAGCGGATCAGAACCCATGCCGACAGCGAGCGCATAGAGCAGCGTATCGCGGTCAGTCCAGGAAAAGCGCCGGCCTTCTTCCTTGAGGTCGAGTACTGCGGGGTACTGGATTGGCATCGACATGTCCCTTCTTCAGCTTTTCTGGACAGGGCCATAGGCATTGACGAAATTCAGATCTCGCTCGGGCAGCATCACCTTGCCCGCTGCGATCGCTTGCGCCAGTCCCTGCGCATCGAAGTGTTCAGGCGGCACGAGACCGGGCCCCGTTTCCATCCGAATCTCGCTGACATAGCCGCCGCCCGCCAGCAGCGTTTTGCCGGTTTGCTTCCCGGACAGGCCACTGACCATGTACAGCAGTACCGGTGCGACGCGCTCGGCGGTGAACACCTTCTTGTACTCGTCGGACACCAGGCCGTCGGTGAGCTGGCTCGCTGCCGCCGGGGCTATTGTCCAAACGCGGATGCCGTATTTGAGCCCTTCCTGTGCGAGCGAATTCGAAAATCCCCAGATACCAGCCTTGGCCGACCCATAGTTGGTCTGCCCGAACTTCCCACGCAAACCGGAGGTTGATGTCGTGTTGACGATCACACCACCACGCCCGCTTTCCTTTAGGTGTCCAAAGACTGGCCGCGTCACGCAGTAGGTTCCCTTCAGATGAACGCGAATCACTGCATCCCAATCTGCCTCTTCCATCTTCAGCAGCGACTTGTCGCGCAGGATACCGGCGTTATTCACCAGGATATCCACCTTGCCAAATGCTGCGAGCGCATGCTCAAGGATGCTTTCCCCTCCCTCCACGCTCCCCACATCGGCCACGCTCACAGCCGCTTTGCCGCCTTTCGCACGAATGTCCGCTACCACTTCTTCGGCAGGCGCCTGCGCATAATCATTTACGACAACAGCCGCGCCCTCTTGAGCAAGCAACTGCGCATACGCGCGGCCAAGGCCAGCACCCGCACCGGTCACTACCGCGACCTTACCGTCCAACAAACCCATTTCGTTACCTCATCTTTTTCACAAGACGGAACTGTGATGCGCTCCAAACCCGCACCACATTCCGTTCTTCATCTCGAGTCGTGGGTCTGCGGCCAATCAACCTGCCTGAATCTCGATTAGCTGCGTCTGGGTAAATTCGTTCAAGCCGTCTTCGCCAAGCTCGCGGCCGTATCCGGAACGCTTGACGCCACCGAATGGGCCGTCTGAAAGCTGGGTGCCGGCACCACCGTTGAGCGTGACGCCGCCGGTGCGAATCGCGCGCGCCATTTCGAACGCGCGGCCCACATCGGCACTGACGATGCCTCCGCGCAGGCCGAAGCGTGAATCGTTCGCGATGGCAACTGCTTCGTCATCGGTGTCGAATCCGATGACGACGCCGACCGGCCCGAATATCTCGTCCTGCGCAATCGCCGAACGGCCGTCGACGTCATCGAAAAAGGTCGGCTCGTAATAGAACCCTTTCGTAAGATGCGGGGGACGTCGACCGCCTGCCATTAGCCTCGCACCGCTTTCCAGCCCGAGCGCGACATAGCGTTCGACACGCTCTCTCGCGGCAGCGCGGATCAGAGGTCCCATTTCGGTGTCTGCGGCGCGCGGATCGCCGACTTTCACCGATCGCGCCATCGTGGCCAACTGATCGACGAAGTCACGGCGGATCGAGTTGTGCACGAGAACCCGCGTGTTCATTGCGCACCCTTGCCCAGCATGACTGGTGAATCCGCGCAGCGCCTGGGACAGCGCCATTTTCAGACTGGCGTCGCTACGCACGATCAGAGCCGACTTGCCCCCCAGCTCCATAACGAGCCGCTTCAAGGTCGGGGCGCTTTGCGCAGCGATTGCCGCCCCTACCTGATCAGAGCCTGTGAAAGTCACCATGTCAACGCGGACGTCGGAAGTGAGCCGCTCGCCGACTTCCAGTCCGCCAGTGATGACGTTCAGCACACCCTTAGGCAGACCGGCCTGCGCCGCCGCGCCAGCCAGCACGAGTCCCTCGAACGGTGTGTAAGGCGAAGGCTTTAACACCACGGCATTACCCGTGACTAGCGCAGGTATGACTTTGACCAGGTTCAGAAAATACGGGTAGTTGTAAGGCGTGATCGCTGCAACGACGCCAACCGGCGCCCTCACGACGAACGCAGTGCCAAGCACAGTGACACTCCCCGCGCCGAGCGTCAGTTCCGGAGCGAGCGCCTTCACGTCTTCACGCACACCGAGTTCCAGAAAGCGTCGAAAATGCTTCATTGGAATGTCGAACTGGCGAGCCTTCGCATTCGATTGCACCGAGCCCGCCTCGAGCACGATCAACTCGCAGATCTCGTCGGCCCGAGCTTCAAGCACGTCATACATCTTCTGCAGACACGCGATGCGCTCTCGGGCACTCATCCGTGGCCACGGCCCGGCGTCGAACGCTTCACGTGCCGCGGCAATGGCGGCGTCCGCGTCGCGCACGCCGCCAACGGCAACCTCGCCAATCGCTTCTTCGGTGGCTGGATTTATAACCACCTCGCCGCGTTTCTCTGTTGGCGGGACGAACGCACCGTCGATGTATATAGCCCCAGGCTGCTGCAATGGCAAATTCAAGACCGCCCCCTTCTCTCTTACCGAAAGATTCATCTGCTCCGGCGACACCGCGCCATTGTCCGAAAGTCACTGCGGCTAAGGTGCAATACACAGTAACTGCGCCTGACTGCCAGCGAACCGAGAAGACGGTTAGACATGCGACAGAATTTTTTTGATGTCAGCTGACGTCACTGGTTTGTCCGAGCCGGCGGAAGGATTAAGCCCTCCGCGCGATAACGGCTGCGTATCGACCCCCGCCGCGAGCGCACGCAACGCACCAACCGTGCAATTCTCGCGCCCTAAAATCGAAAACGGATCAAAGCTGAATTCGCGCATCGCGTTCAGGTGCGTAATCTTGTTGATGTCGGTGGACGGGAGCGCGCGGATGCTCTGCCAAAGGTGCTCTGGGGAATTCGGCCACGTTGCGTCCGAGTGCGGGTAATCTGCTTCCCAGGTAATCATGTCGATACCCACATCCTGCCGGTTGCGCAGGCCAAACTCGTCGTCAATGAAGCAGGTGATGATGTGCCGGCGGAAGACATCGCTGGGTTTATCTTTGCCGAAGTTTGAGCGAGTCCAGGCGCTGTGCTGTTGGTAGGTAAAGTCAGCACGCTCCAGCAAATAGGGAATCCAGCCAATCCCGCCCTCGGACAATGCCATGCGCAGCCCGGGATAACGACGCCAGAAACTGGCAAACAACCAGTCCGCGGCAGCATTGGCGATAGAGATCGGCATCGACGTAATCCAGGCATCGATAGGCGATTCCTCCGACGGATAAGGCGCATTTCCGCCGGACCCGATATGGCAGCAAATCACCACCGCGTTTTCCTCGCACACCGCCCATAGCGGTTCCCAGCAGTCGTTGTGCAGGCTAGGCAGTCCGATCATCGAAGGGTTGTCGGGAAAGGTGATCGCATGGCAACCCAATTTGACCAATCGTTTTACCTCCTCCACTGCCAGCTTCACATCCCACAGCGGCAGCATACCAAGAGGAATAAAGCGTCCGGGGTGCTTGCCGCACCAGTCATGAAAATGCCAGTCGTTATAAGCCTGGATGGTGGCCAGCGCCAGATCCTTGTCCTGCATCTTCTGAAAACGCGCACCGGCAAAACCGGGAAACGATCCAAAACAGATGGAGCCAACTACACCGTTCGCGTTCATATCTTCGACACGAGCATCGACGTCGAAGCAGCCCTTTCGCACCTGGTCAAACGAAACCGGCTCAAAGCCATATTCCTCCTTAGGCCGCCCAGCAACTGCGTTCAGCCCAAGACCAGGAGCGCGCTGACCCTCCACCACCCAATGATGAGCGCCGTTCGTCCCGCGCACCACCTTTGGCGCTAGATCCTTGAACGCTGGGCGGATGTGACGCACGAACATGTCCTCGGGTTCAATCAGGTGGTCGTCAACGCTAACCAAAACAAGATCTTGCAGCTCCATTTGCGTCTCCTAGTAGGACTTCGTCATAATTAACTGACTTTCGTTCATTTTATTTAACTGATGTCACGCTGTCAATGTAGTGTTTATAGGTAGATAAAATAGGGTGAAAAGCGCCAAATAGCAATAGACAAAAACTGACTGTTCGTCCATTATTACAAAAAATCCCAAGCACGAACGGCACCGGCTTTCCATTTCGACAGGCTTCGCGGCAGCCCCGCTGCTTGGGATTTTTCGGGGATCGACGGATGGGCCGACGAGTCCCGTAGACCAACCCGCGCGGCTCCTGCGGGCCAACGAACGCGAGAAGCTTGAGACGACAGCATATGAATGAGCAAAAGACCTGGTCCCTCGGTACGCAGGACACCGTAACCGCAGCGTTGGCCCGCTCGGCGGCACAGTATCGCGACCGAATATTTCTCGATTTCAGCGGCGAACTGCATAGTTACGCCGATGTTGATCGCGAGTCCACGCGACTCGCGCACGGTCTGATTGAGCTTGGTGTCAAGAAAGGGGAAACCGTCGCTAGCATTCTTGACAACAACATCGAGGCAGTATTAAGTTGGTTCGCAATCAACAAGGCAGGCGGCATCAGCGTGCCAGTCAATACAGCCTATAAGGGCGAATTTTTGCGGCATCAGTTGAACGACTGCGGCGCTAAGATAGTGATCGCGGAGGCTGATTACGCGCAGAGGGTAGCTGACATTGAAAGCGGACTTTCGTCAGCTACCGTACTTTTGCAGCGAAGCGGACCATTGGTTCCCGCCTCTATTCTCCAGACAGCAGAACTGGCCTCCGTTTTCACCGATTCCAGCGAGCCGCTTGTCGACACAAACTCTCCGACCGACCTGTCGATGCTGATTTATACCGCCGGTACGACCGGTCCATCGAAGGGCTGCATGATCAGCCATAACTATGTCTGCAACCTCGGCAGACAGGTGGTTCAGATGGAAGACCGGCACAGTGAGGATTGCAACTGGACGGCGCTTCCGCTATTTCATATGAACGCGACTGGAGGAACCATACTATCTTGCATGTTCGTCGGTGCACGAGTAGCGATCTTTCCACGTTTTTCAGTATCGCGCTTTTGGCCCGACATCCGACGTAGCGGTGCGACAGTCGCCAGCCTGCTGGGTTCGATGATCACCTTCCTCGCCGAAGCAGAAGATAGCGAAGCATCCACAGCATGTTTTGGTCAATTGCATACCGTTCGCGGCTCGCCGTTTCCCGCCCCGCTGCAGAAAAAATGGAAAGAACGTTTCGGAGTAGAGACTGCGGGGTCGAACAGCTACGGACTGACCGAGGCAGCGCGCGTGGTTACAGGGATGCGCTCCGATGAGTCCGCGCCGCCAGGTTCCTCGGGGCGCGCGAACGAGGACTTCGATGTGCGCATCTTTGATGACAACGACAATGAATTGCCGCCCAATACGCCGGGCGAGATCGTCATTCGTCCGCGCCGCCCGCATATTATGTTCGAAGGCTATTGGAATCGCCCCGGAGACACGCTGAAAATCATGCGCAATATGTGGCTGCACAGTGGAGACATAGGCAAGTTCGATGAGAACGGCTATTTTTATTTCGTTGACCGAATGAAGGACTACCTGCGGCGCCGGGGCGAGAACATTTCAAGCTTTGAGGTGGAAACAGGATTACGCGCTCATCCGGACATTGCAGACGTGGCTGTGCACGCGGTGTTCTCCGAGTCTGGGGAAGACGATGTGAAAGCGACGATCGTCCTGAAAGACGGCGCCGGCATCACGGAAGAAGATATTTGTGTGTGGGCAATCGACCGCTTGCCCTATTTTACAATCCCACGTTACTTCGAGTTTCGCTCTGATCTCCCGCGAAATCCCGTGGGAAGAGTACTAAAGTACGAACTGCGTGCCGAGGGTTGCACCCAGGCTACGTGGGATCGGGAGAAAAGCGGCATGCAGGTCCCGAAGCGATAGGCAAATCGGCCAAGCTGTTGGGGTAATTCAGCACATCAGAATCAGAGAGCCAAAGATGCCTGACGAAGCGCACGCCACAAATACCGTAATAGTCGGCGCCGGCCACGCGGCAAGCGAAGTGGCGGTATCGTTGCGGCAAAAGGGATATACGGGACGGCTGCTCCTGCTGGGCGAGGAACCCTACCAGCCCTACCAGAGACCGCCGCTGTCCAAGGGTTACCTATCCGGCGAAGCGGATGAGCAGGCGCTATATCTGAAGCCGACGAGCATATATGAAAAGCTGGGCATAGACGTTCGCACTAGCGTCCGAGTTGTCAAACTGGACCCTGCACACCAGATAGTTACGCTCGCCGATGGAGCCGAAGAACCATATGACAAGCTTATACTCGCAACCGGGGGGCGGCCGCGCCCCTTATCGTTGGCACATGAAGCAAAGAGCGTCCAGCGCCTGTCGAATCTTCATTACCTGCGCACAATCGACGATGTTAATAGTATTCGGCGTCAGTTCAAGCCCGGCTTCAGGCTCGCCATAATAGGCGGCGGCTATATTGGACTCGAAGTGGCCGCTATCGCCAGCCGACAGCGCGTGCACGTGACGGTTCTGGAAGCGTTGCCGCGCGTCCTGGCGCGCGTCACCGCGCCCGAGCTGTCTGCTTTTTACGAACAAGTGCATCGGGAAGCGGGTGTGGACATTCGCACATCGGCACAGCTAGAACGCCTCGAACTCGACGCCTCGGGCGATGCGGTCAAGACTATCGTCTGCGCCGACGGCACCGTCTTGACTACAGATTTTCTGATCGTTGGGATTGGCCTCATTCCCAACGTGGAGCTCGCACAGGAGGCTGGTCTCACGGTGGACAATGGCATTGCAGTAGATCAGTCCGGCAGAACGTCCGACCCGAATATTTTTGCGATCGGCGATTGCTCCAGCCGCCCGAGCGCGCTTTATGGGAGGCGAGTCAGGCTCGAATCCGTGCCCAACGCGCTCGAACAGGCTCGCTCCGTTGCCGCCGCTCTATGCGGCCAACCCTGCCCAGATGAGTCGGTGCCGTGGTTCTGGTCCGATCAATACGATCTGAAGCTGCAAATGGCAGGGCTTTCGCACGGTTACGATACCCTCGTAGTCCGCGGCAAACCTTCAGCGCGAAGCTTCATTGCTTTCTATCTGAAGGAAGGGCGGATTATCGCCGCGGATGCGGTGAATTCGCCGGCTGCGTTTATGCTCGCAAAGCGAGTCGTCGCCAAACAGCCGCTGATCAATAACCGTAGCGCCCTTGCGGACGAGACGATACCTCTTCAGAGTGTCTTTTCCGACGCAGCCCAATAGATTTTAACGACGCTTGAATCATGCCCACGATCAAATTTATTGAACATAACGGTACCGAGCATGTTGTTGAAGAGGACGTTGGCCGCTCGCTGATGCAGGCGGCCGTTGACCATTGCGTACCTGGCATCGTTGCCGACTGTGGTGGAAGTTGCAGTTGTGGAACCTGTCACTGTTATCTTGACGAAGCGTGGCTCGTACATGTTCCCGAGTCCCAGAGCGATGAGCAGTCTCTTATCGAGGGATTGCTCGATGTCAGAAGCGGTAGCCGGCTGAGCTGTCAGATCAAGGTCACACCAGAGCTCGACGGCTTGGTAGTACGATTGCCAAAGTCACAGTTCTAATGCCGTATCGAGCCAAGCCACTAATTGGCCTCCATGGAGACACCGATGAAAATAATCGTCGACCGTTCTAGATGCGCCGGACATGCGCGTTGCGCAGCAGTCTCTGATTCACTGTTCGAACTCGACGAAAGCGGCTACATTTCGTTCGACGAGAAACTCGTTCCGGACGGCATGGAGGCGTTGGCGCGCCGGGGCATGCGCGCCTGCCCCGAACGCGCGCTGACTCTTGATGACGACACCGCACCTGACAAGAAATGACAATCCGCCCCCGGACAAGCGTGGAACGGTATAATCACAACTGACACGGGGTCATTAATTGACCGTCGTCTTCAGCAAGTAGCGCGATATTAGGGCATAGCGACATGAAAACGACCGATCTTATTCAGTCAGCGGAAATATCTACGAACGAAATCGATGGCCGGAAGGGTTCACGGCCTCGGAACCTTTACGGGCAATCGATTGGACGAAAAGGTGCCGAGACCCGCGAGCGTTTGATTAAAGCAACGGTCGAGCTATTGGAAAAGCGATCCCTGCGCGACGTGAGCGTCGCAGACATTACCGCAGCCGCCGGCACCTCATCATCGGGGTTTTACATTTACTTCTCCGACGTCGCGGCCGCCGCGCTAGCAGTTGCAGAAACGATCATCCAGATCACGCCCGAAATCGAGGTGCTTCTCAGTAAAGAGTGGACCGCGGAAAATGCAGATGCCAACGCGCGTGCGCTAGTCAGTGCTTACGTGAATTTCACTCGTCAGCACCACGCAATTTTGCGCGTTCGGAACCTCGCAGCCGACGAGGGTGACCGGCGCTTCGAGGAAGCGCGCCATAAGGCGGTTGCCCGTATTCACGAGCTGCTCACAACACGCATTGAGGCCGCAAATAACGGACTAGATCCGTCATCAGGCGCGTCTGCTGTGCTCGCGCTAATGGAGCGAATCAGCGCGATTTCCCGGCTTCCGCTCAGACGTCATCATTCGCGCCCGAAATTGATTTCCTCCGCAGCTTTCCTGGTGGCGAGTGCGATGGCCCCCGCTAAGCGCGTTACGACCTGAGGCAACATGGAGATTCTCGAACGTCGAACTGCAATCAGTGGCATCGGCCTGAGGCTCGCCGGACGCCAAACCGGCCAGAGCGCATTGCAGCTCACGCTCGACGCCATTGACGACGCCCTCTCCGATGCCGGTCTGGGTTATGACGACATCGACGGATTGAGTTCGTGGCCCGGTATATCGTCGACTCCAGGCATGGCGCCGGTTACCCTACGTGAAATCAAGGAGTCGCTGGACCTGAAACTCAATTGGTTTGCGGCCTCTCCGGAGGCGCCCGGCCAGCTTAGCGCAGTCATGAATGCTGCGATGGCAGTCGCGACTGGGCAGGCACAGCATGTAATTTGCTTTCGCACACTTAGCCAGTACTCCGAACAAGTTAAGGCGCGCAGCCGAAAGACGGCAGACACCGCAGAGGCTTCCCGTGTGGATGGCCTGATGTCGTGGATTCGGCCTTTTAACGGCCTGTCGGCTGCGCATCCACTTGCACTGGTCGCGACTCGCCATATGCACGAGTACGGTACTACCCGGGAACAGTTGGGCGCCATCGCGGTCAACGCCCGCCGCAACGCGATGGTTAATCCGCTCGCGCTATACCGCGAGCCCATGAACCTTGACGACTATCTAGCGGCCAGAATGATCACCGAACCGCTCTGCCTGTACGATTGCGATGCGCCAATCGACGGTTCGACCGTCATCATCGTCTCGAACCTCGACGCCGCCAAGACGTTGCGCAAACCTCCACTGCGTATAGAAGCCATGAGCGGCGCTCTATACGGACGCAACTCATGGGATCAGTTCGACGACCTGACGAGCATGGCAGCTAATGATGCCGGACGGCATCTGTGGACGCGCACCGGCCTCAGACCCACAGACATACAAGTTGCAAACTTATACGATGGCTTCAGCATCCTGACCCTGATCTGGCTCGAGGCACTGGGATTTTGCGGCAAAGGGGAAAGCGGTGCTTTCGTGGAGGGCGGCTGGCGCATTGCTCGCGATGGCGAACTCCCCCTCAACACCGGCGGCGGTCAATTGTCCGCTGGCCGGTTGCACGGCTTCGGCTTGTTGTGGGAAACCTGCATCCAACTTTGGGATGAAGGCGGTGATCGACAAGTCGCCGGCAAGCCGGAGGTTGGTTTAGCTGCGGCAGGTGGCGGTCCCCTCGCCGGCTGCATCCTATTGACCCGCGTTTAGCGGTAATGCGCACCCTGCCGCATCGCGGGCGCTGTAGGAGAAAGACAACCGTCTTACGGAGCAAGCATCTCGGCCAGAGTCGCGACGTCATCGAGATTGTCCAACGCGTCGACTGCCTCGACAATGCGCACAGCGTGTTCATCGTCCGCAATTCCCGAAACAAGCCCACGGAATTTGGCATTGAGCTCACCGTCTGGAGCAGAACACTCGGGCAACCCGCGAGGAGTAAGCTGACCTCTTCACCTCTGCACCACTTGGTCGTATTCCATGGTTCCAGACGGGTCACTGGCGGCCACACTCAGCGCGTGCGTGGCCTGCCCGGCATCGAGCTCGAGCAAACGCGCTGCCGCGCCTACCGCGCCGAACACACCGGCGACCTTGGTACCAAGCCAACCGAGGATCAGCGTACCCTTGTGGATCAGCATACCTATAACTGCTGCGTCGTCATTTTATATGATGCACCTCGGATTACTCAATGGACCCGAGAATTCAGTTTTATAAGCTTCTTCACGAGAGAATAGTTCACAATAGTTGACGTAGCGTCATCTTTTTGCGAGAATGAATTCAATAGGTGCGAGAGCCTTGTCAAGCCGCGCCGCCTGCCGCCAAAAAACTAAATTCGAGACACTGGAGGACCAGCAAATGCATGTGACGCGGACAACTGAACGAACAGAATCGAGCCAACCGGGCATACCTGACCATGTTCCGCCTGAACTCGTGCGGGCGTTCGATTTTCGGACCGACCTCGGCAGTTACCCGCATTCGACTGTGTCCGAGCTACATAGCGGGCCGCGCATCTTCTTTTCACCCATCCATCACAATGCGATTCCCGGTCCGGGCACTTGGGTGCCGACCCGCGCGGAGGACATCCGTGCAGTCCTGCAGGACGCCGCAACTTTCTCGAGTGCCGTTTCGCGTTCGAATTCTTCGCTAAGATTGATCCCGCTGGAAATGGATCCACCCGAACACTCGAAATTTCGGGCGATCATGAATCCGATCTTCTCGCCCGCACGTATGAAGACGTTGGAAGAGAAGGTCCGTAACAGGGCAAAGGAACTCGTCGCGGCGTGTTACGCCAAAGGCGCCTGCGATTTTGTGGAAGACTTTGCCAAGCCTTTTCCTGTCGGCATATTTCTCGACATGATGGGCCTGCCCATGGACAACATGGGCCGCTTCATGGAATGGGAAGCGCTGATCATGCGGGACAAGTTCACGCGTGCGGGGGCGATGCAGCAGGTCGCAGCGTATTTGCAGGAATTGGTTGAAGACCGCCGTAAATCACCGACTGACGATCTAATCAGCTTTGCCGTCACTGCGAAGGTGGACGGGCGTCCTCTGACCGACGCTGAAGTCACTGGCATGTGCGTGCTGCTCTTCATTGCTGGGTTAGACACTGTTACAAGCAGTTTTTCTTACCATTTCCGCCACCTTGCGGAAAACCCCGCCGACCAGGACAGCCTGCGTCACGATTTCTCGCTGATTCCAACCGCGGTAGAGGAGCTGTTTCGCGCCTTCGCGGTGGTCAACACAAACCGCTATGCAACTCGGGACGTCGAGTTGGCCGGAGTGCTAATCAAAAAAGGCGATAACGTAACTTGCTCGACCATCCTTGCCTCGCGAGATCCTCGCGAGTTTGAAAACCCGAACAAGGTTCAGCTAACCCGCAGCCCAAATCCGCATAACGCGTTCGCATACGGGCCTCATCGCTGCCTTGGATCCCACCTCGCGCGCCGCGAAATTATCACGGGTATCGAGGAATGGCTCACGCAGGTACCGCCCTTCAAGGTAAAGCCCGGAGCAGAAATTGTGACTCACGGCGGCGGTGTGTTCAGCATGGAATCCTTGCCGCTGATCTGGTGAGCGTGTCAGTCAATGTGGAGCGACCGCCCATGACTCGCCACTCGGCCCAGACGTCGCCCCAGCATCGGACCAGCCTCGTCCGGTTTGCCGGAAAGGGAGGTTTGGCGCTGGCCGCGGACGTCGGCGGTGACCCGAACGGCATACCAGTGATACTGCTACCCGGTGCCGGCCAAACCCGTTATGCGTGGCGACATGTGGCCATGCGGCTAATCGCGCAGGGATGTCACGTGATCTCGCTCGATCTGCGCGGTCACGGCGATAGTGCCTGGGCCGCCGATGCGGATTATTCGATCGGAGCGTTTGTCGACGATCTGCTCGCTGTGCTCGCAACGCAGCGAGATCCCCAGATTCTGATCGGCGCTTCAATTGGCGGAATCGCGTCGCTCCTTGCGGTCCAAAGACAAGTGTTGCCTGCCGTGCGCGGGCTGGTCTTAGTTGATGTGGTTCCGACTATGCAGCGCGAGGGCCTCGATCGAATCCGCGGTTTCATGACGGCCGGCGCGACAGGCTTCGCGACTGTCGATGAAGTTGCTGACGCCGTTGCGCTGTATCTTCCTCATCGGCCGCGGCCGAAATCAAGCGCGAGCCTGGCTAAGAATTTGCGACGAGGACCTGACGGCCGATGGTACTGGCACTGGGATCCGGCCTTTCATGCCGGCTCCCAACAACGCGCTGAAGAAGGCATGTTTGCGCAGATGGAGCGCGCAGCCGCTTCCATCAGTGTTCCGACGCTGTTGATTAGCGGCTCTCTGAGCGAAGTCGTCGATACTGAAGGCGCGACCCGATTGCTGAACCTGATACCACATTGTCAGTGGGTCAACGTTCAGAACGCGGCTCACATGGTCGCGGGCGACCAGAATGACGTCTTCAATAGCGCGATTGCCGATTTCGTCACGCAGGTGCCGAAGCAAGCCGCGGACAAGTAGTCATGAATTCCCTCGACCTCGAACATCTGCGCAGTTGGATCGGCCGCCGCGAGACACGCACCGAGCCAATAACCTCTGCACCTGCGACATTACTCGCCGCAACTCTTGAACGCTCGGATATCCGTACTGGCCCCGGCGATGCTTTGCCGCCTCTCTATCAGTGGCTGTATTTCCTGCCCGTATGTCCTCAGTCCCAGATCGGCAGCGACGGACATCCGGCTCGAGGCGACTTGCTTCCTCCTGTCCCTCTGCCTCGACGGATGTGGGCTGCAAGTACGATCGCTTTCAAGCACCCGCTGGCGATAGGCGATATCGTGACGCGCTGGACCGAGGTTGTCGGCGTAGGCCTCAAGCACGGCCGAAGCGGGCCGCTTGTCTTCGTGACACTGCGCACCGTCCACTCGGACAGCCAAGGACGCGACGCCATCGAAGAAACCCAGGAGTTGGTGTACAGGGGCCATCCCAGCCAGGCTGACCCATCCCCCGCGCCGGCAATCGCACCGCGCGACGAACATTGGTCACGCGCCTTGGTTGCCGACCCTGTGCTGCTGTTTCGCTATTCGGCTCTCACCTTTAACGCCCATCGCATTCATTACGACGTCGAATACGCACGCGAAAGTGAGAGATATCCCGCGCTCGTCGTGCACGGTCCGCTGACCGTTACGCTGCTTCTGGACCATCTTCAGCGCAACCTGCCCGACAAGCGCGTCGTCCATCTCGCGTTTCGGGCCGTGCGCCCACTTTTTCAAGGCAGGCCGTTCGACCTCTGCGGACAGCTTGCGGCAGATGGCAAGACCGTCCAGCTTTGGACGCGTGACGATCACGGCGCCTTATGCACCGACGCCGTTGCGCAAGTCGAGTAGTACCTAATTCCAAGGATAGGCCTCCCGTGCAATATCAGAACGAGCAATTTCAGGAAATACGTGATGGGATACGCTCCCTGTGCGCGGGTTTCCCCGACGAATACTTTCGCCAGATCGACGAGCAGCGGGGATATCCGGAAGCGTTTGTCAACGCGCTCATGGGTGCCGGATGGCTCTCGGCAATGATTCCAGAACAATACGGCGGATCTGGGCTAGGGCTTTCGGCCGCGACCGTGATCATGGAAGAAATAAACCGATGCGGCGGCAACGCAGGTGCCGTGCACGGCCAGATGTATAACATGAGCACCCTGCTTCGTAACGGCACCGCCGAACAGAAGGCTCGCTACCTGCCGCGAATCGCCGCAGGGGAACTGCGTATCCAGTCGATGGCCGTCACCGAGCCCACGACCGGCACCGACACGACCCAGTTAAAAACCACGGCAGTCAAGCGAGACGGCCGCTATGTCGTGAATGGACAAAAGGTCTGGATATCACGCGTGCAGCATTCGGACCTCATGGTCCTGCTAGCGCGTACAACACCACTGGCGGAGGTCGGAAAGAAGTCCGAAGGCATGTCGATTTTCATCGTCGACCTGAAGGATGCAATGAAGCAAGGCCTTACCGTTCGACCGATTTCCAACATGGTCAATCATGAAACGAACGAGTTGTTCTTCGACAATCTCGAGATCCCCGAGGAAAATCTGATCGGAGAGGAAGGCAAAGGATTTCGCTACATCCTCGACGGTCTTAACGCCGAGCGTACGCTGATTGCCGCCGAATGCATTGGCGACGGCCGCTGGTTCGTCGAACGGGCGACCCGATACGCCAACGAGCGGATCGTCTTCGACCGGCCAATCGGCAAAAACCAGGGTGTGCAGTTCCCAATTGCGCAGGCGTACATCGATGTCGAGAGCGCCGACCTGATGCGCTTTAAGGCGGCGCAGTTGTTCGATGCGCACCAGCCGTGCGGAGCGGAGGCCAACATGGCCAAATATCTGGCAGCGAGAGCGTCGTGGGAAGCCGCCAACGTATGTTTGCAGACCCATGGTGGCTTCGGCTTCGCGTGCGAATACCATGTCGAGCGAAAATTCCGGGAAACGCGCTTATATCAGGTCGCGCCCATCTCCACCAACCTGATATTTAGCTACGTCGCTGAACACGTTCTTGGCTTACCGCGATCCTTCTGAGAGACCTATGCCACTTCAAAGCCCCTCATCTGCCCTCCCAGACATTTCGGACCAGGAAGTTCCGCGCGGCGGTTTGATCGATTCCTTTCCGCTGTCCGGCGGGTCTGTAGCGCGGTGGAGTCGATCCCGGCGTGCGTGCGTCCTGATGCTGCTGTGCGTGGTCGTGGCAGTCAACCTCGCGGATCGGCAATTAATTACGATCCTCATCGGCCCCATCAAGCATGAATTCCATGCCAGCGACACGCTGATGGGACTCCTGACAGGTATGGCCTTCGCAGCAATCTACATAACGGCCGCATTGCCAATGGCCTACCTGTCAGATAAAGGCACGCGGCGGTCCGTCATTGCTGCGTCTGTCGGCGTATGGAGCCTGATGACCATGCTGTGCGGCGTAACACAATCGTTCGCCCAGCTCGCGATGGCCCGAATGGGCGTCGCGTTTGGCGAGGCTGGCTGTAACCCAGGCTCGCATTCGATCATTGCCGATCTCTATTCTCGACACAATCGCGGAAAGGCAATTGGACTGTACAACGCGTCAGCTTCCATCGGTATCGGCCTCGGGCTCTTCGCCGGCGGCTTGCTGATGACACATTTTGCGTGGCGCACCGTTTTCTTGATTATCGGTGCTCCCGGCCTTTTACTCGCCATATTTATCCGGTTCGTGGTATCGGAACCTCCACGCGGAATGTCCGATCCCGATCTGACAGTGGAATCAAGGCCGCCATTTCGGGAAACCCTCAAATGGTTAGGCAGACTCCGGGCGTTTCGTTTCCTTGCGCTTTCGTCGATGACATGCGGTATCGTCAACTACGGCATGCAGTCGTGGGCCGCAACGTTTTTTATGCGCGTCCATGGTGTTGCTGCGCAAGAGCTCGGCACCAAACTCGGAAGTGCTTCGGCGATTGGATTGTTGGCGGGCACGATCGGCGCCGGTGTAATCGCCGACCACCTTTCACGTAGGGATCTGCGCTGGTACATGCGTATCGCGGCAAGCGGTATGTTGCTGGCGGTTCCGTTCGGCGCGGCATTCCTGCTGACGCCAAATCGCAACCTTGCGTTCGCCATGTACGGATGCGCGATCGGGTTCCTCTCAGTCTGGGCCACGCCGATTCACGCATTGACGCAGACGGTTGCCAAGCCGCGAATGCGCGGCCTCGCCGCTGCTATCGTGGCATTCTTCCTGAATGTACTGGGCTACGGCCTGGGGCCACTCCTCGTCGGTGCTTTAAATGATCATTTGCAGCCGGAGTTCGGGGATAGTTCAATTCGCTACTCGCTTTTGATCTTGCTCGCAGGGGCCATCGGTGCAGCGGTTGTCTGCTTTTCCACCAATCGCACGCTGCTTTCGGACTACGAGCGCACGCAGGCGCCCTTTCCGCCCTTGGCCCCCCCGAACAGTGCGGTCATCTCAATCAAGCAGATCATCAAATGACATTGTCCGCAACGTGTTGCGCCACGCAGGCGCGCTCTTATCTGTTCGTACCGGGTGACCGCCCGGAGCGCTTTAAGAAGGCTTTTGACGCCAATGCCGACGCCGTCATCCTGGATCTCGAGGACGCGGTCTCGCTGGATAACAAATCGGCCGCACGCGATGCGATCGCCAACTTCGTCACGCCGGATCATCACGCTATTGTCAGAATCAACGCAATCGGCACGGCGTGGCTGGCAGAGGATCTCGCGCTATGCAGGCATCCTGGCATAGCAGGTGTGATGCTTCCCAAGACGCAATGCGCGGATGATGTGACCGCCGTCGCCGCTCAGGTCGGACGCGACATCGCGATGCTGGCGTTGATTGAAACCGCCCAGGGCATGGCCAATGTGAACTCGCTCTCACAAGTACCGGCGTTGCGGCGTCTGGTATTCGGTTCGATCGATTTCCAGCTCGACATGGGCATTGACGGAGACGATATGGAACTGTTGCCGTTCCGCTCGCGGCTCGTTCTGGCTTCCCGCTGCGCGAACCTGCCGCCGCCCTGCGACAGCGTCACCACGGCGATCAATGACCCGCAAATGCTCGCGAAGGATGCATTGCGCGGGCGGCGGCTTGGTTTTGGCGCCAAGCTTTGCATACACCCGCGGCAAGTCCAGGTTGTCAACGAGACGTTCAGCCCTGATGCCAGCGCGTGTGCCTGGGCGAAGCGCGTTCTGGAAGCGGCGGCCAATGCGCGCGGTGCGGCTGTCGCGCTGGATGGCGAGATGATCGACCGCCCCGTTGTGATCAGGGCGCAGCGCATTGTCGAAGCCGCTCGTCTGCGTTGACCGTGCCGCATCCACAGCCATCCCCGCAGTTGCCAGATGCGAGCATCAGCGTTGAACGAATCGCGCAATTGAAATCGCGGGATATCCGGACTAACCGTCATCAGGAGGACTCATCTCATGCACACGCCCCTGCCAAACCCGGACATCGCCTCCGACAAGATCCTCAAGTTCGATTTTTTTGCGGTAGAACCCATCGACGGCGACATCCATCTTGGCTGGAAGAAACTCCACGAAGGCCCGGAGATTTTCTACACACCGCTCAACGGCGGCCACTGGGTGTTCACACGAGCCGAGGACATTGGTGAAAGCTGGCGAGATTCTGAACGCTTCTCGAACAAGGGCGTGGCGATGTCGCGCGAAGAGCGCGAGATGCAATTCTTTCCGGGAGAGGCGGACGCACCGGACCACACGTTTTACCGTAGTCTGTTGCAACCCTTCTTTTCGCCCAAGGCCGTGCAGCAACTCGAAGCAAACATGCACGGGTTGAGCCTGGAATTGATCGACGGGCTGGTGAGCCGCGGAGGCTGCGAGTTCCAGTCCGACGTCGCCCAGCGGATGCCGATCTACATCTTTCTGGCTATGATGCAGTTGCCGCGGGAACATGCTGAAGTACTACTGCCGGCCGCCGACTGGCTGTCGCGCGATCCCGACCCGGAATCGTTCATGCGCGCCGTGAATGCGATGATGGGCTACCTTCAGGAACGCATTGCCGAGCGAGAGCAAAAGCCATGTGACGATTTCATTAGCCGGCTGCTTGCTGCACGGGTCGGCGACCGTCAGACAACGCGGCACGAGGTCCTCAGCATGACCGCGAATGTCATGTTCGGCGGCCTGGACACAGTTGTTTCGTCAATGGGCTTTTTCATGAACTTCCTGGCCCGCCATCCTGAACATTGCCGCCAGTTGGTCGAGGAGCCGGACTTGATTCCGGATGCAGTGGAAGAGCTGTTGCGGCGGCACGCGATTGCAAATTTTGGCCGAATGGTGACACAAGATTTCGAATTCAAAGGCTTCCCGATGCGTGCAGGAGACCTCGTACTGCTGCCCGCCGCGCTCTACAACCTCGACGAACGGAAATACCCCGATCCAATGGCGGTCGACTTTCGCAGGTCAAACAAGGTACACATGGGCTTTGGGACCGGAATCCATCGTTGTCTTGGCGCGCAGCTTGCCCGCATCGAGCTGCGTGTTTTTCTGCAAGAGTGGCTCTCCCGCATTCCAGTGTTCCGTATTGCCGATGGTGCGAAGGTCGTCGTGAAATCCGGCCGTATCAATGCTGTCAAGGAACTGCCTCTGCAGTGGGACCACTGACCGGAGGCTAACGCAAACGCTTGCCACAGGGCTGGTCGCCGGAATTTCCGGTGACCAGCAATCTACATCGGCCACAAGACTGAGTACCGGACACAGCCTCGTTTCGTCAAGACAGCAGGACACCCCCGTCGACCACGATTTCGGACCCCGTAATGAACGAGGCGTCCGACGACAGCAGGAACGACACCGCCTTGGCAATCTCGACCGGCTCACCCATCCGTTTCATCACCGTCAGTGCTGCGATGGCATCGGTCTGTTCCTTCGCCCCCCGTGTCAGCGGAGTCGAGATCGGCCCGGGCGACACTGCGTTGACACGCACCCCACGTGTTGCGTATTCGATCGCCACTGACCGGGTGAGTCCGAGCACCGCGTGCTTGCTTGCGGTATACGCGTCGAGCCGGCGCAAACCGAGGTGCCCGTAGATCGAAGCCGTGTTGACCACCGCTCCGCCACCGGCTCTCTCGATCGCCGGCAGTTGGAATTTCATGCCATAGAAGACACCATCGAGATTCACGCCGATCACCTTGCGCCACTCTTCTGCGTCGACGTCCGCCAGCGCCTCGAACCTGCCACTGATGCCCGCGTTATTGACTGCGTAGTGCAGCGCGCCAAAAGCGTGTTCGGCCTTCTCCACGATTGCCTGACTCTGCTCCAGCACGGACACGTCGGCACAGAAAGCGAGCGCCTCGCCGCCCTGCTCACGGATCGCGCGCGCCACCGCCTCCGCGTTATCAGCTTGGACATCGACAACCAGCACGCTGGCGCCATTCAGCACGAGATCCTGGACCACCGCCTCGCCAATCCCACCCCCCGCGCCTGTCACCACCGCTACCTTGCCTTCGAATTTTTTTGACATCGGTGTCTCCTGAAAATTGATGTGTCATCCGGATCGGTTCGCCAACGCCGGCCTCATCGCAGCGCGGCAACGATCTGTTCGGTACTGCGAACCAGGCCGAGCAGGGGAAATATAGTGTGAGCCGCGAATTCGTGCATCCCCGCGCTCACGCTGCTGATCGCATCTTCGGCGAATATGAGCTGGTATCCCAGTTCATAGGCAGCGCGTGCTGTCGACTCTACGCCCATGTTGCTTGCGACCCCCGCCAGAACCAGCGTCTTGATGCCACGGCGGCGCAGTTGCAGATCAAGCTCAGTGCCATGAAACGCGTTCCACTGGCGCTTGGTAATCACAATGTTGCCCGGCGATACAGCCAGATCGGCCGACAGATCAGCCCAGTCTGGCGGCAACCCGCCCGGCGGCATGGGTAGCGGCTGGTCCACCTGCTGCGTCAGCGCATCGGCGAAGTTGTCCGCCCACGCGACACGCGTGAGCACCACCGGGGCGCTCACCTCGCGAAAACGCCGGGAAAGGCGCACACCATTCTCAAGCACCGCGCTCGCCGTATACGGCGCAAACGGCACCCGCAGAATGCCCTCCTGAAAATCAACCACGACAAGCGCGGCGTGTTGAATGACGAGTTGCTCCATAAGTGCCTCAAAGAAGTGGGTCCTGCCGATTCCGGAACGTTTCACTTGCCATAAGACGGCTCTAAATTGTCTGCGGCAGGTTAACAATAAATGATTTATCGTCAGTTGTGTAGTCTGATTTCCTATAATTTGATTAGCCGATATTTCCCAGTAAGATGTAGTTTCTAGCTAGCGAAAGCCAACGAAATAGTTTTTCAAATAGCTGATATAGTATCATTTATAAGAGAATTCTTTTTCGCCTGGCGGCAGCTTCGGGCATCGCGACACGAATGGAGACAAGAGATGACATTGGACGTGGGCTTCATAGGACTCGGCAACATGGGCGAAGGCATGGCGTCGAACCTGGCGAAAGCCGGCTTTCCGCTCGTGGTCAGGGATATCCGGCCGGAGCCCGTCGAGCGGCTCGTCGCGTTGGGGGCGTCGGTCGCCGACAGCAATTACCAGTTGGCAACGCGCTCAAAGCTGGTCTGTATCGCCCTGTTCGATGAGGCGCAGGTGCACGCCGCGTGCTTGCCCGACGACGATGATCAGGGCGTGTTCGCCGGCCTGAAACGCGGCAGCATAGTCGCGATACATAGCACCGTACCCCCGCGATTGACTCAGCAACTGGCGGTACAGGCCTCTGAACGCGGCATCGAACTTCTCGACGTGCCAATGACAGGCGGTGGCGATACCGCTGCCCGCGCCGGCAAGCTGACGTTCTTCGTGGGCGGTGACGCCTCCGTCCTTGAAACAGCACGCCCGGCGCTGGCGGCAATGTCGCAGCACCTGTTCCATGTCGGCGGCGTGGGCGCAGGTTCCACCACGAAAATCCTCAGCAACTTTATGGCCATCTCCAATGTGCTGTTGGTACGGGAGGCGCTGCGGCTTGCCCGCGCGGCCGGCATTGATGAAGAACGCTGGCTGTCGGTGATCAATGCCGGTGGCGTCGGCTCCAGCTGGGTCAGCAACAACTGGGCGCGCATCCGCGAACAGGAGGACAACTACACCACCGGCTCGGCTGGCATGGTCGCGATGTCGAGCAAAGACCTGCACCTTGCCCGCGAACTCGCGCGCGACCTCGGCGCCCCGATGCCCACCCTCGACCACCTGGTCGACCACGCACTGCCGGAGCTGGGAAGCCATGGTCTTACGCGCTGATCCGCAGGCCTTGCCCGACGGTGGGATAACCGCCGGCAAGCTATGCATAGGAGTCGACGTCGGCGGCACGTTCACCGACGTCGTTCTGTCCGACGGCAACCGGGTCTGGCGTGCGAAGGCGGCCTCCACCACCGGGGCGCTCGGCCGTGGCGTGATCGCCGCCTGCCGGCTGGTCGCGCGACGCGCCGGGCTGGACATGGAGGTCATGCTGTCCCGGGTCGAACGCTTCGGTCTCGGAACGACCGCCGTCACGAATAGCATTGCATCGCGCACCGGGCACAAGGTCGGGCTCGTGACAACCCGCGGATTCGAAGACCTGGTGCCGATCGCCCGGGTGCGCCGGGTGCCGCGCGACGGCTGGCTTGTACCTCCCGATTCGTTGATCGAGCGTGACTGGATCGTTGGCGTCGACGAACGCATCGACCGCGATGGCGACGTGCTTCAACCTCTCGACGTACAGCAGACCGTGGCCGCGGCGCGGCACCTGCACGAGCGTTTCGGCATCGAAGCGCTGGTGGTGTCGTTCCTGTGGTCTTGCGCCAACCCCGCGCACGAGGCTGCGGCGGTTCTGGCGATTCGCGAGGCATTGCCGCACCTGCCGGTTCTTTCGGGAGCCGCGCTGTATCCCGTGGCGCGCGAATACGAACGGACCACATTCGCGCTGCTCAATGCCTACACCTCGGGGTCGCTCGACGGGATCGACGAACTGGTCGACGAACTGGAGCGACTCGGCTTGCCGCGCGCGCCGCTTCTCGTCCATTCGGGCGGCGGCTCCATTACTGTTGCCGAAGGCCGCAGCACGCCGGCGGTGCTCGCCGAGTCGGGGCCGGCTGCCGGCGTAGTCGGAGCGCTCGCAGTCTGCCGCGCTGCGGGCGTGGAAGATGCGGTGGCCTGCGACATGGGCGGTACGTCATTCGACATGGCGATCGTGCGGCACGGCGAGCCGATGCGAAGAACCCGCGGGGAACTCATGGGCATATGGACCGCGATGCCGATGGTGGACATTGAGTCCGTCACCGCCGGCGGGGGCTCCATTGCGTGGATCGATTCGCTCGGACTGTTGCGCGTCGGGCCGCGTTCGGCGGGCGCCTATCCGGGCCCTGCGTGCTATGGACGAGGCGGCACCGAACCCACCGTAACCGACGCGCTGGTCGTGCTCGGATATATCGAACCATCGCGGTTTCTGGGCGGCGACATGACGCTCGATTTGGAGGCAGCCACCGCAGCTTGTGAACGTCTCGCGCACCGACTTGGCTCGGACCCACGCCAGGTTGCCTGGGGCATTCACGAGATCGCCAAGGTCGAGATGGTGCGGGCGCTGCGCGCGCAGTTTGCACAGCGCGGACTGGACCCTTCCGGCCATGCAATCGTAAGCATGGGCGGATGCGGCGGCCTGTTCAATGCCTTGATCGCCCGGGAGCTTGGCATACAGCGCGTACTAGTGCCCGAGCTGACCTCGGTTCTGTCAGCCTTTGGCGCCGCCAACGCCGATATCAGGCGCGAGCGCAGCCGCAGCGTGGACCTGCCCTTGCCTTGCGACGCTGCGCGGGTCGAAGCGAGGCTGTCTGAACTGGCCGGAGCCGTTCAGGCCGACCTTGCCGCCGACGGTATTGCCGAATCCGACCGCTCGGTCAGCTTCGAGGCCGACCTGCGCTTCATGCGACAACAATCAGAATTGACGATCGACTGTTCAGCAGGCTTCGACCTCGCGCAGCAACAACGCATCGTCGAGGCGTTCAAAGCCGAATACGGCCGCCGCTACGGACAGGGTGCGCTGGTCACAGGTACACCCGTCGAACTCGTGACGCTGCGCGCTATCGGACGCGGTCGAACGGTACGGGCGGGGCTCACCCACCATGCCAGCGACCCAAGTGTGGGGCCGGCGCCGGTTGTCGGCACGCGCAGCGTGTATCTCGGTGCGCAAACGGCCGCACTGCAGGTAGACGTGATTGCCGGCGCCGACCTGCTGCCTGGCCAGACGCTCGAAGGGCCGACGCTGATCGACAGCGTCGACACCACGATCTGGATTCCCCGCGATGTGCGCGCCGTCGTCGACGCGCACCGCACGATTACCCTCGAGGTGCCGAGATGAAGGCAGCAACAGACTCCGAGTTCGATGCAATCGCACTTGAAGTATTTCGCACCCGGCTGCAGGCCGTGGCCGAAGAAGGCGCGACGACCATCGAGCGCACCGCATGTTCGCCGACGATCGCGGAATCGCGCGACTGCTCGTGCTCGCTGCTCGACGCCAAAGGGCGGCTGATCGTCGGCGGCGGCGCGGTCGCGCATCATTTCGGCGCATGCAGCCACGCGGTGCGTTTCACACTCGCCCAACATGGCGACAGCATCGGCCCCGGCGACGTGTTCATTGCCAACGATCCGCATAACGGAGGCGGCCTGCACTACATGGACGTGGTCGTACAGCGGCCGATCTTTCACGACGGGCAGTTGATCGCCTGGGTAGCGAATTCCGGTCACATGATCGATGTAGGCGGCATGACCTTCGGCTCGTGGTCGCCCGCTGCCACCGAGTGTTATCAGGAGGCGCTGCGCCTGCCACCGGTGCGGCTGTTCCGCCAGGGCGTGGAAGAGCGCGACGTCTGGGCAATCCTGCGCAACAACATCCGCGTGCCCTTGCTCGTCGAGATGGACATCCGAAGCCTGGTGGCCGGGTGCCAGGTCGTGCACGACAAAATCTCCGCGATGGCCGAAACATCGGGAGCAGCGCGCTTCACGGCCGGCGTGCAGGCGTTGCGCGCCATCGTCGCACGCGAACTGCGGCGCCGGATCTCACTGCTGGAAGATGGGGTCTATCGATTGACGACCTGGACCGAATGGGAGGACGAGCGCTACAAGGTGCCTTGCAAGCTCACCATCGCGGGTGAAAGCATGGTGTTCGACTTCGAAGGCGCCGCGGCGCAATGCACGCATTTCTTCAATTCGAAGCCACATGTGATCGAATCGATCGTGATCAGCGACGTCACCGACGTGCTCACTCACGACCTGCCCTTGTCGGCGGCAATGTTCGACGCGATCGAGGTGCGTTGCCCGCCCGGCACGGTGGTCAATGCCGCTGCGCCGGCGCCCACAGCATCGGCGCATTTCGATGTCGCGCTGAACGCCAGCATGGCCGCCCACCAATGCCTGATGATGGCGATTGCCATCTCGGGTGACGCAGCACCAGGACGGCACCTGCTCTCCGGACCCGTTGCGCCGTCGTGCATGGGCCTGCATACCTGGGCGTATCGTGATGCGGGCGGCGCGCAGGATGGCTGGCTGATGATCGATGGCGCGATGGCGGGTGGATCAGCGGGGCACGACCGTGACGGCTATGACCTGTTCAGCTTCATGGTGGCGCGCAAAGCTATCATTGAATCGGTGGATATCGAATCGTTCGAATCGCGCTACCCGGCTCTCGTAACTGCAAAGCGGCCACGCGTCGGCGCTGAAGGAGCCGGCCGATACCGCGCGGGGGCTGGCTGCCAGATGGCCTACAAGCCGCACAAGACGGCGTCATGGACCGGCGTGATGCTCGGCATGCGCGAGCGCCTGCCCCTGCCCGGCTTCGCGGGCGGCATGCCCGGGGCAACTACCCAGTTCTCGTTACGCCGCGCCGATGGTCGAGTGGAAGCCGTGTCGGGACACGCCGGCGCGCTTGTGGTGGGCGATGACGAGTTGTTCGAGTTTCGCCTCGGCTCTGGCGGCGGTTTTGGCGATCCGATCGAGCGCGACCCGGTTGCGGTCGTCCGTGATCTCCAACAATCACGCATCAGCGCCGATGAAGCCGCATCCGTCTACGGCGTCGTGCTGGATGCGACGCAGGTTGCGCCGAACCTCGACGCAACGCTTGAGTGCCGCGCTCGGATGCTGCGCGACCGCCTCACGAGAGCCCAACCGGCAACAAAACCGCCGGTGACGCGGGATCTACTCCCGTCAGCCAGGCGCGGGCGCGGGCGCTTGCTTTACCCTGGTGTCGAACATCACGATGGCGTGGCCTATGGGGTGGCCAGCGGAACGCCGTTGGCGCGAGCGCCAGATACGTGGAGCGACGGTTGCCCGACGCTCGAGGAACGACGTGAAGGACAGGTCGTCCTGCGCCACTATCTCGACCCGGCAAGCGGGAAAGTGCTGCTGGTCGATGCCACGCTGGAAGGCGAACCTTGCACGATCGAGTCACGGCCGAAACATTGGCGGCGCGTGAAATCGTAGTCCCGGCAAGTTGAAAAGTGCCTGACGATACGGGTCGGGCGCAAGGCGTGTTGCCTCCAGCGCCCTTCCATCGGGCCTACCCGATCTCCTTCCGTATCCGAACCATCGCTTCCTGTGTGACCGACGCAACCATCTTTCCCGCCGCCGAAAAGAAGTGCCCGTATATCAACACACGCCCTTGAGCCGCCCATGCGCTTTCCGTCTCGTAGAGCAGCCATTGCGAAGGGTCGACCGTATCGTGAAACCACATGGCATGGTTCAGGCTCGCAACGAACAGGTGCTCATTGGGGATTTGATCGACATGCGGAATCAGCGCGGCGTTGATAAGCAGATAGTCGGACAGGTATGCAAGGACCGCTGCCCACCCTGACGTGCTGCCCGGCATACGTCCGCGCGCCCGTATCCAGAACCGCGACATAGGCGCGCCCGGGCGCAGCAACAGATGGTGTTCCACATCAATCGGCCGTATTTCGAGTTGCGGGTAGGTCGTCAAACGGCCCTTTCCATGTTCCGAGACGTGGGCGCCATAGCGCGCAGCCACCGTCGCGAGCACCGGCGCCGAGTCCGGATCAGGCGGCTGCGAGCGCCAGGACAACTGATGTTCGAATCCCGCTTCCGTCGCATTGAACGAGACGTTCGCCCACAGCACCGTCCGACCGCTTTGGCGCGCGGTGACCCGGCGAGACGACAGACTGCTGCCGTCCCGGCCTTTGCACACGCGGTAGACAAGGGAGTCCACGCCGGAAGCCGGGAATTCAAACGACGCGTGCAGGGCATGCGGTCGCTTGTCCGCCACAGTCTGAGCCGCCGCGTAGAGCGCTTGCGCCAAGAGTTGACCGCCAAAGATAAATTGATTCCGGTTTGTTTGCGCAGCAGTACTGGCGAAACGTGCGTCCCCCAACGGAAGCAGTGTTAGCAACTGGTGCAGATCCGGGTCCAACAGATTTTGATTCGATGGGGCTGCTCGATTGTTCATCGGAAACCACTCCACGGATGCCTATCGCAATGTTGATCCATACACATGCCGCTCCAGTTCATCGCGAAATTCCGGCGCGGCGATTGCGATCAGGCGCTTGCCACGCTCCTTCAGCGACAGGCCGCGCAAATCCGCCACGCCATATTCCGTAACGATAAGACCAGCGTCCGCTCGCGCAACGGTCGCCGGCCCAGAGAGCGAAGCCACGACCCGGCTCGTTTTGTGAGGCCCTGCACCGGCTGTCGCCAGCATTGCCACGATGGGCAGTCCGCCTCGCGACCGGTGTGCGCCGCGAAGAAAGTCCAACGCGCCACCCACAGCACCAACATATACGCCGCGGGCCACCTCGGAATTGATCTGACCGGTCAAGTCGACTTCCAGAGCCGAATTGATCGCCGTAAAGCGATCGATGCTGGCCAGCACATTGGCCGCGTGCGTGTAGCTCACGGACCTGAACTTCACCGCTACATTGCGATGAATCCATTGATGTAGCGTACTGCCGCCCATGGCGACGCCCGCGACGGTTGTCCCGGCGTCAATCGTTTTGCGAGCATTGGTGATGACACCCGCTTCGATAAGCCGGGCGCCCCCATCGACGAGCGCCCCTGTATGGATACCCAGTTCCCGATGACCGGCAAGTTCGCCGGCGACAGCCTCCGGTATTGCGCCGATCCCAAATTGAAGTGTCGATCCGTCTTCGATCAGCTCAGCCACCCGACGCCCCACCACGCGCTCGGCATCCGTTGGCTCTACGCGCGCTGACTCGAGCGGAGGCCGCGATGTCATGATCGCGAAGTCGATATCGTCAGCCGACAGGCTACGCTCGCCGTAAGTCCAAGGTGCCCGATCATTGATTTCGGCGATCACAACCCTCGCGGAATCGATAGCCGGCACGAGATAATCATGAGCCAGCGAAAGACTGTATCGCCCGTCGGGGCCTGGAGGCGCTACCTGGAGCAACAACACATCAATCCGCAGTTGCCCGGACGAAATCAACTTGCCAAGGTGCGAATAGTGGCACGGCAGGACATCAAGCAATCCGGCCTTGGCAAGCGTACGGTTGGCACCCGCTCCGCAATATGAGCGAAAGTTCACGCAGTCGGCAAACGACGGGTCAGCGCAATGCGACCACGTCGCTCCAATGAATACATTGAGGCGACCAATTCGATGACGCTGTGCCATCAACGCCTGCGTCAATGCAACAGGCTCGGCCGCCGCCTGGCCCCACATCACAGTCTCGTCCGGACGTATGAGCGCGCCGAAGTCCAGTTCACCAACGTCTAAAACCTTCACGTGTTTGCCATCCTCATCGATTGAACCGCCACTTCCTGCCAGTAGCGCCATATAATTGACGGTGTGTCATTTTATACCTAACTCGCCAAAAGACCCATCGGAGACTGAAAACATGAAGTCAACACTTAGACGAGCGGCAGTGGTCGCACCCCTTCGAACCGGCGTAGGCAGTTTCGGCGGTAGCTTGCGCCCTCTAAGCGCGGACCAGCTCGCCACGCACATTATCAAGGCTGTGCTCGAGCGCAGCGGCATTGAGAGCGCGTCGATCGACGAAGTTATCGTCGCCCAGTCTTACGCGTCCAGCGAGGCTCCGTGCCTCGGACGGTATGCAGCGCTTGCTGCAGGATTGCCGATTGAAGTCCCTGGGTACACGGTCGACCGCCGCTGCGGGTCGGGGCTACAAGCGGTCATAGATGCTTCAATGATGGTACAGACGCACGCAGCTGACGTCGTGCTGGTCGTAGGCGTTGAAAGTATGAGCAACATTGCATACTACTCAACGGACATGCGCTGGGGTTCTCGCTCCGGTTCGGTCACGTTCCATGACCGATTGCAACGGGGACGGGAGCGTTCCCAGCCGCATGAACGTTTCGGGACAATATCCGGGATGCCCGAAACGGCGGAGAACCTCGCCACTGAATACGGAATCACCCGAGAAGAAGCTGACGCATTCGCAGTTTCAAGCCATCAACGCGCAGCCGCAGCCTGGGCCGAAGGGCGTTTCGACGAGGAGGTCGTGTCCGTGCCCGTTCCACAGAAGAAGGGCGAGCCCCTTATCTTTGTCAAAGACGAAGGTATCAGATTCGATACAAGCAGAGAGGCACTCGGGCGCCTTCGGCCCGTTCTAAAGGGCGGCAGCGTTACTGCCGGCAATGCCAGCCAGCAGAACGACGCCTCAGCCGCTTGTCTTATCGTCGCGGAGGATCGACTGGCTTCGTTGAACCTGGAACCAATGGCGTTCCTCTCCGGCTGGGCGGCGGCCGGATGCCACCCCGCGACAATGGGCATCGGTCCGGTGCCGGCGGTTAAAAAATTGTTCGCTCTGACCGGTCTCTCGTTTGACCAGATCGATCTCGTCGAACTTAACGAAGCGTTTGCCGCCCAGGTACTATCCGTGTTGAAAGCTTGGCAGTGGAATGACCCGGAACGCCTGAACCCGAACGGCGGAGCCATCGCCCTCGGCCATCCGATCGGCGCGACTGGCGTGCGGATGCTGACCACCTTGCTGCATGAACTGGAGCGCCGCAAGGGCCGCTACGGCCTGGAAACAATGTGCATTGGCGGTGGACAGGGACTCGCAGCACTCTTTGAGCGCCCCTGAGTCGGCCGGAGTGGAACCGCGTAGCCGGATCATCCCGGCTACGCGAACACGTTACGCCGTAGGCAGGCAGCTCCTACGCACCGGTCGAATGCTCTCTTGACAACGCTCGGGCATCTCGCCTGCCTGCGGTCTTACACTGGCGCTTGGTACTGACATTGCGCAGCAGGAAATGCGACAGGGAAGGAATCAGTACCAGGGCACCGATCATGTTCCAGATAAACATGAATGTCAGCAGGATTCCCATATCTGCCTGAAATTTAATGGGCGACCAGACCCATGTAACCACGCCCGCAGCCAGCGTTACGCCGACGAGTGCTACCACCTTGCCGGTGAAGCCGACAGCCTTGCGGTATGCCTCTGCCAGATCCAGCCCCGCTCGTTGCTGGGTGAGCTGAACGCTCAACAAATACAGCGCGTAATCTACTCCGATGCCTACTCCGAGCGCTACCACCGGCAGGGTTGCCACCTTTACGCCAATTCCCAGAATTACCATCAGCGCCTGACACAGCACGGAGGTTACGACGAGTGGTATCACCGCGACAATGGTCGCGCGCCAACTACGAAACGTGATCAGGCACAGCAACACAACGGCCGCATAGACAAACATCAACATGCGCTCATTGGCCTGCAGCACCGCGATATTGGTTGCCGCCTCGATACCGGCATTACCGGCTGCAAGCAAGAATTGGCGATCGCCGTTAGTGTGCGTCCTGGCGAATGACTCGGTGATCTTTACCACCTGGTCCAAAGTGCTTGCCTTGTGATCCGTCAAATAGGCGATCACGGTTCCCGCAGTCCCGTCCGTGTTCATCAATTCGGGATCGTTCGTCTTCAGGTCGAAGGTCGCCTGGGATGATAGCGAAGCTTGCCGACTTAACGTGAACCATTTCGGGCTACCTTCATTGATACCAGAGGTGCCGTAACGCGCCATGTCAGCAGCCGAGACAGTGCCCTGCACCACCGGTAGGGCGCGCAGTTGCTGCTCGAGCCTGTCCTCTTCCGTGAGCGTGGGAAAACTGCTCATGCTGTCGGGCTTGGTCTTCACGATGACCGCGAACACATCGCTTGACAGTCCAAATTTCGTGGCGATGAAAGCATTGTCCCGGTTGTATCGGGAATCCGTACGTAACTCCGGCGCGCCTGGATCGAGGTCGCCAGTCTGAAGGTGCAAGCCGATCACAAAGCCACCAGCGGTCAGTCCCGCCGTCACGAGCAGAGCGCCCGTAGCCCAACGGCGCTCTGTGAAGCGGTCGAGCAGGCTCCATAAGCGACTCGCCACGGTGCGCTTTTCAGAGTCGCCCTCCTCCGAACGTAGACTGCGCTGCGCCGCGGCACGACTTACTCCCGTGTACGACAAGACGACCGGAAGAAGAACAAGGTTGGTGAATATCAGCAGACCCACGCCAATGCTGGCCGTCATCGCCAAATCCCTGATCACCGGAATATCTATGATGGTCAGGATGCCAAAGCCGACTGCATCCGCTAATAGTGCCGTCAGTCCAGCGAGAAACAGCCGACGGAACGTCTGCCGTGCAGCAACATACCGATGCATGCCGCGACCGACATCCTGCATGATGCCGTTCATTTTTTGCGCCCCGTGCGAAACGCCGATCGCAAAGACCAGGAAGGGAACCAGCACCGAATAGGGATCCAGCACGAATCCAAGCAGATGCACGATCCCGAGCTGCCAGATCACTGCGATTAATGAACAGCTCAGCACGAGAACCGTGCTGCGAACACAGCGCGTATAAAAGAAGATTGCTCCCGCGGCTACCGCTGCCGCAATCAAGAAGTATCTACTCATCTTGCCGATGCCATCGATCAGGTCACCGGCCAACTGCGCAAATCCGATTACGTGGACGCCGATCCGGTCCGACTCACGTGCGAAGACCTGTCTCTTCAGTCCGTCGGAAAACGCCTCGTAGTCCAGCGGCTTGCCAGTCACCGCGTTCGTTTCAATCAGCGGCACGACTATCATGCTTGAATGCTGATCGTTGGAGACCACGCTACCAACGATGCCTGCGATCATGACATTGCGCTTGAGCTGATTCAACGACGCGGGGGTGGAGTTATAGTCCTGCGGCATAACCGCACCGCCGCGATATCCGTCCTCAGTGATCTGCGTCCACCGCACGGAAGGTGTCCAGAGCGATTTCATAAAGAGACGATCCACACCAGGCATCAAGAACACGGCATCGTTAATCTCTCGCAGTGTCTTCAGGTATTCCGGGTCGTAGATGTCGCCCTTCTTGTTCTCGACTACGATGCGCACCGTGTTGCCGAGGCCACGCGCTGTAGCCCTGTTGTCCAGATAGTTACGGATAAACGGCTGTGACTGAGCCAGTGTCTTGTCAAAGCTTGCGTTGACCTTTAGCCGTATCGCCTGCGAACCCAGCAACGCCGTCAACAACAGGCAGATCACGCCAATCATCACGCGATGGTTGAAAATCAGACGTTCAAGCAGATTGCCCGAACGCGGGTTGAAGTCTTCGAGCCGCTTAACGACCGGTTGACCGTCTGACACATCAGACCGATTGGATTGATTCATTGCGAAACCTCGTGAGACACCGATGCATGGCGCATAGTGAGTTGCTCCACGCCTATACCTCGCAGGCCGGTCAGGACAAGTCGGTCGGCCCCGAGCACACTCACGGCCGTAAAAAGCATTGGATGCGAGGCTTCGTCCGCTCGGAACGTGACGCCCCGATCGTTGCTTATCGCGAGAGCGCCACCGGCAGTTACCAGAACAACCCCATCACTACCGCCAAGGAGCGTAGCGGCGGTCACGGTGTCTTTGACGGGCGTATCGATATGTTGCCACGTCTTGCCGCTATCTTCGCTACGATAGATAGTGCCGCGCAACCCAACCGCGAGCATGAAACTGTCCGTGCCAACGATATCGAAAAAGCTGCCCTTGTAGGGCGCTGGCACTGCAACAAATGAACCGGTCTTGTCGTCATACCGGTACACCCCGCCTTGTTCGCCCGCAATGACGAGATCGTTACCGATCTTTCGGATCACGTTCAGATTCAGGAACTCCTTATCGTTGATCCGATCCAGCCACGGCAGCCAGTGCCTGCCGCCGTCGCTCGTGGCGACGATCATGCCAAAGGAGCCGACCGCGATACCATGCTCGAGGTCAGTGAAATGGATGCCGAGAAACGGCAGCGATGTGTCGCCCTGAGTGTTCAGTTCTACTTGCTTGAGAAAGGGCTCCATGGACGTGTCGCCCGCAGCAATCTTCCTCTGGTAATACGCCGGCAATACGACCGCGGCCAGGCGATTGTCAAACTGCTTCGTCCACGTTGCCCCGCTGTCTTCCGTGTGCAGAATGACGGCATCATGACCCGACGCCCAACCTTGCCTGGAGGTCACGAACTGGACCGCGACCAGATCCGTTTGCACTGGAACTCGCGCCTGCTGCCATGACCGCCCGCTGTCATCAGAAAAGACAACGAGCCCGCGCAGCCCGACGGCGATGAGTCGCTTACCAGCCTGCGTAATAGCCATGAACGACTGTTGAGTAATCCCCCGGGCACCAAACTCCTGGATCGCCGGCGTGTCTAGTGGATCCTGAAACGGGTTGCCTTCTGCTCGTGCATGATCCGGTTCGGAAAGAAGTATCGCCGCCAAGGTAAGGACGGCGAAAGACGACCACTTGCTTTTCATTGAAGACTCCAGCCTGCCGCAAACCGCCTGTACCCGCGGCGCAGACGACGCATGCGTCGTCTGCGCGAATTACCAAGCGACTCGCGTGTTCCACGGGTTAGCGCATGCCTGCGCTCAAAAGGCCAGCGGGCGTCAATCTGGACATATCGGGCAGCTTCGGACCGCTTTTTTCATATCCCGTGCCGAATTCCCCTCCAAAGAAATAGGAGCCCTTCGTGAGGTCCACAAAACTGTATCGCGCATCCGTCAGATAAGGCGCAATCGGATCATAAATGACCGAGGGATAATCGACGCCAATCCGGTACAACTGCCCGGCGTGGTCGTATTCGTCAACCTCGTTCACGATCCAGGAGTCTTCATCGACATAGAAAGTCCGACGGGACATGATATGGCGTTGTCCCGACTTGAGCGTCGCCTCCACGACCCAAACACGGTGCTTCTCAAAACGCACCATACTCGAGTTCGGATACTTCCCTGTCAGGAAACTTTCTTCCGGCGTCGTCGGCATGAACGGTTTGTAGACGTTGTAGGGCACATAGATCTCCTTCTTGCCGATTAGTTTGAAGTCGAACCGATCCATGCGGCCTGAGAACATGCCGACCTCATCGTAGGTTAAAGCACCGTCGAAATTCGCGGCGGGCGTGTCGTAGGTGAACTCGGGGGCCGTCCTGACCCGGCGTTGGCCGGGTGTGTACAGCCAGTTCAATATGTCTGCCTGACTGTAGTTCAGCGAATACGAGAGGATGAGGTTGTAGCCCACCTGGGACGATGGAGCATTCCCGATCTCCAGTTGCTTGAGATAGTAGAGGTCAGGTACGCTGGTCGCGTCCGGATCGTAGTACCTATTGCCATAGGTCCCCGTAAACGTACCCAGTAGTGTCCGGCCGCCGTCTGGCTCGACCAGATAAGACTCGTTGCGCACGACCCGCCCGGCAGACATCCAGTGCAGGTAAAAATTCCACATCACTTCGTAGCCGCTTTTCGGAGCGGGGAAAGGAACACCGCCGTAAGCGCCGGTGACACCATCTCCTTCGATTGTGCCGACCAAGTGTGCCTTGGTAGCATTGGCCAGAGTATTCTTGAGCACCCATGCCGGATAAGGTGCGGTGCGATGAGTCGGATAAATCTCCATCCGGTAATCCGGATATTTCTTGAACATGGCGATCTGCCCTGCGCTCAGATTCGCTTCGTGCTCAGCCACATTCTTCGAATCGATTGTCAAAATCGGCTTTTCGTTCGCGAATGGATCTGGATAGACAGTACTGCCGGCCTTATAGCCCGGAGCCGCCTCAGTTAGTCCGCCGGTGTACGCAGGAATGGATCCATCGGCGCTGCCCGCTTTTTCTGCGCCGAACTCCGTCAAGGTTGTACCGAGGCTCTTTGCGGAGTCTGCGTCCGACGCTGCGAACGCATTGCCGCTTCCCTGCAAAGCGGTGAAAAGCGCCGCCAGAAGCCATACCTTCCGTTTCATCACTTGTCTCCATAGATTTGAACGGGTGTTGACGGCTGAGCCATCGTTCCCTTTTCGTCTTCGTGTTGTGTTTCACTGTCATTGGTGCCGCCCTGAATGGCATATGCGCCGCTTGGTGCTACGTCCACGACGATTATAATAACTGACTATACGTCATTTTTTTCGAAAAAACGATCACCTTCGCTGTTTTCATTTTGGATGGTCAGGCACCCTTGAAGCAGCCCGGCTGCTCCTCGGTTTCCCAAAAACACATGAAAAGTCTCTCGCTCGTTCGCACCCCGCACAAGGGGAAGCCTACTGGCCGCGAAAAGTTGCACCGCGCTTTTCGGCTAGTGCGCTTAGTCCTTCGATATGGTCATCTGTCAAATGACAGAGCGCCTGGGCCATCGCCGACATCTCCATGACCGCGTCGTACGATGTACTGCGTCCGTGACGCATCAAACTCTTTGCGAGGCGCAGTGCGTGCGGCGGCTGGCCGGCGATCTGCCCGGCCAGATCGAATGCCACCCGAAGCAGCTCAGCCGTCGGCACTACTCTTGAGACAAGGCCCCACTCTGCGGCAAGCGCGGCCCCGATCAATTTCCCGGTATAGAGCAGCTCGGCAGCACGGCTATAGCCGAGGACACGCTGTAGTAACCAGGCGCCCCCATCGCCAGGGATCAACCCGACCTTCAAGAAAGTGACTCCAAAGCGTGCATCTTCTGCAGCTATGCGAATGTCGGCGAGGCAGGCGAGATCGCAACCCAAGCCGACCGCGGCTCCGTTGACAGCGGCAATGAGCGGAACTTCAAGGTTGTAGATGGCGCTGCTCAGCGCGTGGAATTCTCGTCGATAGCTTTCCCGGATGTCGATACCGGCTCCCGCAAACGCGCCGCTTTTCTCGAGCATGGACTTCACATCACCGCCAGCAGAAAAAGCACGTCCTGCACCGGTCAAGATTGCACATCGGATGTCCTGATCGCGATTGATACTCTCGCAAACACTACGGATCGCATCCCCATCGCCAGTCGCCCCCAACGCATTCATGACCTCAGGCCGATTGAGGGTGAGAAGCGCGACGTGGCCGTGCTTCTCCACTAGGAGCAGACTCATGAAAACCTCGTCAAGCAGTCCAAATATTGATAGAAATCAGCTGTTGCTCCCCACGAGGAAACAACGCCAATTACCGAACATCCTCCGACGTGTAGTTCGTCGGACGTCTTCAAATTTTTCACCGAATAGTGCTATCCGTGACGAACTATCGAAAGGAACTCCCGTCGCGTCGACGGGTCGGTCCGAAACGATCCCAGCATGCGCGATGTCACCATTGCGGCATCAGACTTGTGGACACCGCGCGTAGACATACATTGATGGGCTGCTTCAAGAATCACACCCACGCCCTTCGGTTCCAGCACCTCGTTTAGCGCGTCCGCGATCTGAACAGTCATTTTTTCCTGTATTTGCAGCCGCTTCGCAAATGCATCAACCAGCCGCGCGAGCTTCGAGATACCCACGACCCGATGTTCAGGCAGATAAGCAACATGGGCGCGCCCAATAATGGGCACCATGTGATGTTCGCAATAGCTTTCGAACCGGATGTCTTTCAACACGACCATCTCGTCGTAACCATCAACCTCTGAGAACGTGCGCGCAAGGATCTCGCGCGGGTCGACCTGGTAGCCCGCGAAGAATTCCTTGTATGAACGTGCGACACGGGCCGGAGTGTCTATTAAGCCTTCGCGCGACGGGTCATCACCAGCCCAGCGAATCAGAACTCGCACCGCGTTTTCAGCATCCTGCATTGACGGACGGTCGAATGATTCGGATGATGCATCTGCGCCGATCTCACAATGATCTAACTTCATGATGTTATGCAGAACCTGATTAGACTTTTCGGATGCCTCATTAACAAATGAAGCCGCGGCAACTGCCTCGCAAACAATTCAACCACTTTGCGACGCGCAACCCTTCAAAAGGACATCTGCAGAGTCAGCGATACCCATCCTCTGTCGTTATAGAAGTAGATCCCGTTGCCGCTTGTGTAATACGAGGCAGCGCCCCCGTTGACAAGAGTGTTTCCTCCGTTGGTGTGCGCGTGATAGCCGTTGTACTGAAGCGTGGCGTTGTATTTGTTGTAGATCAACGCGTGGACTCCAGCTGTATAAATCAATCCACCCTGTCCAGGCGAAGTGTCGAGGCTCGCGGCGTTTCCATAGAGGCCATATTCCACGAATATCGGCATATCAATGTCGACGCCCGGGAACACCTGCAGCCACGTTGGGTCGAACTGCGCGGCAATCGCGACCGCATTTCTTGTAGAGCAACCGTCCCACTTATTGCCTGTTGCACATCCCGACGGATTCCCAGTGCCGTTGTAAAGCGCACCGTTACTGGTTATCGACGTCAGATGAGTCGCGGCGATTTCCGCGGTCAATGAGCCTGTCTGCCACAGTGGAGTTCGAGTAAGGCCCGCGATGACGTTCGCAATCAGGTTGATGGTATCGCCGCGAGCCCCGGCCGTACCAGCCAGATTGCTTGGTAGCGGTCCGGTAGCGCTGTTTAACGCGGTGTGCTGGCGATACGATACTTCGAAACCCGTACTATAGTTTGCGATCTGTTTTTCGAGGCTCAATCCGTAAAGGTGCACATCGGTCGCATAGGCAAGATGATAGTTCGTGGCGCCCGTCGCGGGATCGACACCGAAGAGCGGCGCCCAAGGCTGCACTTCGTCGAAACGACGATAGTACGCATCCAACGTGCCTCGCAGCCAGTCCGGTGTCCATGAGGCCTTGAAGCCGTAGTTCGGGTTGGTATTGCTAGGGGACACGGTCGGACCGCGCGGAATCGATCCGTTCAGAAATTGAGGCCCGTTAAAAAGAAACCCTGCCGTACCGAGATACGTACCCCCCTCCGGCTCCAGATTGTTGGCGCGACGAAGAAAGTACTGTGCTTCCAAGTTGATGGTCGGCGTAACCTGCGTACTGACCAAGGCCTGCAGACGCGGCAGCGCAAGCTCCTTCGCCGTGGACCCGGGTTGGCTGGAACCCTTGATGCCGTCCGAGGCATTCTGGGAATAATCGATACCCTGAGAACCGAAAAACAGCGCGTTGCCCCAATACTGGGTCAGTTGCCCCAATTTGATTGTCGTGCTATGCCCTCCTATGTCGAAGCGGCCATACACAAACGCGTCCAATAGTTGGACGCCTTGTTGGTAGTACCTGGTCGTGTAGTTCGAATACTGACTGTTCTGATATGAGAACAGCGACGAATAAGGCACCCCGGGCGCAAAGTTTCCTGGATTTGTGTTGACGCCGTTCCCATAGGCGAAGTCCTTAAAGATCGACGCACTGATCCGAAACCCATATTTGTCCCGGAATACTGCATCGAACTCCGATAAGTCGCTGACCCGATCCGTTACGACGTCACCCGCGTGCGCGAACTTATAGTCTGACTCTGCAAACGCCGGATTATTCCCAATGCCCGGATTGATGCCTTGCGCACGAACGCCAAGGTTGTACGTAATCGTGTTGTCCCAGTTGACAGCCCAGTCCGGACTGACCGGCAATTCGAAAGCCCGTGCGGTACCGATTCCTCCGACGATCGCCAGACAGGCGACCGCAGTCGAACGCGCTCGTCGAGACGAAATGCAAGCGCTTGCCTGGTTGCTTTTCATTCGAGTCTCCTACCTTCTTGATTTAAGTTATCGGGCACTTACTTCAAAACGCAAACCAAAAGCCAACATGCGGCGAATACTTGCAAACCCTGTCGGCCTCACACCCGCTCGCCCCAAGGGGACGCCAATCACAAACAGACGATTTTCTTTTGGAGCCCTCGTTTCTGACACGTCTGCGTCCCTGCATTGAGGTCATCCGTCTCCTCCAGTTCCCGCTGTTTTCATAGAGAGCCATCCGATGTGGCTCGATTGACGGCATGACACGTCGCCGCCTCCAAGGGAGTCATCTGTTCGACCGAAAGGTCCTTGCGCTCTACATAATCCAAGACCAGGTAGGTTGTCGAGGTCCGACCAAACGAGGTCCTGCCGTTTGCAGTGCACGTTACCCGCTGCCGTGGGACTAACGTCTGCGCGGCCAGGGACCATCGACTATCGAACTTTGCCTCCTTGCCTCAGAGTGTTTTTGCGCCATGGACGAGGAAAAAAATTGAGACTTTACGTCCAACGGTTTTGAGCGATTTGAGGTATCGACGCCCTTAATTTATGACACACCGTCAGTTTATTTTGGGCTTACTTCGAGTGTCAATAGGCGCTTGCACATATGTCTTCGGCCTCTGATACCGCAAAAAAATTCTCATTTCCCTCGAAAACGCTTGTGCTGCCTACCGTCGAATGGTTTAGTCATCGGATCGACCCGCTTTTAAAAAGCGCCTAGGGGTTACCCCAACAAGTGAAAAAGCACGAAGGAAGTCTGTTGATAACTGACTTAAGATCATTTATATTTTGACCTGGAGCGGATCAAAGATGCAGTGTCTGCTGCGACGCCTCGCGAATCGCGACACAGCGCGTCTGGAACCGGCACGACGAGCAATATCGATGGCTGGACATTTTTTCCGAGCTCTACGCACGACGAAGCAGTCGACGGAAACCACAGAACAAACGCGGATGGCGTCACTCCGAACGCAATGGAACTGCGCGCAATCGCTACGATTCGGGCCCCGCGCGACGTCCCACAGAAACAGATATTCCTATCCTTTAGAGAGCAAGCATGAGAATTCTTGTACCGGTCAAGAGAGTGGTCGATTACAACGTGAAGGTATCGGTGAGGTCGGATGGCACGGGCGTCGATATTACGAATGTGAAGATGTCGATGAATCCGTTCGACGAGATAGCAGTGGAAGAGGCGGTACGCCTGAAAGAAGCGGGCGTAGCCAGCGAGGTGATCGTGGTGTCGGCAGGAGTGGCGCAGGCACAGGAGACGCTGCGCACTGCTCTGGCGATCGGCGCCGACCGCGCGATCCTGATTGAATCAAGCGAGGAATTGCAGCCACTAGCAGTCGCCAAGCTCTTGAAGGCGTTGGTTGACAGAGAGCAACCTCAGCTCATCATTCTCGGCAAGCAAGCCATCGACGACGATTTCAACCAGACCGGGCAGATGTTGGCGGCCCTGGCGAACCTTCCGCAAGCGACGTTCGCATCAAAGGCCACCATTGCGGACAGTAGGGCCATTGTTTCACGGGAGGTGGATGGCGGGTCGGAGACGCTGTCACTGAGCCTGCCGGCGGTGGTCACGACAGACCTGCGCCTGAATGAACCACGATACGTAACGCTGCCCAACATCATGAAGGCGAAGAAGAAGCCATTTGAAACACTCAAACCCGAAGACCTCGGCGTAGATGTGACGCCGCGCCTGAAAACGCTGAAGGTAGCGGAACCAGTTAAGCGCGGCGCTGGCGTGAAGGTGCCGGACGTGAAGACGCTGATCGAGAAGCTGAAGACTGAAGCCAAGGTGCTCTGAGAGAGGAAAGAAAATGACGATTCTGGTAATTGCGGAGCACGACAATACGTCGCTAAAGGCTGCGACACTTAACGCGGTGTCGGCAGCGCGGCAAATTGGTAGCGAGGTCCATGTATTGGTCGCCGGTCACGACGCGCGCTCGGCGGCAGATGCGGCGGCGAAGATACCTGGCGTTGCGAAGGTGCTGCTGGCGGACGCTTTGCAGCTCGCGGCCGGTCTGGCGGAAAACGTTGAAGCTACCGTGCTTACTATCGCGAAGAACTACTCACACATTTTGGCACCGGCCACGGCCTATGGCAAAAACATCGCCCCTCGAGTCGCGGCAAAACTGGACGTCGCGCAGCTCAGCGATATTACGGCGGTGAATAGTTCCGATACGTTCGAACGCCCTATCTACGCCGGCAACGCCATCGCGACGGTGCAGTCGTTGGATTCGATCAAGGTTATCACGGTGCGCTCGACCGGCTTCGACCCGGCCGCGGCCGAAGGCGGCAGCGCAGCTGTCGAAACGATCGAAGCGCCAGCAGATCGAGGTACCTGCCAGTTCGTGAGCCGGAAGATGACGAAGCTGGACCGTCCGGAGCTGACCGCTGCAAAGATCATCGTGTCGGGCGGACGGGGACTGGGAAGCGGCGAGAATTACATGTTGGTGCTTGAGCCGCTAGCGGACCGGCTCGGTGCAGCACTGGGCGCATCACGGGCGGCGGTGGATGCGGGCTTCGTACCGAATGATTATCAGGTCGGCCAGACTGGGAAGATCGTCGCCCCGCAACTGTATGTAGCCGTAGGCATCTCGGGCGCGATCCAGCATCTGGCGGGGATGAAGGATTCCAAGGTAATTGTCGCCATCAATAAGGACCCGGACGCACCCATTTTCAGCGTAGCTGATTACGGGCTCGTGGGCGACCTATTCGACATAATCCCGGAATTGATCGAAGACCTTGGATAGCAACACTACGCGCACGCGCAAGGAAGCAGCGGCGAATGCGAACGCCGAGGATGCTGCACTGTGGCGGTGGTTTTCGGACCTCTATGATCAGGGCTTCATTCGTTGGCGCAAGACGGACAGCGGGTGGCTCGTCAGCGTCAATCATCGGCACGTGGCGACGACTGTGACGTTCGACGAAGGTATCCGCGAAGCCAAAGCTCGCACGCAGGCAATCGAACCCGGCGCAAACAAAAACCGTCGCAAAACGCCGTGAGAAAGGCTCTTCGTGCCGTCCTGCGGCTGAAGCAATTCACATAAAGCACAGCATCGCGTACAGACAGACATAACCATGCCCTCACCTGCCCCGACCAACGGACCGACCGCGCCGGTACTCGTGAGCGCTGGCGGAATTGCTGAAGGGGTTTCGAGCTCCCTGTGCACAACGCCGACAAAAGGGACTTCTCCGTTTCCTTGTGTGAAAATCCTATCGGCTCAGTGTCCACTGCAACGGTAACTGCTTGATTGCGTTGATACGAACACGGGCCCGATGGGCACGCATTAAAGAAAACTTAAACTACTCAGACCGGCGACGTGCGCCGGTTGGTGATCCACCTGGATCTCTAACTGGAACGACTATGGCGAAGCCGACATATTAGTCAGAGCAGCCGGTGCTTTTTCTGACGCCTGGAGCGAACGGCTGCGGTTCAGGCCAGAAACCTAGGGTGACCCAGAAGGGAATTGCCGCCACTGTAGTTAAAAATCTGCCCGGTCTCGAAAAATTCATCGCGCACCAACATATACGTCATGGCCGCGATGTCTTCAGGGCGCGTGATGCGGCCAAGCGGTGTCAGATCCACGAAGCTCTTCTCGAAGGCGTCTGGATCCATTCCAAAGGCGCGCACCCCTTTACGCGAAAGTTCCGTGGGCACGAGGGATGGGATGATGCCATTAATTCGCAAGCGTTTTTGGCGATATTCCAGCGCTGCTCCTTGGATCACCCGATCGCCAGCACGCTTTGATGCGGCGTAACCAACAATCCCAGAAAGCGGGTCGTAGGCAGAAAGAGAAGATATGTTCACGATTGCGCCACCGTCAACGATGGTCTCCGCGACATGCTTGATGAACATTGCTGGTCCGATAAAGTGCATCTTTGCCATATGCATCAGATGCTCTTCTGTAAGTTCCTTAAATGGCACGCGGGGTGCAAATCCAGCCGCATTCACCGCGATGTCGAGCCGGCCGTAGGTTGTCTTTGTATAAGCAACGAGATCGGTGATTTTCTGCTGGTCTGTGATGTCAGCCTCGAGAGCGGAACCACCCAGCTCTTCGGCGAGGGCGCGCAGGTGTTCGGCGCCCAATCCGGACACGACCACCCGCGCGCCTTCAGCCGTCAAACGACGGGCCATGGCCTCACCCATGCCCCCCGGCGTCGATGCACCGAGGACGATAGCCACCTTGTTCTCAAGATCTTTCACGTGAGTTCCTGTTGTGCAATGTACGAATTCAAACTTTGCCCGGCGTGCGCTTGTGTATCGGGAGAGGTCCATCGGGCCATTGCCGGCGAATCGATTCGACACCTTCGAGATAGCGTTTTTCGATCAGCTCAATGGAATACGGATGCGTCCATATGAAAAACTCCTCCGTCTTGATTCCTTGCGCCACAAGGTTCCCAACGAACTCGGGGCTCATACCATACGCTTCAAGGGCCGCGTGGTTCTGCTCGCTGCCTTTGAACGCGTTGCCGAGTTCCTCCGGGCGGTTACGCCCGGCATCCCAGAGCTCTGTGTTGATGATTCCAGGGCACAACACACTGAAACCGATGCTTTCCCCGTATTCAAGGCGAAACGCGTCGGCGAAACCGAGTACTGCATGCTTGGTGGCGACGTAGGTCGCGACGCCCGCGGTCGGTGTGCCCACAGCATGATGCGAGGCGGTGTTGCAAATCCATGCTTTGGTGCCATTAGAAAGAAAACGCCTGCCGAACACTCGGCAACCGTTGAACACGCCATACACGTTCACCTCGAACTGCCACCGCAAATCCTCGTCGGTTGTGTCGAATCCCGGTCCAGTTGCAATGACGCCAGCGTTGTTGCAGAGGATTTCTACGTGTCCCAATGTGTCCCACGCAAAGTCCGCTAGCCTCTCGACCGATTGGGATTGGCGCACGTCACATCGGAAGGGGCGGGCCACGCCCCCCTTCGCCTCGATTTCCACGCACACTGCCTCGGCTCGTTCGAGCTGCACGTCGGCGATTATGATCCCGCTGGCGCCGGCGTCAGCCAGGGCCAACGCGATGCCTCGGCCGATGCCACTGCCTGCGCCTGTGACGACGCAGCCCTTCTGCTTGATTTCCATATTTTCTCCATCTCAGACTAGTGCCGCATGACGAACGGCTGATTGGTGTCTGGCTTGCCACAGATCCACACGGTCTTGGTTTGCAACCATTCGTGGATTGCCTCAACTCCTCCTTCTCTGCCGAACCCGCTGCGCTTATAGCCTCCGAAAGGTGTGGCGCAGCCGCCGACCCGATAGGTATTGACCCAGACAGTGCCTGCTTGCAGAAGCTCAGATGCACGCATTGCCCGCCCCATGTCCGATGTCCAGACGCCAGCGGCAAGGCCGTAAGGCGTATCGTTCGCGATCTGGTAGGCATCTTCCTCCGTTTCGAACGGAATGATCGAAAGCACGGGCCCGAACACTTCCTCGCGCGCGATGCGCATGCCGTTATGCACGTTGGTGAAAATCGTCGGCTCGATGAAGCGGCCTCCCTCCGCGCCGGGCCCGCTGTACGGCCCCCCACCCAACACGCAATTTGCGCCTTCCTGTTTAGCGATGTCGATGTAGCGAAGTACTTTCTCGTATTGCTGCTGTGTCGCGATCGGACCGACATGAGTGTCCGGATGCATCGGATCGCCAATACGCGCGGCCCCGGCCGTCTGCGTCAAACGATCGACGAACTGATCGTGAATCGAACGCTGGAGCAAAAGCCGGGAGCCGGCGATGCAGGTCTGGCCGCTGGCAGCGAAAATTCCAGCGATGGCACCGACCACGGCGGCGTCAAGATCCGCGTCTTCGAACACGATATTCGGGGACTTGCCGCCGAGCTCCAGTGCCACGTGCTTAAAATCGCGCGCCGCTGCCTCATTGATGACACGGCCGCCAGCCTCCGATCCGGTCATGGCGATTTTCGCTATGTCCGGATGCGCGACCAGTGCTGCTCCAGCCTCGTGCCCATAGCCGGTAACGACGTTGACTACGCCGGCTGGGAACCCGGCCTGTGCGAAAAGCTCCGCGAACTGAAGCGTCGAGGCTGAGGTGAACTCGGATGGCTTGATGACAGCGACGTTACCGGCGGCCAATGCGGTGGCCAGCTTGTGCGTCAACAGAAGGAGCGGTGAATTCCACGGTGTGATTAGCGCGACAACGCCTAACGGCTCATAGCGAGTAAAGGCGAACATGTTGGCCCTGCCAGTTGGAATGACAGATCCCTCGATCTTGTCGCTCAGGCCCGCGTAGTAGCGATACCAGTCGGACATAAGCCGCATCTGCGGGAGCATTTCCGTGTATAGCTTGCCATTGTCGCGAACTTCCGCAGCCGCGAGCGACTCCGCGTGGACTTCAATCAGGTCGGCCAACCTGAACAGCGCGCGGCCACGTTCGGCGGGTTTCAGTGCATTCCAGACCGGAAGAGCGGCTTTGGCCGCAGCGACAGCCCGGTCGACATCGGCGCTGGTACCGCGCGCAATTTCGCCCCAAACCTTTCCGGTATAGGGATTGTCCGTGAGAATATATTCTCCACCTACAGGCGGACTGATACTGCCGCCGATATGTAGGTCATGGCGTTTCAGCTTGCCTGACGGTTCTGCGCTTGTAGACGCTGGACTGATGTTCATCGTTTCCTCAATTGACTGCTTTGACAGTTGCAATGGGCGACCTTGTCGGACATCGTTCACTCAATGGTGCGGTATGCACGCCGCACGAGTCGCGCGGCAACATGCTCGATATCCAGTGACTATTGCATTGCGGCATACCAGCAAATCGGGAGTGTGGAAAGTACCAACGCTTCACTGGCAATCGCGTGCACCTTTGCGCGTTGTGGGATACGAGAATCCGGAATCCGCTTCAGCCATTCCTCGTAGGTAATACGCAATTGTTGACGAGCGATGTTGGAGCCGATACAACGATGCGGATCGGCGCCAAACTCAACATGAGCGCTCGGTGCTCGGTCGATGTTCACGTCCAAAGGATGATCAAAGACGCGTTCATCCAGATTGCTCAACGGCATCGACAGAATCACGTTGTCGCCCTTGCGAAATAACACGCCGTTTAGTTCCACGTCGCCCGTGAAAAAGCGATTCGTGGCACCCTGGCTTGACGGTCGGTTCTATCGATCATCGTATGCGTTGCCTCCATTGGCCATTCGAAAATCAAAGTACCGTCACGCTATGTTTAGGGGCGGTTGGCGCGTACCGCGTTGTGTCGATCGATCCGATAAATTCACGCTACGAAAAACCCAAATCATTCGTGCACTGATTCACACGAACGAATCGTCGTGGTCTCGGCCGCATCGTCGCTACCCCCCGCATCGCCGGGCCATCTAATCAAGTCAGCTTTGCCAGGAGGCGTCTCTGCAAGTTTGATCTCATGCCGCGTCCTTTCGGTTTTTGGTGTTCACCGAAGACCGGTTGACGGAGGGCCCTCCGCAATACATTCGGTAACACGTCCGTGGACGCCTGCAGTAGGAGTCGTACGCAAGAAGGCCGTCTACTCTCCCCCAAATGCGTCACGCTCAGATAAACGATGCGTTCGCCTGCCGAGTTGTCAGAGAATGGTTTGGAGGATGTTTACTGACGTCGGAAACATCATAAGCACCCGAACACTATTCCCTTCGGCGCGCTGAACTTAAGTGTATGCGTAAGGAGCCTTTTGATAGTTCGCGTAGCTTTCAGCATCGTGCGAGAAAAAGAGGTCTGCGTCATGTAGTTCCGCTAGGTCCTTCAAACGCTGCATGGACGCTCTTGTTTGGTCCTCGTCGCGATTTCCAGCCTGGATGCACATCATGTCAAGATTCTTCTGTGAATAACACGCGTCGGCGGTAAATAGCATCGGTCGGCGATGTGCCAGTTTCACCATGAGGCTGTAGTGTCCCGCAGTATGCCCCAGCGTTTCGAACAGGTAGACACCCTTCGCAATTTCTTGATCTCCCGTCAGCGTCTCAAATCGCGGAGTGAAAATATCGAGTTCACCACTCCCCAGTGCGTCATCAGCGGGCTGATCTCGAAGATGTGGCGCAAAGCTCGTGTCGGAGTACCCGAGTTTTTCGGACTCCTGTGGAAAACGAAACGCTTCGAGTTCGCATTTGTGGCAAATCGTTGTCGCGTGCGAACAATGCTTGTTCCCGCCGCAATGGTCTATGTGGTAGTGGGAATTGATCACGTGAGTAATCTCCGAAGGACGCACCCTCAACAAGTCGAGCTGACCGGGGATCGTCTGAACGGGCGTTTGCGAAGGCTTCGTAAATGGCACAGTTTCGCAGGTGTGGCCGAAATCAAACCCGGTATCGAAAATGAACCGCCCCTCAGGATGGTCAATGAGCACGCCGTACACTGGAAAACGTTCGTCGCCTGTGAGCCCGGCATTTAGGTACAAGTATGACCGATCCAAGGCCATGCTACCGCCATCAAGCAGATAAACCTTCGTCTTTTTCATAGCCATTTCCCGCCTTAATTTCGTTGTTACCGCGTTGCTTTTCGCATTTTCAAACTATAATAACTGACGATAAGTCCGTTTTTATTTGGTACATACCCTATGCCCACGACGAAAAGTACGATAGCTGGCAGCCTCGCGCATACATGCTTTTCGTCAACTCCCGGGCAGTGGCATATACCTCACCCAGTCCTCGCTCCTGGACGCTCGTTTTTAGGTAGCCGGCAAATGCATGGCCGACGGTATAACCGCGCGGTTTGCTCCTTTCGACGCCGGGAACAAGGCGCCTCACAGCCGGCTGGCCAGCCACGTTCTCAGCGGAAGGGGAGAGGCAACCGTGGTTAGCCCGTCCTTGAACGAACGACCAAGAGCGACGACTTCTGATCGAAGGGTAAGAGCCAATCACTTGGGAGCACGAGCCTCAAATCGAGCCAACGCTTGTATTGCGATCGATCCCACCTCGAGGCAGAGCCAACTGCCTCGTAGCCACTTTGCAACCTCCGCGACGCTGACGTGATGCGTGTCTCGACTCGATCGCAATGCCATTAGGAAACCAGATGGAAAAGCCAATACTTGCGATTACATATGAGCGCCTGGACCAGTGGGTTCACTCTTTACAGTCCGCTCTAGCCGGTGAAGGATTCCAATGCGCCTTGGGCGTCTTGCGTGGAGGAGGTACCCTCGCCCTGATGGTTTCGCATACCGTGGGAATCCCGGTAGCTTTTCTGCGCTATGAAAGGGCGACGAGAACGGTCATTTGGGATTCGTCGCTCCCCGTACCACCTGCCGGTGCTAAGGTATTAGTTTGTGAGGATCTTGCCGGTGCGGGCGATACACTGGTCGATTGCGTCGAGTTCCTTCGCGCGCGTGGGTTGATCGTTAAGACTCTAACCGCTGGGTTTGACGATTTGAGTCGTATCCACCCAGACTATGGAATCGATGGTCGCGGATACTTCCTACTTTTCCCCTGGGAAAGACACGCTTATACCGACGGATATCGAGAAAGATGGACGCGCACCGACGCCGGACGCAGCGGTGACATAGGAGAAGATCACGAGTTCCAGGCCATCGGTATTGATCTCGACGGCATCCTTCTGCCTGATCTGCCACCTGAACGATACAAGGCTAACCTCGAGTGTGCCTTGCACGAGCGCGACGAACTCCTACCTTTCATCACAATGCCACCATTCGACATTTCTCAAATCAAAGGCGTTGTTACCGGCCGACCAGAGACCGATCGAATTCGCACCGAAGCATGGCTGAAGACTCACGGTTTTGGCTCTCTTCCGCTTGTGATGCGAAATCCTGATATCTGCGACGATTCGCCATCCTGCGTAGCGGCATATAAGGCGCAAGCAGCCCTTCGGCTCGGGTGTACTCATTTTGTTGAAAGCGATCCCATTCAGGCTATCGAGATCGCGCAAAACGCGCCTCTCCTGCGTGTTATTTGGTGGAACACACCAGCAGGGAAAGGAAGACTTGTCACGAGCGACGACTGGCGTGGAACTCGAAAGTCCTGCAATGACGATCCAGCGGCGGCGCACAGACGACCAAAGTATTAAGGGTTGTGGTGCAAATAGCGCAGGCAAACGAGAAGAGCACGTTCCTTGGCGCTCTTAACGATCTGAAAGAACCGTCATCCAAATCGAGGGCGCAGAAGTATCTTTGAAATGTGCTGCCGTGAGATCGAACTGACCTTTGCGAATGCGATGCATCAGCTCGATACCTGAGATTGTGACAGCCGCATTTCGGAAGCGTTTGAACCCGAGCATCACGTTCACCCTCGATTTGATGTGGCGATGATCTTGCTCGATCACGTTGTTCAGGTACTTCGACGAGCGCACTCTCGTGTGTCTGGGCAGCAACCCGTCGGTCTTCATCTCGCGCACCGCGCGGTGTGACGCCGCATAACCGTCCAGCGTAATTGTTCCTGGCGTATGCCCCTGAGTTCTGATCGCCTTCGCGAAGAACGCCTTTGCTGCAGCCACATCTCGCCTGGTGCTGAGCCGGAAATCAACCGTTTTTCCTGCCCGGTCAACTGCGCGGTAAAGATAGGCCCATTTGCCACGGATCTTCACGTAGGTCTCATCGACGCGCCACGACTGTCCGGCTGCCATGGCCAGGCGATTCCAACGTTTGACGAACTCTGGCGTGAAATGCTTCACCCAGCGCATGATCGTAGTGTGCGCCAGCGACAGACCGCGCTCGGCCATCATTTCAGTGAGGTCTCGAAAGCTGAGCTTGTAACGCAAGTACCAACGCACGCAAAGGACGATAATTTCGCGGTCGAAGTGGCGCCCGTTGAACGATCTGTCGATGCCTTTCAACTTACCCATTGGCCCGTGCTCATCAAAAGCTTGAGCGTAACAGACCGAAGCATCCGAATTGCACCACAACCCTCCAGATTGGCAGCATAATCTTCTCCGGTCTGACCATCGACTCCTACCGCGCCATCCTTGCGCGTGCAATCGTACGCGTACTTCACCCACTCATAATCAATATGGTGAGCCAAGGTGGTCAATGCCATCGCCGGATTATTCCTTGCCAGCTCGGCTATTCGTTCCTGTTTCGTTGACACGCTTTCAGGCTTCAATATTCCTCCGTGTTTCACATGAACGATTCCATACAACGACGCCCCCCTTTCCTCGACCGGGTCCGCCAGAACAGCGTTCCCCGGCGTCATCAGTACTACGAGGGCGCTAAGACTTCCTGTGCCGAATATCGGGTCGCTTATTGATTCGCTTCCCGGTTCCAATTCTTCGTCATCCTGTTCGCTCCCCTCTGGCGATGACATCCCAGGAGGCCCGGTCCCGCTTCTTAGCCCGGCACCATCAGCTCCACAGAATTGGTCGCACACAGGACCTCCCAAGTTCCTGGGGAATCCTTCCTGCGCCTTTGCCCTGCTCTCAGACCCCGGCCGGTCTGGCTGGCCTCGCCTTGATGGCCAGCTCAGTGCTGCCCCCACTTATTGGAATATGAGGACACCAGCGCTTAAATGATCTCGAAGCTCAATCACACGGCCTTAGTGCACCCTGTCTACGCTTCAAGTAATGGGTTACCCCATTCGCATGCAAGACTCGGTTCCGGCTGCTGGCTAGGCGTTACCGGGAGGGATTCGAACCCCCTGAACTCCAACTAACGGTTTCCGTCTGCTTCGACTTTTCCCGCTACCAAGCTTACCTTGGCGCTACCACCTTCATTACAAAGGCTTCGACGCTACTACAAGCAGCTCCGCCCCTCACTCCGGCATCGGTATTCTTCCTCATGGTGTCTGCCATTTCCGAGTAGACGAGGAGGTTATGGGTGAACCCGAGAAAGTTGAAAGTCGTTGCAAATGGCTCGCCGCCTTCTGCCGAGCGATGCGCGGGTCGGTGACGGAAGTCCACCATGCGGGTTTTATCCGGGTGCAGTTGCAGCCCGCACTTACCCAGCCGTTTCCCGAGCGCCGTCAGCACGCGATCTGCGTCGTCCTGGTATGCGAACAGCATGACAAAATCGTCGCAATAACGAACCAGCGTGCTTGGTCCGCGCAGGCGCGGTTGCACCTGCTCCGCAAACCAAACGTCCAGCACGTGGTGAAGGTAGACATTACTGAGGATCGGCGAGAGCACACCACCCTGGGGTGTACCGATCTCGGGGTAGAGCAGCTGTCCCTCGTCCAGCACGCTAGCTTTCAACCACTTGTCAATCATCCTTCTGACTACACCATCCTTGACTCGCTTGGCGAGGATGGACCGCAGTTCGGCAAACGGAATGCTGTCGAAGTATTTCCGAACATCAACATCCAGCACCCATCGCCCTCCCTGTTTCATGATCCCGTTATGCACAGCTTGCACCGCCTGATATGCATTGCGCCTTGGCCGGAACCCATATGAGCAGTCCATAAAGTCCTGCTCGTAGATCGGCTCCAGCAGCATCGAGACGGCCCTTTGCGCTACCTTGTTCTCAAAGCACGGTATGCCGAGGCCACGCTGCCCGCCATCGCTCTTGGCGATATAGTGCCTTCGCACTGGCGGCGCCTGGTAGCGGCCGGATTTGATGCGGTCGATCAGGCTCAGGAGATTCTGCTCCAGGTTAGCTGCATACTCTTCCGCCGTCTGACCATCCACACCGACTGCGCCATCCTTGCGCGTTTGCACCCAGGCGTAGTACAGCCATGCATAGTCGAGATACTGATTCAGGGAGGTGAATGCCATCGCCGGGTTCATCCGCGCCAGTTCGGCAATTCGCTCCTGTTTCGTTGACACGCTTTCAGGTTTCAAGGCACCTCCGTGTTTCTCACGAGCGATTCTGTTACAACGACGCCTCGCTTTCCTCGACCGGGTCCACCCGAGCAGTGTTCCCCGGCGTCATCAGTACTATCAAGGCGCTAAGACTTCCTGCGCCGAATACGAAGTCGCTTATGGATTCGCTTCTTCGCTCCAGTCCTTGTCTCCTGGTTCGCTCCCGTGCGGCGGAGACTTCCGCCCGGACCTGGCCCGTTTATCGCCTGTTGCCTTCGGCGTCTTGAACTGGTCGTACGCAGGATCTCCCAGGTTCCTGGGGAATCCATCCCATGCCTTTGCCCCGCTCTCAGATCCCGGCCGGCCCGACTGACCTCACCGTAACGGTCAGCACAGTACTGCCCCCGCTATAACAAAGGCGAAGACACCAGCGACAAAGGTATTTCGAGACTCAATCACGCGGCTTCAGCACCCGCTGTCTACGCTTCACGAAGTACGTTACCGTCCCCCATGCAAGACTTGCTTCCGGCTGGTGGTTAGCCTTTGCCGGGAGGGAGTCGAACCCTCTGGACTCCAACGAAAGGTTTCCGCTTTCACTTCCTCCTTTCCCACGCTTTCCCTGGCGCGATGTCATTTCCCTTCACATCCGCAACAAGGTTCTCACGTTCCATACCAAAGCCTGTGTTGAGCTCATGCCGCCTCTACGCCGGCTGCCGTCAGGTCCGTAAACAGGTCTCGTCCTGACTGATCCTGGAGCGACGGAATGACCCCAGTTTTGACAGCGCTTTAACGAATTAACGACGCATCATCGAACGGTTTGCTTGCGCTCATCTTCTCAACACGTACCTGCCATCCTCATGAATGACTTTTCCACGGTCGCTCACCACCACGCCTTTTGAACGCAGCAGCACCGGGCGGTTTGAAGCCTGCTCCTGCAAGCCGGCTTCGGGAGGCCTACTCCCATCTTCAGTACAGCACCACAAGCTTTCGCTTGTGTTCGTGACACACTCTCATCGACACGCCAGCTCCTGCCAACTGGGCGTTTGTGATGCCGGAACGCCTTCTCCAGCACCGGAAACAGTTTGATGGTCCAACGATGCACGGCCGAATGATCGACCTGGATGCCACGCTCGGCCATCATCTCTTCCACATTTCGCACACTCAGCCCGTAGGCCACATACCAGCGCACACACATCAACATGACATCAAGCGGATAGTGCAGGCGTTTGAGCACGCGTGCGACGGTTGGATTCAGCAATTTCACCAAACTCTCAGGCCTTCAGGTTGTCCAGAACATCATTGCGCATGCTTATTGCGACACAACCCCGCATTGGCCCCAACGGATCTCCTGCTTTTTCACAAAACGGCTTGCTTTGTCAGCGAGTGCCGCACTATCCTCAATAAAAATGATCGATGAGCATTGGTCCTTTCCAGCCAAACTCAATCCCTTTCATTTTTTAATAACCCGCTTATTCACCCTCTGATTCACGTCGAGCAAGGATGGCCTCGGTGCCGCTCTCACTGGGACGAAGCCCGTCTCACGGGCGCGCCGTTCGCATTATCCTGTTTTATCTGACTTGAAGCGGGAGGTCGCTCTATTATTAGGATACCCATGTATAAATATCGGGGCGCTCACCAGGGGTTCGAACGATGTCGAGGCCACGGGTATACGGCATGCAACTCCGCGGCGCGTGAGGAGTTTGTCGCGGCAGACGCCGGCTGCGCAGCAGCTGGAGTAAAACAAACATCAATTCTATGAGGGTGCCGCAATGGGCTTCCTATCCATCAGGCGACGGCAGCGTATCGGTGTATTAGTGACGTTCGTCGTGATCACCCTGATCAACACTGTCGGAAGTAAGATCGCCTCCGCCAGGAACGTTAATGCAGGCGGTCTGGTGGTCGGCAACTTCACGAAGCCTGATAACGGCCGGTTTCACGCCGTTGTCAGTACCTCGCCATACACCTTCCTGCACGATCTCGGCACCCTTGGTGGGGTTGCTAGTCAAGGCGCGGCGTTTGACTGTGACTTCTTGACGAGCGCACACGCGCAACTGAACATTGGTCGAAATGTGGTGTGCATTAGAAATCTTCTGTTCATCGGGGCCAACGGGTGTCAGGACTTCGTCGCGTACACCCCCGAAGCGCCTAAGCGTCAATGTGAGAAAGCAGTAGCACATCTCATTCGCACGAAGACCGCGCACGGCGATGTGATCGCCCAGGACAATGGCGGAGGCGACGAAGGGTTGCTGGAGGCACTCGCAGCACAGCCACGTCCTGAAGCTGCGATAGAGGCCGGTCTGAAGCACAAATATCCCGGTATAGGCGTCGAGAAGGTGCACGATCGCATCTCGGGGCTGGCCCTGTGCGGCGCCAAGCAGAGCGACAGTCGTCAGAGTGGCCATGCCCCGCAATTTCGTCTCGCGGCTGGCTCTGCGATGTCCCATGCCATGCTTGTCGGGGCTTAACATGCTCGCCTTTATCGGCTCCCTGTCGCTACCGGAATTGCTGCGTTTGTGCGCACTCGTGGCACTAACTGTGGGGCTTATTTTTTGGCGTGCTCCTCGTTACCCATCTGAACGGACCGAAGCAATGAAGCTCCAGACCACCGCCCAACGCGCTCGCGATATCCAGTTGATTCGAGCGGCGCGTCGTGAATTGAATCTTTCTGAACACGCTTACCGCGACTTGATGAAGTCGGTAACCGGCCAGCGCTCGGCCCGAGATTTGAACGATAACCAACTCCACCGCTTCATCGAGTGTCTTAAGAAGATCGTTTCTAGACCCAAGCACGTAGATCAAGATGATTCTCACGATCCCCTATACACTGAGGCGCGTGCCTTGTGGCATACGCTCGCACTGGCCGGCCAGGTCGATCAGGATACCGACGACGCATTTAATGCCTACGTAAAGCTCGAGGTCGGTACCGACCACTGGCGCCTCCTGAACGACCACCAGCGCATAGCCATGGTCGAAAGGTTAAAGGGATGGGTACGTAGATCCGAACTTTCTTAGAAAGCGGGCAGATTCTGGTTTAACTCAGTAAAGCGCTGCCTCGCGACAAAGCGTTCAGCGCGCTGTTTACAATAAAACGAGACGCAGTAGATGTCACCCGAGCGCGCTCCCCGCCGAACAAGAGCCGCGTTTCATTTATCTTGGATTGGTGCCGATCGCGCGTATGGGCGCCCCTCCTCGACGCACAACCTCGGCCTCGCACGCGTTGGTGATCGACCTGACCACGCAGCCAGACGCGAAGCGCGACACCGACGCTCGTACAACCGTCGCATCAGGCAACTGCCGTTCTCCGCTCACGATCTCCGCGAGAATGTCGGACAAAGCGCCGGTATTGCCAACGGGATAGACCCACCCATTCACACCGTCCTGCATGATATCCAGCACCCCTTGACAGTCAGAGCTGACGCACGCGACACCCCTCGACATAGCCTCAGTGAGGACCGTCGGAAATCCCTCGGACTCCGATGTAAGTACCAGGGCGGAAACTGGTTCAATCGATTCCCAAGGGTGGTCCTGCCATCCCGCCCAAGTGATTCTGTCATCGATCGACAAATCCTTCGCGAGCGTCAACAGCCTTTCCCGATCCTCTCCGTCACCGATGATCGATGCGACCCAGTTTCCGGGAACGTCACCCAGCGCGCAGATGAACTCGCGTACGCTCTTTGGACCATCGTAGATCAGACGACCCAGGTACATGAAGTGAGCCCGCCCATCTGGCCTCGCTATAAGCGGCTCTCTGTGTTCGGTCTCCACGGGGTTATACACAAGATATGAATTACGCCGCCTAAAATTGGCGTTACCTATAAGGTGCGCATGATTCGCACCATTGATGCAAAGATGAAAATCCGCCAACCGCAATGAACGGTCATGCGACTTCGATACCAGCTGGTGAAACCACGACCCGATAGGCGTTGCGGACAGGAACGGCCGTCTGATGAGCCACGCAAGCCGAAGCGCCGCACCATCGGCGCAGATCAATACATCCGGCTTAAAGCTCAATACCGACGCCGGGAAGAGCGTTACGTACTTGAGATGCCGATGCCACCTCTGGTCCGTCGGACGTCCTATCGAACGATGGGGCAACCCGGCAAGCCACTCTTCGTGCTGGGATCCGCCTATCAGGAACAGCTTTGCCTCATGTCCCTGCCGGGTCATCTCCACGACTACGCGCCGTATCACTGTCTCCATCCCACCTCTGCCCGGTCGCCCGAAGCACAAGATCGCGATCTTCATTCCTTGTTCCTCCAATTTGCCTCCCGAGCCGATCCATCCCTATCCATCGGTGGACACGGCGTCTCAAATCCATCACAGCAATATCCCCCATCGCGTTCCACGTGTGCGTGCCCTGATATCCCGTTGGAGGGGTGCAGGTACCGACCACGCGCTCTGAATAGATTGTTTTGGTCAATTTGATTACTTCGCAAAAAAGCAATGAAGCCCCATACTCTTTTTCACAATTCTGTGCGGGTCTAATCAATTTTTTTTCCTTATCTATGAAAGGCCTACCCGCCATGCGCGCACATCGGCAATCCGACACAACCGGATTCATCGGATGACTAGTCCAGGGTCCGAAGGGACTAGCCGCGAAGTAGACGGACAGCTCGTCGTAGTTCGGTTCACCCTCGCGAGCGAGACTCGTCCACATCCACCAGGTTTTCCCGTCATGATAAAGCGTCGTGTCGGCGGCAATGACGTCTGTCATGATCGTTTTATGAAGCGCCCAACAGTCCGGAAATGGACAGGCTTTGTACACCTCTATCGTCCTGTTTTCCGATGTTTCTGGAATCATGTACATGTCGCCTTCGTATTCGAATATGAACGGATACGAAAGGTGATAAGGCCGGCTCAAGACGACTTGCAGCTCACCCGTCCAACGGTGAGTTGCCCCATCGATCATGACGTGACTGATCACCCCGCGGTTTTCGCTATAGGACAACTCTTCAAAGAACAGGTGGTACTGTCCCTCCCGGTCGCGCCACACGAACGGATCGGCCCGAAAGCGATCTGCAGAACCCGGCAGCTCGCACCATGATGGTCGTACCGTATCGACTGCATTGCCGGCGTTTGTGCAATCGATCACCGCGATCATCCAATGGTCTTTTCTATAAAACAGCCCCGACACTTTCCTGACCGCCCGGTAGCTTAGGTGACGAACAGCAAAACCGATCACATTGCCTGCGGAGACCGTTCCGCGTTCCATCACAATATCCTGCGGTGCCGCTGATATCGAGCTCATGTCTTTCAGGCGCTCTCGCGCTCTGGAAAGCAGACTCTCTCGCCGGCCGATGCACAGGTGTAGAGAGGCACAAAAGAATAATTTGTCGGGAATCGCTACACGCGATTCGCTTAGCAAGCAGATTTGTCTATCCTGCGGGGACAACCAAACAACCTGAATGTGCGGGGTAGCACCCACCATCAGGATCTTCCAAAGCGCCGCTATTCCTGACTTGCCGTTGTATAAAACGTGTAAATTCTCCTGCGCGGGTATCGCGACTAGCGAAGCCTCACTCACGCGCTTCGAGATCTTTTGCTCGATCAGCATCCACGCTCTAAGTGCCAGCGGATAACGTTCACTTCGCATGAACCACCTCTAACGAAAACAATACATCGCGGCATTGGACCGGTCGTCCCTCGTCTTCAAGATCAAGCGTTGCAGGGCACCTGCCTGAGTGGAGCCGTAGTGGATTCAACGCCGGGTGCACAATCGGGCGTGTTACATATCCACACGCGAGAGCAGATGGTTCTGTTTCGCTTCTCCCTCATGGCTTTGCCGAACAAACACGTCACTCCGCAAGACGAGAATGTCCACACTAAGGTGTGCACGACCCCGATACTCACTCGTTCGCTCCCGCCTGCGAGCGTGGTATTAATTTGATTTTGTTGAAGACAACGTGGCGTCAGCGCCCCATCGCGGCGTACTCTCCGAAGTATTCATCTTGATGCCTGCGCGACCTGACGACGACTTCGATCTCCCTAAGCATGCTGGCACCGGCAACAGGCCACCGCAGGCGTGTGCTGAATTGCTGGAACGCGCCCGCACATAAGCTGGCATAGCGCTCCCGATCTCGCAAAGTATCTGCAATATAACCAGCCCACCTCTCAGGCGAATCACCGAGATCAAACAGATGGCCGTTTTCCCCGCAACGAATAGATGTCGGTATTCCACCGGTCCTGTTAGCCAGGACAGGAACGCCAAAAGAACAGGCCTCGGAAAACACGTTCGCATTGCACTCCGCAATCGCCGGGTGAACAAGGAAAGCTGCATTCGTGAAGCAATCTCTGATGACCCTTGCCTCCGGTTCGCTGGCCTGCGAGAGAAAGCCGTGTTCGGTAGCCCATCGCCTATTAGCGCCGGGAGTCGCACCAATAATGGACAGATGCGCGGCAACCCCTCGTTCGATCAGCTTTTCGGTCACCGCCAACGCGAAGTCGCCACCCTTGCGAAACCACGCAGTCCCAACGAAGAGCAAGTTAACAGATTTAGCTGCTTGTCTTTTCGACGCCAGCTCACCGATGTCCGACGCAACGAGCCCGCTATGGAAATTGGAACCGAAGGGAATTGTTTTGACCCGCGATGGGCTCACACCGTAACGGGATATGGCGGACTCTGCGGCCCACTCAGAGTTGTAAACCGCGAGATCGCATGAACTCAATGCCTGACGTTCAAGCGCGTCTCCGTCCTGCCGGTTTCGGCGCGTCATCTTCCTAAACTCGGGGTAATAATCGACAATCGCGCCGAAGGTCGCATCAGTCCAGACTATCTTGGGAACGGTCGTCTCCAAAAATGCGACCGCTATCGTGCCGGGCGATACGACCGCGTCGACCTGCATCCCTTGCAGGCGTCGGCCAATCTGCGCCGAATAGCTTCTCATGACGGACGGCTCGCGTTCGAGTTGGTGAAGTCTACCGACCATTTTTGCGGCGACACCCCTTGCCAGCCCAGCCGCACTTGGCATCTTGCGCAAGCCCCCTATGTAGACAATTTCCGCACCGGCGTCCGCAAGCGCTCTCGGTATCTGGTAGCCGGCGCCAGACCACGCGTTTAGGTCGTTTGAGTCATATGGCGTCACATATGCAATTTTCATAAGGCATTTCCGCAAGGAAAATCCGCATCGACATCTCAAACGCAAGCTCCGCCTTGCTTCATCGCAACCGATCCCGCCTGTGCTCCCGACGAGACCCGGATCGGTCTCCTCCAACCTGCACCGGGATGAAACAAGCAAGCGGCTCAAAGACATGAGCACGACTTGGGCATAAAGCCGGACTCCTAGCTCGCGCGGTGCGTCAGACCGTGTCGTTAGCCAATGTTAACCAGATGATATTCCGTAAGACGCCGTAACATCCGTCTAAAACCCGCATCTATCCGCCTGTGTTCATGAAGATGGGCCTCAACGCCTCTGAAAGCAAACTTCCGGTACTAGGCGTAACCGCGAACCCACGAGCGCAGCAGAATAAAAATTATCGTAAATTGCTTTGCACCCCATAGCGCCTGACCCAACCTTCTGTCGTAGGGTTTCCTCGCGCGGCCCATTGCATCCGCGAACAGTCTGCTGTACTCAACATCCAGGTTACGTCTGTAAGACGCGCCACCCGTGATCGTTTCCTGGTAGCGACGAAATGCCGCCAGCGGCCGTGACACGCCATAAAAGCGCGAGCCGTGCAATTTGAATTGCAGGAATAGCTCTCCGTCCCAGCACACCCTGTTATTTTCGTTGAAGCCTCCCGAGGCACGATAGACACGTGAACGGAAGAAAAATCCCTGCTGGAAGAGATTGATTGCGCCGTATGCAAAAAGCCGTATTCCGAACAGCGACGGATAATAGCGTCTGACCAGTTTGTCGTGCTGGTCAGCCACATATCCGCCCCCATGCAACACGTCGACCTCGCGCTCGCGACTAAAGAAGTTGTCGACAAAACTCAATGCATCTGGAAGCAGGAAGTCATCGGCATTGACAAAATAGTAAATCTGCCCAGTCGCTCGACTAAAACCGTGGTTCAAGCCGTCCGCGGGACCGGTATCGGCCTCGAACACGGGAATCACGTGGTCTCCATATGAATTTATGATTGAACGGCTCTCGTCTGCACTCCCCGGGTCGACAACAATCATCTCCACGTCGACATCTCGTTGAGAAAGCACAGAGTCGATGCATCGACGAAGATATTTTCCCTGGTTATAAGAAATGGTCACGACCGATATCTTGCTCACGTCCCCCTCCTTTCTCTTGAGAACCCAAAAAACACCGCCAAAAAAATGACCGAATTCCGAATCAGACCGGGCCGCTTGATAAAGGGCCTTGATGCGGAACCGCGCTCTCATCACTTCGGAATGTTGAAGGCGTACGATTCATCAGGAGTCCTCGATACAGTGCGTCGAGCTGGTCGCCGTACGCAGACTGGCTGTACTGAAGGCGCACGAATTCCCGGTTTCGCATCCCCGTCTCTGATACAAGTTCAGGATTTCTCAACGCCGACTCAATCGCAGCCCGCAGCGCTTCCGAGTTGCCCGGCGGCACCACGGCGCCGTGGCGTCCATCCTCGACCACGCTCCCGGCGTTCGGCGTTGTAATCACGTAACAACCGCAAGCAAGCGCCTCGAACACCACCCGGGCCGACCCTTCTGCAAGTGACGGAAAAAGAAATATTGGAATCTTTTTCATAAGTACTGCTAACATTTTTCTAGAAACAAATCCCACTTGGTGAACGTTGTCTCTCTTCATGAACAGTTCGTAGTCCTTTGCCGTGACTTCGTCGATATTGCCGGCAACTGTTAGCACCCAATCAGACTGAGGAATAGATTCGAGAGCTTGAATGACGAGATCAAAACCCTTTCTTCGGGAAACCTCACCCGCAAAAAGGATATGATTCGCGGCACGGGATCCCGTATGCGGCCCGGAAGGGATACTTTCTGCAAATTTCTCGTCAAGACCCTGATAGATCACGCTGACACGCTCGCGCTCTATCTGGTGACATATCAATGTCGTCTTGACCAGTTCGGAGTTGGCGAGAATGTGATCGGCGGCCTCTATATCCGCCAACACATGTTTCCAGGCAGGTGAAAGCCGCGTCCCGGCGATCACATCGCACCCCGGAATTCGCCCCTGGTTATGGACCATGAAATCAAACACAAGCGGGCTCACGACCGAGTGATCGCACAGACACAACATTCCTCGTCTTTTTGCAAGTTTTACTGACCATCCACCGTAGCCAGCTCTGTAGTGGTAGATATCGGCGTCACTGCTCTTGATCGAACGGCACGCTAGCCAGCCGTAGGCCCACAACCCCATACCTTGCATCCATTCATTGACCCGATGCAGACGAAGAGCCCGAACTGAGGCCACCCCGGCCTGAATAAGAAGCTCCGGAATCCAAAGCGGCTTGACCTGGCGCTCTTCCAACTCCGGGTTCGCTCTGTCCATGAAGCGCAGCATCCCCGGCGACGCAAGCCCAATCTTCTTTTCCACTGCTTTCGCAAGCCAACCCTTCGGATAGGCGCCAGTCAGGAAAAGCGCCAGCGTCCCGCGTCTGACGGCCTCGACGGCAGCCGTCACAAGGTGGAAGCGGAAGACGCCATTCGAAATGATCACCTTATACATCGCGGACTCCAGCATATCGACCCTGCATGGGAATCGGGATTGTCTGTTCACACATCGCCCTTTCGTTCACTGCGGGGCTAGTGATGATGCTCGCCTGGGAGTGTGTTCATCGAAGAATTCCCTGACGTAGTAGTAGCATGTGCAGATCATCACAACCTCCGTAAGCATCATGGCGGCGGTTGCTCCGTCGATCCCAAAATGCTTGCCGGCGAGATACGACGCGCCGACACTGAGTAAGGACGCACTGATATAGACGATGGACAGGCCGGCAAGCTTGTTGACCGCAGCGAGCAGGATCAAACCAACCTGATAGGACCCTGAGAACGCGGTGACAACCAAGAGAAGATTGAAAAGTCCGGGAATGTAGGCGATCTTCGCGTGCGTCCACCAATGCAGCAAAAACGGCCCGATAAAATAGAGCACGGCCGCGCCACCTAACGAAGCCACCACCGTCGCGAGCGTACCGTAGCGATACAACTCGTGCATGGTCCCGTAAGCCTTTTCTCCGTATCGCCTGGAGAACTCCGGCCAGAGAACTCGACTAAGCATGTTGATTAACTGAAAGGCGATCCTCGATAGCGTCCGATAAGCGCTGAACACAGCCAAGGCCGGTGTTCCGAACATGGTACCAATCAGGATCACCATGCCTTGGATGCTCAGTGCATTTGCTGCCGGTAAAGCCAGGAACGACAGGCCAGGAGCGACCATGCTGAGCAGTTCAGCTCTGCTTGCGCCACGAAAGCTCCACCGGTAATTCGGGTAGCAGCATATCTGGTAGATGCATGTAGACGCCGTCGCAATCAGGCGTCCGGCCAGCAACCCCAATCCAACATCGACGAGCGTGCCTCCCACCATCAGTCCGACGAGGCTGCCAAGCCACTCCGCGAGTCGCGCGAAATTCAGGGCCACGACGCCCAGCGCATAGCGGTCGCATACGCGAAACACCGCTTCGAACAGGCCCGTGTAAATGCACGCAAGATCTGCAATTACCAGCAGGGACAGCGTCAATCTGTGCTCAAAGCTCGCGCCCCAATCGCCGACATGGATGAACCATATAGCCGGAAGTACCACACAAGCCACTACCAGGATCACGGCTGTTGCGAAGCATAGAAGGCTCTGGAAAATCCGTTCTGCAGCCTTGATGTCACCCATTGCTGCGAGGATCGCCATACGATTCATGCCGACCGACAGGATGCCGATGTCCACGGCCGACAGATACGCCGGAATCGCGGCAAGCAACAGCCACTCGCCGTAACGCGAGAGGGGCCAGAAATGCAGGAACGCCGGTAGCGAGATCAACTGGATGGCGATGGTAACAACCTGCCCGAAAGCATTCGCCCCCAGGCCGAGCGAAATTCTATGAAGCGTTCGACTCATGTTCTCAAGGCACCATCGATTAGACGGGAGGACAGTCCGTCACTTGACCGAGTGTCTTTCCGGCTGCGGGCGCGGTCCGCATGACGAACCGCCGTTCACGTTTTCACGCGGCGAGCACATGCTAAAAAAAGACCCCGATTTCATTCGTTGTAAGCGAACGCCTTGAATCCGGCGAGCGTAACAAGCGCATCCCTCTTTGCTACCTGATAGTCGTATTGCACCATTTCTTTGACGAGCGCGTCGAACGACGTGGTTGGCGACCAACCTAGCTGCATATGCGCTTTGGTCGCGTCGCCCATCAGGTTTTCGACTTCGGTCGGCCGGAAGTAGGCCGGGTCAACGCGCACGATCACGTCGCCGCGCTGAACGCGCAACTGCTTTCCCGAGACCTTCTCGACAACCCCTACCTCGTCGGAACCGCTTTTCTCGAACCGGATGGTGATGCCAAGCTCAGCCGCCGCAGCCGACACGAACTCCCGAACGCTGTACTGAATGCCTGTGGCAATTACGAAGTCCTGCGCCTCAGGCTGTTGCAACATCAGCCATTGCATCTCTACATAGTCCTTCGCGTGCCCCCAATCCCGCAAAACCGATAAGTTCCCGAGATGCAGGCAGTCCTGGCTTCCGACCGCAATCCGCGCTAGCGCGCGTGTAATCTTGCGGGTAACAAAGGTCTCACCGCGCACGGGTGATTCGTGATTGAATAGGATACCGTTGCACGCGAAGATCCCGTACGCTTCCCGATAGTTCACCGTAATCCAGTAGGCATACAACTTTGCTACGGCGTACGGGCTTCTCGGATAAAACCGCGTAGTTTCGCTTTGTGGCGTCTCCTCGACCAGACCAAACAGCTGCGAACTCGACGCCTGATAAAAGCGTGTCTTGCCCTGCATTCCAAGCGTGCGGATGGCCTCGAGAATGCGCAAGGTACCCACTCCGTCTACATTCGCCGTCCATTCAGGCTCATCGAACGACACTGCAACGTGACTCTGAGCCGCAAGATTGTAGATTTCGTCCGGCTGCACACGCTGGATGATGCTCAAAAGGCTCATCGAATCCGTCATGTCGCCGTGATGCAAGACGAGCCGACGATCCACTGCATGGGGCCCCTGGTAGAGGTGATCGATCCGATCGGTATTGAACAGCGAGGTGCGGCGTTTGATCCCGTGAACCTCATACCCTTTGTCGAGCAGAAGTTGAGCGAGATATGAGCCGTCCTGGCCGGTAATGCCCGTGATCAAGGCAACCGTTCTATTCATTGAAAACCTCTTGCGAGCAATGTTTCGGATGAAAGGGGGTATGGTCGGGTGCGGCTAAGCCTCATGCGCGTTGTCCCATTTGTAATACTTGCTGTAACCGGACTTGTACGCGAACGCTCCGTTCGGAACATCCGTCACAAGAATGCCGCTTAGTGCCGCGCCTACGTGCCCCAAGCGCTTGCCCGCTTCCGCGATTTCTTCGGCCGAATGCTGTCCATACCTCACGACCAGCAAGGTAGTGGACGCGCATTTGCACAGTAGTGCGGTGTCGGTTACCGCAAGCAACGGCGGTGTATCGACAATCACTATGTCGTACTCACGGGAGAATTGCGCCAGGATGTCCTGAGCGCGGTGGCCCAATAACAGTTCATCAGGTGCCACGATAGGCACCCCTCTTGACAAGAAATCCACGCCGGGCATCACGTCGTGCATGACCAGTCCCGTTGCATCCGTGCCTGCAAGCGCGTTGGCGAAGCCGGTTTCGCAACCACGTCCGAAATAGGTGTGCAGGTTGCCGCATCGCATGTCCGCGTCGACCAACAACACTCGCCGTCCCGCGACCGCCGAGACCGCTGCGAAGTTGACTGACAGGAACGACTTGCCCGCATCGGGGCGCGTCCCGGTGATCATTACCATATTGTTGCCGGCGCTGATAGATTGCCCCTGCAGCGCGGTCCGGAGCACCCGCAGGCTCTCTACCGCTACGTCCTGGGGCGCTTCGAGCGCCAGCACGCGTGCACCGTCCCGGCCGCGCCGCAAGCGCCGCTGCATATGCAACTGCCGATCGCTGTGAGGCACCACGGCATAAACTGGAATACCGGAGACCCTCTCTATTTCTACCGACCTCTCTACATGTTGGTTGATCGCTGTACGCACCCGCGCCACGGCAATACCAAGTACCACCCCGAGCAAAACCGTGGCAGACATCACGAACCGCCGGTTTGGTGCGACCGGTTTTTCGGGCACCACCGCGCTGTCGACCAGCCGCACGCCACCGATCCGCCCGGCCTTGATAACCCTTAGCTGCTGCGCACTATTCAGCAGGTTCGTATAGAGTTCCGTATTGACTCGAACGTCGCGCGACAAGCGCAGCGCGGTCTGCTCCGTGTCCGGGAGCGCAGCCACACGCTTGGTCAACACGCCCAACTCCTGGGTGAGCAATGCTATTTGGGCATCGAACGTGCCGACCGCTTCATGCGACGGCTGGAAACGTTGCGCCGCATCGGCGCGCCGCTGTTCGAGCAACATTGTCCTAGACTTGTTATCGACTATTTGCTGCAGTAACAAACGTCCTTCTTCGCTAAGGTCGACGGTGCCTTTTTCATTTCGGAACGCGTTATATCGCTGTTCAGACGCTTCCAACTCGTCGCGCAGCACGGGTAACTGCTGCTCGAGGAACGCTAACGAGTGCTCAGCCTCCGCCGACATCCTGTTGACGTTTTGGGCTACATATTCGTTAGCCACCGCATTGACGATCCGCGCAAGGCGCTTCGGATCGTGTCCATCAAGCGAAACCGATACGAGACCGGACTGCTTGCTTCTTTCGGTAATGAACAGCGTCTCCTGGAGGTCCGTGATCGCCTGCAATTCAGACGCGCGGGTCAATTTGAATTCCGTATCGGGTCGTGCCCGAAGCTGACTCACGTTTAGTTCAACGCGTCCGCTGGCGCTCATGGCCGAAACGTTCTCACCCACTTTACCGCGGGCGAGCACGCCACCGTCCGGATCTACGAGCTCAAACGATCCGTTATTTCCCGCAACGACGAAAAATTCTTTCCCCTCAAGAGCGGGCGGAACATCAAAATGCGATACGTTTATTTTTGCGCCACCCCACGAGTACTGCGACAGTCCGAACACCGGAGCTGCCGGCTGGTCTACCGGATGATGCAAAGCCCACCACGCACCGATCACGGGAAAATAGCGCGGAGCGGCTTGAATATCAAGATTCAACTTGCGCACGGCTGCCGTGATGACGAGACGCGAACGCATCAACTCCATTTCCGTGTCGGCGGTTGTCTTGGCCCTTGAGTCGAAGATCTCCTGCAATTGGCCGACCTGCTCGTGATTATCCGGTCCGTCCGCTTCCACCTGGATACTTGCATCTGCGCGATAGACGGGCGGCGCAAAGCAAGCGTAGGCGAAACCCACTACCAATACCGCGCACGTTATTGCAGCTATGATCCGCCAGTTGCGAAGCACGAAAGCAACGTAGTCACCGACACGAAAGTTGTCATCATTCGTCGAATCCATTGGAATGCTTTCTGAAGCCTGATTCATAGGATCATTTCCCACGTTCGTTCCTGCATGACTTTTCCAATGCGGACTACTGATCGCTGACGCAATGCGTGCGCCAGCATGCACGGGCATCTATTAGATTCGAATCCTTTAGAACCGCTTGACGCTTCCGATCATACGCAGCGGAACTGATGGCGCAACCGGCTTGACCGATGCGGACAACATGTTGGCGCGTGAGGAACAGCCGGTACTATTGTCATCTCGATAGCAACCGGCTTAAGCGATATGCTTGGGCGTCACCGAAGCAACCAAACACGTTCCGAAGGGAAATCTATCGCATTCAATTTTGATTCGTTTTGCTAAATCATTTTTATCGAAAGACTTAACGGAGATCCTTAGTTGCCATCGAGAAGAGACGCCATAAGGGCATGCCTCGCAGGCTGCGCGCTTAGCATGACAAGCACGGCCCAGGCACCCACGAAGCAAGCGAGGCCCAATCGTTTTCCGACAAATGACACGCTCGGCACACGCAGGCCAGTGCTGCCCTTGGAGAAAATCAACGCTCAGCCGTTTCCTCCAACACCTGCCGAAGTGCTTTGCATTCAAGCCAAAGAGCACATCAATGTCATGCAGTTCGGTGCCAGGGGGGATGGTCATGCGGACGATACCGCAGCCTTCAGAGCGGCCATCTCGCACGCGTTCGATACAGGCAGGAGCGTCTACGCTCCTGCCGGCTGCTACCTGATAGCGGAAACGCTGGAGCTATCGCACAAGTACAGCCCTAACGAAAAGGACCTTGCAAACAACGTGACCGCCATCACGTTGACCGGTGACGGCCCGCACTCCACGTACCTCCTCTGGGCCAGCCGGGTGCCAATGTCGAGCGCAAAAAAACCCATGATATTTCTTCAGGGCTTTGTTAGTCTCAGGCGACTCGCACTGGTGGGTGGCCGGAAGTATCTCGGGGATGCTTACCATACGCCGTTCTATGGTGTAGTCGGTAACGGGACGTTCTGGCGGAACGTTTTGGAGGAAGTCGATATCCGATATGTGGGCGTTTGCTTTTCAGGCGGCGTAGCTTCTCGGTTCTCAAGGTCGGGGAAACACGGCTTCGAGATCGATCCACCGTCCGGCGGAACCACCATGACCGTGGACTTTGCGCAGATGCAATTGCGCAATTGCGTATTTCGCTCGGAGGTTATCGAATTCTCAGACGGAAGCCTTGATCCCCTAGCGGTGCTTGACAGCAGCGGGCGGAGGTTGCTGAGCCAGTGCTTCGCATTCGAGGCCGCCAGGCAGCAAAGCGTCAACGTTGAATTCGACACGTGCTCGTTCGAAAATGCAAACGACCATGCGCTTTACACCCTGCAACTTACCAACGCCGGCGACATCCAGTTCAGCAACTCACTTCTATCGGCTCCGTCGGTCGCGCAGCAGCACACTTATGCCATTCACGAACAGTGCGACTCAGGAGGTTCCAACATCTACCTGGACCATTGCTATCTGATGGGCGGGATCGCCAAGCTAAACACTACGCAGGGGATCTTGCGCATTCGAAAATGCAACGGCGAAAACGTGGTCGCCGATGTCGCCTATAAGGGCGTTGTCGATTTGATCAACATCGGTGGACTGGGTACTACAATTGATATCGATGGACTGGACATCGGGCGTGGACGCTTCGATAAGCAACTTACACTCAGCTCTGCGCAGCAGCAGCTCGACGCGACAACCAACCCGGCGGCTAACACCAGCGCGGCATTCGATCATCGTCTCTATAGCCTTCGGAATATTACCGGTGTGGCGGCGGTGGGATGTGGACATGAAACGTTTGCACTCTCCGCGCGCACGGAATGTGCGACTAGTCTGGTGTCTGATTACGCTGCGGCGATCGGAGTGCGGCGCCTTCCTGTTTCATACATGTCGGACGATTCCTTTGATGCTGAGAGCCTTATCGGTTTCGCGTCGCCCGTTCAGCGCGGCGGACGATGGCTTTATGGCGCATCGCTCGACACAGCGAACTCCATTGCGTGGTTCATTGCGGTCGACCCGGCCACTTGCTACGATTTTTCCGCAGACGTATTCGTGCAGTTGAGAGCTAACGCGGTGCCGGGCGGCGGCGATGTCGGCGTGCAGGTCACGTTTCATGATGCAAGCAAACTCCGCCTTGGCGAAGGCGTGAACGCCGGCGTTTTCCTGCTCGGTGGAGTAGTGCCCACTAACGGTTATGGCTTTATCCAGAATGGGCGCACGACCACGATCTACTCACAACATATTGTGCCGCCGGCAAGAGCCGCCTTCGCCCGTGTTGAACTGACTGCTCGCCCGTCTTCCAGACAATACCTGGCGGCGGCGCTTGGCAACGTCCTCTTTGGCCCTTCGGGCGCCCTCTATATTGCGCCCGTGGTCGCCTTGCCGACCTTCTCGGCTCCGTCCATGCCGGCTCTCGGCACGTGGACACAGGGCGACTTCGTATGGAACTCAGCGTCGAGGCATGGCCGGCCGGTGCCAGGCAATGGCGAGGGCGTGCTCGGCTGGATAAGAGCGACGAGCAGCAACGCGAATGTGCCGGAGGTGGACTGGCTTGCTGTGTCACGTGCTTCACCTGCTTGAAGACCAAGAGCTGACCAGTCTCAATGCCCCATCTACCGCGACACTCCTCCTCATCCCTCATTCCTCATTCCTCATTCCCAAGTCCATATCATCATTGCTTTCTTAATTTTATTAAGATTCAGCGCAAAAATAAATTGGAAGTTTTGTTTTAATAACATATTAAATGTTGTTAAATTTCATTAACTTGGCATGACATAGTTTTAAAGATGTACTATTGGATGGAATGGCGGGGCGCTCAATGCTTTCAGTTTTATCACCTCGTTTGACCACGCAGTGGTTTGAGATGTGGCCACGTCAAACTATCCCGATTGTAGGTCCTGGGCGTCTCGCGTTTCCGTGATCGTATGAGACACAGCAGTGAAAGTATGTTCCGGGCCTGAGGGCAGCCTCACTCAGCCTCACTACCATCATGCGACGACTTACCCAATCCGGCGGAGCCGAAACGAGTCCGTGCGAACGTTTATGTTTGTGTCGTCGGAGAATGTCTGGAAAATGCAGAAAACCAGGTATAAGGAGAAAAGTCCAATGTAATGTGCGATACCGAACAGTTGAAAATTGATAAATAGTTTCTTGTTTTTATAGAGAAATTTACGGCCGATCTTGTTTTGATTCAGCATCTGCATCGGCGAAGATAACGATTGCGGGTGGTAGTGAGCACTTGCTGTTTTTAATTCTCAATCAATAAAATGGCGATTTAAAGAAAATTAGATCAATTGTCTTTTGATAAGAAAATATCCCGCCTCCCCATGGCCGATATACGTCAGTCCATTATGGAAATAGAAAAATCAGCCAAGGCCAATAGATCGTGTTTGGGTGCGGCGCGGCAGGTTCCCACCGCTACGAAGGAAAGCAATCCTTCCTATTAAGGAGGTTGTATGCGCGACGCTGAACGCAATCTGCAACTGTTGGGTCTCGACGCGGGTGCGCCAATTTTTAACTGGAACGATGTGACTGCGCAAGTCGGCATCGTATTTTTCCTGGACTCCGAGCATGGCGCCTCGGACAACGTGTCGGACACAATCAACTGCGTGTTGCACGTGATCAATGAGATGCCGTCGCTGGAGGGAGCAGATGGCCGTATCTATAACGTGCGGCTATTGCTCACACCTCGAACCGGTCCTCACGCGCCGATCGTCACGCAATACGGCCTGGAACAGCGTGAAGCACCAACAAGCGCATCGCCCGCAACCAGCGCTCACGTCGACTCTGCGCCTGCTCGACCATGGACCGCGCGCTTCCAGTTCAATGATGGAACCGGGAAGACTCATCTGAAATCCCAAGTTGCTGCGTCAAGAGGCAACGAGAAGATTCTTGCGTCCACAAAATGGCTGGCAACGAACTGTGACCGGCTGATCTCAGTTGCCGATGCCGCCCGGGCCGTGGCAATGAGCAAGCGCAACTTTCTGCGACGGTTTCGGGAGGAGATGGGTGTGACACCCTCAGAGTACTTGCTGTGCGCGAGATTGAACCGTACTTGCCAGTTGCTCAAGGAAAGCAATCTGCCGATTGACAAGATCGCCCGTCGCAGCGGGATGGGCAGCGGTGCACGGTTAGCCAAGGTCTTTCGCAAACGACTCAACATGTCACCGACAGCATTCCGCGCTCGGGCACGCGTTGAAGTTACCCGAGCGAACTTCCCGAGTGAGATGCCGGGCCGAAGCACCAACAGCGATGAGCGCCTCGCGGACGGTCTGCCAACGTAGGAAGCGCGGAACCTGACATGAACCGATTCTGGACTGACACGCCTACGCCGGCATCTTTACCTATGACACCTGCCGCGGGAGTAACGGGACTTGGTCCTGTACCCATGATTCCGATGCTGATTGGAACGGGTCTGCTTTGGCTGTTATGGATCGACCCGGCGTGGGGCGCTCAGCTTAGCTTGATTTTTCCGCTAAGCTTTTTGCTGGCCGTCATGCCACGCTATCGTGGCCTGCTCGACTACCGTGTCGTGTATCTGTTCTCAATGACAGTATGGGGTTTTAACCACTGCTATGGAGTCGCGTTGCTAGCGCAGAATTCAGGCGCGCTGTTGCAGCAGTACACCGGCGCACTCACCATGTATGGTTACGGCGTAGTCCTCTCGACCATGTTGGTGCTGCTCTTCTGGACGGATAAAGTCGGCGTCGGAGTCCCACCTCAGAAAGCCACGAAATGCAAAGCTGGACGCGAAACAAAAATCGGTGTGCTAAGGCTGTTATTTTTCATCTCGGTGAGCCTTGCGTACGCCGTCATTGTGCAACTCGAGTCGTCCGATATACCCCTTGCCTCCGTCCTGGGTTCGTTCATGGTGGTCACGTTCGCAACGATCCAGGCGTCGTACGCTCAGCGTCATCGTTGGGGCCCGGTTGCGTTAATGTGTATTTATACAAGCGCAGTATTTTCATCGAGTGCCGCGAACCGGACCACCATGCTGGCGCCGATCGCCATCACCTGCCTCGCTGTGCTAGTCGCGGTGCCGAGCTTGAACTGGCGCGTTATCTCAGGCCGGACCGCTGTGTTATTAGCCTTGGTCGCCGGCATCTCGCTTCTTGCGGACTGGCAAAAGCAGATGGGTATGTCACTCATTACAGCTATGACCTCGGATACCCGCGGACTTCCCGGCATTGGAGCGGCGGCCGAAAACAGCAACTACTTCGCCCATAGCGACGCGACCGCGGACTATCTCCGATACCTCCAGTACATCATCGATCACCAGCTTTACCATAACGGTTCGTGGTTCATGCAACTGATCAGTTCGTTCACGCCGCGCGCGCTCTTCCCAAACAAGCCGACCTACGACGTCTCCGCTATTCTCTACGACGAAAAGATCGTTGGCATGCCGATGTACTTCGATTTCCTTTTTGACCGGATCTCAGACTCCGGCATGTCCGGGATCCTGCTGTACAACCTTGGCTACCTTTGCCTGACACGGAGCGTCTATCGGATATATAGTCGCGTTCGCCAGGCCCGTCCCTATGGACTGGAATGCGGTCTTTACATTACCTCACTAGTCACGCTTTTCCTCGTCATGCGCGGGCCGATCATCCTGATTGCGTGGTTCTATCTGTTTCCCATGACCGCTATCGTCATGCGCAATATCGTGATGCGGATTTTCCGCTTCACAAGGCAAATGCGAGGGTCGGTCGGGATTCGTTAAGGCTGTGATGTGATGGACGACCCCCTCCCCTCGGGGTAGGCATATGCCAAAGTGGAGAGGTCGTGACTTCCACGGCAGAGGAGCGTTCATCATGAAGATAGAGACCGTTGGATTGGATCTGGCAAAAACCTTGTTTCAGGTTCATGGAGTGGATTCGCAGGGGCAATTCGTCGTACGCAAGCAACTGCGCCGCGCTGACGTACTGCCGTTTTTCGCAAAACTCGAGCCATGCGTAGTAGGCATGGAGGCGTGTGGGTCATCGCATTATTGGGGCCGGGAACTCCCGGAGCTCGGACACACCGTGCGCCTGATTGCCCCGCAGTTCGTTTCGACCTTACGTAAACAGCAACAAGACCGATGCGGCCGATGCCGAAGCAATCTACGAGGCGGTAAGGCGACCGCACATGCGCTTTGTGCCGATCAAGACCCAAGCGCAACAGGCGATGCTTTCAGGGGTCGCCTGTATTTTGAGGCAGTTTACCGGGCTAGCGAACTCTAGCACTGGCACGGGTTTGCGAGGCGGCCCTATTTAAATATTCCTATAAATCAAAGAGTTGCTGTTTGGGTGTTTGTCTCACCCCGCTCCGACAATTGCGTTCCGCGGCACCTTTATGGGTAAGGCTTCCTGCTTCTCATGCAGTCGCGGTATGGACTGCGACAAGACAAGCGCGCGAGGTCGTTGATTTACATGTTTGTGCGGTGCGGCTATTCCGTTTTCATCCGAATCGTGAGCGCACCCCGAAACAGACGAATCATTTAACCAACGACTCCACAGGCGCGCATTAAATCCGTGTTCTAAGGATCGCGTCCGCGAATTCGACGAAGCCAACACCCCTGGACCGCTGGTGACCCACGCGGGGGGAACGGGAAATTGTGGTAAGTAACCGACAATAGTGCTCACGCCCGCCGTATGTTTGAAGAAGCCGAACATCGGCCCATCGTTTGTTGAGTCGCCGGAATAGGCAACCAACTCAGTAGCGGCCTCAGCACTAATACCAAAGGTTTCGGCAAGCACCCGGATCGATATCGACATCGACATCGACAACTTGTCGTAGCCGCCAATCCAGCCTAGTGCCCAAAGATTATTGATGGTCGCATCAGCCCCTGCGTCGACGAGTGCTTCGACAATCCGGTCATCCACGTCCGTCCCCGTACGTTTTGTAGGCAAGACTGGTTAGCCGAAGCGCTTGATCGTCGGCCTGTCGAGCCTCAGGGACAGCCTCCTCGACGACCCCGGCGATCACCTGAAGTTGCTTCTGTATGTTGGCAATGCTTCCCGGAGGATGCCAGTAAACCTGCTCGACGCTGTGGCCGTTTGGCTCATGCCTGAGAAAGAGGCCGCCGTTCTCGGCAATCACGCCATCGACCGGCCACATGCGCGCCATCTGATCACACCACCCAGCAGGCGCGGCGGTAACAGGTACCACTCGAATGCCGCTTGCCTGCAACCGCTCGAGGGCCATGTATGTGGCTGCGGCCAGACGACCCTTGTAGGTCAATGTCTCGTCCATGTCGGTAAGTAAGAATTGGACAGTGGAAAACTGAAGGGGCGGCGCTAAAGACAATGTCTGCATGATCTTTTATCGAATGATTGCCCGCAATTATGAAGGTCGACGCGAAAATTGTTCTTCCTGTTTCTCGAATGTTTATCTGAAAGAAGGCTAAAGACGAGCTGAGAGACTCATCAGGCTGCTAACGACCACGTCCAATGCGTCAACGGACGCGGTCGCGAATTCAACGACTTATTGTTCTTGTTCAATGTCTTTTCGATACCAGACTCGCGCGCGCAAAAACTAGACCCATCAAGCATGAGCGATGTTTTCGTTTGAAATCCTAAAGAATCTGACGTGCGCCTTTAAAGCTTTCGCCTGATCCACTAACGAACCTGCAGCGGCCGCCGCTTGTTCGACTGAACTGCACCCCAAAAGTTGGACACCCGTTCAACTTTTGGGGTGCAGTTCATCGAGCGGGCAACTTTTATTTCTCTGTTCCTGCGCGCTCAGCGCTTCGCGCACCGTCTTGACCAGGAAATTCCGGTCGTACGGTTTGTCTAACCAGGCTATTGCGGCCGCAGCCAACGCCGTCCGTCGGACGCCCATATCGTCAATCGAACCCGTTAAGTCCAGGCATATTCAGATTCCGCATCACGTATGCGGGACGGTAGGCTGGCGTTGCGGATAGGCGATCCAAAAACACACTGCCATCTGCAAAGGCTGCGGCTTCTATGCCATGTGAGCGGAGAAGTCGGCTGGTAGCCATAGCTACGGGTGCGTCGTCGACCACAGCGACCCGCGCGTTGGTGATGCTCATGTCGCCCTCCTGTCAAACGCGGAACCGGATGCGGGAGCAGGTTCAATCCGTAACGTGTGCGCGTTGGCTGGAAAGGAGTTCCCGTGGCGTATCGCCAGCGCTCCAGTTATGAACAAAAGGTACTGCTGTTGCCCTTTCCACCCGTTGGTGTTCCAGCGCGGGGCTGCCCCTGCGCATACTTTTTCATCCTGTTACACAAGCCTGAGCATCACAAGCGACGCGTACCGTCTCTCACGTCCTCCGTGAGCAATACATTGGATTGCGAAACTCTACCTGCCGTTTCCGAAGACCTACACCGCGATTTCCGGAGCGGGATTTCATTGCGTTACCGATAGCGACGGCCACCGGTGTGCGGGCACACGCTGATCGGCAACCCACTGCGTGATGAATGGCACAGCAGCCCGACCGTCGTTGTCTGAGGGATGCCCCCGTTGGTTATATAAACAATCTAAACATATCGAATTCATCCTTCGCTTTTCGCGACACCCGCGTTTACATCTCTGCGACGACCCATCTATGAGCAGTATTTCTTTGACTATTCTCAACGTCAGATTTGTTATGTTTGGCGCCGTGCCCGTCCCTAGTTGCTGCGGACTCTTTGGCTACCTCGAGTTCAACGAGTTGTCGCGCTTGCCGCCAGTATTCGTCAGCGCAGCCCTCGAGACTGCCGTCCTGCTTCCAAAGTTCATCCGCGCGTGTCCGAATGCGCTGCTCCAGCGTAAGCGCTTCCAAGTGAAACCTCGCTGTGTTGATGGACGGTTCCGAGTTGCTTCTCCTAGCTGGGACCGGTCGTGGTTGCAAAGGCAGTACGGGATCCTTATCACGGTACCCCTGTCTGGACAGACCCTATTTGATCTGATCGATCGGGCCGATTATGTCGGTCCAACACCTCCGATAGGCTCGTCAGCCTTTCCAATAAAACAGCAGCATGCTTCGTCGTGAAAACGCTCACCTCCGAGGCATTCAGCAAATCATGAATACGATTTCGCCAGTATTCAGGTCGAGTGACGGGGTCTTGTTCCGCTATGACTCGGCCGTTTTGCGTTAGTCGCTCGAGTTCGACAATCATTCTCTCAATATGAACAAGCTCTTGTTGTGCATAGTCATCGACGCTCATACGTTACTCCTCTCAAGGTTCTTGTTCTTCACCGACAGGTGTGTGCGACTGGTGCTCAGTTCTCGATCGGTCTCGCTCCCGGGAGGCCGCGCCCGTCGCGACGTGGAGCGACGCGGCGCTCACCCACGACAAAGCGTTCAGACGACGGACGATTTCGCTCAGTTCAGCGAGCGAGATCGATTCAAATACGACGGTCATTTCCTCCAGGCCGCTCTTCCTTTTGCAGTGCACGGTCGTCCGCTGCGCCTGCACTGCATACCGTCCAAACGCCTGCCAGACGGAAACGACTCTCAGTTGGCCCGTCGCAGCCCGCACGGTGATGCTCGGCAGTGCTGGGTTAGCCGGATGCTCATATTGACTTGTCATTGACGTTAGTACCGAGTCAGCGGTGGGTTGTTGGTGCTCATAGGGGCAACGTACGCACGCAGGACAGAAAGCTGTAGGGAGCGACGCACGTCACGCTCATCATCCCGCAGGGTTCCTTGCGGCTCGGTTTGTCCCGCGTTACGAATCGGCGTCCCTGGGTAGGGGCGCTGTCAAGGTCGGCGACGCATCACGTCCCAAAAGTGATGATGGTCCATCCGACGGAGTAGCCGCTCGCGCCGATGCTCGCGGCGATAGTGACCAATGATCAACGTCGCCGCCATGGCGAGTACGAATGAACCGACCACCACGCCCACCCAGGATATGTTCATGGCGAACTCCTATTCTCGTGTTCGACTGCCCGTTTGCTTTACTGTAGATGCTGACCGCCGTTAATCGCAAGGTTGGCCCGGGCACAATCGCGGCCTCCCGCGAGCATAAATACAGCACGAGCGCCGCCTCCTCGGGCTGCCCGAGCCGGCCGACCGGGATCTGCGGAATGATCTTGGTATCGAGCACCTCCTGCGGCACCGCGGTCACCATCTTGGTCGCGATGAATCCGGGCGAGATCGTGTTGACCGTCACGCCTTTCTTCGCCACTTCGAGCGCCAGCGACTTCGTGAAGCCATGCATGCCGGCCTTGGCGGCCGCGTAGTTCGTCTGGCCGAAGCCACCCTTGGAGGCGATGATCGACGACACATTGACGATGCGGCCCCAACCACGCTCGACCATACCTTCGCACAGCGGATTCGTCATATTGAACACCGAGTCGAGATTGGTCCGGATCACCGCGTCCCAATTGAGCTTGTCCAGTTTCTTCACGCTCGCATCGCGCGTAATGCCCGCGTTGTCGATCAGAATGTCGATCGGGCCGACCTCGTTCTTGATTTGCTGCGCACATTGCTGACAGGTCTCGTAGTCGCCCACGTCGAGCGCATAGGCGTGGAATTGTCGGCCATCAGCAGCCATCTGCGCGAGCCAGGTCTCGGCGCCCGTATTGTTCAGCGAATGCGTGACCACGACCGTATAACCCGCGTCATAGAGCTTGACGCTAATGGCTTCGCCCAGCTCGCCCATGCCGCCTGTCACCAAGGCCAGTTCCTTTGCGATAGCTCAATCTCCTCCTATCGGTCAGTGATTAACGATGTTGGGCAACGGCTCCTGCCGTCCGACCATGCAGACGGGCTGCGGGAGCTATCCATGCACTCCTCCGGGTCGAGACGACAAAGCGGGGTGTGCACATCTCATTATTTCTTCGCGGCCCGTGACGCTTGCTCGACGGCCTGTTGGGTTGCTTTCGACGCTGCGGCAGCCGCTGCATTGAAGTTGCTTTCGGTGACTTCGACCGCGTGTCGGGTGGTGCGTTGGACCGTCTCGTAGAACGTATCGGTCGCCGTCATGGTCGACTTCAGCGCGGCAATGGTGGCCTCTGACCCAACCGGCGCGCTCTGCGCGAGGTTGTCGATCAGCGCCTGCACCCGGCGGTTATACGCTTCGTATTGCGCCTCGGCGACCTTCGCGAACTCGGTTTGTGTCTCCGCCACAATCGCGAACGCCTGACGGCTGTAGGACTGAATCTTCTCGGCAGCCGGCTGCATCAGGCGGGCCTGCAAAACGGCCAGCTCTTGCGGATCTTTGACCGACAGCGCGTTGCGCGCCGTATCCTGGTTTTCGAAGAGCATCGATTTGACGGCTTGCAGGTTAAGTCCAACCAGCTTTTGAAAACCTTCGAGCGCGGTGTTGGCCAGACCCTGCGACGTGTCCAGATTGGCTTTTTGCGTGGCAGCGATTTGCTCGGGCGACAACAAACTCATGATGCAGCTCCTGAAGATGATCCGTCGCGTGTCCGGGGAATCGGACGCAAACCTTGACGCGATGGACCGGGTTGATCGATGAGCGCTGAATCCCCTGCTCAGAACCGACGAACAAAAGTTCTGATTCCGATCATTTATATGTATTACTAATCATATAAATGACGCTAATCCACCAGTCGGAGGTATCAATGGGGACGCTCAGGTGTGACCCCCGCCGCGTGGCCATGCGGCAGGGCGAACGGTGTTACTTTTGGGGAGGGTGAATTCCTAGCGAGCCCGTGCTACTGCGCGAAGGATCGCCCCGCCGTCGCGAGTGACGTAAGGGCGCAACTGGCCAGGCGGGTCTTTGTCCAGGGCGATGAGTTGATGCGTCAGCAGCGCATCAAGGTCCTCATGACTCGGGTCGAATTGACGGGAGGCGTTCTTGATCAGCATCAGGGTAGCGAATTCGTGAGGACTAAGCATTCTCTCGTCCTTGTCGTTATATTTTAGCTGCAGCAAAGCGCGCATATTCGGTGCCGTCAACAGCGGTCGGCCGATGCTGCGATACATACGCGCGTTGCTTACTGCATCTCTCAGAAGGGTCCATGGTAATGCGGTGCAGCACGAGGAATCAACCCCTTTTGTTACATCGCGTGGCGAGCTATTTTGTCTGTATATTTTCCTGTTCGGCCGTCCTGCCTGATGCGACCTGCGTTTGAATCCAATTTTTGAATCCCTTAAGAGCCTTGTCGTGCGAGCCTAACAAGGGTAAACACGCTAGTTGGCTTGTTTGAATCTTTGTTTGAATTATCACCAGCATGCCATCTGCCACCGATTGGTACAGACCGTCAGACTTGCCAACATTCCGCGTGTCACGCTGTGCGGATCGCGCTCGCGCGTTGTTTTACTTTTCAGGAATTCAAGATGGCAACCGGCACGGTCAAGTGGTTCAACGATGCGAAGGGCTTTGGTTTCATTACGTTGGACGACGGCGGCGAGGATCTGTTCGCGCACTTCTCCGAAATTCGCACAGAAGGTTTCAAATCGCTGCAGGAGAACCAGAAGGTCAGCTTTGATGTAAAAGCCGGCCCCAAGGGCAAGCAACCACGCCGAGGAAAACGCCCGGAACCTGATGCTGGTCATCGAGCGGGACATCGCTCGCAGCATTGAACTCTACGATCTTTCGCTGCAGGCGGTAGTGGACGGGTATGCGTCGGTCTCACCATGGCACACCGGACATATACTCTGCCGTCAGTTGCTGAGACAACGTGGCCAGGATTTGCTGCCCGTACTCGGCTCGCGCTCCTCGCAGTACATCATCAAAAATGCGGCGACCGACCTGCCAGTACAGCAGGGTGAGTTCTGCGTTCACTGCAGCGGCCGCGCGGGCACGTGCGCCATCGATAAGCTGTCGAACGTCGTCGAGCAAGGAACCGGAAATCAAATCAGTCATACGTAAAAGCCAAAGGAGTTGCGTGCAACGCGGACGGATCGAGGGGCCACCTTACCGGAAACCATGCAGGTGCGGAACCCCGCCTTACCGATCGTCAATTCTCTCCGCAGCGCGGAGAGAATCTTGCCTCGCTGTTCCTTGTGGCGCGATGCGCGGGGGCACAACCACGCGACAGGTGGCGAGCTTGCATCTTCGATAATGCTGTATATATTACCAGCACTGTATGTCTGAACAGTATTTCCAGGAGCAAAAATGGAGCACTTGGTCAGGCTATACAACGAGAGAGACCGTCGAACGCTCGAATGGCTGTGTCGGCATGTCGGTGACGCAGCCATTGCTCTTGCCGTCGAACGATGCGCCACACCGGGCAAGCCCTATATCTCCGCCGTTTGCAGGCGCTTGGGAGTCAAAAGTTTTCGATTCCACGCCGAGAAGCGCCAAGTCCGGCGGCCGAACAATCTCTAGCTACCATCCGAAGCATTCTCACCGTGCGGACGTCAGCACCTCCCACGACACTCGGGGTTCCACGCTAGCGCTATGCTTCCGCCGATTTCACCGCCCGGCACCGCCACCCTCCTTGTGATTTATGAACCGCTGTGTCATGTGATTCACAGACTTAACATGCTTTCATTGGAGTTTGGACTCTACTCGATGCAGGAGCCAACCAATTGGTTCGCATAACTGAATAATTGGCCATTAAGATTAGATCTGTTTATCCGCAACCAAGTACCAGCCCTTTAGCCTGTTGCCGAGCATCGTTTGACGACACTTGGCAAACTCAAATGCCGTCAACTTGCGCATGGTCGAGTCGGATATTCCAGTTGACGTTACCCACTCGATTGTCAATCCGATGGCTACACCCTTGCGGGGAGGAAATTCCCGCCTTCTTGCGAATCAACGATACCGTCACCAATACCCAGATCGATTCCAACCAGCGTCACACTTTGCAGGATGGTCTCCAGAAACAAAACACCCTGCAGCGTAACTCGCGTGTAGGGTGGGAGTGACCATCTCATTAAGCCCGCTGGGCGCGGGCTTCGAGGAAGTCATCGGACTTCTTGAAACACCAATATGGTGGGCCGGGTGGGATTTGCATTAGAGCTGAGTTTTGTCGTGGACTAAAAACGATTCGCCGTGGCATATCTCATTGAACTCAGGGCTGTTCCGTGCCAAATTCGAAAGAGCCGGTGCGTTGGCGCTGGAATTGACCTGCCTCTCAAGACCTCTCATCAGGGCTTCACGTCCTTTCAGGTCGCTTTGACGGCTGGAGAGACGCATATTCGGCGACCTCATCCGAGGGCCAAGCGAAAGGTGCCCTCAGCAATTGCTCCAACTCGCGCGGCGTAACCGGCTTGCTGTAGTGATAGCCCTGGATTTCGTGACAGTCGTTGTCGCGCAGGAAATTAAGTTGCTTCTCCGTTTCGACGCCTTCTGCAATCACCTTGAGATTCAATTGCCGCCCGAGCGAGATAACGGCACGCGCGATGGCGCGGTTATCCTCGCCGTCAGGTAGTTCGCGCACAAACGACTGATCTATTTTCAGGCGCACGATCGGAAAGTGTTTCAACGCGCTTAAGCTGGAGTAGCCGGTGCCGAAGTCATCGATAGACAGGCGCACGCCCATGGCCTGCAGCAGCGTCATGACAGCAATGGCGCCATCGAGATCCTGCATGATGAGACTCTCCGTGAGCTCGAGCTCGAGATACTGTGCATCGAGCCCGCTCACGGCCAGCGCATGCGCCACCCGTCCCACCCATTCCTTCTGCAAGAACTGCCGCGCCGAGACGTTGACAGAAATGGTCATGGGCGGCATCCCCGCGTCCTGCCACGCCTTGTTCTGGTGGCAGGCCGTATGCAGCACCCAGTCGCCGATCGGCACAATCAGTCCTGTTTCCTCCGCAAGCGGAATGAACGTGCTTGGCGAGACCAGCCCTTCTGTCGGATGATCCCAGCGTAACAGCGCTTCCACGCCAAAGATCTTCTCGGTTTGCAAATCGACCTGCGGCTGATACACCAACCGAAACTCCTCGTTCGCGAGCGCGTGCCGCAACTGTTCCTGAAGCCGCAGTTTCGCGTGCACCCTGATGTTCATCTCGGACGTGTACAACTGATAGTTGTTGCGGCCCATTTCTTTTGCGCGATACATCGCGGCATCAGCGTTCATGAGCAGTGTTTCCGCGTCAACACCGTCGTTTGGATAGCTCGCGAGCCCCATGCTGCACGTCATCTGAAAAATCTGGTCGTTCAGCTCGACCGGCGCGCGAATCGTATCGCGAATCTTTTCGATGACCTCCGTAAAACTTCCTCCGTCCTGTACCTGGTCAAACAGAACGACCACAAACTCGTCACCACCGAGCCGCACCACGGTATCGGTGCGCCGTACGCACCGCGCCATGCGCTCGGCCACGATCTTCAACAGGTTATCGCCGGCGCGATGACCGAGGCTGTCGTTGATCAGCTTGAAATTGTCGAGGTCGATAAAGACCACAGTCACGCCGCGCTGATAGCGTTGCGCGTGCAGCAAGACCTGATTCAGACGATCGGAGAGCAAGGTACGATTGGGCAAGCCGGTTAGCGCGTCGTGGTTCGCCATGTGCCGGATACGTTGCTCCGCCTGGCTGCGCTCGATCGCGATGCCGGAAATGCGCGTCGCCATTGCGATGGCCTGTCCCTCGTCCGATGTCGGCTCATGAGGATGCCGTACGAACAACGTAAGTACACCCAGCGCGCTGCCGTCATGCGACAGAATGGGTTGCGCCCAGCATGCGCCGTAGCCATGCATGCCGCAGCTTTCCATCTGAACACCCAGATGCGCATCCTGCGTCACATCCAGTACGTACACCGGCTGGCGCCAATGGATCGCGCGACCGCTCGGCCCCGCATCCGGACCAATCAGCGAGCCGCGCATCTGCTTGCCATAGCGTTCTGGCAAGCTGGGCGCAGCGCCCAACTTCAAGTGCCGGCCGTCGTCATCACACAGCAAGGCGGTGCACACCACCCCTGTGATCTGTGACTCGAGGAGCCGGATCATGGAAGACAGCACGTCTGCCAATGGTGTGCTGGTGGCGATCATTTCCAGTACCCGATTCTGCTCCTCGCGCCGGACTTCGGCGTGTTTTCGGGAACTGATGTCGCGCATCATCACTACCACGCCGCCCTCCACGCGCACGACCTGCCGCTGCAGCCATGCCGACGATGCATCGCGCCGCTCGTGGACCCACTCCCGCTCCTCGATCACGCCCGTCCTCGCGACGCTCGCAAACTCATCAAGCATGCCGTCGTTATGGGATCGAGGAAACGCCACGTCGAGTGACTGGCCGATCAAGCCGTCGCGCGGTAGTCCGGACAGGTCTGCACCACGCCGGTTGGTGTCTTGCACCATGAAGCCGATAATCTTGCCGTTCGGGTCTAGTTGACTGCGAAGGACAAAAAAGGCGTCGAGACTCGCTTCTGACGCGGCGTAGTAGGTCTGCTGTGCCCGCCGTGCTCGCCGCCGGCTTACCGCGAGCTGCCAGCTCGAGCGGCTAAGTGCAGCTGCCAGCAGGATTAGCACCGCACTGCCGGAGCTTGCCCATAGCAGGTAAGCACGCCGGTGACTTCGGAACTGCGCGAGTTGCTCCTCCTGACCAAGACCGACTATCGCGATGAGCGGGAAGTCCTGCAACTGGCGCAGGTTCGTATAGCGGCGCACGCCATGATCCCACGGCTGCACGGCGGGCAGGTCGGACGATGCTTCGGCGGCTTGCATGGCCGTCCTCGAGAGGACCGCGCCCCACGAGGACCGTTCGCCCACTCGCTCGGCACGCATCACGCCATCCGTGCCGAGCAGCGCCAATACGCCTTCGTTACCCATGCGCGAGTGGTCGTAGTTGCTCGTGAAATATCCGGGGTTCACAGAGAGCATGACGATCCCGGCAAATCCCCCGGCTGCGTTCTTCAGTCGCCGGCTGAAGATAATTTCCGGGACGCCGGTCGTGGCGTTGCGAGTGACCCCGCTTACGAACGGCACCGGACTGTCGTTGGCGCGATCGCGCTGCACGGTGAAATACGGCTGGTCTACTACGGTCGTGGGCGCCTGCACCCGTGTCGCGTCACGAAGACGGCCGTCGCTGCCAGCGATCGCTACCTTGAACACGATCGCGAAGGGCAACAGGCCCTGCTCCTGCAACTCCGACAACCGCACACTGCCCCTCGTCTCGTACACGTACTTGACCGTCTTGAGCGCCTGGTCTATGGCGACGAGATCACGCACCATCTGCACTTCATAGGTATCGGCGAGTTCGCGGCTCAATTCCACCGCGGCACCCCGGGCAACGGCGTGTTCCACAGTGACCAGATGAATGACGGCCGTCCACGCGAGCACGAGCAGCATTGCCGCAAATAGCGGGAACAGCACGTAGGCTTCGAGCAAACGCCGAAGTGCAGGACGCACTTTCGCACCCAACCGACGCAGGCGGATGACCTGAGCGGCCATTACACCCTGACCTGTCAATTCGATGCGACTGCCCGTGCTATCCAGGTTTCGTGTAACGAGACGCATGATGCCTGCTCCGGTTCTGCATGGCCGCTATTCCTTCCTGTTCAAGTCACTAGCGCGCGGACCGTCGGAAGTTATCGACGAAGACGCCCGGCTGGTGAACTCAGCATCACCTTGACGCTTGCAGCCGCCTCAACTTCATTGATATAGCCGACTGAATCGAGCATGGAGACGAGCGCTCTCCTCACTGTGGCGGGGTCCGCACTTCGCGCGGAAGCTTGCCGCATTTCTTGAAGAGCAGTTTCGACCCGTACTCGTTCAACCGGCGAACCAATGGTCCGTGTTTGTCTTTTAGAACTCGCCGTCGCCCGCCGCATCGTCTTGTGGGACTGAGGCTACGGTGTTGTGGTGTCCACAAAAAGCCGTGCGGATTGCTTTCAATATTGAAAGCATGTTGCTGAGGACACGACGACAAACTCAGTGATCACCGCCTCACGGGCAAAGCACATTGTTCAAAGCGCCAATCGCGCTGAGCCCGATGGTGATCCTTAATCTAATAACGACGTTTGCAGGGAAAAGTTTAATAGCCGGGCAAAAATCCAAGCTTGTCAGGAAAATTTGTAACGGCAATATGTAGGGAAAATGCCCTATGCGTCTTCCGGAAAACAATCTGCATTGCAAAGTATTAATTCTCGCATCATGACAAAGACGCGTTGGCGAATGAAGCACGATACCGGGGGTTTTATGGTGCAAAACGCATGGGCGCAAACTCTGGCGGCGACGGCAAATACGTTGCAGCTGCAAGTTAGCGGTCATGCGAGATAAGGGCAACGGACTGCCACGCGACTCGCGCTCCGTCGGGCGAGAGTGTTCCACCACGACACTTCGCTTGACCGAGCCCGCTAACCAGGCTCAACGACAGCTCGCGTTTCTGGTTTGCCATGCGACATCCTGTCGATGCCGTTCAAGAATTGCTGAAAGGCTGCGGCAGGTAACGGCTTGCTCAACAAGAAGCCCTGCGCCTGATCGCAATTCAGAGAGGCTAGCTTGTTCAACTGGGTTATTGTTTCGACACCTTCTGCCACCACCTCCATGTTCAGCGCGCGCGCAAGTGTCACGATCGCCGACAAGAGCGCGCTCCCCTGCCTTTCGTGAACATCCAGATCGTTGACGAAAAAACGATCCACCTTGATCTGTCTGACTCGAAACCTTTGCAGGTATGCCAGGCTCGAATAGCCTGTTCCAAAATCATCGATGGCCATGTCAAAGCCGCGTGACTGGAATTTCTGGATGATCGCGGTCGTTTTGTCGGCGTTTTGCATCGCGACGGTTTCGGTGATTTCGAACATCACGCGCTCGGGCGCGACGCCCGCGCTCCGTACTATGGCGTCGATATGGTCGACCAGGTCCGGTACGTTGAACTGCACCGGCGACAGGTTGATCGCGATCTGGACCGCCGGCAATCCTAACGCGTCCCACCTGCCGATCAGGCGGCACGTTTCTGCAATGACCCAATTGCCGATCTGGACGATCTGCCCGGAGCGCTCGGCAGCAGGAATGAATTCCAGGGGAGGAATGTCGCCGATTTCCGGATGCTGCCATCGAATCAACGCTTCAGCCCCGCTCAGGGACAAGTTGGCAATCTTGAATTTCGGCTGAAAAGACAGGCTCAGTTGCCCCTGCTCGAAAGCGCGTTGCAGGTCACGCTGCAGGATCAGCGTGCTGAGCGCGGTAGTACTCATGGCAGGCTCGAAATAACGGAAGGTATTGCGGCCACTCTGCTTGGCGTCGTACATCGCTGCATCCGCGTTGTGCAACAACGTAGCGACGTCATCACCGTCGCGCGGAAACACCGCGATTCCAATACTCGCGCTCACCCGTAGCCGTACGCCATTGATGACTATTTCGCGGCAGAGCTCGCGCAGCACGTTATCGGTGATCTGTCCGGCGACTGACGGGTCGAGCAATCCGCCCACGACAATCACGAATTCGTCCCCGCCGATACGGGCGACCATATCGTCGTGCCGCAAGTTCTGGCCCAGCCGGCTCGCGCAGGTCTTGAGGAAATCGTCCCCAACGGCATGGCCAAGCGAATCATTGATGGTCTTGAAACCATCGAGGTTGACAAGCAGCACAGCGATCATCGAACCTCTCCGGGCGCAGGCCTCCATCGCTCGCTCGATGTGGGCTGTGAGCCAGAGCCGATTGGGCAGGTCCGTCAGCGTGTCGTGCGTGCCGAGATGGTCCAACTGGCTGTTTGCACGCCGCAGGGAGTTGGACAGGCTGCTTGTATGCAATCCGAGGAAAGCGAGTGTTCCAATCAGCACTGTCAACGAACTCGCCGACACCGCCAGCGCGAACCAGTTCGTGTCGAGTTTGTTGACAGAAAGGCAGATGCTTCCCGTCGCGAAGTTGGCCGCGCCCATACCGGCGTAGTGCATGCCTGTGATTGCCAGCGCCATGATGATCGCGGCACCAAGACGCTTGGCGATGATGCTTTGCCGCGCGGACGTGCGCAGCGTGAAGGCGAGCCACAGCGAGGCAATCGATGCTGCAATCGCAATGGCAATCGACGCAATCACGATCCACCAGGTATACCGAATTGGCGGAGACATCTGCAGCGCAGCCATCCCGGTGTAATGCATGCCCGCGATCCCCAACCCCATGACGGTGCCGGCGAAGGCGATGCGCACGGAGGAGAGTTTTCCCCGGGTCACAGTGGATAGGGCGAGGAGCGAAACCACGGCAGCCAGTAGAAACGAAGCTGCTGTGAAGGAAAGATCGTATCCAACCAGGATGGGCAGCGCGAAAGCCATCATGCCGATAAAGTGCATCGACCAGATACCGATTCCCATTGCGATTGCACCGCCGAGCAGCCAGTGCACACGTTGCCGTTCCTGCTGCAACGAAAAGATCCACCCTGATAGTTCCAATGCCGTATAGGAGGCGAGGAACGCGACGATGAGTGAAAGAAAAACCAGTAAAGGGTTATAGATACCGCTCATGACCGTGCTCCCCTTAAATGGATGCCGCATAACGCTTGCGTTGACAGGGAGGTTTAAACGCAATGGTCAGAAGCCGCAAACATTCAACTCTCTTTAACGGATTGGCTCCTTTTTGAGGAGCTCGGTATGCCCCCCGCTACTTCTTGCTTCTGCGGGAGTCTTATGGGCGGTTTGACGGGCGTCGCCCCTACGCCGCAACCACGCAGTTGCGGCCCTGGTGTTTTGCGCGATAGAGTCGTTCGTCAGCGACACGAAGAAGCGTATCGATCGTGTCGCCATCGTGCCCGAACTGCGAGACTCCAATGCTGACGGTGACCTCGACCAGGTGCCCGATCCCGGCCTCGAATGTACTGCGTGCGATGGCCACTCGAACACGCTCGCCGATTGTGCGAGCCGCTTCGAGCAGCGACTGTGGAAGCAGCACCATGAATTCCTCTCCACCTACGCGAGCGAAACCGTCGTAAGGGCGGATCGCCTCAAGGCACGTCTGTACGAAGCGCCGCAAGACCTCGTCGCCGATCTGGTGGCCGTACGAGTCATTGATCGCCTTGAAGTTATCGAGGTCAAGTGCCAGCAGGGAAAAGGGAGCGCCGCCTCGTTTGGTCCGCCCGATCTCGGCCTCGACGCTTTCGATGAACTGACGTCGATTCGCAGCGCCGGTCAAGGGGTCGGTGCCGGCAAGACGCTCGAGCTTTTGGTTAGTGTGCTGCAGTTCCTGCAACGCGCTTTCGGTACGGGCCATTGCCTCGGCCAGCCGGGCAGTCAATTCCTCCTGGCTGTAAATGGTCGAGAATGAGCGTGTGGTGCGGAAAGCCTCCACAACGCCATAGCTGAGCAGAAAAAACCCCGCGGCGAAGATGGCGTGCGCAAGCCACCACATATGATTCCACGGTCGCCCAAGAATGAATGCGAGTGAAGATAGCGCGAACCATACGATCGAAATGCCATAGATCACCATGAGCGGCGACCGAATCCGGCGCAACATCAACGTCGTCACGTTCAATATGGAAAAAACCAGCGCACCCCCTTCCATTGATAGACGCACCATCGGGCTGCTGGCGACGGCCGAGTTCGCCACGTAAGCGACCGCGATATCAACCAGCACGAAGAACCCGACCCACATCATCCAGTCGCGAGCGTTCGAGCGTTTCTCGACCCGCTCGGGCGGACGATGGTACGAGAGCAGTCCGACAAACAGCAGGATCGACATCACGAGGCGGGAAGCCGGTCCATAGAGTAGAAACAGCCACATATTGTGATGCGCCAGGCCGGTGAATGCGCCATGCAATGCATAGATCAATACGAAGCCGAGAAAACCCAATGTGAGCCAGCGTAGCAGGGGCTCACCCGAGGACCGGTAGCACGTCCATGTCACATAGGTGACGAAAAAGCCCTCAAGCGTGGCGGCCGCGATGGCGATTTCATGGAATATGTGATTCTCGAATTTGAGAGTCGGATCTTGTGCGAAATACAGATAGGCGATCAGACAAGCGGGGACTAGCGCAAACCCGATCAGCAACAGTTGCGTATAGACTTTTAGCAGCCGCCAGATCGCGGGAGGCGCTTCACGAACAGCAATGTTCATCCTCATACGCCACCTCCATTAACTTTGATATTCCCGGCCGTTTCGCATAAAACGATTCCAACGCCCCTCTTATTCTGGCTGTGGATACCGTCGAGTTCTGAGTCATTTACGAAGGCTATCCATTGATTCTCCAGGGGCGAGAGCCACCGATTTTTCGCCATATCGCGCAAGCAGCTTTCCCCTGCCCTTAACCGGGTTCCACTATTCGTGGTGTTCGTTTTTATACGGATTTCAAATCGACTTGGTCTAATTCGTATTGAGGGAAAGGATACCAATTGGCCTGCGTTCGCTTATAGAGTGACTACTATCGGGTCAGACCTGATTTCGCACAGTTCTTTGCGGCCGGTTGACTGAGACTAGCTTGTTTTACATTTAATTGTTGCTTTATATTTCAGTAACTAATGCCGTATACGGGCCACCGCACATACAAGCAGTTCTTGCAACCGTTCGGCGACCTGTCCATCATTTACGAATATTTTTTTGTGGCCAATTGTGGTGTTGTTTTCGTGAGCACAGGGTATTTGGGTAGCAGGTAATTCAAAAGGTCTCGAGGACAAAATGACGGATCACCTGGTAGCAATGGCGTCCATCGAGATACTGCGAATTGGACTCCCGGTGGATAGCATCTCCAGCTGGTGCTGGAGCCGGGAGGAACTGCGGTTCTCGCTGGCGTGATCAGCGAGACATTTCCACAAGTTCGACGTCCGGGATACGTAAAACAAACTCATTATGCACATCACACAATCTACTCTTGATCTCAAGAGGGACTGCCTTGGCGCATTTGAACAGCCAAGACCCCCTCGCGTGAATCATCAGGCGAGAGTCGACGAAACTGCGCTCGCTATCCGTGGGATCTCGATTGCGACGCTGTGCTCGCGCCCATCGTCGATCAGGTGTATTCCTCCGTTGGGTTGCGGCACGCCATCGAGAACGACGCGCTGCAGGCCATCGTCTGTGGACTGGTTGACTGACACGCGAAAGAGCGTCTTGCCAAAGCGGTAGCTCATCTCAAACGACTCCCAGCTGGCCGGCAGCAGCGGCGTGACACTCAAGCGATCGCCCCTGACCTGCAGCCCAAGCAAAGATTCAACCAGCAGCCGGTACATCCAGGCCGCCGAACCCGTGTACCAGCTCCACCCGCCCCTGCCCTCATGCGGGCTTACGCCGTATACATCCGCTGTCATCACATACGGTTCGACCTTGTATTGCTCGATCGCGGGCCCGTCGTTGCCGTGCAGGACAGGGTTGATCATCCGCAGCAGTTCCCAGGCGCGCTCACGGTCGCCCAGCGCGGCGAAAGCCATCGTCGCCCAGATTGCCGCGTGCGTATATTGACCGCCGTTTTCGCGCACGCCCGGGACGTATCCCTTGATATAGCCTGGATCGAGGGCCGAGCGGTCGAAAGGAGGATCGAGGAGCTGGATCAGCCCGGCGTCACGCTTGACGAGATAGCGATCGAGCGAAGCCATCGCCTCAAGCTGTCGTTCGTCTGAACCCGCTCCCGACAGCACCGACCAGCTTTGCGCAATCGAATCAATCTTGCATTCTTCATTACTGGCTGATCCGAGCGGGGTGCCGTCGTCGAAATACGCACGGCGATACCATTCGCCATCCCAGCCATGGGATTCAAGGTTGGTTCGCAGGACAACCGCGTGGTTCTGGCAATGGCTTGCGAAGACGGTATCGTCGCGAGCCTTTGCCGTGTCGGCGAATCTGAGCAAAACGTCGTAGAGGAAGAAGCCAAGCCACACGCTTTCACCGCGACCCTGTGCCCCCACGCGGTTCATGCCGTCATTCCAGTCGCCGCAGCCGATCAGGGGCAGCCCGTGCGCACCCTGCGTCAGACCATGTTCGATCGCTCGCACGCAATGTTCGTAAAGGGTTTCGACCAGGGCCGAAGGTTCCGGCAAGTCGTAATAAGAGTCCTCGCCCGGATTGACCGGCCGCCCTTCGATATAACCGACGCGTTCATCGAGCACGCTGATGTCGCCAGTGATGCTCACGTAGCGGCTGGTTGCTACCGGCAGCCACAGATAGTCGTCGGAGCAATTGGTACGCACGCCGCGGCCGAGCGGCGGATGCCACCAGTGCTGCACGTCGCCCTCTGAAAACTGGTGGGCTGCGCAGAGCAAGAGATGCTCGCGGGCAAGGTGCGGCATGGCATGGATCATCGCCATGGAATCCTGCAACTGGTCCCGGAAACCAAACGCGCCGCCAGACTGGTAATAACCGCTGCGTGCCCAGAACCGGCAGGCTATGACCTGATACATCAGCCAGCCGTTCACCAGCACGTCAACTGCCGGTTCTGGCGTCCTGACCTGTACGCGGCCGAGCGTTGCCTGCCAGTGCTTGCGCACCGCATCGAGCGCGTTGGCGGCCGCAGCCGCGCCGCGAAACTCTTTCGCGATGCCGCGCACCGACATCGCGTCATGCGCCGCACCCATCCGGAAAACGACCTCATGACTGTCGCCATCGGCCAGATCGAAGTCGGCCTTGAGCGCCGCGCACGGGTCGAGCCCGGCGCCCGCGCGTCCTGACAGGCGTGCCTGGCGCATGGCAGCGGGCGCGCGCAGACTACCGTTGCGACCGATAAATTCGCGGCGATCGCAGGTGAAGCCCGCCACTGTGTCGTCAATCGCGAAGAACGCAACGCGGCCACCGAACTCCATCGAATAGTCGTTGCGGGCGAAGAGCGCCCCGCTAAGCGGATCGGCCTCGGTGACTATGTGCATGGCGGACTTCTCGCGCAGATCGCCAAGCGTCCACTCGACGAAGCCGGTGGCTGAAAGACGTCGCGCGCGTCCCGAAACATTGCGGATCTTGAGCACCGAAAATTTAACGGATGCGTGTAGCGCGACGTACACCCACAGCTCGGAACGGATGCCGTCTTCCTCGTGCTCGAATACGCTGTAGCCAAAGCCGTGGCGGATGGTGTATGTACCGCTGCCGCGCCGGGGCAACGGAGTGGGCGACCAGCAATGTCCGCTCTCCTCGTCACGCAGGTATAAGGCTTCGCCGCTGGTGTCGCCGACCGGGTCGTTCGCCCACGGAGTCAGTCTGAACTCGTGTGCATTCTCGCTCCACGTATAGGCCCCTCCGCTCTCCGAGACGACTGTGCCGAAGCCCGGGTTAGCAAGCACGTTGGCCCATGGAGCGGGGGTCGTGTGACCTGGCTCCAGCTTGATGACGTACTCGGTGCCATCTGCCGAAAAACCACCGTACGGGTTCTGCAGAATCAACGCGTCCGCCCGCGGCCGTGCGTGCGCTTCGGGCAAGCGGATGGCGACATGGGCGCTCACCGGCTCGAACGGGGCGGCGGTTGAATCCGGGCGTCGGCGCTCGACTTGCTCGGCGAGGCTGCCACGGGTGTCGGCGACAATGATGCGCGCCACCGCCTGCATCAGGTCACGGTCCTCGCGTGACAATTGCTGCGCTGGCCGAACGAAGATTCCGCCGGGCCGGTCTATCAGGTTCGCTTCCGTTCCGGAGGCGATCAGGCCCATGATCAGGTCCTGCAGATTCTGCCGGTAGCCGGCATGGTCCTCGTTCCAGATGACCAGATCGACGGCGAGCCCTTTCTGGCGCCAGTAGGCATGCGCCTGCACCATCTGCCGGACCAGTTCGATGTTGGCCATGTCGGTGATCTGCAGCAGGACGATAGGCAGGTCACCAGAGATCGACTGGCCCCATAAGCCGGACTGGTTGCGCCGGTTGGCGGCCAATACTCCAGCCTCGGCACGCAACGACGCGTTTGCGTAGACGATCGATGCAGCCATCTGCTCGTAGAGCCGCGCATCGGACATCGTGGCGTTCATCTGCCGCAGCGAGACCTGGCTATGCGTCCAGGCCAGGTCGAATACACGGTCGGCGAGTTGCCGGTCGCGGTATTTGTTGATCAGGTGCAAGCAGCCGTCGCGGCTGTCACTTACGCCGGTGACGAAGTCGATCGTCGCCGACTGCCCGGGATTGAGCGTGATCCGGCAGCGAATTGAAACAATGGGATCAAGCACCGACCCGACGCTGTTCGAGAGCCGGCCCTGGGTGTCGGAGCCGTCATCCATCGCGGCGGGATGAACCACGGTCCGCCCCCGGCCGATAAACCGCGCCCGGTCGGTCTCGTAGGAAATCGCGTCGATATCCACACCGTGCGCCGCCAGCAGATGACACATCCACGGCACAGCTTCCTTGCTCGAACGAGCGCGTCGCGTGCATAGAATAGCTTGCAACGGCTCCAGCAGTTCGGTCTGCACGAACAGGTTGCTGAAGGTGCGATGCGCAGCGTCAGCCGCCGCTGGCGCCAACACCACCTCGCCATAGCTGGTCAGCTCGATCGTGCGCCGCACCCGCGCGCGATTCGTGATGCGCAGGCGGCGTAACTCGATATCGTCTTCCGGCGACACCACGATCTCGGTATGCGAGTCGAAGTCGCGTTCACGCACGCGGAACTCGGCCCGTGCGTCAGAGAAAATAGCTTCGTAAAGATCGGGACGCTTGAGTGTTGGCTGGTGCGCACTCGACCAGAACTCACCACTTGCCACATCGCGCAGGTAACAGAACATGCCCCAATTGTCGGACGTGATGTCCTCGCGCCAGCGTGTAACTGATAAATCACCGCAGAGGCTGTAGCCGCCGCCCGCGCTGCTGACCATTACGTGATAGCGGCCGTTCGACAGCAGTTGCACGGCAGGCCTCGGGCGGTCGGGGTCAGTGAAGATACGCAGCTTGCTCTCCGCAATGAGCGCGGCTGCATCGACGACAGGCAGGCCCGGCGTCGGCAGATATTCGGTCGCGGTCTTCGGAATGCGTTCCTGCAGCAGCAGGGTCGTGGCCTTGAACTGCGGGTCGGATTCGAAGCGGCGCTGCATGGGTTGCCCGAGCAGGCAGCTCGCCATGGACAACAAGCTCATGCCCTGGTGATGCGCCATGTATGACTGGATCACCACCGAGGTCTGGCCGCGCGGCACGCGCGCCTGAGTGTGATCGATGGCTTCGTACAGGCCGTAGCGACCGGCTGCCCCCGTTGTTGCCAGACGCTGCAGGTTACGGCAAGCGGCTTGCGGCGCTACCATCAACGCGAGCGCCGTGGCGTACGGCGCGATGACAACGTCGTCACCGAGTCCGCGCTTCAGGCCGAGACCTGGAACGCCAAACGCACGGTACTGGTAGTTCAGCTGGGCGTCGAGCACGTTGTAGCCCGACTCGGACACGCCCCATGGCACGCCCAGTTGATGGCCGTACTCGATCTGCCGGGCGACCGCCGCGCGGCAGGTCTGGTCGAGCAAGGTACCTTCGTAGCTAGGCATGACCAGCATGGGCATCAGGTATTCGAACATCGAACCGGTCCACGAGAGCAGGACCGGAACACCGCCCGTACTCGTGAGCAGACGTCCCAGTGTGAACCAGCTCTCCTGCGGCAACTGGCCCTGCGCGATCGCCACGAAGTTGGTCAAGCGCGCCTCGGACGCGAGCAGGTCATAGAAGCCGGCATCAAGGCGCCGCTCGTCCACGTTGTAGCCAATGCTTAGCAACTCGCGATTGACGTCGTAGAGGAACCTGAAATCCATTGCCGCCATATCCCCGGAGAGCTCTGCCAGCCGGTTGATTTGCGCGATGCGATCGATCGCCGCGCTGCGTACTTCGATGGCACGTGCCGTGGCCGAGTCGGGCCACAGGTTCACGTCGAGCAGCGCAAGCTGCCGGAACGTCGGCAAACCCGGGGGGGCATCGACGGCTGGCCGCAGGTCGAAACGGCCGAGCTCATCGGCGACGTCACGGCATTGCGCCGACAGTGCTTGTGACCAGAAGAAAAGATCGCTATCCGCGGGACCTTTGATCTCATGCGCGAGGGTTGCGGCCAAGGCCGATACCTGCCGCATGATTGCAACTGCTTCGGCTGAAGTGCGCGGCGGGCTTGCCGACGCTGCGCTCAATTGAGTCTCGAGCGGTGCAAATGTATCGAGGCCGAACCCTGCTACGTGTGCCACCGCGCGATAAGCGTCGAGGGTATCGGCGAGACCGGCGAACATGCGCGGACTGAACACCGGTTCGTCCGCCACCTCCAGCAACCCGCGGCTCAAGGTCATCAGATGGCCGGCGAGATTGCCGCTATCGACCGTCGATACATAACGCGGCGCGAGCGTCTGCAATGTGCCCGTGTCGTACCAGTTGAAGAAGTGATTGCGATAACGCTCAAGGCCATCCATGGTCGCGAGTGTCTCGCCGATGCGCGCGAGCATTCGCCCGGCGCTCAGATAACCAAAATCGAAAGCGGCCAGGTGCGCGAGCAGGCCCATGCCCATGTTGGTCGGAGACGTGCGACGCGCCACGATCATGGCGCCCGTGGTGGGTACCTCCTGAATATTGTCGGGCGGCAGCCAGTGGTCTTGTGGTCCGACATAGTCGTCGAAAAATGCCCAAGTCTTACGGGCAAGTCCGCGCAAAAAACGCGCCTCGCCGATAGCCAGGGCACCCCGGTCCTGGACAGGAGGCCGACTGATCCACCACGCAAGCAGCGGAGACAGAATCCACAGAAGTGCGAACGGCGCGAGCACCACGAATGTGCCGGGCATCCTGATGAACGACAAGGCAAGACCTGCACCGAGCAGCGGGCCGATCCACATGAGCCGGTACAGCGCCTTCGGATCGTTGGTTGCCACCCGCTCCACTTCGCGGGACGCGTTCCATTGAAGCAACTTGTGCTTGCCGAACCCGATGCGCCAGAGTGTGCGCACGATGGCGTCCAGGCTGTACTGCGCCTCGTGAGGCAGCCATGCAAGCGCCGCCAGCGCACGCACCAGATGACGGCCGGCCGATTGAGCGGTGAGCGCCATGTGCCGGCGCAGCGGCATATCGTGCGGCTTCTGAAGGAGCTCGATCAGGCCTGCTGCGAGCGGCATGCTCAACGTCAACGCCATGACGCCGATGGTCCAGGCGAGAGGCTGCCATCCGCTTATCCACCCCATCAACACCATGGCGAGTAGAGCGACAGGCGAGGCGCTGCGGCGCAGGTTGTCGAACAGTTTCCAGCGCGACAGCCAGGAAAGAGGATTGCGCGCCAGGCCGCCATGTTCAGTCGGCGCCCAGGGAAAGATCCACGGCAGCAGTTGCCAGTCGCCGCGGATCCACCGGTGCCGCCGGTTGACGTCGGCGCTGTAGCGGGCCGGATACTCCTCGTACAGGTACACGTCACTCAGGAGGCCCGCTCGTGCGTAACAACCTTCTATAAGGTCATGGCTCAGGATACGGTTGTCAGGAAAACGCCCCTCCACTGCCTGCTCGAACGCATCGAGTTCGTAGATTCCCTTGCCGATGAATGACCCTTCGTGGAACAGATCCTGATAGACGTCCGAAGCGGCTCTTGTATAGGGATCAATACCGGCATCGCCGCCAAAGAGGCGTGCATATGCCGAGCGTGCCGTGCTCGGAAGACTGATCCCCACGCGCGGCTGAAGGATCGCATGCCCCGAACTTACGCGCTGTTTGTCCGCGTCGTAGACGGCCGCATTCAGCGGATGAGCGATTGCACCAATAAATTGGCTGGCGGCATCGCGCGGGAGCTGGGTGTCCGTATCGAGCGTAATCACATACCGCACGCGTGGCAACGCCGCGATGTCCCCCACGATCAGAGAGAAACGATCGCGTCCCGTGCCGCGCAGCAGCGCATCGAGTTCGGCAATCTTGCCGCGCTTTCTCTCATGCCCCATCCAGATCTTTTCGACGGCGTTCCAGCGTCGCGGGCGATGAAACAGGAAGAAACGGTCGCCCTGGGTATCGGGATATTTTTCATTCAAGACTTCAATGCTCAGCCGCGCGCGCAACATCAATCCGGCGTCTTCGTCGCAGCTCTCGGAGGCCGAATCCATGAAGTCGGTCAGCAAGCTGAAATGCAGATGCGGATCGCGATTCGCAAGGAAGCGTACTTCAAGTCCTTCGGCCAGGTCGTCCACGTCTTGTGCGTCACCGATCAGCGACGGGATCACAACGAGCGTGCGCATCTGCGCCGGAATGCCCCTGCTGAAGTCGAGGCGTGGCAGCCAGTCGGGTTGCACCGTTAGCGTGATGAACCAGTTGACAAAGTCGACGGCAACGCGGCTGGTCATCAGCAGCACCGGTACAGCGAGCACAACCAGCAAACCGCCCGGCCATCCGTGGTGACGCGCTGCGTCGAGGAAGGGCCATCCGAACAGGATCGTGATCAGCGCCGCCAGTACCAGATAGATGGGCAATGGCGCACGGCGCAAGATGCGCCGCCACGCTTCGAGCGCATTCACCTTCGCCTCGACGTGCCGCTCAAGCCCGTCAACACCATCGCGCAACAGATAAAAGCCGACGTGATGTTCAACACCCCGGCCCGTGTCCGATTCAACCGCACTCCTGGCGAGATCGATCGCGGCGCGCGCCACCGTCTCTTCCGGGCGCCGGCTCGCACGCGCGAGCCGTTCAACGCTGTGCCGGTAACGGTCCCGCGTGGCAAAATCCATCGCCTGGTAGATATCGGCCGGATCTTCGCCCAGGATATGTTCCACGATGCTAGTGCTTTCGACGAAATCACGCCAGTCGGTCGCCGAGAGCAGGCGCAGGCTACTGATGCTGTTGCTGATCGACACCTGGTCCGCGGCCTGCTGCTGCGCCTCCAGTTGCACCATTCGCTCGATGCTCAGACCCGACTCAGACAACAATTGTTCGATCCACGTCAGCGGCAGTGCCAGCGTTGCGCTCTGGCCCTGCAGGCGTCGAGCCAGCTCGGCTACGAAGGAACTGGCCATCGGCGGGTTCGAGCGCGCCATGTCAGCCACCGTCAGCACCACGCTTTTAGGGTCGTGCCCAGCGGTCTCGGTCATGCGGTCGGCCCACTGCCCAGCAAGGTTGCGATCGTCGAGATCGGTCGTCACGCGGCTTGCCACGCGCCGCAGATTCTCGATCAATGCGAGCCGCAACATGATGGGAATTGCCCAAAGCTCGCCCAGCGTGAGCGGCGTAACGGTCTGATAGGCCGTGATGAAGCGAGTCAGGCTTTCGGTATTGACGCGGCCGTCGCCGTGCGAGATTGTCTCCAGTGCAATGCCATACACGCGCGGCAATTCGTGGGACGGGCCATCGGCGAGACGCGGTAGTTCGCGGCTATAACCCTTCGGGAGATGGTGCCGCGCGATCCGGATCTGTTCGGCGATCAGGTAGTAGTTGTCGAGCAGCCACTCGGCGGCAGGCGTTACCCGGTAGCTGTTGAGCGTTGCTTTCGTGAGACGTTCGTACGCGCTCAGCAGCGTCGCTTCATTATTCGTGAGCCGTGGCAGCAGATGATCCAGCCCTGCACCTGTGCTTAACCGATGCTGCGCCGCAAGCCGCACCCCGTGCAGTTCCATCTGGTCCGCGCTGAACAGCTCGGCACGCAGCGCGGGTTCTTGCGGCAAGCGGCGAGATGCGGTCTTCCATCGGGCCAACGCCCCCAGAAGCGAATCAAGTTTGGGCGGTAAATACGAACGGGAAAAGGCCATCATTGTCCAAAATTGCAGACTGGCGAACTATCGGCATGGTGCGCGAAGCTGCGTAGCTGGCGTGGGGAATGGATTCGGGGATGCAAGAGGCAAGCGACAACGCATTCCTCGCGCATCGCACGTCAAAGTCGACGTGAGCGTTTGAACCTGGTGAAAACTACGACGCCCTATGGCCGGCGTTCCCCGGCGCCCGGAGAACATCGATCAAGGGGTTGGGAAGAAAACGGGAACGCCCCGTATAAATGGCGAGCTGCAAGACCAGCACCCGCGACTGATATCGGCGCAGCCGGTAACTCCTTTAGGGGAACACAAATCACGCACGCAAAGGTAATTCTTTTTAAAGACCTTATTTTTTGCGTCGAATCGTGGAAATGACAAAAACGCCCATGCGCGTGTGCCGGAGGCACCTTGGGCAGGAAATGACGCCGCGAAACCTCCTGGCCGACATTCGACATTCAGGCGGATCCGGAATCTGGGATTTCACCGAATTCAAGTAAGCCGGGACTCGCGACGGCGATCATCAATATGATTCGCAACGATTTGGCGTGGTGTTATTAACAACGAGCGCTTGAGCAGCACTCACGTGCGTGGCAATAACGTCTTAGCCTCCTCAATGCTTTGCTCTGCACGCTTGGTGATCGCCGCCAATGCATCGGCCTGTGATTTTTGTGCGACCTCGGCGATTTCTCGCATGTTGTCGACAGCCTTCTTTAGCGAGTGCTGGACGAATTCCCCCTGCTTCGCCATCACGTCCGTCGGGCTGCCACCGGTCATTTGCTGTGCGGCGGCCTGAATCTCCCGCACGCTCGCACTCAACATTTCTGCCTGCTTTTGCACCACAGCCTGCATTCCTTCGAACGCTAGCCTGTTAGCTTCCCCGAGCGCCTCGAGGTCTTTGCGTCGTGCATCGATCAGCGACGTCTTATCGACGCCGGGAAAGTTGAAACTCTCCAGCATCTTGCTGAAGTCGGCGATCGGATTAAAAGCTGTTGCCATGATAAATCTCCCTTGGACTATTGATTAAGCGATACAACGGACGGCGACGTCCGCCATGTTTCCTTACCCGCGTTCAGCATGAACCTTCATAAGACGGCCGTGGTATTGAAGGCTTTCGCCTCGCCGATGGGCAATACGATCCGGTCGTAGACTTCGTTGATCACGTCGGCCGCAGACAGGTAAAACGCGAACACCGCAGTCAGAAGGCCGCCATAACCACCGGCAGCACGCAGCGCGGTCGAACCCGTCCACTCACCGCCGGCAAGCAGGACGAACGTGATCCAGAGCGTCAGGAAAATCAGCTGTAGTGCACGCGGTGAACGAAACGTAGCGAGCCACATATAGAAGGTGAACACGCCCCATAGGAACAGATACCAGCCAACGAACGCGGCCGGTACCTTGCCATGGAGAAACAGGACGAACAGGGCAAATGACCACCAGAACGCTCCATAGGCCAAAAACGCCGTCACGCCAAACGTGTTGCCTCGCGGTAGGTCCATCACACCTTCTATGGCTTGCGCGGTACCGCAAAAGCAGAGTGCGCACGCGAGTACCAGTCCTGTTGAATCACTTGAAAACCAGCCTGCGTTGATCACACTCAACAACCATGTCGTCAGCGCGAACCCAGCGAGACCCAGCGGCGCCGGATTCGCTAGTTTCCTTTGCGCTATTGCATTGTTCATTGTCAGCCTCCTGAAGATATCGGAAAGCTGCGGGCAATCCGCGGCGAAACTCCGTGATCACAAAACTCGTGCCCGAATCGGGCTTGGCGGAGTTGATCGAGAATTGCCGGATTCTCCAGCGTCGACACGTCCTGTTTGATTTAATCCTATGCCCCACGCAAAACCGCATCTTTGACTTGCATCAACCATAAGCCGCTGAGGATTCTCGATGCGTCAACCCTGCTTGCGCGAACTAGCTCGTGAATCGCCATCTTATGCGGTGCCTGGCGCAGGCGAGAGATAAGCTCATCGATATTCACGCTTGTGCCATTTCCCGCGCAGATCTACCTTGATCTGAGTCAACGCCGGCTCGGCCATAGTCGGACTGTCGTTGGCAGCGTCAGCCAATGATACTGGCAGAGCAACATTACTCAGCACATCGAACCCCTAAAACCAGGCTGACGGGCGGTGGATATTCGCTTGAGCCTGATGGGTGTCTGGCGCGATGGCCTGGTGACGTGCAAGTTCAGACGACGTACTTTGAAGTGGTCTCTTTCAATGTGGCGATCACGTCGCCGCTTCAGCAAACGATCTGCACACGATGAAAGCCCGGCAATTGCCGGGCTGAACCTTAAAAGTGCTACTTGTGCAAGAAAATTCGGAATGTGCGGTCATTGGTCAACGTCCACGCACCTGACACAGTGCTTGGACCCCAAACATTCACCATCAAGTCTAGTTTGCCGGTTCCAAAGTTACCGTACATGAAGTTTATCGGATCCGTAACCCCCCGGCGTCAGACTACTTGTCGTGTTATCTGATTCTTATCGACATGGTCCGGGGGCGGTAAAATCAGAGTGAATGAAAACCTACTCAGCAGAAAGAAAAGAAGCGCTGGTGCGGCGC
>NZ_FCOK02000017.1 GCF_001544555.2 Caballeronia udeis | reverse complement strand
GCAAACCTGAACACGCCCTTGTGCCTGAAGCACGCGGCCGAGATGAGGACGTTCTTGGCGAATTCCATCAGGGCCCGCGGCTTCGGCACGCAACAGGCCGGATATAAGACCGCAGCCGATACCTCGTTCAGGCATCACATCAAGATCAACTTGGCAAACCGGGCGGTGTCCATATAAGGGCGTGTGAAACGCATTGATCGCCCAGCCTGATGCAATGACCATCCGCTGAAGTACTGCAATGAGGATGGCTGAAACCTAAGGCCTTGAGGGGCTTTTTGCGCTCGAGATGTTACGTTAGCGCGGGCTCGACCCACCCAACTCGATTGGTCAGGCTGCCGGCTCGCATCCACCGATAAAAAACAGTTTGCGCACACCCTCGGCCGCGCTTCGCCTCACGCCCGACTCTGCTCGCTTAACAGCGACGGGGCTTATTTGCCGCCGCCGTGCCGACGTTGCCGCCGCTTCTCGCGCTCCTTCATCAGATGCGGCATCACTTCCTCGATGTACTGTCTGGCATCGTCACGCGTGGACACCCGACTGAAGCGCTGGTGTGCCACGTCCTTGCCGACCAGCTCCATGTGGGCCTTGCGCAGCACGTGCAGCAGACCCATCAGCGTGCTGGGATCGGGCACGAGTTCATGATCGCGGTCATGCGCGTGCGTCATCGGGGTCATGCTCCTATCCTCTCTGCGCAGTCCTGGCGGCAGGTCCGGGTGATCAGCGACAGCACATCATTGGCGCTTTTGTCGCGATCCGTCAGCGGCTGGAGACCAAACAGGCGCTCAAGGGTCGCGAGCACGGAGCTGTGATCGTACGTCGTGTGATCGACCTGACCTTGTGCGACCCAGGGCGACACCACGATCGCGGGAACGCGAACGCCGTAGACGTCGAATCCAAATCCGCTCGCGTTCAGCGCTGCGGCCGCACCGTCGTTCGGAGGGGTCGCCTTGCCGGGCATGACCGAGTCGTAGAAACCGCCGTGCTCATCGTAGAGGATCACGAAGAGGCTCTTGTCCCACAACGGCGAGTTGCGGATCGCACCGTAGACGCGGGCAACGAGCTGGTCGCCCGCAGCAAGGCCGTCCATCGGATGCTGCGAACTGCCGTTCTCGTAGGTGCCGTTCACGACGTCGCCGTAGCTCGGTTCGATGAACGTATAGCGGGCCGTGTAGCCTGCAGCGAGATCCGCTTCGAAATGCGACAGGTCGTCGACGTCGCAGACGCTGATGCCCTTGATCGACGCGACGTGCGGTATGCGGCCGAGCGGATCGCCCAGGTGGTCCTGGTACAGGCGGTAGTTGTCTTTGCCGAGCGCGTCGAAAATCGATCCTTTCGGATAGACGAAACCATCCAGCCCTTCCCATTTGCACATCTCGTCCGAGGTCGGCGAATGATCGAGCCCGGCCGACGAGCCGCCATGCAGGAAGTAACGGTTCGGCCAGGTCGGGCCGGGCAGCGACGAATGCCAGGCGTCGCACAGCACGAACTGCGTCGCGAGTTGGTACATCGCGGGGAACTGGGTACCGGCGTCAACACCCCGCATGATGTCATCGACGTCGCCGCTATGCGGTGGTGTGCCTTCGGTGCGCGTGGTCGCGTAGTTCGCGACGAAGCCGGAGTTGTCGATCGGCGGATAGGGCTGGCCTCGCTGGAACTGCGCATTCGCGCCGCACAGCTGTTCGATCACGTCGATGAATTCATGCCCCGGGTCGGTGGGCAGTTGGCTGGGCGCGCCGCCGCCGAACGCGTAGGTGGCGCCGCTGTAGGTATTCGTGTTCGCGGTAGTGGCAGCGATGATTCCAGGTATACCCGACAGTGCGAACAGATGATCGAAGGAGCGGTTTTCCAGCATCAGCACGAATACGTGCTGGATGATCTGGTCCAAACCGCCTGCGGCCGCTGCGTTTGCGTTCATGAAGTGCGCTCCTGTCTCTCGCTGGACCACCGACCTGTTCGTCTGCTTCGTTGTTCGTCTGCTTCGTCGTTCGTTGTTGTCGCCCCGTCGTTTGGAGTACACCCGCGGCAACACTCGCTGGTAAGACGCGCCGGCCGCATCCACTTTCTCAGTCAAGGGCGGTGCGCCTCGTTCTTGAGCATCTTATAGTGAAGTGGTGAATAAGAGCTGATCGCTCAATCCGGTGCGGCTGTGAGTATTGTTTCATCGTTTCGTACCCGGAGAATGTCCGTGCTTTGGTGGCCGCCCCAAATATGCGGACAGAGGTGATCAATGTCCAGGATCCGCAGGGCATCCAGCGCTCAGATGCTCAGCACCTTTCAAAATAATAACGCCGACCGCAAAACCTAAAGAATCGCAATTAGGGATCGTAAAAGAAGATGCGCCTTTTCGTCGGTCGATGCATCTGATGCAGTCCGATCCGTCGAGCGGCGGCTACCGGGGCTAGCTTCTCTTCCAGATAATCCGAAAAAATAGAAACAAGATCCGGATTTCGTCAAAGCCACGTAGTCCGGAGCTTCGTCCGGATCGCCAGGTTGCGCGGCAACTGGATATTCGATCGCAACTGCGTGCACTGCGATTCGTCAATTCTCAGCGTGTTGACGTTCGACTCATACGGGGATCGGTCCGGAAACGTCGAGCCCCCCCGTATGCGGTCGAATCGCGAGCCTGTATCGGCCATACCAGCGATTCATGGCGTCGCGATACTAACGGCCGTTCCGCAATGACCGCTTCCGGGTATATCGACTAGTCGCCACCAGGCGTGTTCAATCAACCTGACAGTCGAGCCCTTGACGAGCGATCCGTCGATTTATTACCTTTCACATTAGCAATAATATTGCTACCACGCTCATCTACGGCGTTGTTTTCAGTGGTATTCGGTGTGGTTGTTCATTCTCTTGGCGAAAACGTGCGGGAATGTACTGAGATGACTAGGTAATATTATGTATTAATATTATTACCTAGCGAGACTGTTGTGCCGGCTCGCGGCGTCGGCTTCTGCGCTGTCTACCAAACGATCAGCCTCGTTTCGAGCGTAGCGTGGGTGAAAGCATCTTTTTCGGCCACGAGCCGCGCCTGTGCGGGATCGCGATCGAATGGCGTGCGATGAAGGCGCAGCATAAACGGAGGTGCGTTGCGTCGCTCGCCAGCGCATTTGATAACCCTCCAAGGATGAGTGACAGTTCCGAAGAATACGTGCTTGATCAGTGATGATGCTGGTTAATTTGTTCGTATAACTAAGTTTATAAGCTTAATCAGACGCATGATTTCATAGGAGGAGTTCATGATGCCCAGAGGAATTGCATTAATTTCTGTTTTGTTGGCGCTGACTGTCGCGCTCGCTGCATGTAATGGGGATAGCAGCGGCACGTCCGCATCTCAAGCCACAGGCGTGTCGAACTCAAGTGCGTCACTCACTGCCGCGGCCCAGTCAAGCGACAGTGCATCAGCGGAAGCGGCATCGGCGTCTCCTCTGCCTTGCGACGCCGCCGCGACAGCCAACACGCCATGCTCTGCGGCTCACAGCGTGACACGCCTGCTGACAAAAACCTACAGGGGCCCGCTGTTCCAGATTCAACGGGCGTCCGATAATACAACCTTGGATGTCTATCCCTATACGTCGGCTAACTTGCCGAATGGCGCCGACCACGCGCTGATTGGCTCGGCCAATGTCAAAAGCGCAGACTCGTTCTGCAACAATACCACCTGCTCCGTCACCTACATTTACGATCAAATCGACCTGGTGGCGCCTCTCAAGGGCGGCGCGTTCGGCAATGTGCCGGCCACCCTCACGCTTAACGCGAATGGAACGGAGTCGTTGACTGTTCCGAGCACTGGCACAGCGGCGCAAAAGACGACGACTGTTCCGGTCCTTAACGGGTTCGCGACGATCACACTTCCTGGAACCAGTGGGACACTGAACGTTCAATTGCTCCAGCCTCCAACCCCGCTGACGACCCAGTCGCCGACCCTGCAGGTATCGATCGGCAATGACTTGCCGGCGCTGCCCGGTACGCCCGCGAAGCTCGGCTTCGTACCCCTTCAAGGCGCTCAGATTCCGGCCTTGGGTACATTGGCGGGACAGGCTTATCGCAACCGGTTCGGCACGGTGAACCAGTCGATCGGGGACAGCGAGATCGCCGAATATATGGTGGCGGGAGCGCACTATAGCCAGTCCTCCACTTGCTGCGGGACGTACGGGAATATGGAAAGCAGCGCTAACTCCAGCACCTATTCGCATGGAGAGGTTGAAGGCGAAATGTTCGCGCTGGCATTCTCAAACGGCAACGCAGCGGTGTTTGGTTATTGTGATGGTGATTCAAGCCAACCGCCCAACGTCAAGGACCCGGTATGCAACGCACTCGATATCAACTGGCCGGGCGTCGACGCAGAAGCGGGAGTTTATCTTTACGGGCCGCAGCAGCCTCCGAAGGAGAAGTTCGTCACGGTGCTCTCCAAATACTCGCCGGTGGCCGCGTCAAATATCTTCGCCGTCAAAGGCGGCTCTGCCTCGCAGAGTGCACTCACAGCACTTTATGACCAGGCGCCCCCGGAAGCCTATAACTTTGGCAACGATGCGGGCCATGCATTCAACGGGCAATGGCAAGGCGGTCTGTCGCTTGGGGAAGGCGGCGACGGTAGCGCTGCTCCTCTCCAATTCTTCGAAGGAGCGATAATCACCAAAGCAACATCCGATCCGACCGATAACGCAATCCAGGCGAGCATTGCAAGCTTTTATGGTCCGCCGGCCGATAAGGCCGTGGCCGCCTGCTATGCAAACAATCTGATCAATTCGCCGCTGAGTCTCGCGACACCGGATGCATGGGCGCAACAAAATGGTGGCACCGCCGTGCCTGCGACCGATGTCTCGGGAGTGAACAAGGGGGCCGCGACGGTTACCAGTACGAACGGCTCGTCAGTCTCGAATATCCGCGAAATCATCAGGGTTCGGGGCGGGCAATCATATAGTTTCAATGACTATGTTCTTGCTACCACGGACGCGACAGTCTTCCCTGGTGGATCAATTCAGACCGATGACCCGAACGGCTCCGAATTTGCGTGGGTTCTCAACACAAATACGGGCGCGATAGTGCGAGGAACGTGGGGTGCCGGACAGGCGACCTCGCTCACCGCCGTGAAATCGGGCAACTGGTGGAAAGTGACGATGACGCTCACTGCTCCCGCGGGATCGAACAATGCGCAAGTGTTTATCGATCCGCCGACGTCTAGCGCTGCTGGAGTCCGCTCACAGCAAACGCCATACTTGAGCGCAACGCATTATTGCCCAAGCCTGGCAATCGTGACTGCCTCGGGGACGTAGGCGTGAAGCGGCGACGTTTTTTCGGGGACTCAAGCTCTTAAGAGCATGGAGTCCTGGAAACACCACGAAGAAGTCTGAAAGGTACTCGCCACAAGTGTGCGAGCAGGCGGTTGGTATTCAGTCAAGCATTCCCTGTCCACGCGTTTCGGGCAGAAACCACGGCAGCACGATCCCGAGCACGTAGGCCAGACCAAGCGCCATTGCTGCCTGCGGCGCGCCGCCGAACGACTTGACGATCGTGCCGGCAAGAATCGGGAACACCCACGCAATCATCCGGGCCGCATTGAATACGAAGCTGCACGCGGTCGAGCGCACGGTGCTCGTGAACAGCTCGCACGGATAGATCGCCATCCACACATACGCGAAACCAAGTGTGAAAAAGCCGTTGATGGGTGCGACCACCGCCATCGCCTCTACCGTGTGCGTGAGCTTGTACGTGACGAACGTGATCACAAGCGCACCGACAAACGTCAGCGAAATGAACGCGCGCCGTCCGATCACATCGATCACGAAACCGCCGATCATGTAGGCGGTGATCGCACCGATCGTGTACGTAATCGACACACGCGTCCCCCACGAGGCAGGGTCGGCAACATGTTCGGCCTTGCCGATCGAAACGGTGTAGGCCGGCAGCAAGGTGGAAATTGCCCACCAGCCGATCGTGGCAACGACCGACAGCAGGAACAGCAAAACCATGCGGCGCGCGGCTTCACGCTGCCTGAAAAGCTGCGCGAGCGTGAACGGACGCTTGCCCTCGCGCGGGGGCTCTGCAGCGTGCGTTTCGACTGTCGTCGCGTTCCAGCGCTTTTCGCGCACCGCAGTTTGCCACTTCTCCGACTCGTTCACACCACGCCGGATGTACAGCACAAACAACGCAGGCACCGCGCCAAACACGAACATCAGCCGCCACGTCTCAGCACCGAGCGGATGTGCGGGTGCGAGCAGGTACCAGACCACCGCTGCTAGCAGCGTCCCCCAGCCAAAGCCCGACTGCAGAAATCCGGCACCTTTGGCGCGTGCGCGTTCCGGCCACGTTTCGGACAGCAGCGCGACGCCGGTACTCCATTCGCTACCCATCGCGAGGCCAGTGAGAAAGCGCAGCGCACACAGCACGAACAGGTTCGGCGAGAGGGCAGTGAGACCCGAGAACAGCGCATAAAGGAACACTGACCACAACATCATTCTCTTGCGGCCGACATAGTCAGCCAGCACACCGCCGATCAGGCCGCCGAGCCCCCAGCCGAGCAGTGTGATGCCGATGACGATGCCCGCATAAACCGGCGTCGACGCGGCCTGTTCGGGCGTGAGCACCGAGTGCAGCATGGGCGCGAGCACGACAACGAGTGCCAGCGTTTCGTAGCCGTCGAAGATCCAGCCAAGGAAGCTCGCTCGCAGCACGCGCCAGTGCATCGAAGTGAGCTCATCGTACCAGCGGCTGCGCAGGCCGATGGACGTGTTGCCATGTTGCATTAGTGTTGTCTCCTTGATTCGATTTACCGGCGTTCACCGAGCGGTGTACTCGAGCTGCCGACGATCGCAGGAAGCAGGCACAGTGCCACGGCGGCATGACGCATCTCCGCGATGAGTACGTCGACCAGCACTGGCGTGATCGTGTCGGTGCGCTGTTCGCTGCTGCACGCAATCGATTTCCACCTACTGTACTCCGCAAAAGTCAGGTGTTCAGCATGTGATATCGCATAGATGGGCACAATTCGAAAATGCCTAAGCCCTACTTAGCTTGCGTTTAAGGGATTGTTGGCAAAGGCTTTTACGGCTGCCGACCTGACGCACCTCAGGGTAAGCGAGCATTGGCCAGCGGGACGCGAATTGCCCCTGATGGGGCCGCTTCAGAAAACGAAATGTAAGCCACGCCAAGCCGCCCACGACGTGTGGCGAGCTCGGCTTACGCCAGCCCGGCAAGGTAGATTGCCGCCGCTGGCACGCCCCCGTTCGGTTCATGCTCGTCGAGTCAAGTGGAGACCCGTCTGGGGATTTGGCCGCAGCCGATCGGGACTGAGTGACTGCCAACGCATTCGCTTGCCGAAAAACATGTCAATCAATTGCAATGATGGCCGAGGTAAATGCGGAAGCTGATTTCGCCATGCCACAGGTCGCAAGCAAAAAAAATTATTTTCCCTGTGTAACTGAACATCCGGTGACCACGAATTAAATCACGTACCCACCACGGGTACCTTCTATCTCAACTACTGGAGAAATTCAATGTCATCAAAGACCACGGTTAGTGCCACCCTGCTCGCTGGCGTTGTCGCGAGCCTGCTCGCATCGGTTGCCCACGCAGCACCGCTCACGCAGGCCGAAGCAAGCGCTGCCGTCGCTGCTCACAAGGAGAAGTGCTACGGCGTCGCCCTGAAGGGACAAAACGACTGCGCGGCCGGTCCTGGCACCACGTGTCAAGGTACTTCCGCGATGGATTTCCAGGGTAACTCGTGGAAATTCGTTCAAGGCGGCACCTGCGCGAGTATCGAAGTGCCGGGTGGCGGCCACGGCTCGCTCACCCCACTGAAGTCCTGATCCGGCGAACGACAAGAGGAACGGGGCGGCCATGGACGATTCCACGAAGACAACCACAGTTGGTAAACCAGACCACCCCCTCCAAGTGACGCCTGGCGCCCAGGGGCTCACCGGTACCAGCTTCAAGCATGAACACCTGTCCGCGATTCTCGCGGACGGACTGAACCACGGATTCTTCGAGGTTCATGCAGAAAACTACATGGGCGCAGGCGGCCCGCCACATCGGGCGCTTGCGGCCATCCGCGAGGACTATCCGCTCTCCATTCACGGCGTCTGTATGTCGATCGGCGGGCCGGGAGCACTGGATGTGAATCATCTCGCGCGCTTCCGAAATCTGGTCGCTCGCTACGAGCCCACGCTGGTGTCCGAGCATCTGGCGTGGTCTTCACACGGCGGGACATTCTTCAACGACCTCCTGCCTTTGCCGTACACGAAAGACACGCTCGATAACGTGTGCGCGCACATCGACCAGGTGCAGGAAGCGATAGGACGTCCCATTCTCCTTGAGAATCCGTCGACCTATGTTGCTTTCGCTTCCTCGACCATGAGCGAAACCGACTTCATCCGGGCGGTCTCGCAACGCACCGGCTGCGGTCTGTTGATGGACGTGAATAACGTTTTTGTTTCGGCAAATAATCACGGTTTCTCGGCCTCAGCGTACCTTGCCGAATTCCCTCTTGAACAGGTGGGCGAGATACACCTCGCCGGCCATAGCGAGCAACACGACGACGAGAACGAACTGCTGCTCATAGACAGCCACGACCGTGCTATCTCCGATTCTGTCTGGACGCTTTACAGAGATGTCGTATCGCGTATTGGACCGAGGCCCACGTTGATCGAATGGGATAGCAACCTTCCCGGCTGGCCCGTGTTGCGGGCTCAGGCACTGACGGCTCGGCGAATCATGGCGGAACACGGGATATCGCTTGCCGGGGAGCTCAGCCATGAGGTCTGAATATCGCCTATGCGAATACACCGAAGCGTTTGCACCAGGTTTGACGAATCCAGCGATGGTGGCACCGGAAGACGTGGTCGCCACGTCGGGAAAGGGCGTCATCAAGCGCTATGACGTTTATCGCAATAACGTCACGGTCAGCCTGATCGACGCGCTCGCTGCAATCTATCCTGCTGTCCAGCGCATTACCGGCGTCGAATTCTTCAGGGCGATGGCCCGTTTCCACGTTCGTGCAACTCCTCCTGCTTCTCCGTTGCTGTTCGAGTACGGGCGGGATTTTCCCGCGTTCATCGAGTCCTATGAATATGCCCGTGACATGCCGTGGCTTGCGGATACCGCGCGCATCGAGCGCGCGTGGCTGGATGCCTATCACGCTGCAGACCTGCCTGTGCTTGCCGCCGAAGCGCTGGGAAGTATTGAGCCGACGTCGCTGGCCGGGGTGTGTTTCGAACCGCACCCCGCCGCGCGGATTGTGCGATCACCGTATCCGGCCGTCGCAATTTTTGCGATGAACCGGACTGATGGTCCTGTTTCTCCGCTCCGCTCAAGCGAACCCGAGGATGGACTCGTGACGCGACCGGAGCAGGACGTGGTGGTGTCACGCCTGCCAGCCGGTGGTGCCACATTCCTCATCGATCTTATCGAGGGTGCATCACTGGGTGAAGCAATCGCGGCCGCATTTCAAGAGGCCCCCTCCTTCGATCTCCAGGCCAACCTGGCAGGGATGATCTCAGCCGGCGTGTTTACCGCCGTTCAACATGGAGATTGATCAAGATGTCGAACCAACAAGATGTGAAACTGCCCTTTCCGGACATAGTGATATCCACGATTGGCTCGGCGAAGCGGTTGATCCAGCAGCTCGCACAACCGTGGCTTGTTCAACTGGTGCTGCGGCTTGCACTGGCCGTGCCGTTCTGGAAATCGGGCATTCTCAAATGGCACGGATTCCTTCAACTCAACGATACGGCGATCGACCTGTTCACGCAGGAGTTTCAGTTGCATCTCCCGGGTGGCCCGTATCCGTTTCCCCACCCAGCTGTTTTCGCATTTCTGTCGGGTTGCGGTGAGGTCACGTTCCCGGTCCTGCTCGTGCTTGGCCTTGGGACCCGGTTCGCGGCACTTGGTTTGATACTGATGACGTGCATCATCGAACTGACTGTACCGGAGGGCTGGCCTATCCACCTGACCTGGGTGGCAATGGCACTGGGAATTGCAGCCTGGGGTCCGGGCCGGATATCCATAGACTATCTGCTTGGTGACAGGTCGTTCAGGTCGTGACCGGGTGAACACATCCGACAGGGCGAGCGATGGGGTTATCCAGGCACGTCCGGTTCGGAAGGTTGTCCGTCCGGAACGGCATACTGCGGGGAAAGTTCGACACGAAGAGGGGAAATGAAAACTGGAGATCTGATATTTCGGTTGACTAATGATCTGGCGCCCGTCGAGTCCAATGCTGTTTCGAAGAGACTCAATCGGGCGCTGATAGTTGGCGTTACCGCCAGCACGGCGTTGCTGGTTGTGCTCTACGGCATTCGGAGCGACATGCCCGAGCTGATACTGACGCCAATGTTCTGGGTACGGCTCGCGTTTCCGCTGGCTACGATTGCAACTGCAATGAAACTCGCTGAACGTCTTGCTCGTCCAGGCGCGCCGCTCAAGCTTGCATGGTTCGCAGTCATGTTGCCCTTCATCACCGTGTTGCTCGTGGCCGCGTTTATTTTTCTCTCGACACCGCTAGGCTATCGCCTGCAACTGATCGTGGGTACAACATGGCGGGTCACCACAGCGAATATCGTTCTGCTGTCTCTGCCGTCACTTGCCGCCGTGATGCGCGCCATGAAGGGACTCGCCCCTACCCGCCTTGCGCTGGCTGGCGCAGGTGCTGGATTGCTCGCTGGTGCGCAAGGCCTGCTTGTGTACTCCCTTTACTGTTCAGAGATGTCCGTGCCGTTCTGGGGTGTCTGGTACGTACTGGCGATTGTCATAACTGCCGGTATAGGTGCTGCACTTGCGCCGATCTACTTGCGGTGGTAACGCACCCTTCATGAGTCGAGGTTGACGGCCTGAACGCACATCGGCGTGCCGACCGGGACGGCATCGACTTGTTCGCCAAGTTGCCCCGTCAACGGATCAATACGGAAAGTCACCACCAAGTCGCTATCCTGGTTGGCGACCAGCAGAAATTTGCCCGATGGTGACAGCGCGAAACTGCGTGGCGTCTTGCCGCCGCTGCTTCGAACGGTTGGAGAAAGAACGCTGCCGTCGACGGGATCGAGCGGATAGCAGGCAATGCTGTCGTCGCCTCGAAACGACGCGTAGAGAACGCGCCCGTCCGCTGCGATCTGTAACGCGGCGGAGTGGCTCGGGACGGCGTCCTCGGGCAGCGCACGCACCACATCGAGCAGCCGCAATGCGCCCTCCGCCACCGAGTAAGTGAACCGGCCGATGGTTGCGTTCAGTTCATTGACGACATAAGCCATGACACCATCTGGATGAAAAACGAAGTGTCGTGGACCCGAACCCGGCGGCAGTCTGGCCGGAGATCCATCGACGCGCATCAGACGGCCGGAGGGTGCGTCAAGCCTGTACGTCACTACTTCATCTGTACCGAGGTCCGTAACCACAGCGAAGCGGTTGTCCGGACTCGGTACCAGGCAATGTCCATGCGGCACACTTTGCCGCGCTTGATCCGGCCCGCTTCCCAGATGAGAAAACGTACTGAGCGCGGGACTGATCATTCCATTGTCCAGGATCGCGAAACTCGCTACATGCTGCCCCGGCGTCTCGTTACCGACCTCGTGCCCATAGTTCGCGACGAGCACGCATCGCCCGTCCCGATCGGTGTTGCAATGTGCGCTCAAGCTGCCGCGCGTCGCTTGCCGATTGAGCAGCGTAAGTGCGCCGGTTGCAGCATCGATGCGATACGCGCTCACCCGCCCTTCCGGCCAACCGAACACCTCGCTGGTCGCAAACAGCAGGCGGCGCCGGGTAAGGATCGCGAGATATGACGGATTAATTACGTCGGCAGTTTCGGCAAGCGGCGTCAGCTTGCCGGTGGTGTCGTCGAGGCGAAAGGTCGCGATTCCGCGGCCATTCGCACTGGCGAAATGCGGCACTGCGCGATTGATACAACCGATAAATACAAGCGTCGTGGTCGGCATGGACGATAAATTCAGACAGTGATCTTATGGTAAAACCCTAGTTGTATGGTAGTAGGGTGGAGACTATTATGCAATCCATTGAGCCGCCACCCATGCGCGGCCGATTGCACAAGCGACCGATATCGCACCGGGTGCCGCTGCGCAAAACACGTTCAGGAGACGACAGTGCCCATCCGGAAAACCACCACGCTCACGACGCTCGCCACCCTGCTCATCGCTACAAGTGCGATGGCTGCAGTGGCAACAGGCGATACCTCGAAAGACAAGATCGCCTTATCGAACAGCTATGCGGGCAATACGTTTCGCCAGCAACAATTGAAGAGCTGGGCACAAGTCGCCACTGAAGCGAAGAAGGCCGGCCTGGTTGCGGACGCGCCCGCCTTCACGACCGCCGAAAACCAGGCGACCGAGCAGGCGCAGCAGATCCAGAACCTCGTGCTTCAGGGCTATAAGGCAATTGTTATTAACGCGGCTTCACCAACAGCGCTCAACGGCGCGATCAAGAGCGCGTGTAGCGCGGGTGTCATCGTTGTCTCGTTCGATGGCATCGTCAATGAGCCTTGCGCGTACCGGATTGGTGCCGACTTTCATCAAATGGGCGCGGTGCAGGTCGACTTCCTCGCGAAGAAGCTGAATGGCAAAGGCAATATTCTCGAAGTGCGGGGCCTCGCCGGCGTATCGGTGGATGACGAGATTCATCAGGGCATTGTCGATGAGATCAAGAAGTATCCGGGCATGAAGATCGTGGGCTCGGTCTACGGCGCATGGACGCAGACCGTCGCGCAGAAGGAAGTGGCAGGCGTGCTGCCGTCCTTGCCTCAGGTCGATGGCGTCGTGACGCAAGGTGGTGACGGTTACGGCGCGGCGCAAGCATTTCGCGCGGCCGGCCGTGCGGTGCCGACGATCATTCTCGGCAATCGTCAGGAGGAACTCGCGTGGTGGAAATCGCAGGGGACCGATACGTATCAAACGATGTCGATCGCGGCCGATCCCGGTTCGTCGACCTTCGCTTTCTGGGTCGCTCAACAATTGCTTGCGGGTAACAAATTGCCGCACGACATGTCGCTGCCGACCCTCACCGTGACATCGGCATCCGTCGATAAAGTGCTTGCGAACACCGCGCCAGGCACGGTCGCAAGCAATGTCTTCACGCGCGACCAGGTGGTCAAGCTCGTCGAAGGGCAAAAGAAATAGACAGCGGGACGTCCCGTTTTCCCCATCCGGTACCCTCAATGAATCAGATGGAAAGTGTTGCATCAAGCGAGTCGCGCGCGGGGTCTGCCGTGTCTGAATCCGTGCCGTTGATTGCGTTGACCCATATCGATGTGACGTTCGGTGTCGTGCGCGCATTGAAGCAGGCGGACTTCACATTCCGGACTGGTGAGTGCATCGCCATTGCGGGACACAACGGTGCGGGCAAATCGACCTTGATGTCGGTGTTGTCGGGTGCGCGGCGAGCCACTGCCGGATGGGTTGAAGCGGGTGACGAGCGCTTCGAGCGCGGCTACGGCGCCGACACCGCCCGCGCGCTCGGCGTGCGTTGCGTGTTTCAGGAATTGTCGCTGTGCCCGAACCTGACTATCGAAGAGAACATGCGCGCGGTGCACCCGCAACTCAAGGGTTTCGGTTGGCGCAAGCGGGCGCGCGCGATTATCGAAGCGCAGCTCGATGCAATCTTTCCCGGCCACAGGTTGTCGGGCAAGGATCTGGTTGGCAACCTCTCCCTCTCGCAGCAGCAAATGGTGGAGATCGCGCGCTGCTTCGCGCGTGTTGATACGCCGGTCAAACTCGTCATCCTGGACGAGCCGACCTCGAGTCTCGACAAATACACCGCCGAGCAACTGCTCGCCTTCGTCCGAAAGAGCGCGGCTGAAGGCATCACCACCGTCCTCATCACGCACATGCTCAACGAGATGTTGCGGTGTGCCGACCGCGTCATGGTGATGCGCGACGGCGGCGTGATCGCCACACTGCCCGTGGAAGGTTTGACCAAGGACGCCATCATCCGCGCGATGGGTCAGTTCATCGAAGCCGATGTCACCCTGCGCGAGCGCGCCGCACCCGGCGCCAGGACCCAGGACGCCTATCGGTGGACGGTTGGACCCAGGCAGCAGACGACTATTGATGCGCCGCGCGGCAGCATTGTGGGCTTTGCCGGTCTCGCGGGGCAAGGCCAGACCGATGTCCTCAACGCCATCTACGCATCGGCGCGCGGTCGCCATTCACGCGACCGGGTCGCCTACGTGGCCGGCGACCGCCGCTCGGACGGCATCTTTCCCGACTGGACCATCGCGCAAAATTTCGACATCCGCTCGCTCTATGACCGCACACGCGGTTCATGGCTCAAAGCCGCGAGCCTGCGCGAACTCTTCGACACCTGGGCCCGGCGCCTCGATATTCGCGGCGCTGCCGCGGGCGCCAATATCCTGTCACTCAGCGGTGGCAATCAGCAGAAGGTGCTGTTCGGGCGAGCACTCGCCTCGGATGCCGATCTCATCCTGATGGACGACCCGATGAGAGGCGTCGACATCGGCACCAAGCTGGAGATCTACCGGCTGCTCCAGGACGAAGCGGCGCGTGGACGCACCTTCATCTGGTACACGACCGAGAACGACGAACTCTTCTACTGCGATAAAACCTACGTGTTTCGCTCCGGCCGCGTGACACGCGAACTCAGCGCCAGCGAGTGCACCGAAGAGGCGCTGCTCGCCGCCAGCTTCGAGGAGCCTGTCCGATGAACTTTTCTGCCGCCTCGCGCCGTCGTCCTCTCGACCTGCGTTCAATGCTGCCGGTCATATCGTTGTTCGCCGTGCTCGTTCCGATGGCGATCGTTCAGCCCAATACGGTCAGCTACTTTGGCGGCGTCATGCTGCTCAATCTCGGCATCCCGATAGTCTTCGCAACGCTTGCACAGCTTTCGGTGATCACGGCGAACGAACTGGACCTGTCAATTGGTTCTTTCGTCAGCCTCGTCGCATGTATCGGTGGAACGTTGCTGCAAAGTTCGCCCTGGCTGGGCTGGGGAGCGCTCGCCGGCTGTGTCCTGGTCTATGCGCTTGTCGGCGCGCTGATCGAATATCGGCGCATCTCGTCGGTGGTGGTCACGCTGGGACTCTCGTTCGTCTGGAATGGCATCGCGGTGCTGCTGCTGCCCGCACCGGGCGGACAGGCCCCGGAATGGCTTGCGTCGCTCATGTCCTTTCACATGCCGGTCGTTCCTGCACCACTCGTCTGGACGGCGGCAATCGCGCTCTGCACGCACCTTTTCTTCATGCGCTCCGCGCTCGGCGTGAGCTTGCGCGGTGTCGGCGGTAACGCTGGCGCGATGCACCGCTTTGGCTGGTCGATCATCCGTTCGAAGGCGGTCCTGTTCGGTTGCGCCGGCCTCTTCGGCGTGTGCTCCGGTCTGACGCTGCTCGGCCTCACGACATCGGCCGATGCCAACATCGCGTTACGTTATACGCTGCTCTCGGTCGCCGGTGTGATTCTCGGCGGCGGCGAATTCACGGGCGGCCGAGTCTCACCGGTCGGCGCCGTGCTGGGCGCAATCACACTCACGCTGGCCTCGTCGTTTCTCTCGTTCCTGCAGGTCGCGCCAGAATGGCAAATTGGTTTGCAAGGCGCAATCCTGATCGCGGTGCTGTCACTGCGTCTCGTGTTTCGCCTGAAGGAGCCGCGCCGATGAAATCGATCCTCGCCATCCGCGAATTACGTCGTGCCGTCTGGCTCTGGTCGTTCATCGGCGCGGTCCTGGTGGGCATTGTTGCAGGCGTCGTATTTGGTGTTGGCACCGCGGGCAACATGTTGTCGACCGCGTCGGCTTTCGTCGTTTTTACGGTGCTGGTCGGCCTCGGCCAGATGCTTGTCATCACCAGCGGCCCAGGCAACATCGACCTGTCGATTCCCGCGACCATTGCACTTGCGGGGAGCATTGGCATGCGGGTGATGGCGACCAGCAATCATGCCATCCTGTCCGGCATCGGCGCCGTGGTCGCGACCGGCGTGGCGATAGGTCTCTTCAACTACGTGCTGATCCGCTTGCTGCGGATTCCGCCGATCATCGCGACATTGTCTTCGAGTTTTGTTCTTCAGTCACTCGCGATCAGTCTTGGACGCGGCGGCGCAGCGCCCCCGCCCGCGCTTGAAAATTTCGCGCTGAGCCGTATCGGCGGCGTGTCGGGACTGGCATTCGTCGGCGTCGCTCTGACTTTGCTTGTCGCCACGGTGCTGTTCAGGCTGGTGCAAGGCCGCAGCCTTTCCGCCGTGGGACAAAACGCCCGCGCAGCCGAGCTTGCCGGGGTCAAGGTAGGCGCGGTGCGCTGCCTGACCTATGTGAGCTGCTCAGTGCTGGCCGCGCTGGCCGCACTGCTGCTTGCCGCGTTCTCCGGCGGCGCCACGCTCGACATGGGCGCAGATTACATGTTGCTGTCCGTTGCGGTGGTGGTGATCGGTGGCACGCAAGTAGCAGGTGGACGCGCGAGTCCGACCGGCGTGTGGAGCGCTGCATGCTTTCTGTTCCTGATCAACGCGCTGCTGAATGCAACCGGAGCAGGTGCAGGGTTGCGAGCTATCGTCTATGGACTGTTGATCGTAGGGGTTACGGCGGTTGCAAGCGGAGCATCCGATGCACGGGCATGACGGCTACGCTTGCCATCGAACGGAATCATGGGACGTCCGCAATGCTGCTTGATGAAATCCGTCTTACCGCGATGCAGCATCTGATTTCATCGGGTGACTTGATGCCGGCAAGCACAAGCAACGGAGACGTTGTGGGTCGTCGCACCATCTAACCCCGGTTGACTCGGGTAAATATAGCGTTTCATACTAGAAAAATAGTTCACGACGAGAAGCAATATATCGTCTTGCCGTCAACTCGCCGCGGCTATGGAACACGCAAAACGTGTCACCGGCTTCGAGCAGGCAACAATTGATCTTCCGTCAATCTACTGTTGCCCGTGTGACAGCGGGCAGGAAAATGGGGGCGTTGTGAGTGAGCTAACAGGCAAAGGCGCGGTTGTGACCGGCGGTGGACGCGGTATCGGGCTGGCATGCGCACGGTTGATAGCCGAGCGCGGCGGATCCGTAGCATTGCTGGGCGAGGACCCTGAAGTGCTGGAACAGGCAGCGGCGACGTTGCGCGCCGAAGGACTCAATGTCACCGCTATTGTCGCCAATATTGGCATTGCGGAGGAAGTTGCCATCGCGATGGAACAGTCCGCAGCATTTCTCGGGTCGATCGACATCCTGATTAATAATGCGGCGATCCAGCCCTATGGCACCGTTGCGTCCATGGGCTCGGCCGAGTGGGACAACGTCATCCGTATCAATTTACGAGGAACGTATCTGGCATGTCATTACGCATTGCCGCACATGCTCAGGTCACAACGCGGTTCGATCGTCAACATTGCCTCTGTGCAGGCGCTTGCCAACCAGACCCGGGTGGCCGCCTATGCCACCTCGAAGGCTGGCATGCTTGCTCTAACGCGCTCGCTTGCCGTGGATTTTGGCCCTTCGGGCATACGTGCAAATGCAGTCTGCCCGGGCTGCATCGATGCGCCAATGACACGCTTTGCGGCCGCGCAAACCGCGCCGGGGCGAGAGGAAGAAATTCTTCGGGAATGGGGCAAGGCGCAGCCGCTCGGCCGAATCGGGCGCCCCGAAGAAGTCGCCGAGGTGGTCGCCTTTTTGGCCAGCGATCGCGCAAGTTTTTGCACAGGAGCGGAGTTCAAGGTTGACGGGGGGCTGATGGCAAGCCTCGGCGTGACATTGCCGGAGTGATGAAAACCATGGTCGACGTGCAATCCATCTGAATGGCAAGGCGGTCCGCTGCCTCGCCCATATTGAACGGAGAGTTAAAAGGTCTATTGCTCAAGAGAAAAAAAGAAACCTCTCCCTGCCATTTGAATAGGTATGCTAATTTTATAAAAATACCCAAGGCTCCCCCGTCCGGAGAGCCCGCGTGTCTAGCCCGTGATCGCTTTGAGGACGTCGTCCTGCAATCCGCGAATGTGATTGATCATCCTCCGGGGGCCACGACCTAATGATGCCGTCAATTGTTTGCGGCAAGGGACGCACGCGGCCTGCTCGCCCGCGCCGGCGCTCACCTTCATCAAACGCTCTCGGGAACGCGAGTGTTATCGCGAAACGAAGACCACTGGTTGATCGCATACAATACGTATACGTGCATTTAACGCGAGCGAGACAAAGTGACAGCATCTCCCCTGACAACCCCGGAAAAACTCGGTGAACTGGCTTACCAGGCTCTGCGGCGAATGATCCTCGACAAGGCCTTGCGCAGCGGCGGCCCCGTCGTCGAAGGGCGGCTTGCCGAGGAACTCAACATCTCCCGCACGCCCATGCGCGAAGCATTGCTGCGGCTTGAAGGCGAGGGTTTGCTGGCCCGCGCGGGAGCCCGCTCTTATTCCGTGCGCTTCGTCAGCGCGCAAGAGTATTTCCAGGCAATGAAGGTGCGCGAGTTGCTTGAGGCGGAGGCAATCGGCCTCGCCATCGGCAAGATCGACAAGAAGCAGATCCAGCAACTGGCGAAGAAGATCAAGGCGCTGCGCAGCGGCCAGCAAGAGCAGGAGCACTGGCAGGTCGACGATCAGGTCCACACCATGATGGCGCACGCCAGCGGCAACGAAGTTCTCGCGCGGATGATCGAAGTCGTGCGCACGAACACCCGGTTGTTTGAACTCTCGACGCCCTTCAACCGCATTGAGGAAGACCGCACGGAGCACCTTGCGATCCTCGAAGCGTACGCAGCCGACGACGCCGATGCGGCACGCGGCGCCGTTCGCGCGCACCTGCAAAACCTGCGCCGTTTCGTGCTCGACCGCCTGAGTGAGGGCAGCGGAGTCTGAACCGGATCCGAGCATTCATCAGTGACGCAAGATCTTGCCGACGAATTCGCGCGTGCGGGCTTCCTGAGGGGCATCGAAGACCTGCCGCGGCGAGCCGGACTCGATCACATGGCCGCCTGCCATGAAGACCACTTTGGACGACACCTCGCGCACGAAGCTCATCTCATGCGACACGATGAACATCGTGATTCCCTCCGACGCCAGCGCGCGAATGGTATCGAGTACTTCAGTGACGAGTTCCGGGTCGAGCGCGGCCGTCACTTCATCGAGAAACAGCACGTTCGGTTTCAACGCAAGCGCGCGAGCGATTGCAACACGTTGCTGCTGACCACCCGACAACTCGTCCGGATACGCTTGCAGCCGATGTTCGAGGCCCACGCGCGTAAGCAACCGGATGGCATCCTCTTCCACCTGCTTGCGCGGCCAGGCCTTGATCTTGGTGGGCGTGATCATCACGTTGTCCAGCACGGTCATATTCTGGAACAGGTTGTATTGCTGGAAGACAATCGCAATCTCCGAGCGCAACGCGCGCACAGCCGCCTTGTCCGCATAGTTCACGAGGCTGCCGTTCATCCGCACGCTGCCGCGTTCCGGCGGCAACAGTCCCATCAGAACGCGCAGCAACGTGCTCTTGCCCGATCCGGAAGGTCCGATCAGGCTGACGATTTCGCCCTTCTCCACTGACAGGTTGATACGTTCGAGGACCGTGTGCGGCCCGTACGATGCCTTCAGGTCAACGATTTCGAGTTGCGGCAAGTTTTTTCTCCAGGCGCTTACCGAAGCGCGACAACGGGTACGACATCACGAAATAAAGCACCAGGACCGTTCCGTACACGAGCCATGAAGAAAAGCCCTTGTTGGTCAGCACCTTGCCGGCCGAGGTCAATTCCATCACACCAATCTGCGAGGCCAGCGCGGTGTCCTTGATGAACATGACGAAGAAGCCGAACGTGGGCGGTACGACCACGCGCCACGCCTGCGGCACGATCACGAAGCGCAAGGTTTCGAAGGTCGAAAAATTCATCGTCTGGGCGGCTTCCCACTGGTTTCCATGTACAGACTCGAGTCCGCTTCGAATGATCTCTCCCAGGTAGGCGGACGCAATCAGGCAGACGCTCAGAGACGCGACAGCAAACGTCGAGAGATTCGCTTTCGACGACTGGCTCGCGAAGAACACAAGCATCAGCGTCACCAGGAACGGGATGCGGCGAAACAGGAAGCAATAGGCGAATGCGAGCGCACGCAGGGGCGCCATCGCACGGGAATGCGTAACGCGGACAATCGCCACGACGAAACCCGCCACGAACCCCGCGAAGCAGCCTAGCGCCGACAGCACGAAGGTTGCAACGAGTCCTTCCGCCAGCAACAGCAGGTTGTAGAAGGAAAATAGCTGGGCGATTTCGGCTTGTGAAGAGGCGAACATCAGAACGCCTTGATTTTGGCGCGGCAGACATGACGCCCGATCATGGCCAGCGCGAAGGTGGCGATCAGTGTGACCGCGATGTACAGAACAGCGGCCACGCTGAATGCCTCGACTGAGAGATACGTTTGCGAGCTGAGGTTGTACGTGCGGCCCGTCAGTTCCTCCACGCCGAAGATTGACGCCATCGAGGTGCCGAGCGTCATGACGATAAACTGGTTCGACAGCGGCGGGAACATCACCTTCAGCACGTGCGGCAGGATCACGTGCCGCACGATCTGCGGCGTGGAAAAGCCGAGCACTTCGGCGGCTTCGACTTCCATCAGCCGGACCGAATTGAAACCGGCGCGCTGGATCTCGCACAGATACGCGCCCGCATTGAACGTCGCCCCGATCAACACCGCCGTGAACGGCGACAGCGTCACGCCGATCTCGGGCAACGCAAAGAACAGAAAGAATATCTGCACGAGTTGCGGCGTGTTGGTCGCGAAGATCACATACGCCCTCACCACCCTGCGCAGAAACACCGGCCCGTAACGCAACACCGAGGCGCATACGAGGCCGATGACCATGCCGAACCCAAACGCGAGCACGGCAATTTGCAGACTGAGCCATGCACCGCCAAGCAGATAAGGCCACTGCTGTAGAATGGGCTCGAAATGTAGGGTCATCGAATAGTGGCTCCCGCCGGATGCGCAGCGCTCGTTCGTTCGTCATGCCCGAAACGCTGCCGCCAGTTTCGCTTACTGCGCGGCTGCAACAGGCGCGGGTCCGGCGGTTGGGTCATGCAGCATCGCACTGCCGAACCACTTCTTCCAGCTTGCAGCAACAAAGCCGTTTTTCTGCAGCGCATCAACTTCCTTGTTCAGCCGTTGGGTCAACGCCGTATTGCCCTTCTGCACGCCGATGCAATCGTAGTCCACTTCAATCGGAGCATCCACCACGCGCCATTTCGTCGGGTAATTCTTCGTATAGCTCAGCATGAAGTCGAGCACGTCGATCAAGGCATCGGCGCGGCCCTGGGCAATCGCGCGCACGGCGTCCGGGTAGTTATCGAGGATCAGGAGCTGCGCCTTGGGCAGCTTTTCCTGGATCAACTGGATAGGCGTCGTGCCGCGTACCTGCACGAGACGCACCGCCGGATCGTTCAACTGCGTCCAGTCCGTATAGGACGTCGCCTGCGTTGTCAGGACACCAAGCACTTCAGTGTTCACCGGATCGGTGAAATCGATCACCTTCAGGCGGTCCGCGTTGCGCGTCATGCCGCCCATCACCGCGTCGATCTTGTCGGTCATCAGGAACGGCACGCGATCATTCGATCCAACCGGAACGATTTCGAGTTTTACGCCGAGCGAGTCCGCAATCTTCTTCGCGATGCTGACATCGAAGCCGTCGATATTGTTCTTCGCGTCGTAGGTGCCGAGCGGCGGCAGGTTCGGGTTGATGCCGAACACGATCTTCTTCGACGCAATGATTTCGTCGAGCGTGCGGGCGCTGGCGCTAAACGAGCCAAGTAGTGAGCAAGCGGCAAGGCCCACGGCGAGCAGGCGGCTCAGGAGGATCTGGGATTTCATACGGTAACTCCGTAAAAGGTTCGGGGAAGATGGCTCACAGTTCTGGCACGCGGTTCGGGTACTCCCGGATCCTCTTTTTTTGATCAATTTACGTATACGAACCGTATACGATAGTATGGAAACATCGACGAAATTAGTTGTCAAGGGAGGCTGTCTCATGCTGAATGAGAAGACCATGCGGATCGATAATGCGGGCCGCGGCGCGACCATCGGCTTTTCCTTCGACGGCCTGACGATCCCGGCGCGCATCGGCGAAAGCGTGGCGGCCGCCCTGTTCGCGTCGGGTACCAGGACCTTGCGTACGAGTCCGCGTGAGCTCATGCCGCGCGGCATGTTCTGCCTGATGGGGTCCTGTCAGGAGTGCCTGGTCATGGTCGACGGTCGCCGCGTGCTGGCGTGCCGGACCACGGTTGCTGACGGAATGCGTGTTGAGAAAGTGCCGGAGGCCCGCAGCGATGCCTGACTTCGACGTCCTGGTGCTCGGCGGTGGCCCGGCTGGCGTGAACGCAGCGTTGGCGGCGTCGGCGGCGGGTCTCAAAGTGGCACTGTTCGACGAGAACACGGCAGCGGGTGGCCAGGTCTATCGCGCGCCGATCGACGCATCTGGCCCTCCGGCCGGAGACCGGCAAGCCGGCGACGCCCTGCGGTACGAGCTCGCCCAAAGTGCGGTCACACCATACTTCAATCATGTGGTGTGGGCTGTCACCGCCGACTATCGCGTCGATGCATCCGGTCCGGCCGGCCCCGTGTATTGCACGGGACGCGCACTGATTGCCGCCACGGGAACCACGGAACGTGTCGTGCCCTTCGACGGGTGGACCACGCCCGGCGTAATAGGACTCGCCGCCGCGACCATTCTCCTCAAATCGCAAGGCATCCTGCCGGGACGCTCGACGCTGGTGGCTGGCTGCGGACCGTTGCTCGCTGCCGTCGCGGCGAAGACCATCGAAGGCGGCGGCAAGGTCGAGGCGATTGCGGATATGGCAGGCCTTGGCGACTGGAGACGCACACTGCCCGCCATGGTGTCGCGGCCCGACCTGATGCGCGAAGGGTTCCACTGGTGGCGCGAGATCCGCCGCGCGGGTGTGCCCATCCTTTCGCGGCACACGATAGTCAAAGTCGAGCAAACCCGCGACGGGTTGCTCGCGACCCTTGCGCCCTGCGACGCTGCGGGCCGGCCCATTGCCGGAAAACGCCGCAGCGTGGCCGCCGATTGCATCGCGGTCGGTCACGGCCTGACCCCCTCAACCGAGATCACGCGCCTCTTGCGGGCGGAACACCGGTACTCGCGGCAAGCGGGCGGCTGGATCGCCGTCGCCGACCAGGACGGCCGTACGTCGCGCCCCAGGCTCTATGTAGCGGGCGATGGTGCAGGCATCGCTGGCGCGGCTGCAGCGAGCCACCACGGCACGCTTGCAGGGCTCGCCTGCGCCATCGACCTTGGCGCCACTGACACCACCCGGTTCCGGTCGCGCGTGCCGGCCGCGCGTCAGTTGCACGTCAAGGCTGCGCGCTTCGGCCGTTCGATGGCCCGATTGATGGCGCTGCGGCCCGGCCACATCGACAGCATCGGGCCGCAAACCATCGTCTGCCGATGCGAGGACGTGACTCGCGCCGAGATCGACGCCGCCTGCGATGCCGGCGCGCACGATGTGAATCAGCTCAAGGCCTGGACCCGATGCGGCATGGGGCCGTGCCAGGGCCGCACATGTGCAGACGTGGCGGCGGAACTGCTGGCCGCGAGCGTGCATGGCGGCTTGCGAGAACCTGCCGGCTGCTTCTCGGCCCGCACGCCGTTGCGGCCCATGACGGTGGAAGCACTCACTGGCGACTTCAGCTACGACGACATTCCAATCCCGAAGGCGGCGCCCTTATGAACCTGGCGATGACAACCGCATTCGATGCCGCCGTGATCGGCGGCGGCGTGATGGGCTGCACGACCGCACTATTCCTCGCGCGCGCCGGCATGCGGGTAGCAGTGATCGAACGCGATGCGCTGTGTCGTGGCGCATCGGGTGTGAACGCGGGTACGTTGACGCTGCACATGACGCGCGCCGCGCTCGTTCCCTACGCCATCCGGGCGTGGAAAATGTGGATGAACACCGGCGCGTGGCTGGGCCATGGCGTACTCGCCACCGCTGCGCCCGGCCTCTCGCTGGCCTTCACGGAGCACGAGAAGACGCTGCTGCAGCAACGAGCCGCGGCAAGACGCGAGTACGGCGCGCAGATCGACCTGCTCGACCGGGATGCCGCGCTTGCCGTCGAGCCCGGCCTGAATCCAGCGGTGCTGCAAGCCGCGTACTGTGCGACGGACGGCTTCGCCAGCGCCTACCTCACAGGCCGCGCCTACCATGCGGCGTTGCGCGAAGCCGGGGTGCATATTTTCGAGCAGACACCGGCAACGCGCATCGACCGGGTTGCCGGGATGTATCAGGTGAGCGGTCCGGACGACGCGATCCATATCGACGCGACACGTCTGGTCATGGCGGGCGGCGTGTGGCTGGAACCCCTGCTCGCGATGCTAGACATCAACATCCCCGTCAAGACGCTCGTCAATCAGTTGATCGTCACCGAACGCATGCCGCCCGTGATGCGGTCAGTACTAAGCATTGCGAATGGATTGCTGTCGATGAAGCAGTTCGCCAACGGCAGCGTGCTGATAGGCGGCGGCTGGCAAGGCATTGGCGATCGCGAGCGTGGCGGCGTGGAAACCATGCCGGACAACCTGATCGGCAATCTCCGGCTCGCGCAGCATGTGATCCCCGCGCTCGCCAGGGCGCGCGTGGCCCGCATCTGGCTCGGCCTCGAATCCGAAACCGCCGACGCCATGCCGATGATCGGCGCGCTTCCCGGTCTTGCGAATGTCTGGGTGATCGGTTGCGTGCACTCCGGTTACACCAGCGGCCCCTACATGGGCAAGCTGCTTGCCCAGGCCATCCTCGGCGAAAAACCCGAGTTGCCCCTCTTCGATCCGGCGCGGCTCGTCGTTCCTGCCGCCGCCGCGCTCACCCAATCTCATCGAGAAAAGACAGAATGATTCCCACGCATGCCGACCCATTCAACGGCGTTTATGCCGCCACGCTGTGCCCCCTCGACGCGGATGGCCGACACCTGGACGAAACCGCGCTCGCACGGCATATCCAGACGGTGGCGAACGTCGACGGCATTGCGGGCCTGTTGGTGAACGGCCACGCCGGCGAGAACTTCGCGCTCTCTGCAGCGGACAAACGGCGCGTAGTGAACATTGCGCACGCCGTGTGCGGGGACCGCCTGATCATCGTAGCGGGCGTGAACTCCGAGGACAGCTATGAAGCGCAGGCCCACACCAACGATGCGAAACAGGCCGGCGCCGACGCCATGCTGCTGTTCCCCCCGTTCTCGTGGGCGCTGTCGACCGATATCGACACTGTTCTCATGCATCACCGCGTCGCCAACGCGCAGGCTCATTTACCCATGATGCTGTACCAGGCCGGCGTCGCCACGGGCGGCATGGCCTACACGCCGCAGATGCTCACCGAACTCGTCGGCTTGCCCGAGGTCGTGGCCATCAAGGAAGGCAGTTGGGAAACCGCTGCCTACGAAGCGAACCGCCGGTTGATCAAGTCGATCGCGCCGCATGTAGCCGTCATGGCTTCCGGCGATGAGCATCTGTTCACGTGTTTTGCGCTCGGCACCGAAGGCAGCCTCGTCAGCCTCGCGGCCGTCGTGCCTGAACTGATCGTAGCGCTGTATCGGGCCGTTGAACACGGCGATCTCGACCAGGCCCGGCGGCTTCATGAGCGCGTCTATCCGCTTGCGAAAGCCATCTACGGAACCGCGCCCGGCTCGCACGCCAATGCACGCCTGAAAGCCTGCCTGTATTTGCTCGGCCAGTTCCCGCATGCGTCGATGCGCCCGCCCATCCCGCCGCTCTCCCATGCGGAAATGGCGCGTCTCGAAGACGCGCTCGCCATCGCCACCAGCGCTCAACGGAGTGACTCATGACGCCAACCCTGACCCCAACCCTCATCAAAGGCGGCCGCATCATTACGGCAGTTGACGACTATGTCGCCGACATCCTCGTGGAAGGCGAGCGCATCGTCAGCATCGGGCTGGACCTCGACGCCGGACCGGACGCCCGCGTGATCGATGCGGCAGGGCTGCTGGTCTTTCCGGGCGGCGTCGATTGCCATACGCATATGGAGAACACCTTCGGGCCGTCGGTGACGGCCGACAATTTTGCGTCAGGCACGCGCTCAGCGGCCTTTGGCGGCACGACGACGATTATCGATTTCGCGCTGCAAACCGCAGGTACGAGCCCGCTTGATGCGATCTCGCGCGCGCAGTCGAAGGCCGCGTCGGTGGCAAGCATCGACTACGGCTTTCACGTGATCGTGACGCAGGTGGACGAGCGCGTACTCGGTGACATGCAATATGCGATCCGTCACGAAGGGGTATCGAGCTTCAAGATGTTCATGGCGTATCCCGGCACAGTCATGTCGGACGACGCCGCCATTTTCCAGGCGATGCGAATGGTAGGCCAGCACGGCGGCATGATCGCGCTGCATGCAGAGAACGGCACGATTATCGACCTGTTGATTCGCGAGGCGCTCGCGCAGGGCCACACCGCGCCGCGTTATCACGCGTTGACCAGGCCCGCGATCATGGAGGGTGAAGCGACACATCGCGGCATCAAGCTCGCCGAACTCGCCGAAGCGCCGGTCTACTTCGTCCACCTCTCGGCTAAAGAAGCGTTGAAGCATGTGATCGAGGCGCGCGACCTCGGCATTCCCGTGTTCGCGGAGACCTGTCCGCATTATCTTTTCTTCGACGACTCAGCGTACGCTGACGACAGCTTCGATCTCGCGCGTTACGTGATGAGCCCGCCGTTGCGATCGAAGGAGGCGCAGAAAGCACTCTGGACGGCGCTCAAGACCGACGATCTGCAACTGATCTCGACCGATCACTGTCCCTATTGCATGAAGGAAGGCCATCGCGGCAACATCAACCAGAAGCCGCTCGGGCGCGACGATTTTTCGAAGATCCCGAACGGCGTGCCTGGCGTCGAAACGCGCATGACTGTGGTCTACGACGGCGGTGTACGGAGCGGGCGCATCACGCTCAATCGCTTCGTCGAGTTGATGTCGACTGCGCCGGCCAAGCTTTTCGGCCTCTTTCCGAAAAAGGGAACGCTTGCGGTTGGCAGCGACGCCGATATCGTCCTGTTCGATCCGAACGAGCCGCACACGATCAGCGCGGACACGCAGCACAGCGATTGCGACTTCACGCTGTTTGAGGGACGTGAGGTCACGGGCCGGGTAAAGACTGTGTTGCTACGAGGAGAGTTGCTGATCGACAACGGCGACTGGGTCGGACGGACCGGTCAGGGAGAGTTCGTCGCGCGCGGCGAACTGGGCGGCCACTTGTAGAGCGAGAGCCTTATGCCAATCTATGAACATGCCTGCGATACCTGCGGTGCGTTCGATTCCATGCGCCCGGTTTCCAGACGCGACGAGCAGGCGTCCTGCCCCGGGTGCGGGGTGTTGTCGCCGCGTGTCACCAGCGGTTCGACGGTGCTGCTGGAGACGCGCGACCGGAAAATGCCAGCGGATGAAGGAACCTATGGTTACAGGCATCAAGGCGCTTGCCGTTGCTGTTCGTAGAAATCCACGTCTGTCGCGATCTTGCGTGGGCAGAAAAACGACGCGAGTCGAAGCCGTTGACAGCACATCCGAGCGCTACTAGCCAAGAATTCGGCAAAACGCCTATAATGTATGGGCATATTGCCGAAGGAGGCTCCATGACCCTTGTTTCGTTTAAACCGACTGGCGCGGCCGATCCGCGACGGGCCGAGTTCAACATGCTGGAGCAACTCCTCGACGCCCGGATTCAGTCCGGTGCAGATCTCGCAGAGATAGCAAACGCCCGTGTGGACGTTACCGTGATCGACCGGCTCTCAGAGCGTGGCCTGAAGATGGACGAGCTCTCTTTCATCATCCCGCGACGCACGCTGACACATCGGCGCCAGCATCACGAGCGACTATCGACCGACGAGTCCGACAAGGCGATCCGGCTCGCGAAGATTCTTGCTCAAGCCATGTCGATCTTCGGTGACCCGGACAAAGCAATGGCCTGGCTCAGGAACGATCAGGTGCGCTTTGGTGGAAAGTCGGCACTGGATATGACCAGCACCGAGCATGGGGCACGTCTCGTAGAGGAAGCGCTTGTCCAGATAGACGAAGGTTACTTCGCCTGATGGTCCTTTGGAGAATAAGCAACTACGCGGATCTGAGAGGTATAGGTGGACTCCGCGCTCCGGGGCGATGGCATTTTGCGGGACAGCCTATCGTCTATCTGACCGAACACCCGGCGCTGGCTCTCCTTGAGATTCTTGTCCACATGGAGATCGGCAGCGTCGGCCAGTTGCCTGACGGCTATCAATTGTTGCGCGTCGATGTCGGCGACGACGTTCCAGTCGCTGAGATCGCGGACGCCGATGTCCCGGACGACTGGCGGCAAAATCCCGACTGGTCACGCGGCGCGGGTACGGAGTGGCTGCAGACAGAAACGAGCGCCGTGTTGAAGGTACCGAGCGCGGTCGTTCCCTTCGCCCATAACTTCCTGTTCAACCCAGCCCATCCCGCCGCTGACTCCGTGCGGATTGTTGACGCGCTCCATGTAAAGCACGACGACCGGATCCTCAAGCTTCTGACTCGGGGCTGAATATCCGTTCTGTCCATTTGGCCGGGCCGTCGCTAAATGCCTGTCGCACGACCACCAAGCACGAAGCACGAGCCCCGACGTTGAAGAGAACCCGAAAGCGCTGCGAGACCACGCGCTATGGCGGGTCCCGCAGTTTCAACGCTTTTTGCTGACCGCTAGAGGTCGGCAGTCATTTTTTTTCTCGTGTCCAAAGGACAGCGTGCCACACGGAGGAATCCGGTGCGGAATAGCCCACGACCTGACCGCGATTATTGATCCCCTGAGCGATACTTTGGCTGTCACCGGGGAGCGTGCCCAAGTCGGTCATCACGCCTTTTTCAAACAAAAAGGCATGCTGCTCCCACCCGCTTGCGGTGTTCGACGAGCCGACCACCTGGCCGCGCTCATTGATCCCGTAAGCGGCACTCTGGTTGCCACCGGGGAGCGTGCCCAGGTCGGTCATTACCCCCTTTTCAAACAGAAAAGCGTGCTGATCTCCGCTTGGGGTAGTCGACGAGCCGACTATCTGGCCGCGATTGTTGATCCCATAAGCGGCGCTGCTGTTGCCGCCGGGGAGCGTGCCCAGGTTGGTCATCACGCCTTTTTCAAACAAAAACGCGCGCTCGTTGTTGTCGCTTCCAGTGGACCAGCCGACCACCTGGCCGCGCTCGTTGATGCCGTAAGCGGAGCTGTAGTAGCCACCGGGGAGCGTGCCGAGGTCGGTCATCACCCCGTTTTCAAACAAAAAAGCTTGCGACGCCCGGCTTGCGTTAAACGACCAGCCGACCACCTGGCCGCGCTCGTTGATTGCGCTAGCGGCACTGTTGTCGCCGCCGGGGAGCGTCCCCAGGTCGATCACCTGTCCCTTTTCGAACAGGGTAGCGCGCGGGTACCCGCTCGAGTTGAACGAGTAACCGGCCGCCTGGCCGCGATTGTTGATCCCGTAAGCGGCAGAAAGCGTATCGCCACCGGGGAGTGTGTGCAGGTCGGTCACCACTCCGTTTTCAAACAGGGAAGCGTGCTGATCCCCGCGTGCGTCGAACGAGCAACCGACCACCTGGCCGAGCTCATTGATCGAGACAGCCTGGCTGCTGTTACCACCGGGGAGCGTGCCGAGATCCTTGATGACGAAACTTTGGCCTGCGGCGGGCTGGAATGCGGCGACCGTGAGCAGGGTAAAAACAATCAAGGCGCGGTTAACATAGTTCGAATTACTAATTGGCTTGCCTACGGATTTCATGACGACTCCCTTTTTGTGAGACACAAGCTGGATCACAATCGGCGACCTGAGCGCAGGCGTGCCGAATGCGTTTTGCCAAGGACTACCTGAGAATCGTGGACGAGCCCGGACTTCATTCGGGCCGGGGAACTGCTATACAGCTATCCAATAAGCGGCGTAGCGCCAAGCCCTGTGCGATGGTTCGACGTCCAGAGCCGGATACGACATGCACCAACATCGACGTCAACGTCCGCACGACTTCGATTCATGTGCGGCGCAATGCGGTACACCTTGCGTCTCAATGTAAGTGGAGGTCGATAAAACGTCGAGTTTTTTATAAATAAAAAAATCCGGTATGTGCGCCATGGATCACCGTGATCGCCCATCAGCCGCTCCCCTATTGGGATTAAAAATGTGTGCAGATAGAAGTTATCGATCAGTTTAGTCTAAGGAATGTTTTCTTCAACTTCTTAAATGGTGAGGCAGATTAATGACACTGCCCCCCGCCTTTGACGTGCCCCGGAGCGAGACACTCGCCGCGATTGGGAACGCGTCGCGCTAAACAACGGGAGCTCGTCTGCACAGCGAATACCAGCGGGGTAAGGTCTGACACTTCGGTCGCTTTGACTTTAAGAATGCCCTGAGGTGGCTGGTCAGAAAACCGCCAATCCTCCGCATTTGTGCAGCGACCTGGCGGTGGTTCGATTGTCCAGATACGCCTCGCCTTGCATTTTCCCTGCTATTGAAAGCATTTTTAATTGGTTAGGCACAGGACCCGCAAAAGAGAAAATCGTCGTTGCTTCAGGTCGCGAGCCTGGGCGCTTTTATGCCCCCGCCGCGTTCGTGCCTGTCGATTTCGCCGCTTCCTTTTGTCAGGTATCCCGATGCTCTCTATCCCGACCCGGTCCCGCCTGCGTGACCGCACGATCTCCGTTGCTGTCGCATCGATTGCGGCGTCGCTGCTGCTCCTCCAGAGCGGCTGCAATTCCCGCGATGGCGCCACGGACGCGACCAGCGTCGCGTCCGCTAACGGTGCAGAAGCCAGGAACGTGACGTATTTCAAGTACCCCGACAACCCCGCGTTCGACCTCGTTTATCTGGCGGACAAGCGCGGCTACTTCGACGGTACAAGTACGCGCCCGAAGTATGTCGGGAAGGTCTCGGCGCCGCAGATCATTCCGCTGGTCGGCACGGGTGAGATCGACTTCGGCACGCGCATGGTTCCGCTTGTCATCTCGGCAATCGCCAGCGGTGCCGACATCAAGGTCATTTCCGCCGGCGGCGAGACCCTGCCCGACGCACCGCACATGAAGTACTTCTCGCGCAAGGACTCCGGCATCAGGGAGCCCAAGGACTTCGAAGGGAAGACTGTTGCGTTCAACAGCTTCGGCGCGTGCGCCGAGTTCGTCACGAAGAAATACCTGTCGCAGCATGGCGTGGACGTGTCGAAGGTGAACTGGCTGGTCGTGCCCGACAATCAGTCCCAACAGGCGTTGGTCACGAAGAACGTGGACATCGCGATCATTCATCCGCCGTTCTCCGGCGCCGCCGAACATGACCCGCAATTGCACAAACTGTGGAGCGACTGGGATGAGGATCACGGCCTTGGCGGGATGGCGCCGTACAGCGTGAACGGTGCGTTTGCGCGGGCCCATCCGCAAGCGGTGCGCGACTTCGTGGCCGCCATTGCCAAGGCCGGGAACTGGGTCAACGCGCACCCGGACGAAGCACGCAAACTGACGGCCGAGCGGCTCGGAATCGACGTCGATGTGGTCGAACGTTATGCCTACGTCAAGGACCTCGTCGTCACTACGCCGCCTATCCAGTACTACATCGATATCCTCGAACAAGCGGGCAAGATCCCGAAGGGCAAGGTCAAGGTGGAAGACGTGTACACCAACGAGTACAACCCCTACGCTCAGCCCCGCGCGCGCGCGAATGCACCTGCGGGCTCGAACAGGTCCGCGTCGACCACGCCGTGTCACGATGCAAGACCGCTGGCGTCCGTGGAAGCGGCATCGTGAGCAGCGTGTCATTGCGCCCCGACAAGATCGTCGCCGAGCATCTTGGCCTGACCTACGTGGACGAGGGAACGCCGGGGCAGGCGCGCAGGAATGTCGTGCTCCAGGATTTCAACCTGTCGGTGCGCGAAGGCGAATTTCTCTCGGTGCTGGGACCAAGCGGCTGCGGCAAGTCGAGCCTCCTCAACGTACTCGCCGGGCTCGTGCGGCAAACGCAAGGCGATGTTCGTATCGACGGACAGATTCTGAGCGGCGTCAGCCGGAAGCTCGGTGTCGTATTCCAGGGATATGCGCTGTTCCCGTGGCGCACGGTCATTGAGAACGTGGAAATCGGCCTTGAAATACGCGACGTAAAACGTGCGGAACGCCGTGAGCAAGCCGCGCATTTTCTTTCGCTGGTCGGATTGCAAGCGTACGGCAATCATTATCCGCACCAGCTTTCCGGCGGCATGCGTCAGCGCGCGGCCATTGCGCGAGCGCTCGCTTACGGACCCGAAGTCCTGCTGATGGACGAGCCCTTTGGCGCGCTCGACGCGCAGACCCGCGAGTCCCTCCAAAGCGAACTGCTTGCCATCTGGGAAAAAAGCGCCAGGACCGTGGTCTTCATCACCCACAGCATTGATGAAGCGATCTTCCTCTCCGACCGCGTAGCGATCATGACGCGCGGTCCCGGGAAAGTGAAGGCGATCATGGACATTCCCTTGCCGCGCCCACGCGACGACTCCGTGCGCAATTCAGCGGAATTCCTGGCGTTGCGGCAGCGCGCGTGGGAGTTGCTGAAGACCGAGGTCGCCGAGACAGCGCAGCCCGCCTGAACGCGAACATACGAGGACCATCCATGCATAATCGATCTTCCGCGACGGCGTCCCTTCCCGCTAGCGAGTCGTTCGCTTCCGGCGCCGCCGCCTCGCAATCAAAACAACCCGCGCTGCCCGCAGCGCCTTCAGGAGTGCGCGCTCACGCCGTGCGCATCTTCGAACGCAGCATCGCGCTGGTTGCATTCCTGTTGTTATGGGAACTGCTGCCACGCCTTGGCATTGTCAGCTCGGCTTATCTCAGCCCGCCTTCCGCGGTGATAGTCGCGATCGCGCATCTCTTCGCTACCGGCGAGGTGTGGAAGCATCTTGGCAGTAGTGCATTTCGTTCTATCGCGGGTTTGTTGCTTGCCGTTGCGGCCGGAATCGTAAGCGGTTTCTTGCTGGGCTGGTTCCGTCGCGCTGAGCGAATTGCCGATCCGCTTTATCAACTATTGCGGCAGGTCTCCGCCTTCGCGCTGTTCCCTGTCTTTATGCTGTTCCTGGGCATTGGAGAATCGTCGAAGATAGCGATCATTGTGTGGGCCGCATTCTGGCCTGTGCTGCTCAATACCCTCGCCGGCGTCAAGCAAGTGGAGCGGATCTTTATCGATTGCGCGCGGTCGATGGGCGCCACGCAAAGATTCATATTCACCAAGGTCATCTTGCTGGCGGCCTTGCCGCAGATACTGACCGGTGTCCGGCTTGCCGGCGCGTACAGCATCACCGCACTGGTCGCAGCCGAGATGATCGGCGCACGCTCGGGGCTAGGTTTCTACACGCTCAACTCACAGGAAACATTCCAGATCCCCGATATGTACGCGGGTATCGTGCTGCTTGCGCTCTTTGGTTTGCTGATCAACTACGGACTCTCGATGCTCGAGCGCAAGCTGCTGCGCTGGCGCGTCGGCATTGCGCAGAATGGCTAGCGACGGAATCAGCGCGGGTCGGCTCGGTCCGCGCTATGGGTCAGGCGCGCGCAACCGCACGATTGTTTTTCTGCTGGTGCTGGCGTGTATCAGCGCGACATTGAGCCGGTTCGTCACGCTTGAAAAACCGTTCGCGACGGCCGCTCTTCGTGGCCGGCTGATTGTCGCGGTGCCACCGCGGCCCGCGCCCGTGCTCACAGTCGGGCACGTGGATCGCACGCTGCGCTCGCCCGATCCTTTCGCGGCTGCATTGGCCGAGGATCTCGGACGGCGTCTGGGGTTGCCCGTCGACTTGCTGCTTAGCGAGCCCGGTGCCGCGGCAACCGCAGTCGCCACCGGCAAGGCCGATGTCGCCATCGGCGGCTTGCCGTTCCAACCCAGTTCCAAGCTGTCTTTCTCGCCTGTCTCCTATGCGACCGGTCGGGGACAAGCGCTTGTGCTGCGTCACGGCAACGTGCACGATTGGGCAGCCTTGCGCGGAGGCTCTATCTGCACGTCGACAGGTAATGCTTACGGACCCCGCGCCGCGCGGCTGCATGGCGCGCGTCTCATTACCTACGACCGGCCGCTCGACGCACTGCTGGCATTCCAGGCTGGCGAATGCACCGCGTTGGTGGACGATGAACTCGTTATCAAGTCGCTATTGAAGCAGCCCGACTGGAGCTATTACAGCGTGCTTCCCGGTGACATCGCTCCAACACCCTCGTTCGTTGCGACCGCAGGCGGAGATACAGCAAGCATGCGGTTCGTCGATAGCACCATTCGCGCCTGGCGCAAGAGCCGATGGCTGACGACAGCACGCGAAAGCGTGGCGAAGCAACTCGCGTTCGACATGTTCATCGCCGAAAACGACTTGTACTGTCATTGACCTGATGGCCGGTTTTGCCAGACGTGGTAAAGCTGGTCGTAGAGGTCTGTATAAAAAACTTCAAGTCTCGTTAGCTTCCTCCTCGGTAAAGCTCGCGCATCTGCGCTGCCTGATCACTGTTCTGAAAATCGTGCAGCTCGCGCATCACTTGCTCGCGTGTTTTTCCAAAGGAAACGGGAGGCGTCGGCATGGCAGCCGGAACCGCGACCGCTGGATCCTGCGAGACGGTGCCCACCGCTACCGACTCGGTCTGATTGGTCGCCGACTGGGCGAAGCATCCGTCTGCTGTGACTCCTGCCATCATGGCAAGACAGACGGCGATCGATTGATGAAGTTTCATGCGCGTTCTCCCTCGGGGTTTAAGAGATCGGCCTGCGCTTCGTTCGCCGACCGGCAGCAGTCTTCGCACGAGCCAAGGCAGGTTCGGCTCCGGTAACGGCCAACCAGATCCGGATGCACTTGACGAATGCCATTGCAGCGCTGCTGTCATAATCATTCTTGGTCGGGCGACACACCGTTGCAACGCACATGCGTAGCCAACGGACACATAACGCAAGTGAAAGATGTATGCACTCCCGTTGGCCAATCCGGGCGACGTATCAGGTAGTCGCCTTCCATGACCGGGCTCCTTGCCAAACCGTCCGGCTAGGGGCAAGGACACGTCACGTTGCGGATACATTTGTGGCTGATGGCAGGAATGGCGACCTGTTATTCTGTTTTTATCGCACTGGGGCTGCATACGAGGGTGTTGTGCACCCATGGCCGCCGGCACCGCTTTCGCTGGAATTTTCCGTCCTGCTCCGTTAGCCACGTTCGAAAGCACACATCACTCGCGTTGAGGCTACCCACCGCCACACATTGGCTCGGTTCACACCGGCTCCTTGTATAAAGGTGTTAAACCTGAAAACGAAGGCAATCCGCCTGCTCGCACAGAAGACCGATCAGTCAAAAAGTTGCCGTTCTTGGAGATCCGAGCCGCCGTGGCCAATTAATTCATTAAAATTTTTTAGCCTAATATGTTTGTAATCCTAACAAATATTGCAGAGACAAAATTGCATCTCTTGTTGATACTGCCATCTCGCTATGCCGGTTGGTAGACGTCTAAATAACCAAAAGGTTTTTGGCTTCGAATCCTCTCGAGCACTAAGCACGGGCGAGATTACATTCGCTTTGCGCCACGCCAAAAGTCACAGAGAAGCGGAGCGCGCCGGTTTTACGGTTGAGCAATCGATCGAGGGCGTCAGTCTCTATGCGCAGGAGGAGAGCTTCCAAGGGTGTAACGGTCGGTCGCACAGTCGTTGTTCGATACTCCGTAACGAAGACTTGATAGTCGTTGCAGTTTCTACTTCAGATGTCCAAAACTGACGGGCCGGAACACGCTGACGACGGTTCGATGGTCGAAACACCCTCGTGGCCGGCGACGCCTCGTTACTTACTGCCTCGGTAAAGTTCCCGCATCTGCGCCGCCTGGTCACTGTTCTGGAAATCCGCTTGCTCGCGCATGACTTGCTCGCGTGTTCTTCCAAGGGACATGGCGGGCTGTGTAACAGCCGGAACTGCGATCGCTGGATCTTGCGGGGCGTTGTCAACGGCTACCGACTCGTTCTGATTGGTTGTTGATTGGGCGAAGCATCCGTCTGCCGTGACGCCAGCCATCACGGCAAGACAAACGGCGATCGATTGATGAAGTTTCATGAGCGTTCTCCTTTGGAGTCTGAGGGATCGGCCTGTGCATCGTTCGCCGACCGACAGCGGTCGTCACATAAGCTAAGGCAGGTTCGCTCGATGCGACGGCCAACCAGATCCGGGCGCGTTTGACGAATGCCTTGCAGCGTTGCTGTCATAGTCATTTTTGGTCCGACGACACGCCGTCGCAACGCACATGCGTAGGCGACGGACAAGTAACGCAGATGAAAGATGTATGCACTCCCGTTGGCCGATCCCGGCGATGTATCAGGTAGTCGCCTTTCATGACCTAGACTCCTTGCCAAACCGTCCAGCTGCGGGCAAGGACACATCACGCCGCCGATACATTTGTGGCTGATCGCAGGGATCGCGACCTGTTATTCTGTTTTTATCGCGCTGTGGCCGCGCACGAGGGTGTTGTGCACCCATGGCCACCCGCACCGCTTTCGCTGGAATTTGCCGTCTTACTTCGTTAGCCACGTTCGGTGGGAACCTGTCTAACGCGTGGTGCGCCAATAAAGCCCCTCAATGTTGCGCACTATCCGCCCACGGCGGCTTTCCTGATCAAGCAGCCTTATGAGATCGTCAGGCTTCGTGGTACGCAAGTTTAGATCGGCGGCTCAGGAGCGTGCGTTCCGTATGGACTACGCGCGTCGCTACGCGGGCCAACGCAGGCTGGCTGGTGCCATCTTCATACTAATATGGATCACGGGTACTGTCCGCGATTGGGTGCTGCTGAACACACTTGATCCCAGTATCGTCCTCCACGTTGGCTATGTGCGACTTGCAGGTGCCGTGGGTATGGCTGTGCCGGTATGGTTGATGTGGGGGCCGCGTGCCTTTGACGAAAGCCGGGCCGTCAGATTACTTTGTGCAGTGACGATGAGCTGCTGGTTCGAGCTATTGGGGTTGGTGAACGTTTACCCGCCGACCCGGATCGAATCGGAGATTGTCCCGGCTTTTTATAATGCCCTTTTTCTGGTATTCACATTGTTCCGACTTCGTGCAATCACGGCAGCGTGGTTAGTCGGACTATGCGTTGTAACCTTTAATCTTTTAGAACTGGACATTGAAATCTCGCCACGAAGTGATGTTTCCACGATGATGGTTCACTGGCTTTCCGGTGGGGCCATGATGTTTATCATGTATGTTGTCGGCATTGTCGTCTGCATTCAGTTTGAACGTGTTGCCCGGCGCGAATTTGTGTTCCGGCGGACGTTGCGCGCAGCCAAGGCACGCGTTGAAGCGGCGTCCCTGGCTGTCAATCAGCAGAATGACCGTATGAGAGAAATCGTCAGAGAGAAGGAGCGGTTCTTTTCATCGGCCTACCACGACATCCAGCAGCCCCTCGCCGCGATTAACCTCTTCATTCGTAGCGCGCGGATAAAACTCGAAGGTGAACACGCAGCAAGTCATGATCTCGACGTCGTCGAGGAAACGGCACGCGATATTCTCGACATGTTCAAGGATATTCAGGACTACAGCGAACTAGGGTCTTACATCCCGCACATGGCGCCCCTTGATACGCAGGCCGTGCTGACGGAGGTCTACGAGCAATACCTTGAACCGGCAAGGTCACGGGGTATCGAATTAAGAATCAGCGGGCGTCGGCGCCGCCCGCCGCCCATTGAAAGTGATCGCTCCTTGTTCAAGCGGGTTTTGTCCAATTTCGTATCGAATGCGATCAAGAACACCTCCACGGGTGGTGTCGTCATCGGCTGGGTGGAGATCGGGGAACGGCTTCGCATAGACGTACGGGACACGGGCGTCGGCATCTCGCCCGCGCATCGGGAGGCGATATTCGCCGAGTACTATCAGATCAACAACCCGGGTCGCGATCGCTCGAAAGGCCTGGGGCTCGGGCTGTCTATCGTCCACCGGGTCATTGGCATTCTGCCGAAACACAGCATGAGTTTCTGGTCGGTCGAGGAGCGCGGGTCCCGCTTTTCCCTGTACGCGCCAATATCCAAAATGACACCGGTCATCGAGACGGACGATCCAAAGAGCGACGCATCCACGTCCGTCCTCCAGGGCAAATACGTCCTGCTGTGCGACGACGAACCGACTGTTCTCGAGGGCCTCCGCAGGTTGTTCCTCAGTGCCGGCGCATTGGTGGATACCGCCGAGTCAATGGCGGGATTCGATGCGATTCTGGCCGATGACGGCCGCATACCTGACATCATCGTCACCGATATCCGGCTTCGCGACGGACCAACCGGTATCGAGGTTGCCGAACGGATCCGGCAGCATTTCGCCTGGGCGGGCGTGCTTCCCGTCGCGTTCATCACGGGCGAACTGGTGTCCCCTCTCGCACTTCGCGATTTCGCCGAGCCGTTCGTGCTGTTGCGAAAGTCTTCCGCGCCCGACAGCACGCTCGCAGAAGTCAGTCGGCTCGTTGCCGACTGGCAGCTGACAGGCTTCGGTCGGGTGCGGGATCCGTGACTGGCGGGACCGACCTCAGATAGAAATATGTCCCTATTACGCAGATGTCCCCATTAGTCCCCATTACGCAGCGGCAGTACGAGGGTTGGCCGATCCGGGTGACGCATCAGATAGTCGCCTTCCATGACCGAACTCCTTGCCAAACCGTCCGGTTGCGGGCAAGGACACATCACGCTGCTGATACATTTGTGGCTGATCGTAGGGATGGCGACCTGTTATTCTGTATTTATGGTGCGTTGATAAGGCCTCTCAATGCTGCGCACTATCCGCCCACGGCGGCTTTCCTGATCAAGCAGCCTTATGAGATCGTCACGCTTCGTAGTACGCAAGTTTAGATCGGCGGCTGAAGAGCGTGCGTTCCTTATGGACTATGCGCGTCGCTACGCGGGCCAACGCAGGCTGGCTGGCGCCAGCCTCATACTGTTATGGATCCTGTTTGTTGGCCGTGATTGGTTGCTGCTGAACACGCTTGATCCCAACATCCTCCTGCGCGTTGGTCATGTGCGACTTGCAGGTGCCGTGGGTATGGCTGTGCCGGTATGGTTAATGTGGGGACCACGCGCCTTTGACGAACGCCGGGCCGTCAGATTACTTTGTGTAGTGATGCTGAGTTGTTGGTTCGCCCAATTGGGGTTGATGAGCGTTTACCCGGCAAACCAGGCCTTCGACGCAATTTCCCCCGAACTTTTTATTATCACTTTCCTGATATTCACATCGTTCCGACTCCGTGCAATCACAGCAGCGTGGTTGGTCGGACTATGCGTTGTAACCTTCCGTCTTACCATTTATCTCTGGATACGGGGTAATGTTTCCACGCCGGGGTTTCACTCGCTTTCCTGGGTTCACCGTGGGAATACGGTGTCTCTCATGTATCTCGCTGGCATTGTCGTCTGCATCCAGTTTGAACGCGCTGCCCGACGCGAATTTGTGTTCCGGCGGACGTTGCGCGCAGCCAAGGCACGCGTTGAAGCGGCGTCCCTGGCTGTCAATCAGCAGAATGACCGTATGAGAGAAATCGTCAGAGAGAAGGAGCGGTTCTTTTCATCGGCCTACCACGACATCCAGCAGCCCCTCGCCGCGATTAACCTCTTCATTCGTAGCGCGCGGATAAAACTCGAAGGTGAACACGCAGCAAGTCATGATCTCGACGTCGTCGAGGAAACGGCACGCGATATTCTCGACATGTTCAAGGATATTCAGGACTACAGCGAACTAGGGTCTTACATCCCGCACATGGCGCCCCTTGATACGCAGGCCGTGCTGACGGAGGTCTACGAGCAATACCTTGAACCGGCAAGGTCACGGGGTATCGAATTAAGAATCAGCGGGCGTCGGCGCCGCCCGCCGCCCATTGAAAGTGATCGCTCCTTGTTCAAGCGGGTTTTGTCCAATTTCGTATCGAATGCGATCAAGAACACCTCCACGGGTGGTGTCGTCATCGGCTGGGTGGAGATCGGGGAACGGCTTCGCATAGACGTACGGGACACGGGCGTCGGCATCTCGCCCGCGCATCGGGAGGCGATATTCGCCGAGTACTATCAGATCAACAACCCGGGTCGCGATCGCTCGAAAGGCCTGGGGCTCGGGCTGTCTATCGTCCACCGGGTCATTGGCATTCTGCCGAAACACAGCATGAGTTTCTGGTCGGTCGAGGAGCGCGGGTCCCGCTTTTCCCTGTACGCGCCAATATCCAAAATGACACCGGTCATCGAGACGGACGATCCAAAGAGCGACGCATCCACGTCCGTCCTCCAGGGCAAATACGTCCTGCTGTGCGACGACGAACCGACTGTTCTCGAGGGCCTCCGCAGGTTGTTCCTCAGTGCCGGCGCATTGGTGGATACCGCCGAGTCAATGGCGGGATTCGATGCGATTCTGGCCGATGACGGCCGCATACCTGACATCATCGTCACCGATATCCGGCTTCGCGACGGACCAACCGGTATCGAGGTTGCCGAACGGATCCGGCAGCATTTCGCCTGGGCGGGCGTGCTTCCCGTCGCGTTCATCACGGGCGAACTGGTGTCTCCTCACGCACTTCGCGATTTCGCCGAGCCGTTCGTGCTGTTGCGCAAGTCTTCCGCGCCGGAAAGCACGCTCGCTGAAGTCAGTCGTTTCGTTGCCGCTCAACAGGCGGCAGGTTTCGATCATGTGCGGGATCCGTGACCGGCGGGACACCGAGTTTGATCCCTTTATCCGCCAGCATGACGATGAGTTCCGTGCGGCGCCGAAGATTGAAATGCGCAAGCAGATGACTGACGTACTTCCGGACGGTAATGTCCTCAAGCCCCATTTTCAGGGCTATTGCCTTGGAGGGAAGTCCACGCACCAGCCACGCCAGCGTTTCGAACTCTCTCGGGCTGAGTCCCAACTCGGATGCCGTGCTCATTTCCGAATTACCGCTCGGCTGCGCTTTCCCAGGTCCATTTGCCGGCGCTTCCTCCGTGCCCATGTCATGCCTGAGTTTCGCGATGCTGGCGGCGGGCAGGAATACGCCCCCGGCAAGCACTGCGCTTATTGCTGCATGAAGCGCTTCAGGAGGCGACGATTTGGGCACATATCCCATGGCGCGAAGTTCGATGCATCGACTGATGGTTTCCACGCTCTCATCGGCCGATATCACAATCACCGGTAACGACGGGCGCGACTCCTTCAATCGGCCAAGCGCGCTGCAGCCGTGGCCATCGGGAAGGTCGAGATCAAGAAAAACGATGTTGAGGAGCTCGCCAAGCGCGTGACTCATGCATTGCGACAACGTACTCGCGTGCAGCAGTTCGATGCTCGGAAAGAGCTCCCTAAGCAGCAGCGCCAATCCGGCTCTGAACAGCTCGTGATCATCGACGATCAGTACGCGCATTCCATCGTCTCCCAGGAATACCTTCGAGGCGAGCTGCAATTACATAGCGGATGATGCTGGATAGGTAGCATCATCCGCTGTATTTAAATCGAATAGTACACGCCGCACATCTTGCAGTTTCAGGCTACGCCAGCCGGATGTCTTTGTGCTTCCCGATCGACCGAGGGAATCTTCGTCTCCAGCCACTGCACAATGTAGTTCTCCGGCACGGTTCCGAATGGCCCATACCCATTGCATCCGATTAACCTCACAGATTGATCTTCTCGGACTGGACGTCTGCTTCAGCCTTCTCGCCGGTTGGTGCTTTAAAAATAACAGTGATCCGGACGCGCTGCGACAACATTTGACGCGCCATATCCACTGATGAATTCAAAAAGAGCACCGCGCAAGATTCGTCGCAGCCCTTCGATCTTGCTCAAGCGCGCAAACATCTCATCAAAAGCTTCAGGCCAAGCAGCTAAGTGAACTGCCTGCGTCTGGGCAGACTCTCGCAGGATGCAGTCGATGGCCGGCCGCCACGCAATATACCGTTCCCCAAGAACCAAACTCTGTCGCGGGAAAACCATTACAAATTCTTTCCGGGCCTGTAAATAATCCTACACACGCCGCTGCTAACGTCACGCAACTGTTTGCGTTGGACGCCGTGTAACTTCAATTCCCTTTCCCGGAGAAATGACATGCAGCCTGTTTTTCGCCCGTTTCCGACTCGTCAGCGTTCCCTTGCCCGAGGCATTTCAGCGCTAGCGCTGCTTCCATTGGGCATTAGCCTCACTGCAATGGCGCAAGAGCCGCAAAACGGGCACAACGCCGCATTTCAACCGGGAAATCTTGTCGTCAGTCGCAGCGTTTACGACAACCGCTCGGCCAACGTACAGGTTGGCTCGATCCTGCCACCCGGCTGCGCGCAAACGACGGGCGGGTGCGGCGCGGCAACCGGCGCGCCGAACGACGGCACCTACCCATTCGTTTGGAACAACGCCCTTTATGACGGGAGCTTCGGTATCACGTCGAAGATTTTCCTGGATCAGCTAGCGCCATCCGGCTGGCGGATCAGTACGCTGGAGGTGCCGAGCGTGACGAATGCGGGCACCACGGCAGACCAGATGGTAACCAGCTTCAGTTCGAAATCGGAAATCGGGCTTCACCTCTCAGACGATGGAAAGTACCTGACCTTCATGGGCTATGTCGCTCCGATCAACATGCTGGATGTGTCGAATTCAAACACGCCAGGCGTCGTCGATCCGACCAATCCCGACGGGCAGAGCTTCTACCGTGCAGTGGCCAAGGTCGATCGCAACGGACAGTTCAGCTTCACCGAAACGAATGCCTATAGCGGCAACAACGGCCGCGCTGCGATCCTGATCGACCACGGCGGAAAGCGCTTCTTCTTCACGACCGGCAACGCGGGCAATGGAAGCAATCCCCAGCCGGCCGGCGTGGTCCTCGGCGCAGGCTCGCAATTCATTGCGGAGGCGACGCAGCCCGAGGCGCAGCAAGCTCCTGGCACGCCAAGTCCGCTTGCAAGCTTCTCGGTCACCCAACTGGGCGCGCCCGCCGACAAGATCGGCAAGGACGACAACTTTCGCGGGATGACAGTTTTCAATAACGTGGTCTACATGACCAAGGGCAGCGGCAGCAATGGCGTCAACACCGTCTACTTCGTCGACACCACCGGGACCGCGTGCCCGAACGGTACCGGTGTGCCTTCGCCGAAAGCGGTGCTGCCAAGTGCACCGCTCAGTTACGCTGCTTCGACTCTCGCGACAACAGGGCTGCCGAGCAACATGTGCATCCTGAGCGGCTTCCCGTCGACTCCGAACAAGACCGCGACGACCCTCAGTTTCCCGTTCGGCCTCTGGTTCGCCGACGCCAACACACTCTATGTGGCCGATGAAGGCGACGGCTATACGGGTGGTGCCGATCTCTTCACGCACGCAGCTGCGCAATCCACCGCGGGTCTTCAGAAATGGGTGTTCAATGCGCCCACGAAGAAATGGGTGCTGGCCTATACGCTGCAAAGCGGATTGGACCTGGGTAAGCCTTACACGGTGCAAAACTATCCGGTCGGCAGCAACGCGGCAACCGGACTGCCATGGTCGCCCGCGACTGATGGCCTCCGTAACCTGATTGGTTCCGTTAGCCGCGATGGCACCGTCACGCTCTGGGCAACGACGTCCACAGTCAGCGGGAACGGCGATACCGGCGCGGATCCGAACAAGCTCGTTGCAATCCGGGATGAGCTGAAAAATACCCGCCCGGCAGCTGCTGCGAACGCGAATTTTGTCACGCTCGGCTCTGCCAAGTTCGGCGAAGTGCTGCGTGGAGTCTCGTTTACGCCGGGCACAAATGACGGCAGGGACGGCACGCACTGATGATAGGTGGTGAGACGCACCTGCAGTCGTGCTATTCACCTGTCAAGTTCTAATTGAACCGCCCGGAGCCTGCCCATCGCATGTACCGAACTGCTGAATGTTGGCCCCTTGTGGACAATCAGCAGGTCATGCGTCGCCGGTCGGAACAATCCCCGCGTTCTCCACCATCAGGATCACCGTCTTCTCGGGTGCGCGAGGACGGTGCAGTAAGCCTTTGCGCACGACGAACCCCTGTCCTGGCTGCAAATCGATGACGCGATCTTCCAGGTCGATCAGGAAGTGGCCGCTGACGACGTAGAAAAATTCGTCCTCGGTGTCGTGCTTGTGCCAATGATATTGGCCCTGCACGACACCGAGCCGAACCACCGACTGATTCACCTGGCATAGCGTCTGGTTGTACCAGGGATGACTGTTTGCAGCGACGATGGCCGGAACGTCCATGACTTCGCCGGCGGCGTAGAGAATGTCGAGGCGCGTCAAATATGGAAAGGCTTCAGTGCTCACATCGGTCTCCATGAAGATGAGAGTGCGCGTTCCTGGAACGTGCGAGCAACTTTAGGCCTTAAGGACTCAGCCGGTCTTGTACGGGAGAGTCAATCTTTGGAACCAGAGCGATCTCCGCGCAACTGTGAACGGTATACGGCTGGTGTAACGCCCATCCTGCGCCGAAAGACACGCGTGAAATGGCTCTGGTCAGCGAACCCGGCAGCCTCCGCAATGGCCGCAAGCGACTGGCGTCCGCCGGCCAATTGCCCACAGGCGAAATCGACCCTGATCTGGCGCACATACTCTCCTACAGTAACGCCAAAATGCTTGCGGAACTCCCGCGCGAGGTGGTCCGCGGAGACATGGCTGTCGGTGGCGATCTCATCCAGCGTCAGCCCCTCATGAAAGCGTTCGAGCAGTAATGCTTCCACGCGAGCGAGCCATCGGCGCGAACCGGTCACGGTGCGCCCTTCCGACCGCTCACAGGCCGCCAGAAGCTCCAGTACGATGCCTTCAACCCCAGTGACGTGGCCGAATCCTGCTCGCGGCATTCGTGGACCAGACGCCGCATGAGAGACGCCGGCGTACCGCCGGCAAAGTCATTCGGACAATCGAGAATCCGGGTCCGGCCGTCAAGCCGTTGCAACCACAGGGATGAAAACTCAACGTGAAGCGCTTTGCCGCCAGCCCCGTACCAGCAATTTTCATGCGGCAGGCCGGCAGGGAAAAGTGTCAGTGACATGGGCGCATCGTGGCCATGGCGTGCCGGCCAGGAGCGTGTGCCGCGACCGTCCAGCACGAAACAGAAAAACGGATTGACGTGTTCGTGCTGAGGGATGACCAGGTCGGTTGCGAAATCAGTTTCCACAATCGAGATGCCGTCATCGCGATATCGCTGGGTTGGTGTGCCGAAGTAGTCGCCTGGTTCAAGTACTCTTAGCATGAGACTGCTCCAGAAGAGACGTCGACGTCGATTTTACACGCGTCCGTGGAACCGTTTAACGGGCCGCAATCCGGCGCGTGTTTCATCGCGTATCAAACGCGGATAGCATTGACATCACACGTTATCCTGACCTGCCGTCGCACACGGTGATGGCATAGACCGAGCGCGATGCGGCCCGCCAGGATGATCTTGCAGAGAACCCAGGTCGTGTAGCCGCTAATCGAGATCTTCGCAGCCGATGTCACGGCTATTACCCGATTGCCGGCTACGTCAGTGCGAACAGGCACGCATCGCCTCGACGACTGCATCCTGCTCCGGCGGCGCCTGGAAAAAAGCTTCCATGAGTGTGTGCTCGTCGTTCATCTGCTGCTGGAAACACGCCTGATTCACGTTACGTGGAGTCATCGCGAGATACAGTCCGGCGATGACCAGAATGGTCATCAATAGTCCGGTGAACGTCAGTGCAGAGACCCTTCGTTTCACCTCCGCATCGTCACCCGGTAATTGCCTGTCTTCATCGCCCTCGCCGCTTGCTCTTATATCAATCATCTTCCGTCCCCGGAGCCTGAGAACTCCGATCTTCGTTCCGGGGATAGAATATGAAAAGTTGAATTTCCTGAAATCGACGTTCAGTTTTTCTTAATCTGGTACGGGTATGAGAGAGATTAGTCTGGACCGCTTGCGCACGTTGGTGACAATCGCGGACCATCGTTCCTTCGCGGAGGCCGCGCGTGTCCTTCATCTGGCTGCGCCCACAGTCAGCCTTCACATTCAGGAACTGGAGGAGCGCGTCGGTGCTCCGCTGCTGTCGCGCAAGCGGGGACACGTTCAGCCCACGGCGATCGGGGAAACGCTTCTGGCAAAGGCACGCCACCTTCTGGCCGATGCCGGGCAGGCGCTGGACGATGTTCGGCGGCAAGTGCAGGGGCTGGAGGGACGTGTACGACTCGGCGCGTCGACCGGCGCAATCGCACACCTGCTGCCCCGGGCTCTCGAAGTGTTGGGGCGGCAACATCCTGCCATCGACGTGCAGGTTACGGTGCTGACGTCGCAGGACACGCTCGCCCGCCTGGCGCAAGGGTCGCTGGATGTCGGACTGGTCGCGCTACCGCAGCCCGCGATTGCCGGCCTTGTGATCAAGCCATGGCGCAGGGATCCTGTCATGGCTTTCATGCCGGTCCAGTGGCAATGCCCGGCCGGCGTAACACCCAAATGGCTCGCCAGCAAGCCACTCATTCTCAATGACTCAACTACACGGCTTTCACAGTTGACCGCTAAATGGTTCGCAGCGGGCGGACAACAGCCAGTCGCCCGAATCGAACTCAACTACAACGACGCTATCAGAAGGCTGGTCGCAGCAGGCTATGGAGCCGCACTGCTGCCTCACGAGGACAGCACGATTCCCGGACAGGATGCGGGTACGACCGTACGACCGCTACGCCCGGCACTATGGCGACGGCTCGGCATCGCACACGCTAAGCACGTGGAACGTTCGACGCAGCATGTGCTTGACGTGCTGCGAGACCTGACCTGCTGACTCGTCCGCCGGAGGATGACCGTGCCGCTTTCGGGTCGGCTATACGGCCTGGCGCAGACGCCGCAGCTTGTCCGGGTTGCGCACGACATAGATGGCTGTGACCTTGCCGTCCCGGATCTCGAGGGCGGTCGTCTGGTGCCTGTGCCAACCCGGTGCAGCTACTTTTTACGCCGTTGACCCATGAGCTTCACGATGCCGGTCGTCGGCGCACTGGTTAAGAGGCGAGGGATGTCTTCGAGGTGGACCCAACGGCATTTGGAGATCTCGTTGCTTGGGCGAGCCTTGGCGCGATTCGAGATTTCGCAGGAGAACACGTGATGGTGCTTTTGCTTGCCACGAAAGTCGAAGAGATATCTGGCTGACTTCCCGGAAAGCCGCGTCTCTTCCTTGAGCTCCCGAAGTGCGGCGTCCGAGAGATGTTCTCCGCGCTTCAGGATCCCGCCCGGCAAAGCCCACTTCGACTGACTACGTGCGACCAGGAGAATTCGCTTGCCTCGGCGACAAATAACGGTGGCGCGTGTCTTCAAACTGAACTCCCACTTATCTCTTCCAGGTATCCTCGAGGCGCGCTCGATGCGCCAGCGTATCGCTCAATGCTTGATATAGCCAAGCATGCTAATACAAAACCGTAGATGCTCGGCAACGTCTCGACGTGGGCGCGGCCTGCACGCGACAACTTGAAAGCTGTTCATCAAATCGTCACAAAAATTGGAAAGCGAGAATATCACTGTGGTAATGTCGGGGCGAAACATATTTTTTGTCCGACTCGAGGCTTCAATGGTGGATATGGATGCTGACTGGCCCTTGCCGCGGCCAATCAATCTCTTTAAGGAAGATCGGCGGCCAGCTGTTTCATCGCCATCAAGAACAGGTTCAATCGCAAGCACCTTCTCATCATTGGCGACTCCCGTTGTCGCCGAGGCTGTGCGGCGGGCGAGAGAGCTGGCCACCAATTGCAATGCTGAAGAATTCCACCAGCTTCGCGTCGCATTCAGAAAGCTGCGTGCCTTGTACTGGGCTTATTCCCCCTATCTCGGTGAAGAGGCAACCGCGCAGGCCATCGAAGAGTTCAAGCGCCTTGCTGCGCTAGCCGGTGGAACGCGTGACTGGGACATCGCTGGCGATCTTTTGAAAGCCGCGCAAACGTCGCGCGCATCGATGGGATTGCTCGTGGCCGCCGCGAGGGAAAAACGCGCACAGGCAGTGGTGCATAGCCAGACGATGATAAAAAGCGACGACGTTGAGGCTTTCTTGAACGACGTCTTGCTTCGCGCGCAAGCGACGTTGGAGTCCAGTTGCAACGAGCTTCCCATTCGTGAGTTCGCCGAGGATCGCGTTCGTCGTGCGCAGCGCGCACTGAAGAAGCGCAGCAGGTACGCATCTCGTCACGAGAACACCCATGAAGAGGATCTCCACGATGTTCGCAAGGCCGGCAAAAAGCTGAGGTATCTGCTCGAGTTTTTTCAACCCGTCATCAAGGACGGACACGACCGCACCATAAAAGAGTTGACGTCCGTGCAGAACAAGCTCGGCCAGTTCAACGACATTGCCGCAAGTGAGACCTTGATTCGGGGCGCATCATTCAACGACGTTCCACCCGAAGTCGTGCAGGAGTCGCTGCAATGGCTTGAAAAGCAGAAGTGCCGACGAATGCGTGCCGCATCACGGCGTGTTCGTGCCATCGCAAGTTAATCCTGGCAAGACCTGCAGCACCCGGTGCAGCAGTGTCACCGAGTTACCTGGATTAGGCCAAAGCTGATGCATGGCTGGCCAAAAAGCGACTGATACCATTTGAAGCTGCCAGCCACATTGCCGACCCCAATGATCGTCCACGTGCGCTTCATTTGGGCTTCTCCAATGGCCTGAAGACCGTGCGCGATTGCAGTGCCGTAGAGCTTGAACCCGCCTGCCATACGCCAGTACTTTCGCGCTCATGAATCGCTTAGGTTACGCCGTGCAGGGAGTGTGGTGGTGCATCGGCTACTAGCGCGTCTTGCCAGTTTGCACGACACCGATCCAGCACAGCACCGCGCCCGCGACCCAGCCACATGTGAAAAGCAGATCGACGTTCTGCAACCCCTCGAAATTCGCCGTGTTTTCAAAACTGCATCGCTGATGATTGCCGATCTGGATGCAGCCGGTCTGAACCTGTCGAACGTACGTGAATACACGGTAGATCGCAAAGGCCGAGATAGCCAGCGTGACCCGAAGGCGGATTTTCTTATTCATCGAGAGTCGTAGCTGTTTGGATGAGATGGTGGCGATCTTAGCGGCAGGCCCGACACACCGACAATCGATATTAAGCCGGAGGCGTCGCAACCCCGCTCAAGAATGTTGAAGAGCGACAGTGGCACGCTATAGCTAACGTTTCACAGGGGCAGCCGTTCCCGACATACAGTTAGCATCAGTTGCCGAAGCCAACGATGAACAGGATCAACCTCTACCCGGGGATGCCACATCTGCGACACCGTAATCTCCGCGGTCTTTACAGGAAGCTCGAAGGCGTAAGCGGTAGCGATGGTGGATGCGGGCAGTTCCTGCGGTTCAGACTGATTGCTCAGAAGAGACGCGGGCACGAGCGCTATCAGGTCCGAGCCTCGCGCCACGGCGAGCGCGGCGGGAAAACTCGGAACGACGGCAACAATCGTTCGTTCCAGTCCTAAAGCGGCCAGCGCTTCATCAACCGGTCCGCTTGTGCGACCGTGTCGTGAAGCGACGACATGGCCGAAGGCGGTGTACCGTACGGCCGTCACCTCGCGCTCCATGGCGAGAGGATGGCCCTGCCGGACAACACCAAGAAAGCGATCCCGGAATAATGCCTGCACGCGGACTTCCGGCCCCATTTCGCTCAGAACACCAATCTCGAGATCAGCGGAGCCGTCTCGCAAGTACGCCGCCGTCTTCTCAAGCTTGGGTGCAAAACGCAAACACACGAGTGGCGCAACCGCGGCCACCGCTGCGATCAGTGAAGCGCCGAGAGCATCCACAAAACCGTCGTTCGCGCGAATGGTAAAGGTTCGCTGTAACGTTGAAAAATCCGGTTCCGTGGTTGAGGGACGAAGCACGGCACGTGCCTCATGAACCGCATTCTGAGTAAGCTGACGCAGTGCCTCCGCATGAGGCGTCAATACCATACCGCGCCCCGCCCGAACCAATAACGGGTCCCCGGTCACCTCGCGAAGCCGGGTCAAGGTCCGGCTCATTGCCGAGGCACTCAATCCCAGTCGACGCGCAGCGCCAATCACGCTGCCGTCGGCGAGCAATACGTCGAGCGCAATGAGTAAATTCAGATCGGGTTCGGGCATGCCCGATCGTAGCACCAACTGTTCAGACATGGCGTTTGGCGCACGTTATAAGTGCAACTGCTGCGCCTTCCGCCATGGCTGTCTCGTCGATATATTCCATGTACTGACTCATGACCGAACGCGTGGCACCTCAAAGCCAGGTTCCATCGAGTCTCGTTTACAGGGAGCTATCCATGCAAGACACATCTCCGCAGAAAACCATCCTCCTCATCGGTGCATCCCGCGGCCTCGGATTTGCAATGGTCGAGGAATATCTCAAGCGTCGCTGGCGAGTGATCGCCACCGGGAGGGCGGGCTCAACAGAAAAGCTGCGCCAACTCTCGGAAAGCACCGAGGGCTCGCTGGAAGTTGAAGCAGTCGATATCACGATTCCCGATCAGGTCGCCGCGTTATACGGTCGTCTTAAAGGTCGGCGACTCGATGGCCTTTTCGTGAATGCCGGCGTCAAGAACGACAATTGGGAAACGATCGCCGATGTCTCGACCGAGGAATTTGTACGCGTCATGGTGACGAACTCGCTGAGTCCGATGAGAGTCATCGAGGCGTTTCAACACCTCGTTCAGCCGACCGGAACAATCGGTGTCATGTCATCCGGGCAAGGTAGCCTCACCAACAATACTAACGGCAATTACGAGGTCTACCGGGGCAGCAAGGCGGCTCTCAACATGTTTATGCGCAGCTTTGCGGCGCGCCACCAAAACGACGCGAAAACCTTGCTATTGATGGCGCCTGGATGGGTAAGGACTGATATGGGCGGCCCTGACGGGCGTCTGAGTATCGACGAAAGTATCCCGAACCTGGTGAGCACGATCGAGGCTTACGAAGGGCGCTCCGGATTGCATTACCTGGACTATCTTGGAAGAGTCGTTCCCTGGTGAGCTACGACGAAAACTCCAAAGTCACCCCGTCTCCCGCCACCGCGGCGTGCGTTTCTGAATGAACGCCTCGGTTCCCTCGAGCGCTGCGTCGTCCAGCATGTTGCGCGCCATTGTGTCTCCTGCCAGTTGGTACGCTGTATCTATGCCAGCCTCCAGTTGCCGATAGAAGAGACGCTTGCCGGCGGCGATCGCTACACGCGGCTTCTCACTGATACTCACCACGAGTGCACGAATCGCGTCGTCCAGCCGTTCGGGCGTGGCGACTCGATTCACAAGACCTCGCTCACACGCGGTTTGTGCATCGATATAGTCGCCGGTCACAAGCATTTCGAATGCGGCCTTGCGAGACAGATTACGCGACAGCGGCACACTAGGCGTCGAGCAGAACAATCCCAGATTGACTCCGGACACGGCGAAGCGGGCATCGCTTGCAGCCACTGCCAGATCGCACATCGCGACCAGTTGACAGCCCGCCGCCGTCGCGACTCCATGCACGCGTGCGATCACAGGCTGCGGCATGCGCTGGATGGTCAACATCATCTGCGAGCAACGAGCAAACAAAGCTTGGTAGTACTCGAACGACGGTTGGGCGCGCATCTCTTTCAGATCGTGGCCTGCGCAAAATGCTCTGCCCGCGCCGGCAAGCACAACGACGCACGCATTCGATGCGGCCACTTCATCCAGGCTGCTTTGCAGCGCGTCAGTCAATGCTTCGGACAACGCGTTAAATGCGTCGGGCCGGTTCAGCGTTATCCGCACGGCGCCGGGTACTCCGTAGACATCCTGCTCGATGACCACCAGCGGTTCTCGACCTGCGTTTTCGTTCATCTCCGCCTCCGTCATACGTCGATAGCCGCGACCGACCCGGCGCGCTTGCGCAGTTCGAACTTCTGTATCTTGCCGGTCGATGTCTTCGGCAACTCGCAGAATTCCACCGCGCGTGGCACTTTGAAACCGGCGAGATGGGCTCTGCAATGCGCGACCAATTCTGCAGCGCTTGTCGTTGCACCCGCCTTTAACTCGACGAACGCGCAAGGCGTCTCACCCCAACGAGGGTCCGGCTTTGCAACGACGGCCGCCGCGAGTACCGCTGGATGGCGATACAGCACATCTTCAATTTCGATGCTCGAAATATTCTCGCCACCTGAAATGATGATGTCCTTGCTGCGGTCCTTGATCCGGACGTAGCCGTCCGGACTGGCGACCGCCAGGTCCCCGGTATGAAACCAGCCGCCGCGAAACGCTTCCTGCGTGGCGGCCGGGTTCTTCAGGTAACCCTTCATCATGATGTTGCCGCGAAACATGATCTCGCCGATTGTCTCTCCATCCGCCGGCACTGCCTCCATCGTCTGGGGATCGCGGACCGTCACGGCGTCCTGCAAGTGGTAGCGCACGCCCTGCCGCGCATTCAGGCGCGCGCGTTCACCTATGTCGAGCGTGCTCCATTGCGCTTGCTGCGCGCACACGGTCGCCGGACCATAAACCTCAGTCAAGCCGTACACATGCGTCAGCTCGAAGCCAAGCCGCTCCATTCCCTCGATCATTGACGCAGGTGGCGCCGCGCCGGCGACCATTGCGTGGACGCGATGCTCAATCCCGGTTTTCAATTCGTCGGGAGCATTGACCAGCAGATTATGTACGATCGGCGCGCCGCAATAATGCGTCACTCGCTCGCGGCGAATCAGGTCGAAGATCGTTTTCGCATCGACCTTGCGCAAGCACACGTTGACGCCCGCCCGCGCGGCCACGGTCCACGGAAAACACCAGCCGTTGCAATGGAACATTGGCAGCGTCCACAGGTACACCGCGTGCTTTGGCATATCCCATTCCAGGATATTGCTGACCGCGTTGGTGTATGCCCCGCGATGGTGATACACGACGCCCTTCGGAGATCCTGTTGTCCCCGATGTGTAGTTCAGGCAGATAGCATTCCACTCATCGGATGGGGGCGCCCATTCGAATTCAGGATTGCCGCTTGCCAGCAGCGCTTCGTAATCGAGTTCGCCAATACGCTCGCCCGGTCCCGCATATTCGGAGTCGTCGACGTCGATAACCAGAATCGGCCGGGCCACATTCGCGATCGCCTCGCGCATCACGACGGAGAATTCGCGGTCGACCAGCACCGCTTTCGCTTCGCCATGGTTCAGCATGAACGCGAGCGTGTTTGCATCGAGTCGCGTGTTGAGCGTATTAAGGACTGCACCGATCATCGGGATACCGAAATGAGCCTCGACCATCTCGGGAATGTTTGGCAGCATCGCAGCGACCGTATCGCCAACGCCAATGCCCCTGGCACTCAATGCAGAGGCCAGACGCCGTGTGCGTGCATAAGTCTGGGCCCAGTCACGCCGCACCGCGCCGTGCGAAATGGCTGGCATGTTCGGATAGACCGACGCCGCGCGTTCGATGAAGCTCAAGGGCGTCAGGGCCGCGAAGTTGGCAGCGGTTTTGTTCAATCCCTCTTCGTACATGTCGTTATTCATCGCGTCTCCCTTGGGTGGTGCTCGATGCGTGTTATTTCGTCCGCAACCCGTTGCGCCTCGATTCCGATTTCGCGCAACATACCGGTCGCCGAGACGATAAACCCACAGTAATGCAGCCCGGATTTTTTCTCCCCGCCGCCCGGCGGTTGCGGCTGCTCATCGAGGATATCGCCCTGCGGCGCCAGGAAACAATCGATTCGTGGGTGAAACCCGGTCGCGGCAACGATTGCGTCAAAGTCCCGCGAACGCCCGTCATCAAATGTCACCCGGGTATCCCCTATTTCCCGGATGTCTCCCAGCACCTCGATGTGGCCCTCGCGGATCAGTTTAACTGTACCAATGTCGAGGAGCGGGATTCTTCTCGTCGCCTTGATTTGCGTAAACGGACCCATCGGGGGCTTGCGGAAACCCAGCCGGGTGACGTCTCCAATGCTCAGTCGCACGAGTGGCGCCGCCAGGACGTCAGCGAGCCGGGCAGGAAGGCGGCTCAACACGATGGAGATTGCGAGTACGGAGATACCGAAGATCTCGCGAGGGACAATGTTCACCGGCCCGCGCACCGCCATTGCCACTCGCGCGCCGTGTTCGTGGAGATCGATCGCTATCTCTCCGCCACTGTTGCCGAAGCCTACGACCAGAACGCTCTGGCAGCGGAATGACTCGCCGCTGCGGTATTCGCTGCTATGCAGCATGCGCCCGCCGAAGCGTTCCTGGCCGCGCCATCGTGGCAGGTAGGGAACGGCGTTGTAGCCGGTGGCCACGACCACCCGCTGCGAATGATAGACGCTGGCCGGTGTGGTCGTGATCCATCCGGAGTCATGTGGCCGTACAGTCCTGACCTCTTCGTTGAAATGCGGTACGAGTTCGAAATGCCGCGCATACAGTTCGAGATACTCAATCACTTGCTCACGCGACGGATAACGTGGCGTTCCAGCGGGAAACGAAAGATAAGGCAGGGTCGAACGGTCACGGTCGGAGTGAAGGTGCAGCCGGTCATAGTGATGGCGCCAGCTCGAACCGACCTCGGCCGCCCGATCCACAATGATGCAGGACGCACCCCGCTTCTTCAGGCACGCAGCAACCGCAAGGCCCGCAGGCCCGGCGCCTATCACAAGCGTATCTACCCGGTGTTCCATCTGCGACCTCACGAGGCCGGATTCCCGCAACGCAATGAATTCGACGGTCAAGACCCGAGCGTATCAGCGAGCAGACGAGGACGCACTGCGTGAGCCGGCGCCCGTTGCTGTCGGACCGCCCACGTTGAACGTAGGCGCGCCCTTCAGCCAGTCCGCGAGTTCAGGCCGTACCGTATAACGAGGTGCGGCCATCCACTCGACCAGATCTGCATGCAGCTGGTTGATTGTGCGCTCGTCGAAGTCGAAATCTTCGTCAAGCCGGCCGCTTTTGTCATTCCGTAAGTGAATGCCCCTGATCTCATGGCCGTCCCAGTAGGCAACCGTCCGGTTGTTAATGTCGGCAGTGGTGCCGGGCGGGCGGTTGCGCAACAGGATGGTCAACGCAGGTTGAATCGATGCGTAGTCCATTTACATATTCCGCTTGGAACACCTTAGAGGTGTGCAGCGCGGAAAAATTCTCATCATAGGATTATGTTTCCAATAGAAAATTCCACACGGATACGTGGCGGAAACGGACGGTTCCTGATGAGTTGCGAAGAGATGCTGAGAGAAATTTCACTTGAACTGAATTTAATTCTCGCTACAAGAAGAAAAACTGGATGCGTACAGTAGAGCGAACTCAACCGCCGGAAATCGTTTTTGATTCATGCATGAGAGTGGCCGGGCCGCCTCGCGTTGGCCCCTCTGGCAATTCATTCGCTTTGTAGGGATCGGGCATGACCTCTGTTTCAGAAGAAGGTGCACGAACACGTGTGCATACTGCGTCGGCGATGGCAAGCCGACATCGTCTTATGAAAGTTCGAGGCATCTGGCGCAAACCCGTGACGTACGCACTGGCAATCTGTGTCAGCTTGCTGCCGGTCGCGGTCATGGCTCAGACAGCACCTCTGCGGATAGCGCTGTTCGCGTCGTTCCCGCCAATGGCATATCGCGTTCCGGAAACTGGGCAGCTCGTCGGCGTGGATGTCGACCTGGCAGACTACGTGGCGAAAAAGTTGCACCGTCCGGTTATATGGCAAGACGTGTCTTACGAGCAGGCTATTCCCGCGCTGGTGACGAGGCGGGTCGATCTGGCGTTTAGTTTGCTGGATGAGCCGGCCTCACGGAGCCGGCTCGACTATGTCGACTATCTTCTTTCGGGCATTCAGGCTTATACGCTTGCAAGCCATAATCCGATCAAAACCTTGACTGACCTATGCGGCCAGAAACTCGGCGCCAATCGGCGCAACGGTTTTGGACAGATCATGCGAAGCTGGAGCGACACTAATTGTGTTGCCGCCAACAAGCCTCCTGTCGCGGTGGAGGAGACCGATGGCACACAGGCCGCGAGGCTGGAATTGCAGCAGGGGCGAGTGGACGCCATCGTTCAGAGCAGCGAGTCCGTACCGTACACCATGGATCTTCAACCGGGAACCTACGTGCGGATCGGCCAGCCGCTGCCATCTTCCCGGATCGCAATCGGCTTTCCGAAAGGAGCGGATGAGTTGCGGGATCAGGTTGCCGCGGCGCTTCGTGACGCGGTGACGGACGGTACCTACGCAAAGGCACTGGCGAAGTTCAAACTCCTCGACAACTCAGCCGCAAATGTCATTTCGGCCACCGGAACTCAACACTGAAGACGGGCTCCGCCCGCTGGCGTCTGGATATCCGGGCGTATCGAAACAACGTCCATAGGAATGTTCAAATAGCCAGGTCGTAAAACTGCCCGGCAACTGAACTTGCTGTTCCAGCGACGGCGGCATACCTGCAAAAAGCACCGTGCATCGGCGGAGTCGCACTCCCCCCGATGCACAGCGCTCCTTCGACCCTTAGAACGTGTGCTTGACGCCGACAGTGACAGCGACCTGACTGTTCGTCGACGAAGGCGACAGCGTGTTGATGGTGGCGCTGTCAAGCACCGAGCCGGCAGCACCGCCGCTAACGTGCTGATAGACGCCTTCGGCATACAAGTCCGTGCGCTTGCTGATCGAGTAATCTGTCTGCAGCGTCACCTCATGCCACCTCGGCGATGACGACGTGCCGCCCGTGCTATATGCGCCGTCAGTGAAGGTATAGGCACCTGCCAGACTCAAAGCAGGGGTCAACGCATAACGGGCGTTGAGCTCGTAGTTGTTCAAGCGCAAGCCACCGTTCAACGCCACATTTCCCTCGCCACCGGCAAACACGCTAGCCATATTGTCGATCTGCGAATGCGTCCACAGCAAGCCGACAGTCGCCGGGCCAAACGCATAGTTGCCGCCCACGCCCCAGATCCGCTGACGCGCCGCGACGAAATCTGCGCTGCCATCGGCTAGTGACACCGCGCCATTGGGATTCGTGCCCAACACACCGCCGCCCGCGTTGTTCATCTGCAGATAGGCCGCCGCCACGTTAAACGGACCATGCGCATAGGTCGCGCCAAAACCATAGGCGCGATTGTTCGAGAAACCGTTTGCGTTGTTGCTGAACGAATACGCGCCGCCGAACGTGAGGCCCGCATAGGACGTGCTGACGTACTTGACCGTGTTGTTCAGGCTCAGCGAGTCAGCCGCGAGGTTATCGTTGTTGAACGGATGCGCCGAAAGATTGCCGCCATAGCCGCTGCCGGCCGCCGATAACGGGCCGAGATAGTCATTCACCGAATCGAACTGCCGGCCGAGCAGCACGGTGCCGAACCGACTGCTTTGCAAGCCCACGTACGCTTGTTCACCAAAGGCATCGCCGCTGTTGAACTGCGTACCGTTGTTCAGGTTGAAGCCGTTCTCGAGCTTGAATACAGCCTGGAGGCCACCGCCCAGGTCTTCTGCGCCTTTAAGTCCGAAGACGGTGTTTTCTGTTGCGGAACTCGTTTCCTGCCAAGCGCTGTGGCCACCCTGGTTGTTCGTGTAGATAAGGCCGGCATCGATTACGCCATACAGCGTCACACTGCTTTGGGCATGTGCTGAAACCACACAACCTGCGGATAAGGCTGCGACCAGGAAAGACGTGTTCAGGGATTTATTCATATAGACAACTCCATGGTATTGCGGCGCTGAGCGCGCTTAAAACCGCTTGCCGCCTGGTCGAAGCTTCGACCAGGGGCAAACGGAGACCGGATGTTTAAAAAGGGAAAGGTCGCGTTCAGGCCATGACCGAAAGCTGCCGGGTGCAGGCATCAAGCGCGATCCGGAGTTGCTCTTTGAGCGTGACTGAAGCTTCCATGATCGGCCGGCGCGTCTCGCTTCCAATCAGGCCGTCCAGTGCCAGCGCCGCCTTCACGCCGGCCGGGTTGGGTGCGCTGAACAGGAGCTTGATGACCGGCTTGAGCGCTTCGAAAAACGCAACAGCGTCGTCCGTTCTCTCGGATAAAACCCGTTCATGGATCTCGGCAAGAACATCGGCGAAAAGATGGGCGCTCGTCAGGATGCCACCCGATCCGCCGGCGATCAGGCAGTCGACATAGGCGTCGTCGTTGCCGCACAGCAAGCTGATCGGCATTTGGCCAAGCTTTTGGAAAGTCGCCGGCGCGCACGCCTTGATGGCGACAATATTGGCACGTTCGATAAGACGCTCAACCGTGCTCGTCTCGATGGAGACGCCGGTTCGATGCGGCACGTCGTACAAAATGATGGGCCGTTCGGTGACACGCGCAACCTCATCGAAGTGCCAGCGAATGCCGTTTTGATCAGGGCAGATGTAGGCTGGCGCGGAGACCAGGTATCCGCCGATATCCCAGCGGTCCAGCTCGCGGATTTCCTGCACCATGTCGCGCGTATTCATGCCGCCGACACCCACCACCACCGTCAGGCGCGTCCCAATCACCTCGAACAGGGAGCGCAGCACTTTATGCCGCTCGCTGTGATCGAGCAACGCCGCTTCGCCGGTTGTTCCCAGTGCGACGAACCCGCTGATCTCCTGGCTGAGATAGCGCTCGGCAAGGCGCTGGAGCGCGTCGACGTCAACTTGCTTATCCTTGAACGGCGTGACAATAGGCAACCATATTCCAGACACCATGATCAACTCCGCTGCGCGCGGCGACCGGCCGCACGCAAAGTAGTCAATGGGTTCACCGCGTTTGAAACCTCTGCCGGGCGCACTGCTTGCCCGACGTGAATGCTCGTTGAGACATCTTCGAACGTCATGATGATTTGCTTCGAGTTCCATTCAATTGCATCAAACGAAGCCTATAGGATCGGGTGTAAATGTCCTGTTAAAAAACACGATTCGTGCGTATAGAACGTGGGTTTCCGAGTGTGTTTCAAGGCGCGGGACGGTGCGAATAAAAACGGTGTAAAACCCGACGGGGTTTGCGTACATTCGGCGTAAACATCAAGTAGTTATGGAATTTTTCCTGCTATAAAGAAGGAATCCTACACTTCCATGGACCGATGACGCCGGAGATTTCATGTCCAAGCAGCGCACAGCAACTAAAAGCCCGGGACGGCATGACGCAAACGTGAAGCAGCACAATCAAGCACCGTCGGGCATGTTCGAAAGGGCAATGCTGCCAACGAAGTGGATCATGCGCATGAGGGGAGCGGTCAAAGTCATTCTGATCGCCGGCGCTATCAATGAGCTCCTGAACTCCGTGTTCATGTATGTCTCCCAACAAGTCGATCCCGGCTTGCCGCCTGTCACGGCTACCGTATTCAGCTTCACGACGTGTGCAATGGTGGGCTTCTGGTTTCAGGCAGATGCCCGGCGCGCGTATCTTTTCGCTCGCGACAGAGGCTACATAGCACGCGTCAACGCCACGAACCGGGCGCCGCATATCGCGGCCAACTGTCCGAAACGATGGCTCGTGGTTCTTTACATAGAGCTGAATCCGGCTCTGGTCGGCCTGTAGGGTCTGCCCTTCAGCAAGGTCGGTTTCTATTGTTGAGACAGCGATTTTTACAGAACTTTTTACGAAACGTTAACGCCGGTTTTGCTAGCCTTGAAAAAGGCAACGAAAAACGGGGGCGGTATGACGCACACATTGGCGGCCCTGCGGGCGCTTCTCTCATCGGGCAAGGCTCCGGCCCAGCATCGGCCACCTCGCGCACCTGGCCGCAATGTGATGATGCACATCACGCTTGACGCGCAACACGCCACGCCGCTGCGTCAGGCTCTGATCCGTGATTGTGCGGGGCAGCCGTGGACCATTCGCCTTGTGCCTTTGTACGGAACCGACCGCGTCCGTCTGTCGCTCTATCTCCCGAGGGAGGCCGTGAGCGGAGCGATCCAGCGAGTCGCGCATCTGGCGCCGGATGCCGAGGTGGGGCAACTGTTTGAGATCCCTCAAACTCCCACCGTGGCCTGGCGGGATTTGATGCATCCCGTGTCTCCTCCGAGTCTCGACCCGGCTGGTCAATCAGACGACATGACTCCTGGAAACGCCCTCGCGCAACTGCTCGCCCAGGATCACGTCCTGCTCGGTCTGGAGGTCGCCAGCCGGGAGTCACTCTTCGCGCACCTTGGCCGTTTCTGTGAACACCACTTCGGGCTGCCAGCGGCGACCGTGATTGCGGGCCTCGCGGCACGCGAATCGTTAGGCTCGACCGCGCTGGGCCAGGGGGTCGCCGTTCCGCATGGCCAGATCAAGGGGCTGCGGCGGGCCATAGCGTTGTATGTTCGTCCGGCGACACCCATTCCGTTTGATGCGCCTGACGGAAATACGGTCAGCGACCTGGTCGTGCTATTGGTCCCGGAATCGGCCAACAGCACGCATCTGCATCTGCTAGCCGACGTAGCGCAGCGCTTCTGCGATCACCACTTTCGAGAGCAACTCCATGCTTGTGTCGATGCACAGGCCGTGTGCCAGTTGTTCGTTGGCTACAACGCACCGGATGCCGGTCTGTCCGGTCGTCCTCATGCACCGGTTAAATCATTCGGCAGAGGCCGATAGGTTCTTACGCCCGTCACGTTGAGGTGACCGGTCAGCCGGCAACGGGTATATGGTTCGTTATGTGCGCAGTGGTCTTAAGCCCGCCCGAACCTCCTCTGCAAATAACTGCGGCTGTTCCCATGCGGCGAAGTGCCCGCCTTTATCCACCCGGTTGTAATAGATAAGGTTGTGATACGCACGCTCCGTCCAACTCCGCGGTGCCTGATAGTTCTCGCGAGGAAAGACGCTCACGGCAGCCGGGACTGATACATCGGCGGCGGCCAGGAAGTTGAAGTGAGACTCCCAATAAAAGCGCGCGGCGGAAATCCCCGTGTTCGTCAACCAGTAGAGCGTGATGTCATCGAGCACATCGTCCCGTGTCAGCTCGCCTGCTGATTCTCCATTGACTGAGCGCCCGAACACGGCCGAGGTCAGTGCCGCCGCCGGCTGCACATACCCGTCGCAGCATTGTCATGCTTCGAACGAACATGGACGAAATGAATGTCCAGCCCATCGATCTCGGTCACGAACTGCGGCAAGGCGTTCAGTTTTGCCTCGCACTTGCGCCAGTCGTAGTCGGTCGCCCAATGGCGCGCGAGTTCCTGAATCATTGCAAGCGGCACGCCTTGCGAGTCGTCGGTGACCGTCTCGCGCTCAGGCCACCTGGTCGCTTTGATGCGTCTTCGCAAATCGATCAGTTGCGACTCCGGGACATGGACACGAAGTGGACGAATAGCGGTCTTGTCGCCGCTCGTCGATTGGGCAACTTCGGTAATTGCCTGGTCAGGTTCTGCTAAGGCGAGCTGACTCAATGAGCCCGCAGCAATGGTCGCCGCGGCCACACTGACAAAACGACGGCGAGACGACGATTGGGGACCGGTGTTGTCCGACATAAAATCTCCGATTGGCGATAACGCTTGGTTGAGCGTATTGGACCGTGCGGATGTATCTCGCTTGTGTCGCCAAAGCGGCTTGGGTGCAATGTTGTATGTCAGGAGACCGCCCAGATACATTGCGATACAAAGCGTCGCGCGTATTGGGCTATAAAGCAGCCATGCCTGTTGCGGAGAACCACATGAGCACCGAATTGCTGCACGGATCCTGTCATTGCGGGACCGTGAAATTTGAAGTCCGTACTGCCGTCGCCCCTGCTGCGCGTTGCAATTGCAGCCTGTGCCGGCGCAAGGGCGCGCTGATGACGCCGGCGTTCGCCGCGGGCGAACTGAAGATCCTGCAGGGTGAGGAAGCGCTAACGCTCTACCAGTTCAATACGCGCACGGCGAAGCACTACTTCTGCAAGCATTGCGGCATTTATCCGTTCCACCAGACGCGTACGGATCCGCGGCGCTGGCGTGCCAACATTGGTTGCCTGGAAGGCATCGATCCGTATACGCTGGAAGCCGCCGTCGCCAATGGCGCCAGCCTGTCCGTCGTGGAAGACGCATGAGACGGCTCATGGCAATTCTCGCCTTCCTGGCGGGCGGATTGGCAGCGGAACTGGCGCACCCCGTGCGCTGTTCGCTTGTCAACGTGAACCAGGTGCGCGTTAACCGTCGGAGGGATTGATTCATTGATGGAAAACGCCGACCACGTGCTGATCGTCGACGACGATCGCGGTATCCGCGAACTGCTTGCCACCTATCTCGAGAAGAACGGGATGCGCGTTTCGCTGGCCGCCAACGGCCGCCAGATGCGCGCGGTCCTCGAGCAAGGTGCGCCTGATCTGATCGTGCTTGACCTGATGATGCCCGGCGAAGACGGCCTCGTGCTGTGCCGGGAATTGCGTGCCGGCAAGTTTCGCGCGGTGCCGGTATTGATGCTGACCGCCCGCAGCGAGGAGGCGGATCGCATTGTCGGGCTGGAAATGGGCGCCGACGATTACCTGGCCAAACCGTTTGCAGTGCGCGAACTGCTGGCGCGCATCCGCTCCGTGTTGCGCCGCACTCGTATGCTGCCGCCCGGCATGCAGGTGACGGAAACCGCGCCGATGATCGGCTTCGGCGACTGGCGGCTCGACACCACCGCACGCCATCTGCTCGACGCCGAGGGCACCATGGTGGCCCTGAGCGGCGCGGAGTACCGCTTGCTGCGCGTATTCCTCGATCATCCCCAGCGCGTGCTCACCCGGGATCAATTGCTCAATCTGACCCAGGGCCGCCAGGCCGATCCGTTCGACCGCTCGATCGATCTGCTGGTCAGCCGCTTGCGGCAGCGCCTGCAGGATACGGCGCGCGAGCCGCGTTACATCAAGACACTGCGCAGCGAAGGTTATGTATTTTCAGCGGCCGTGATCATGATCGAAGGCAACCCATGAAACTGAATGCGTTGCTGCACTGGCCGCGCACGCTGTTCGCGCGGCTTGCCCTGATTCTGTTTGTCAGCCTTGCACTGGTGCAAACGCTGTCGGTCTGGCTCACCGTGACGGAACGGGACCAGACCATGACCAACGTGATGATGGGTTACATCGAACGCGAGGTCACCAGTTCCGTCGCGCTCCTCGATCATCTGCCTGCCAACGAACGTGCCGAATGGCTGCCAAGGCTGGCGCGGCGCAGCTATAGCTTCATTCTCGGCCCGGGTATCCCGGGTGCTCCTCCTGATGCGCAGCTCTCAGCGAGGGTGGCTCAGTCCATTGCAGACGGTATTGGCAAGCGCTATCCGCTAACGGTCAACGCCATCCCGGGTGAACCCGACCGCCTGCAAGTCCATCTGCAGTTGAGTGACGGCACGCCCCTGACGATCGACTACCGCCCCATGCCGGGTGCGCCGTTGTCGCCGTGGCTGTCGTGGCTGCTCATCCTGCAACTGGTAGTGCTGGCGGCCTGCTGCTGGCTGGCGGTACGGCTGGCGACACGTCCGCTGAGCCACTTGGCGCGAGCGGCCGATACCCTGGGGCCCGACCTGAAGGCGGAGCGCCTGTCCGAAGACGGACCGGACGAAGTGGCGCGCGCGGCGCGGGCGTTCAACGCCATGCAGGATCGCATCAGGCTATACATGACCGAGCGCCTGCAGATCCTCGCGGCGATTTCGCACGACCTGCAAACGCCGATTACCCGCATGCGTCTGCGCCTCGACGTGATGGACGACAGCCCCGAGGGAGCAAAGCTGCAGCAGGACCTGCAGGAGATGGAGACGATGGTCAAGGAAGGCGTCACGTACGCACGCACCATGCACGGCGCCAGTGAGGCGCCTCTCCGTATCGACCCGGACGCGCTGTTCGACAGCCTCGTGTTCGACTATGTCGATGCCGGCAAGGAAGTCTCGCTGCAAGGGCGAATTGACACTGCGCTGGTGACGCGCCCTCAGGCGTTGCGCCGGATCGTTGGCAACCTCGTGGATAACGCGTTGAAGTTTGGCGGCGCGGCTGAGATCAGGGTCGCCGCCTCAGAGGATGGGCACGTGACGGTCTCGGTGCTCGATCGCGGACCGGGTATTCCGGCTGAGTCGCTGGAAGCGGTGTTCGAACCGTTCTATCGGCTGGAAGGATCGCGCAATCGGGGAACCGGCGGCACCGGACTAGGGCTTGCGATTGCGCGGCAACTCGCTTTGGCGATGGACGCGGCGCTGTCATTGCACAACCGGCCCGACGGTGGCCTGGAAGCCAGGCTTCTATTGAAAGGCGTCAGCTAAGGTCCGATAGCGCGACGACTTCCTTAAGAAAAATCAGCGTAGGGACGCCACTCGCCTTTGATCAGACGGAAGACAGCGGAATGGAGCGCAATGGAATGGATAAGAACGGTGCATTCATTTTCTTGTGACCTTGCAGCCGCACTAAGCGCCTGGAGAAAAATTAGGACCGGAGCTAAAGCGACCCGTTAAAGGAAAAAGAAAGTCCATTCGGCAATCAGGGTCAGTCTCTACGGCAAGATTGTTTTATTACGCCGCGACACAATCGGCCCGGAAAATTAGCGCTTATCGTACAATTCGCCGCCACCAGATCGATTATCAAACTCCGGAATCGCAATGATTAACCTGAGGTTGCAATCTTGGGCCGGGGAAGCCCTGTCCGTTGTATGCGCAGTGCTGTTATTCGTGGGGATGTTCGACCATATGACAGCCATTAAATACATTGGCATCGGCATTCTTATAGCAATTGTCGCTTCGTTTGCTGTTAAGTCTTTGCTAACAAATTCCCGCGAGCGCGATTTCCCTGCCTCTTCCTTGCTAATAGCGCTTGGCGTCTGGGCGCTTTGGACCTTGATGTCCGCAGCGTGGTCAGTCAATCCAGACGCGACCCTGCATGCATGGCTTGACGAGATAGCTTATCCGCTAGCGGCGTTCTACGCCTTCTGGCTAGTTGGACAATCACCGCTTAAGCAACAGCGCCTGCTACAGAACGTGGCATGGGCCACGTGCCTCATCCTGGCCGCGATCAGTGTTGTCTATTTCCACTATCTTGACCCCGGCGCACCCAAGCCGGGGCTGATGCATTTCTACGCTCGCGTCGGGCATTCCAGCACGCTGGCGCTCATGGCCATTCCCCTCTTTGCGACCATGGCCGCCAAGACCGAAACAAGAATTCGCGGCCTGACGGGCGTGCTATTTTGCGTGGTGATCGGCGGCGCGACGTTGAACCGCTTCTTCTGGATTGCGTTAGCCGTGGTTGCCGTGGTGCTGGTGTGGCCCCGTTCTTCACGCGAGCGCGTAAGGGCATGGACCGCACTGGGCGCACTGCTGGTAGTGACGTTGGTGGCTGTTGCGTTCAGCAACAAGCTGCGGCTCATGAGCCCCGCTGTGGGCAGCGTGGCCGCTCCCGCGGTTCAAGTGTCCAGTTCGACACCTGAGGTTCTGCGCGTGGTCGCCCGCGCCCCTGATTTACAACTCGCGGCTATTGAAAGCGCGCCGGCGCCCAAACCCGTCACGTTGATCGAGCATCTGCGCGTGGTCAGCGGCATAAATCGGGCAATGCGCTCGGATGCGCGGCCAAGGATCTGGGAGTTCTATGGAAGTCAGGTCGCCAAGCACCCCTGGATAGGCATTGGTTTTGGCAAACCCCTACCCTCGCTGGCTTACGGAAGCCTGGTCCCGGACGACCTGTTCAAGCTGGACGGCAACGTGCGCACGCATGCGCACAACCTCTTTCTCAATACGCTGCTTCAGGTCGGCATTGTGGGGCTGATCCTCCAGCTTGCAGCCTTGGGGTGCCTCGCTTACCAGTTTTTCGCGGTGCGCTTGACTCATCCTCAGTGGTATCGCGCAGGCCTTGCGCTGATCCTGGGCATGCTCGCCAAGAATCTGACCGATGACTTCATGTGGCAGTCGACCATGCTGATGTTCTGGTCCTATTGCGGCTGGCTGTTAGGGCAATCCGCCATTCGCCTGAATACGCTCGGCGCGACAACGGGCGGATATCGGGAAGCGCCGCATTCTGTCGACGCCAAGCCCGCTGAACGTGAGTTGGAAGCTGTCGGCTGACGACCGGAAAAGAGTTAGCGGCTTAAGGACTTAGGTTAAGGAATAGGCCTTTTCCATAGGCCGAGTGAACGTATTCATCCAGTCCCTTAGCCAGGGCTGCAAACGCGACCTTACAACTCGGGTTGTCGCGCAAGTCTTCATGCATGGCAAGCCAGGTATCCAGCCGAAGCGATATCTTCTTGGGAAAAAGACGAATCAGATCAGGGTCCCGGCGAGCCAGCCCCACCTGACACATGCCAACACCAAAACCCGCCCGCAACATCGCAAGCGAAGCCAGATCGCTGTCCGTGCGTAACGCCATCATTTCCCGGCGTATCTCCGGTAGCTGGGGTTTCATGCTGCGAATAAAAGCGGTTTCCTTGTCGAAACCAATCAACGCATGGTTAGCAAGGTCGTCAATATTCCCAGGCTTGCCGCGCCGTTCGAGATAACGCTTGTGCGCATGGAGCCCAAGCTCGACGTCACCTATCCGGCGTGCAATCAACACGCCCTGGCTTGGCCGTTGCATCCGGACTGCTATATCCGCTTCGCGCTGCAGCAGGTCTTCAATCCGGTTGGACGGCATCAGTTCAATGACCAGTTCAGGGTAAGCGGCGTGCAGCGCAGTGATGATGGGCGGCAGTACTTCCACGCTGATGACGTCGCTGGCAGTGATGCGGATGGTGCCGCGGACTCCCACTCCCTGACTCGATGCGGCCCGCAATAACGCGGCACTATTCGATTCCAGCGCTTCGGCAAACGGCTTCAATGCCAGCGCTTCCTGCGTAGGGCTAAGGCCCTGTTGCGTACGGATAAAAAGCGCATAACCCATGATTTGTTCAAGCGCATCCACATGACGTCCTACCGTAGGCTGCGTCAGTCCCAGCGCACGCGCCGCCGCCGAGAGCGAACCCTCGCGCACGACGCCCAGAAAAGTCCGGTAGAGGTCCCAGCTAGGTTCAGTCTCAGTCATACAAAAATGTATATCCGCTCTATTGGTATCGATAATTTCATTTAACTGCCGCCTGCGCAAGAATAATCGCCATGACATCAGGAGGCAAACATGACAGACATTCGTACGGCACTGGTTTTGGGAGCGACCGGCGGCATAGGTGGCGAAGTGGCGCGGCAACTTGCTGCGCGTGGCTGGAAGGTGCGCGCGTTGCATCGCAACCCCATGGCGCTGACTAACCGCGACGATCGATTCGAATGGATCAAGGGCGACGCGATGAATCGTCAGGATGTGATTGCCGCCGCGAAAGGCGTGCAACTCATTCTCCACGCGGTCAATCCACCGGGATATCGCAACTGGGCCGAACTCGTGCTCCCCATGATCGACAACACCATTGCTGCGGCGCACGCTTCAGGCGCGAGGATCGTGTTGCCCGGCACAGTCTATAACTACGGCCCGAACGCGTTCCCTGTGTTACGCGAATCGTCGCCTCAGGAACCCCTCACGCACAAGGGAGCAATCCGCGCCGAGCTGGAGCGCCGTCTGCAAGCGGCAAGTTCGAAGGGCGTACGCAGTCTTGTCGTCCGGGCTGGCGATTTTTTCGGCCCCGGCAGTACCGGCAATAGCTGGTTTTCAGGGGGTCTCGTCAAACCGGGTAAACCCGTTCGCGCCATGTTCTATCCGGGCAAGTCCGGTGTTGGACATCAGTGGGCCTATGTGCCCGACGTAGCGCGAACCATGGTGCGCCTGATCGAGCAGGAAGACAGACTGCCCGTCTTCGCGGCCTTTCACATGCGGGGTCATTGGGACGCCGACGGCACGCGAATGATCGGTGCAATCAAACGCTCGGTCGGCCAGCCCGCAAAGGTGCGCGCGTTCCCGTGGTGGATCCTTCCTCTGATGTCGCCATTCTCCCAGATGTTCCGCGAGATGCGGGAGATGCGCTATTTGTGGAAGGAGCCCATACGCATGGAGAATGCTTCGCTGCTGACCACGCTTGGCGAGGAACCGCACACGCCTTGGGACGAGGCGGTCAAGACCACGCTGAGCGCGCTGCACTGCATCTAAAACAACGCCTTCATTGAACTGGGTGTCAGAGCATGCAATTTAAAATCAACAAGTCATCACCGTTTTTCAGGGCCGTCGAACCTGACCTTTGCGTTCAACTCGCGGACTATCGAAGGAACACAATCAAACACGTCGCCAACCAGACCATAGTCCGCGACGCTGAAAATTGGCGCCTCTGCGTCCTTGTTGATAGCGACAATTACCTTGGAACGTTACGCCGTGCCGCCACCACGTTGCCCGTGTGCTTCAGGATGCGGCGCTCAACACGCTTGCGCCTTCAGGCGCTTCTTATGTGAGGTACTCAGGCTTCGTGTACTGGCCTAAGCGATTGGAGACAAAGTCTGTTCAATCCAGCGATACCCGTCTAGTGAAAATATCTGATGTGGCGATTCCTTTTACTTATAGCTCGACGGGCGTTCACCCGCTGCCGCATCAACACCGCCAAGCGCGTGTTGACGCAAGCAGCGGCGAGCTGATCGATCATGTAGCCGGGTTCGCATGTCCGCTGTCGCCCTTCGTCCGCGCGTCGTCGTATTCCCGCGAGATGTCCTTGTTCGTGTAGTCACCTAGCCGCGAAGCGGCAATCAGGCTGACCACCGCGCACGCGAGGATATAAGCCGCGATTGCATAGCCCGAATGGTAGTAAGCGAAGAGCGCGGTCGCAATCAGCGGCGCAGGGCCGCCGGCAATGACCGAAGCCAACTGATAGCCCATGGACGCACCGCTGTAACGCAGCCGCCCAGTGAAGGACTCAGCGATCAAAGCGGCCTGGGGACCGTACAACATCGAATGCGGTACCAGCGAGAGCACAATGGCCACGAAGATCCACATCGGATCGCGGCTGTCGACCATCGCAAAATAGAGGAAGCCGAATACGCCCACGACGGCGGCGCCGATCATATACATCCGCCGCCGTCCGATCAGATCGGACACGTGGCCAAACAGCGGGATGGTGAAGAACTCCAGCACGGAAGCCGCCAGCACCGCCGTCAGCAGCAGGTCGCGTGACACGCCCAGTGTCGTGACGCCATAGGTGAAGACAAAGGCCGTGAAAATATAGAAAGGAGCCTGTTCGGCCATGCGTGCAAAGGCCGAGAGAAGGATGTCTTTCGGCTGGCGGCGCAGTACCTCGAGCATCGGAGTCCTCTCGATCTTGCGCTCAGCCAGGAGCCGCGCGAAGATCGGCGTCTCGAGAATATTCACGCGGATGTAGAGGCCGATCCCGACCAGCACGATGCTGAGGAGGAAAGGTACGCGCCAGCCCCATGTGAGGAAACCGCTGCCGGAGATCTGGCTCATGGCAAGCACGGCCAGGTTGGCGAGGAACAGTCCCACCGGCACTCCGAACTGCGGCCAGGAGGCGACAAAACCGCGATGCGAGTTGGTGCGTGCCCATTCCATCGACATCAAGACCGAGCCACCCCATTCGCCGCCGACGCCCACACCCTGGATGAAGCGCAGCACCGTGAGCAAGACGGCGCCCCAGATGCCGATCACCGCATAAGTAGGAACAAAGGCTACGGCAAACGTGGCGATTCCCATCAGCAAAAGCGTTACGATCAGCGTGGCCTTGCGTCCGATGCGATCGCCGTAGTGCCCGAAAATGGCCGCGCCAACCGGCCGTGCCGCGAAGCCGACGGCGTAGATCAGGAAGGCCTGCAAGGTGCCGACGAGCGGGGCCGATTCCGGAAAATACAGCTTGGCGAAAACCAGCCCAGTCACCGTACTGTAGAGGAAGAAGTCGTACCATTCGATCGTCGTACCGATCGTGCTTGCGATGACGGCGCGGCGCAACTGACGCCGGGCGTCCTCATCGGAGAGGGGCATCGCCCCTGATTGCGTGGCAGCCATTTGGAAGCCTCCCCAAAAAGAGGACCACATCACACATAGACAATTTAAGTGATTAGAGGTTCCAGTGGCGCCCGGTACGACTGGCAGCATGCTTCGCAATCGTTAGCGTGACGTTTGACCCGGCACACCGGGGTCCTCGAGGCGCGCTCAAGTGGTTATTCGCCACGCACAAAAATCAGTTTCAAAGAGAACGCGGCTAAATCGGCCCGAACGACGAAATCCGCCCATCGGTAAAAACGAACCCTCTATTAACGGCAATATTTGATAAAACTTTAGAGCTATTTTCGCACTAATTATTTTGCGTAATTAAGCATAACCGAATACCTAAGCCCAGCAAGGGCCAGTAGGGTAAACAACGTTATTTTTCCTCAGCGGTCACGCATTAGTAACATTAAATCAACACTATTCGAGTCTCTTAAAAGAAGCACCTATTCCACAAGGCCGGCCTGTTCCTGGCCAGGCCTTGATACGCCAGTTTCGCCCGGGGAGTTTCTCGAATGACTATCCGTCATCGCATTACGCTATTGGTCATCCTGATGTTCGTCGCCTTATCGGCGATCGGCGGTTACGCCGTCTACCAGACGCGGCACAGCGCATCGGAGGTCAAGCAAGTCACCGAAGGCGTGGTGCCCAGCGCGCTGGCTTCCGCCGACCTGGTTTCGCAGGTCAAGGACGTGCAACTTGCCACCATGACGCTTGTGTATTCGCCGGACGGCAACGTCGTCGCCCAGGCGCAGGATGCATTGAAAGCGAAGAAGGCGTCCCTGCAGCAAGCGCTCGCCTTCCAGGCACGTAACGCGCACAGCCACGCACAAGTCGGATTGGTAAGCCAAGCTAACGACAGCCTCGAGAACTACTTCTCGGCGATCAATGACACGGCAAAGATGAAAGCCGCGGGCAAGAACGAGCTCGCGCAAGCGTTTTTGTTCGCCAACGTGGCGCAGTATCGCGACGAACTGGAAGGCATAGTCGAGACCCTTCGCATTGAGAAGAACCGCGAGAAGGACGATGCAATCACCGCGCTGAACCACACGCTCGCGACAACAACGACCGCTATCGCCATTGTGACGGGTGTCGCCATCGTGCTGCTGAGCCTGATCGGTTCCCTGCTCTACCGCCAGATCACGCAACCGCTAAGCCGCATGCAGGCCATGATGAGCGAGATTGCCTCCAGCCAGGACTTCACGCGCCGCGTGCCGGTGGGACGGATGGACGAGATCGGCCACTCTATTGTCGCGTTCAACGGCATGATCGAAAAGATCCAGGAGAACTCGGCCTTGCTGACGCAGAAGACCGCAGACATCCAGGCCATGCTGCAAAACATGCAACAGGGCATCCTGACGGTCGTATCCGGGGCCGTTGTCCATGCCGAGTACTCGGCGCATCTTGAAGCGATCTTCGAAACGAAGGACATTGCCGGCCGCAGCCTCATGGACCTGGTGTTCTCGGACACCGATCTTGGCGCCGACGTGCTCTCGCAAGTAGACGCAGCCAGCCATGCATGCCTCGGCGAAGACAGCATCAACTTCGAGTTCAATCAACACCTGCTGGTACACGAAACCGCGAAGCGCATGCCCGACGGCCGCGTGAAAATTCTTGACCTCAGCTGGTCCGCCATCACCGACGAAACCGACACCATCGTGCGCCTGATGCTGTGCGTGCGCGACGTCACGGAGTTGCGCGCACTGGCTGCGGAAACGACCGAGCAGAAACGCAGGCTGGAAATGATCGGTGAAATCCTCGCGATCAACCAGGAGAAGTTCCACCACTTCATCGAAAGCTCAACCACCTTTATCAGCGAGAACGAACGGATCATTCGCGAGCACCGCCAGGCGAACGGCGCCGCCATTGCCGAACTGTTCCGCAACATGCATACGATCAAGGGCAACGCGCGTACCTACAGCCTCCAGTACCTGACCGACATTGTTCACGAGACCGAGCAGAGCTACGACGAACTGCGCAAGCCCGACGCGCAGCGGACCTGGGATCAGGAAAGCCTTGCACAGGAACTGGCTCGCGTACGTGAAGTGGTCGAGAGTTACGCCGAGATCAACGAGGTCAGCCTGGGACGCAAGGGACCTGGCCAGGGCGGTGACGCGCAACGGTACCTGACAATCGATATCGAACATATTCAGGAAAGCCTGCGTCAGCTCGAAGCCATGAATGTGGGCACTCCCGGCGACCTGATCGAAATGCGCGACGCGTTGCATCAGACCTTGCGCCTGCTCGGAACTGAAAGTCTTGGCCAGGTGCTCTCCGGTGTGCTCGACTCACTCCCCTCGCTCGCGAAGGAACTGGGCAAGGAAGCGCCCGTGGTACGTATTCGTGACAACAACACCCGGTTGCATGGTCACGCCAGCGGCGTGTTGAAAAACGTGTTCATGCATCTGCTGCGCAATTCGATGGACCACGGCATCGAGACGGCCGAGGCGCGCGTGGCGCAAGGAAAGACAGCGGGCGGCACGATCGATATCGACATGAGTCTCGCGGAAGACACAGTCCGCATTACGCTGAAAGACGACGGCCGCGGCCTCGCCCTGAGGCGGATTCGCAATATTGCAGTCGAGCGCGGCTGGATTGGCAGCGACGACAAGACCAGCGACGAGGAGATTGCCGACCTCATCTTCCGCCCGGGCTTCTCGACGGCGGAGCAGGTCACGGAAGTGTCGGGCCGTGGCGTGGGCATGGACGCCGTGCGCGACTTCCTCAAGCGCAAAGACGGCAGCATCAAGCTGCGCTTTACCGATGATCATGCGGGTGCGGAATTCCGCCGCTTCGAAACGGTTGTTTGCTTACCGGACAACGTCGCCGTAGACGGTAGCGGAGCGCAAGCGCAACGCGAGGCCGACGAAGTTTCAGCCTAGCACTCACAACGAACCCAAGCAGAAGCGCATCGGTTGAACCCCGGAAGGATTGATTGTGATGGAACAGTATCTGTTGGCAGCAATGGCAGGGGCCGTGGCGACGGCCATCCTGGCCGTGCTCTTGCACAAGTGGGATAACGCGCGAACCCTGGACCGGCTTCAATCGGAAGCGGACGGCAAGATCAAGACGCTAACGCAAACCAATGCGCAGCAAAGTGCGTCGATCAATGAGGCGGAGCACAAGACCCGGCAACTGGAATCTTCAATTGCCCGGCTGAGCGAGGATCTCGCCAGGCAATCGAAGAGTGCGGGCGAGGATCGTGCAGCGCTGGCAGCGGCTCTTGGAGACAAGGAGCAACTGCTCGATCAGGCAAGACGGATTGCCGGCGAAGCATCGCGGCTCAAGAGTCTCGCGGCCACGTTCGAACGGTGGCACGAGCAGATGATTTCGCTGATGACGCAGAACCAGGACATGCATGCGAAAAATCACGAGCTGTCGTCTATCGTCAAGCATGTGGTGATCGTTTCGTTGAACGCGTCCATTGAAGCCGCGCGTGCGGGCAACGCGGGGCGTGGATTTGCTGTGGTGGCCAGCGAAGTGCGGGCCCTCGCGGCACGTTCGGAAGAACTGTCGAGGAGCTACCGTGACAGCCTGCACCGCAATGACCTGACAACGACCGCCACGTTCCAGGACATCCAGGCTGGCGGAAAGATGATCACCGCGTCGCTTAGCAGCGTCGAGGTGCTTGCCGATCAATTCCAGGCAAGGCTCCACTAGGCATCGAAATGATCAGTAGCAACGCACAAGCCGGTTTTGAAAGCATCCTGTTCAAAGCGACACGCTCGAGACTGCCGCAACAACCGGACGATACGTGCAAGATCGTCCCGGTGGCGCACGCCCATGACAGCACGCGGCCCGACGCCAACGTCATCATCCTGACCATCTCGTCCATTCTGTTCCGGCTGCTGCTGGTTTTTCATTTCGACGACGACACAAGCACGCGCGATTACTTCGCCAGGCAGACCGGGGACGTTTCACTTCAGGACGTGCTTCTGGAGGTCTGCAATCTTTGCTGCGGAGCCATGAATCAGGACCTGCTCCGGTATTTCCAGGATCTGGGAATGTCGACGCCGTATGTCCTCAGCGCCCGCTGCCTGCCCTACCTTGAAGGCCTGAAGCCTGACTATCTTTCGTCGTACGCGATCACGATCAACGGGTCATTCCGGCTTGCCGCGACAGTCTGTGTGTGCGCCCATGCGCCCATCGACTTCGTGGCCGACATGACGGCCGTTGAAGAAACCAGCGGCGAGCTCGAGTTGTTCTAATTTGGCGCAAACACCATGATGACAAGCGATTTGAACGAGAACAAGCCGGTCAGCAAAGTGCTGGTCCTCGACGACTCCCCGGTGCATGCGAATGCGATCAAGCGCTTCTGCGACGAACACAATCTGGTCGGCCTGAAGGTACGCAAGAACCGCTTGCTGTCCGTGCTGCGATCGAACATAGACCTGGGCGCCATCCTATTCTCCGAAAGCTACGGCGGCTCCCTGGAAGAGAGCGCCGAGATCGCGATCAAGATCAACACCGTGCGTCCCGAACTGCCCATCATCATCCGCCGCGATTCGAGTCCGACATTCGACGGCTTGCCTGACGGCCTGCGCCGGGTCTTGTGCGCCGCCTACCTGGCCGAGGACATGGCGCCGTTGCGCAAGGTCATTGACGAATACATCTTCAGCCTGGCTTATCCGAACGCTCTGGTACGCGGCATACTGGAGATCACGGAGTCGATACTGAGCAGCCTGTTCAAGAACGTCGCCATCACCTGGGACACGCCGTGCATTGTGCGCGACCGGATCATTTTCGGCGAAGTGTTCAGCCTGATTCCGCTCGAGAGTACCTGGTGCCGCGGCTACATGATGATGCAGGCCGAAGAGCAGCCTATCCTCGAACTGCTTGAACGGCACGAGATGTGTGACGGTCCCGCCGACTTCCGCGACCTCAACAGCCTGCTGGGCGAGATCACCAACCTGATCTGGGGCTCATTCAAGAACCGCTACATGGGCGACGCCGACGCGCTCGCGCGCAGTCAGGTACAAGTGCCGCTGCTGGTCAATCACAAGCAGAAGTACATCTCGTTCGGCACGTCGAATCCGCAGTTGTGTTTCATCTATCACCTGACCGACGAACTGTCGGGCCATACAGTAAGACTTCATCAACGCTTCATCTTCAATCTGAGCTGGTCGCCCGAGGACTTCAGCGAAGTCGCGAAAGATATCGGCGCCGTGGTTGAAGCGGGCGAACTGGATCTGTTCTGATTCCTTAGAGGAAAAATCATGTCGAAAATTCTTGTTGTCGATGACTCCAGCACCGTACGCGACGAGGTCGCCGGTTTCCTGAGAAAGAACGGGCTGGATGTGGAGACCGCCGTCGATGGGAAAGACGGACTCTCCAAGATGAAGTCGAGTCCCGGGATCAAGCTGGTGATCAGCGACGTCAACATGCCCAACATGGACGGCCTGACCATGGTCGAAAAGATCCGCGGCGAGCTCGTAAACACCACGGTCAATATCATCATGCTGACCACCGAGAGCAGCCCGGCCATGAAAGAGCGCGGCAAGGCCGCCGGCGTCAAGGGCTGGATCGTCAAGCCGTTCAAAGGGGAAGCCGTGCTGGAAACCTTCAGGAAGCTGGCCAGCTAAGCGAACCCTGAAACCGGACCTTAAAACTCGGCGTCAAGCTCGTCGATCTCCTCGACCTCCTGCTGCGCATCAGCTATCCATTGCTGCATCTCCGGCAAGGCGAGAATGCGCTGCGAATAGGCGACAATCTCCGGCTCGAGCTTGACGTCGTAAGTGACAAAGCGCGTGACGACCGGTGCGAACATTGCATCGGCAGCGCTAAGCGCTCCAAACAGATAAGGGCCGTCGTATTGCTTGAGGCATTCAAGCCAGATTGCCGTAATGCGCTCGATATCCGTCTGGGCACGCGCCCAGATCGTGAAGTTCGGGAAATGCGCTTTGATATTCATCGGCAACGCCGAGCGCAACGAAGCGAAGCCCGAATGCATTTCTCCGCAAATGGAACGACAATGCGCGCGCATGCGCCGGTCAGCAGGCAACAACCCTGCTTTCGGGCGCACCTCGTTCAGGTACTCCGCAATCGCGAGCGTGTCCCATACCTTGATGCCGTCGTGGACCAGGCACGGAACGAGAATGGACGGCGACAGCAGCAGCAGTTCGGCCCGCGCGCCGGGATCGTCCACCGGCATCACGAACTCTTCGAACGGCAGCCCGCTGAATTTCGTGAGCAGCCAGCCTCGTAGCGACCACGACGAATAGTTCTTGCTGCTGATCGTAAGCGTAGCGTTCGTCATTTGAAGGTCCTCGGCGGTTCAAGCGAAACACGCTCGCCCGGGTGCGCGGCGCAGTGCACACACGCACCAAAAGACGGCACGTTCAGGGCGTGTTCAGGAATGCTGCAAGGGATGTGCCACTTTCATGTACCAGTTTCATGTATCACTTCAACCACCCTCATGCCGATGCCGGCGCTAACGCGCGCTTGGCATATGTATTGCGTTATTTTGCGCGACCAGACACTACGCGCTCAAGCGAAAGGCGATGAACCCATTCGCATACTCCGGCTATCAGGCGATGGCGGACCTCACGCTGCCGGTACGCCACGGCGCGGCACTCATCAACCACGCGCTCGATGCGTGGCCGTTGCTCGCCAATACCCCTCGAGGCCGGTCACTGCGAGCCACGTGCGATCTGCTGGCACTCTCGGCGCTCACGCATAGCCGGCGTCCATTCGCTATCGACTCGGTGGAGCTGGAAGGTAAAAGCGTACCCGTCGTCGAGGAGATCACCCTCGCCACGCCGTTCTGTTCGCTGCTGCATTTTGCGAAGGAAGGCGGACCAAAACAACCTCGCGTGCTGGTGATCGCCCCCATGTCCGGCCACTTCGCCACGCTCCTGCGCGGCACGGTGCGCACCCTGCTGCCTGACCACGACGTCTACATCACGGACTGGATCAACCCTCGCGATGTCTCGCTGATGCAGGGACCCTTCGGCTTTGACGAATACGTCCAGCATGTCATCGACTTTATCGTCGCGCTGGGACCCAACTCCCACTTGCTGGCTGTCTGCCAGCCGACCGTGGCGGCCCTCGCGGCGGTTTCGCTGATGGCAGCAGACGATCATCCGCTGCAGCCCGCCAGCATGACGCTGATGGCCGGTCCTATCGACACGCGGATCAACCCGACTTCGGTGAACGCGCTCGCGAAGAGCAAGCCGATTGAATGGTTCGAGCGGAACCTGATCAGCGCCGTGCCGTGGGGTTTTGCGGGCGCAGGCCGGCGCGTTTATCCGGGCCACACACAACTGATGGCGTTCATGGCAATGAACCCGGCGCGTCACTTCGATGCATTCGAAGACATGGTGTATCAGCGCGCGAAGGGCGACCCCGCGAAGGCCGAGGCGATCCGCGTATTCTATGAAGAATACTTCGCGACCATGGATTTGACGGCCGATTTCTATCTCGAGACTATCGACACCGTCTTCCAACGGCACGCGCTGCCGCTGCATGAACTGGAAGTGCGTGGCCGCGGGATTGATCCGTCATTGATCAGGCGAACCGCCCTGCTTACCGTTGAAGGCGAGCGCGACGATATCTGCGCGGTCGGCCAGACGCTGGCCGCGCAGGAACTGTGCAACAAGTTGCGCCCGTACATGAAGACCCACCACGTGCAAACGGGTGTGGGGCACTATGGCGTGTTCAACGGCAAACGCTGGGAGCGTCATATCTATCCACGCGTGCGCGCGATGATCCACGACAACGAACCCAGCCCTATTGTCATCAACGCACGCGCCCAGCCATTGCAATCATTGGCGCCGCTCGCGCGCGCCGTCAAACCGCGCATGGATGTGCGCATGGACGTGAATGCGCAGCCCGAAGGGCCGTGACAAGCCCTACGCGGGTTGCCGGCTCTTCCAGGGCGTACACGCGGGAACGTCGCAAGGCCCCTTTGCCTCGAGAGTGGTGAAGTTGGCAGGACCGACTACCTCCAGATACTCCATATCCTCGGAGTAGTCGAAGAGGTAATGCACAATGCCCGGCGCCTGATGGACGCAGTCTCCGGTGGCGACCAGCGTCTCCTTGTCGCCGTACATGAAGCGCGCCCAGCCCTTGAGCATGATCACAATGTGGAATTCGGCCTCATGACGGTGCCAACCCGTGCCTTGCTCTGGTGCATTGTTCGCCTTGACGAGTTGCGCGATCACCTTGCCGCCGGTCGCCTCTGCAATGCCTAAATCACGATAAAGAAAAAAATCGCGCAACCCCTGATCCTCATAAGGGGTGTCTTGTGGCCGGATATGCGAAAAGTGAGTGGCAAGTTCGAACGTTTCGGATGACATGGGCGCGCTCCGTTAGCAACAAATTAAGTAGCAAATCAGGCAGCAAAACTGTCGAATGAAAAGGCTAGCCGTTTTGATATGCATCAAGTGTTCCAACTTGAAGGGATCAATGGAACGGCACTCAAGCGGACAGAAGCGAAGGCATTCACGCATTTAAAGCGGCATTTCAAAAGCACATTCAATCGCTGGCGAAACGCGCACAAATTCCTCGAAAGACATTGCGCATAACCAGGAGTGTGTTGCTAAACTTGGTTTCGTGGCGGGTTGCAGCGCGAGCCATCCTGGGGACGTTCACTGGAGAAATCGACACCATGTCCTACATCAGCGTCGAGATCAGAGCCTACGATGAAGCGCGGAAAGTGGTCACTGTCGCCTTCAGTGAAAAATGGCCCGTCAAACTGTCCTCTGCCGTCATTGCAGAGTTGACCCTTGAGGACTGCGACACCATCGGGCGTGACGGCGAGTCAGCCGAAGCAGGTCTGACCGATGACGAAGCATGTGTTCTCAAGATGCTGTTCGAGGACGAGGGAACCATTGAAGACTTCCTCGCCAATCCCTCCAGGCTGATCGGTTGCACAAGCGAGCTCGACGATTGAGCCCATAGCGCTTAATAAGAGCACGGTTTATCTCCATCACCCGCAAGAAGCCTGATCCATCCCCGACTTATGCTTTGCACGTTCAGGCAAGAACGCGCGAGGATCGGTCTATCGTGCGGGCATTGCATCATGGTTCCATGAAGGTTCAATCAATAAAGGAGCCAATGATGCAGAAAACATGGTTTATCACGGGCGCAAGCCGCGGCCTTGGTGCGCTTATCGCAAAGGCCGCGATTCAGGCCGGTGACCGGGTTGTCGCCACCGGGCGCAAGCGGGAAGATATCGCCAGGAGCCTGGGGCAGGACAACGACCAGCTGCTTGGCGTTGCACTGGATGTAGGCGACGCAGCACAGGCGAACGCCGCCGTTCAAGCCGCGGTGTCGCGTTTCGGCGGGATCGATGTGCTGGTGAACAACGCGGGATACGGCCACCTCGGATTCTTCGAAGAGAACACGATCCAGGACGCGCAAGCCCAGTTCGCCACCAATCTGTTCGGTGTTTTCAACGTGACCTGGGCCGCGCTGCCGGTCATGCGCTCCGCTCGCCGAGGACGCATCTTCAACATCTCGTCGCTTGCCGGCATCCTTGGCGTCGAAGTGTGCTCGCTTTACTGCGCCAGCAAGTTTGCGCTCGAAGGTTTCTCGGAGTCGTTGGCTAAGGAAATTGCCCCGTTCGGCCTCTTCGTGACGATTGTCGAGCCCGGTCCTTTCCGCACAGACTTCCTCACCCGCGAATCGCTTCGCTTTGGCGACAACGTAGTGGCCGACTACGACGACCGGCGCGAGCGGCTGCGCTCTTCCTTCGAACAACGTAATGGCCAGCAACCGGGCGACCCCGAGAAACTCGCACGAGCGATGGTGGAACTGGCAAACGAGGCTGAGCCGCCTATGCGTTTTATCGCAGGATCGGTTGCCGTGAATGCCGCAGAGGCGAAACTCGCCGGCATGCAAGCCGAACTCGACCGCTGGCGCCCGCGTTCGGTCGCCACTGACGGTGACTATGTCGCCTAGCGGTTTCGCGTATCTGACGAGCTTTGTCGAATGCATGAAGGCTTCGGGCTTTGTCGCCGGGTCGCTTGCACGGCACAACATCAAGGGCGCCGAAGTGCCCGCGATGGATCGCTCTTAGCAGGCTGCGCGTCGGATTCCAATTGGACACGACGCGCTAAATTCCACGTGCTGCAAGATCGTATCAAGCGTTGATCGCCTGCCTGATGAACCCTGGAAGCGCTAGCCGCCGTACTTCTCCGCGAACTCCGCCGCGCTGAGCGAGCGGAAGTCGGCTAACGCCGCGTCGATCTGCGCGGCATCCCAATCCCACCACGCGATCTGCTGCAGGCGTTCCGCTATGTGGGGCTCGACGCGAAAACGCAGCACGCGTGCGGGCACGCCCACAACAATCGCAAAGGGCGGCACGTCCTTGGTCACGACCGCTCCCGAACCGACAGCCGCACCGGTGCCGATCTTCACGCCAGGCATGACAATCGCGTCGTGGCCAAGCCACACATCGTGGCCCATCTCCACCCTGTCCTGCGCGCGCCATTGGAAAATCTCGGTGTCGTCGTCGAGCGAGAGACCGTACGAGCGTGAGCGATAGGTAAAGTGGTGGTGAGTCGCGCGCCACGAAGGGTGGTTAGGCGGATTGATACGCACGCCAGTAGCGATGTTGGCGAACTTGCCGATGTTTGCATGGGCGATCTGGTTGTCGCCCATCGCGTAGCCGTAGTCACCGATCACCGATGCGGCAACATGGCTGCGCGGGCCGAGATACGTGTAGCGGCCGAAGTCGCTGGCGCGAACCAGGGCTGTCGGATGAATCTCGGGTTCTATTGACAGGGTTTGGCCAAGCGTCCAGGGATCGACGCCGACCCCATGATTGATCAACATAAGAAGAAATCTCGGAGTTCGGTAATGAAGTGCTGGCGCAGGCCGCCCCCGGGAGGACGGCAACGCCGATGATCAGCCCACGCTCACAGGAAAAGCTTGCGCAGATAAGCGGAAATGCGTTCGGCGCATGTAACCAGTATGAAGGTAGCGATCAACAGGAACGACACGGTCTGGTACTGGAACAGGTTCATCGCGGTCAACAACTGGAAACCAATCCCGCCCGCACCAACGAAACCGAGCACGAGGGACGAGCGCAGGTTTTCATCGAAGCGGAAAAGGCCAATGCCCAGCAGTGACGGCAACACACCCGGCACCACCGCGTGGGCCAACACCTGCACGCGGCCGGCACCGGTCAGCGTCAGCGCTTCGACAGGACCCATGTCCATGTCTTCGATCACTTCTGCAAACAGCCGCCCAAGCATGCCGACCGAATGGACCGCCAGCGCGAGTGCGCCCGGGAACGGCCCGAGTCCCACCGCGGTGACGAACAGCAGCGCCCACACCAGGTCCGGCACCGCCCGGGTGACGCCAATCACTGCTCGCGCGGCGTAGTAAAGCGGCAGCGCCGGCGTGAGGTTCGAGGCGGCCAGAATCGAGAGCGGGAACGCGAGTAACACACCGAACACGGTACCGAAGATCGCGAGGTCAATTGTCTCGAGCACCGGCCACAGATTCGGGACGAACTGATCGAACGCAGGCGGCATGGCGCGCGACATGATGTCGGCCATGCCATGCGCGCCGGTAACCAGGTCCTGCGGCCTTGCCTGAACAACGATCCATGCCTGTACAAACAACGCGAGTGCGACAACGGCGCCAAGCACGTACCAAACCGTGCGTGCGCCCGGCGCACCCGCTGGGGTGCGCATTTCCATAACCTTGCTCATGATGCCTCGGCGAGATAAAGACCCGCGATCTGCTGACTGGAAACGTCGGACGCAGGCCGGTCGAATTCCAGCAGACCGCTGCGTAGTCCGACCAACCGGTCCGCATAGCGCGCGGCGAGCTCTGGCTGGTGCAGCACGCATACCACCGCGAGACCGTCCTCGGTGGCGAGGCGGCGCAGCAACCGCATGACCTCGTCAGCGGCTTCGGGATCCAGGCTGGCCACCGGCTCGTCCGCAAGCAGGACGTCGGGACGCTGCGCCAGCGCACGGGCAACCGCCACGCGCTGTGCCTGTCCGCCCGAGAGCGTGCTGGCCCGCTGGCGCGCCAGGTGCAGCAAGCCAACTTCGTCCAGATAGCTCATTGCCGGTTCAATTTCGTCGCGTGGCAAGCGCCCGAACGCGCTCATCAGCGTCCGGTGCCGGCCCAGCGCGCCGCAGCAGACGTTCGCCAGTACGCTGCGCCGCTTGACGAGGTTGGCATTCTGCGAAATAAGCGCGAGCGGCAAACGTGCTTCCCGCAGTGCTTCGCCGGAGAGCGCGGCCAGGTCTCGACCGCCGACTTTCACTGAGCCCCCGGTCGGCCGGTTCAGTCCGACCACGCACTTCATGAAGGTCGACTTGCCGCTGCCGTTACTGCCGAGCACCACCACCATCTCCCCGGCATTGACTGACAGATTCAGGTTGCGCAGCGCGGTATGACCGTTCGCGTAACACATCGTCAGGTCGCGAACCGCCAACCTGACACCGGAGGCCCGCACGGCGGGCTTGACCGCCCCCGGCGTGTCCGACCCGGCGGACCCGAACGCAGCCGCCGGACCGAGGGACATATCCCGCGATGTACTAAAGGGAGTGTTCACAGCTTCGCCAGGTCGATGTGGAGTGTCGAGACCAGGTCGCGGATCTGGTCATAGGCCGCGTCCGTCTGGGGCACGGTCCTCAACTCCGGGTTTTCGTTCGATGCCAGGAATTTCTGATCGACTTCCGGCAGTTGGTGCAGGTCAAGTGAACTCAGCACGCTTGCCAGCCGAGCCTTGAAATCATCGGGCAAGTCGCCACGAATTGCCAACGGATCGAGGGGGATGGGCTCCGATTTCCACAACGTTACGTAAGCCGAAGGATCGTATTCGTTGTGCAACTTGGCGCTCTCGATTTCTTCACTGTTCAGTTCGCCCGCGTCGACCTTATGGTTGCGCAGTGCCTCGAACGACGCAGTGTGGCTGCCTGCATAAACGCCCTTCACGCCCTTGTCCGGATCAATGCCGTTCTTGCTCAGGCCGAACGCGGGAAACAGGTGCCCGGACGTGGAGGCCGGATCGGCATAAGCGAACGAACGGCCCTTGACGTCCGCCAGCGTCTTCACGCCCGAACCCGGCCACGTGACGATGGAAGCGTAATAGGTGGCCGGCTTGCCCTGCACACCTGCGAACGTGGCGACGGCCTGCGCGTGCGCGACCTGGTGAGCCAGCACATAACCGAGCGGGCCAAATTCGCCGAATTCAAGCTTGTTGTTCCGCATCGCCTCGATTTCAGCGTTGTAGCTGGTTGCCACATAAAGCTGCACCTTGCAGCCGATCTTGTCGCCGATCATCTTGGCCAGATCCTCGTAGACCGGCAGCATGCGTTGCGCTGATTCGTACGGCTCGACGCCGAAACGCACCACGCCGTCATTCGGACAGGTGCCGGCCGCGTGGGCGGTCACGGAGACAAGACCCGCTGCGAACAACACAGCAGCCAGAACGTTGGATAACTTCATATGTTCCTCAACTAAGATTTCGCTTGTGCCGAGCTAACGACGATTCAAGAATTCGAGCCTGCCCCGTGCAGGTCATCAGTGCGCGTCCGGACTTCTATCGAGCGGTGCCACTCTATAAACATCGTGTGACACATCGATGTATTTATCGAGACGTCTAGATGAATTAGTTTTTTGCTAACAGACCTTCAGACGATTAGGGCGGACAGATACGACCGGAACGCTCGCCATTGCGGGCGGCGCTCAGAAAATTCGGGGACACATGATCTGCCGAAAGAATATGCAGCAGTCGGCCTGTGCGAGTTTGATAGTGTCAGCAATTTGTTATATCTATGAAAGCAATAATTCATCCGGACATCTAGACGTATCCACGCGCGCCTAACCTTACCGTTACGCAAGCAAACCCTCACATTTTCATCACGGACCGCCCTCTACAATTCGCGACAGAGATTCATTTGAACCGACCGGAATGACGACACAATGACAGTGATGGATAACGCCATGCCGGGCACCGCGCTCGCGCGCGGGGCGGGCGTTGCCATGTGGAGTCAGATCGAACAGATACTTGCCGCCGAGATTGGAACGGGCCGGTTTGGCAAGGACGGCCGCATGCCAAGCGAAGCCGAGCTGGCTAAAAGGTTCGACGTCAATCGCCACACGGTGCGCCGCGCAATGATCGGGCTGGCAGCACGCGGCCTTGTCAGCGTCAGGCAGGGGCGAGGCACGTTCGCGCAACCAGGAGCGATCGACTATACGATCGGGCAACGCACGCGCTTCTCGGAAAACCTGCGTCAACTGCATCACACAGCGGCGGCTACGATGCTCCGCGCGCTCAAGGTGAGCGCTGAGCCAGAGATTGCCAGGGCGCTTGCATTACGCGCCGGCTCACCTGTCTATCAGATCGAGTCCCTGCATGAATCGAACGGTGTGCCACTGAGTTTTGCGCGCAACTGGTATCCGGCGAGGCGTTTCGCGAATCTGCCGCAGGTGCTCGCATCCAATAGCAGCATCACGAGTGCGCTGGCCGAATTCGGCGTGACCGACTATTTGCGCAAGTGGAGTCGTATCGGCAGCACCTTGCCCGATCCGGAAGTCATGCAAAGACTGAACATCAACCGTCAGCAGCCGGTGCTGTGGGTTGAGAATGTCGACGTTGATCTCCAGGACACGCCGATCAAATACGGTGTGACGCATTTCGCCACGGACCGGGTGCAACTGATGGTAGGAAGCGATACGTAAGCGCGGCTTCCATCACTCGCGTACTCCCTAAGCAGAAAACCGTTCTGACCTGCCCCCATCCCCTCGCCTGAACCGCAGTTTCACCGCCACAGACAAAATCGTGGTCTCCTGTCACTTCACGTCGCAGGCGCTCCGCCTGGGCGTCGACGGGCCGTGACGCCATTTTTTTCCTGCCGCGCACAATATTCCCGATCGTGAAACGTCTTCACCTGTATGGAACAGCCGCCGCCCACCAACCCGATGATCGACAGAGATAGCGACATCACCGCGACCGTCCTGCGTGAGCGTACAAAACTCGGGAACTTCATCCGGCGTCGCGTGCGTGATCCAGGCGACGCCGAAGACATCCTGCAAGACGTGCTTCACGAGTTCGTGCAGGCGTACCGGCTTCCCGAACCGATTGAACAAGTCAGCGCATGGCTGTTCCGGGTGGCGCGCAACCGCATCATCGACCGCTTTCGCAAGAAGAAAGTGCAGCCCCTGAACGAGACAGCGGACGAGATCGGTACCGCTGATGCCAACGACGAATACCGGCTGGATCTGGCCCTGCCCTCGCACGATGCCGGCCCCGAAGCCGCGTATGCCCGGTCGGTGCTGTTGGCAGCCTTGCAGCACGCGCTCGACGAACTGCCGGACAACCAGCGCGACATTTTCATTGCTCACGAAATCGAGGGCCGCAGCTTCAAGGAACTGGCTGTGGAAAGCGGCGTGGGCCTGAACACGCTGCTGGCGCGCAAGCGATACGCGGTGCTGCATCTGCGTGCCCGCTTGCAAGCCGTGTATGACGAACTGGATATTTAAAGGAGAAAGCAGATGAGTTTCAGACTGAGATTCCTGAGCAAGGCGCTGCTGGTCATCGTGGGCGTTGCAGTGCTCGGATGGATGGTGATGACCTTGTGGAACTGGGTTATTCCGGCGCTGTTCGTGGGCGCGCGTGCGATCGATTTCGCCCATGCGCTGGGACTGTTGATCCTGAGCCGGATCTTGTTCGGTGGATTCCGGGGCCATGGCGGCTGGCGATCCCGCCAGCATTGGCGCCGGTGGGAACAGATGACGCCGGAGGAACGCGAGAAGTTTCAAAAGGGCATGCGCTGCGGCCGCGGCCGAGCTAAACCTCAGGAGGATGTTGTATGAGCAATGCGTCGGCATCCTCCTGCAAACAGGTGCCGGGCGTGATCGTGCCCGTTGTGAACTTCGGCCGGTGCGAGGGCAAGGCCGATTGTGCGGTCGTGTGTCCCGAGAACGTCTTCGATATCCGCCGGATCGACACCGCGGACTATGAGCGCCTGGGACCGCTGCAGAAATTCAAGCTGCGCGTTCACGGCATGAAGGTCGCGTACACGCCGAACGCCGATGCCTGCCGGGCCTGTGGCTTGTGCGTGAGCGCCTGTCCCGAGCGGGCGATTACATTGGCACGGATGACGTGACAGCACCCCGGCCGGGCGGGCAAACCCTCTTCCCGGACACCTCTCCGGCCGCCGTTCGCACCCGGCACCAAGGCAAGCGCGGGTTTTTTCGCCCTTAATGTCGCACCAGCAGCTTTGAGCCGATACACCGGCCACCGGTGGGCAGCCCAGGCAACCCGCCTGGCGATTTACCCTTTAAATTTAGGTGCTTAAGCGCTTCTGCCGGGTGAACGAGAAGGTCGCGCCGCCCGCCTCGCACACCCCAAAAACCCGCAAATTGCGGGTTGTGACGCTAAACGCAGGGCGGGTTCAGCCCTCTTGAAAGCAAAATCAGGCAAAATTCGATGGTTAACCCCGGTCGTTGACGCAGCCGGCGGCGCCCCCAACCCATTTTTCTTGAGATATGCGATGAGTACCGAGCAACCCACAATTATCTACACCCTCACCGACGAGGCCCCGCTGCTGGCGACCAGCGCCTTCCTGCCCATCATCCGCACGTTCACCGCGCCTGCCGGAATCCGCGTCACCACCAGCGACATCTCGGTCGCCGGCCGTATCCTGGGCGAGTTCCCGGAATTCCTGACGGAAGAGCAACGCGTACCGGACAACCTGGCCGAGCTGGGCCGCCTGACCCTGCTGCCCGAAACCAACATCATCAAGCTGCCCAACATCAGCGCATCCCAGCACCAGTTGATCGGCGCGATCAAGGAACTGCAGGGCAAGGGCTACAAGATCCCGGATTTCCCCGAGGAACCGAAGACCGACGCCGAAAAGGCTATCCGCCAGCGTTATTCGAAGTGCCTGGGCAGCGCCGTGAATCCGGTGCTGCGCGAAGGTAACTCGGACCGCCGCGCGCCTGCCGCCGTCAAGAACTACGCTCGCAAGAACCCGCACAGCATGGGCGAGTGGAGCATGGCTTCGCGCACCCACGTGGCCCATATGAAGCATGGCGACTTCTATCATGGCGAAAAGTCCATGACCGTGGACAAGGCTCGCGACGTGAAGATGGAACTGGTCACCCAGAGCGGCAAGACCATCGTGCTCAAGCCGAAGGTGTCGCTGCTGGACGGCGAGATTATCGACAGCATGTTTATGAGCAAGAAGGCGCTGTGCGACTTCTATGAAGAACAGATGGAAGACGCGCGCAAGACCGGCGTGATGTTCTCGCTGCACGTGAAGGCCACGATGATGAAGGTCTCGCACCCTATCGTCTTCGGTCATGCCGTGAAGATCTTCTACAAGGAAGCCTTCGAGAAACACGGCAAGCTGTTTGACGAGCTGGGCGTGAACGTCAACAACGGCCTCGTCAACCTGTACGACAAGCTGGAAAGCCTGCCGACTTCCAAGCACGAAGAAATTATTCGCGACATGCATGCGTGCCACGAGCATCGTCCTGAACTGGCGATGGTCGATTCAGCCAAGGGCATCTCGAACCTGCACGCGCCCAACGACATCATCGTGGATGCATCCATGCCCGCCATGATTCGCATTGGCGGCAAGATGTGGGGCGCCGACGGCCGTCCGAAGGACACCAAGGCCGTGATTCCAGAGAGCACGTTTGCGCGGATCTATCAGGAGATCATCAACTTCTGCAAGACCAACGGCAACTTCGACCCGGTCACCATGGGCACGGTGCCTAACGTTGGGCTGATGGCTCAGCAAGCCGAGGAATACGGCTCGCACGACAAGACGTTTGAAGTGCCGGAAGCGGGCGAAGCGCGCATTGTCGACATCGCCACGGGTGAAGTGCTGCTCACGCAGAACGTGGAAGAAGGCGACATCTGGCGTATGTGCCAGGTCAAGGACGCGCCGATCCGCGACTGGGTCAAGCTGGCCGTCACGCGTGCCCGCAACTCCGGCATGCCGGCCATTTTCTGGCTGGACCCGTACCGTCCGCATGAAGCCGAAGTCATCAAGAAGGTCGAGACCTACCTGAAGGATCACGACACCAGCGGCCTGGACATCCAGATCATGTCGCAGGTACGTGCCATGCGTTATACGCTTGAGCGTGTCATCCGCGGACTGGACACCATCTCGGTCACGGGTAACATCCTGCGCGACTACCTGACCGACCTGTTCCCGATCATGGAACTCGGCACCAGCGCCAAGATGCTTTCCATCGTCCCGTTGATGGCGGGCGGCGGCATGTACGAGACTGGCGCGGGCGGTTCGGCTCCCAAGCACGTCAAGCAACTGGTGGAAGAAAACCATCTGCGTTGGGATTCACTGGGTGAATTCCTGGCGCTGGCGGTGTCGCTGGAAGACCTCGGCATCAAGACCGGCAATACGCGGGCCAAGGTCCTGGCGAAGACGCTGGACGCCGCCACGGGTCAACTCCTTGAGAACAACAAGAACCCGTCGCCCAAGACCGGGCAACTGGACAACCGCGGCAGCCAGTTCTATCTCGCGATGTACTGGGCGCAGGAACTGGCGGCACAAACCGACGACGCGGAACTGGCTGCTCAGTTCGCGCCGCTGGCGAAGCGCCTGACGGCCGACGAACAGACCATTGTGGGTGAACTGTCGGCAGTTCAGGGCGAACCGGCGGACATTGGCGGGTATTACAAGCCGGACTTCGAGAAGCTGGAGTCGGTAATGCGCCCGAGCAAGACGCTGAACGCCGCGCTGGCGACTGCTCAGGCTTGATGAATTTGACCGTTTTCTTCCGGCTTCGGCCGGAAGAAAGTGTCAACGGCGTGATTTCCTGCAGGTATCAGCGCGGATAGATCAACACGATCCTCCGCGCTGGTTTTCGTCCGATTTAATTCGTATAACTATCTATTCATTGACGACCGGGGTGTTCTCCATCCCCGACCGGTCTCCCCCGCTACAACGCCAGACTACCCATCTCCCCATAGGCGCGATTCAACCACACCTTGACACGCTGCCGCTCGAGCAAACCGAGCCCTGAGGTGGCTCGATCCGGATGATTGACGGCTGCCCAGAAACTGGCACCATGCTGATCGATTTTCTGCATCGTGGTATCAGGAAGACGCCGCAGGCTGATCACGCTGGCGCCCAGCGCTTCGGCCCGGGCGAGTTCCCCTGACGTTTCCAGAATCTCGAAACGGTCGCCGCGAATCTCATTCAGGACGATGACCAGCTTGATCCGTCCGCCGAACTGATCGAGCCATTGCCGCAGCAGACCGACCGAATCACGCCCGGCGTCCATGACGTGCCACCAGGTCAGTGTCAGGCCATGCTCTTGCGCGAGACCAAGAACATCCGCGTCGTCGAGCCATTTCCCGAGAGACTGTTGCGTCTGCGCGGCAAGATCAACCAGGATGCGGCGCTGGGGATCTGCAAGCGCATGTTCGATGATGGGATCGAGGCTGTCGTGCCGGTCAAGCACGGCCGGAGCGGCAAAATCCGCATAGAAGCGCAATAGCGCGCCATGCGATTTATCGGTGTCGAAGCCCATGAACGGGATGTTCTGATCAACGAAATGCTGGGCCAATACGCGGGCGACAAGCGATTTGCCGACGCCGCCTTTTTCGCCACCGATGAAGTGGATGTAGCTCATTTCTGCGAATCCTTTGTCGAGGAGCGGGCTGGGTGCAAACAAGAATAACGAGTTTCGGTGACATAACATGAAGCAACAGCGACTTAGGCTACACGGAAAAGAAATACGTGACAGCAGCTTGCTGTGCTCTCGCACGGAATTGTTAAATCGGCCGGAAGCGGCATAACGCGGCCCGCATGAGCCACGCACTCGCGGCGCTAAATAAAGCGGCTAATGTGCCGTTAACAAAGGGAAATCATCTCCGACCAACATTTCCCCCGACAACAGCTCTCCGGTTCCAGATGAACAACACGCCGCTTTTTTCTGAAGAAACGGTCTAACGATCGTGTTTTGTCCGAGTAGACGATTCCGGTGGGCTGCGGTATGTTGAATTACCGGCTGCAATAAGTCGCCCTGTTCCAAGAACGTGTCTGGCAAGCGACCTGCTGCGAATTAACAAAAATGCCCTCAACCCGGATCTTGCTTGCCAACCGGCTCAAGCTGACAACAGCGGCTCTGTGCGTGTTGGTCTTAAGCCTTGCGACGCCTTTGCTCCTGCATCAATCGCGCGCTTATGCATTGGCGGAGAACGGGGTTCGATCGCTAGACCGCTTTCGCGCCACGTTGCTCGCCATGGAAAGCGTATCGGCGGAACGCGGTCCCGCCAACGGCGCGCTCGGCGCAGACGCCCTGAATGCGCCGTCGCTGCGACTCCCCTTGATCAACGCGCGTGCCGAAAGCGACCGGCGCCTGGCGGTGCTGCGCTCACTGGTCACGAGTCAGGCATGTCCCGGCTGCACGGTTGAACGCGCCTCTGTAGATGCCGTGCAAACGCAGCTTGCTGCTGCCCGCAAGCAGGTGGACAGCCTGATCTCCCAGCCCCTGGAACAACGCGAACATGATGCCGTCCTGAGCGCGGTCAACCAGATGATCGCCGTCATTCCCAGCTTCGGACCACTGGCAAATGCCAGCTCAGCCAGCGTTGTGCGCGGCGACCCCAACGCACTGAATTGCGTTCTGGTCGCGCGGCTGACCGCTCAGTTGCGTGAACAGGCAGGGCTTCTCGGATCGACCTTCACTGCGGCGCTGACCGCACACCGGCGCTTGAGCGAAACCGAATTATTCGCGCAAGAGCGGGCTAAGGGACGTATAGACGAATTGCGCAGCCTGATAGCTGCGCGCGTAGAACATACACCGGTCGGTACAGCCATTTATCAACGTCTCACCAGCGTCTATTACGACAATGGCTTGAACTACATGGCGCGTGTGCGCGCCATGGCATTGCACCCGGAAGGCGCCAATCTCACGGCAGCCGAACTGGCCGCGGAGTATGTGCCCACCATGCGGCCCATCGTGCAATTTCGTGACTATGTGCTGGATCTGGCGGACACCGAAGTCAAGGGACATCGTAATGATGCGCTGGTGTTGCTGGTTGCAAGCGGGATCGGTACCGCGGCCGTTCTCTACTTTTTGCTGATTGCATCCGTATACTTCCGGCGGCGGTTCGTGCAACCGTTTATCGAAGCCGCGGACATCATCATGGCGATCGCCGATGGAAAGCTGGAAACACCCGTTCCTCACGGCGAATACCGGCTTGAGATCCGTAGCCTCTTTCACGCAATCCTCGTGCTGAAAGAAAATAGCATCGAAAAAATGCGGCTTGAACATGAGCGCAATATCCTGCTGCGCGAACTCGAGACCGTTGCCGACACCGACTTCCTCACCCGCTTGCTCAACCGCCGTGCGTTCGAACGCAAGGCGACCGCAACGCTTGGCAGACGTGGAGGAACGCAAGCCAAGCAGGTCCTCATCATGTTCGACGCGGACCGCTTCAAGCAGATCAACGACACCCTGGGCCACGCCGCCGGTGATCTGGCTCTGCAGACGATTGGAAGACTATGCAGCGAGATATGGCGTCAGCCCGATATTGTCGCGCGCCTCGGCGGTGAGGAGTTCGCGGTGCTGACAAGGGTTGATGACGCCTTCGAAGCCATTGCCGCCGCCAACGAACTGCGTCGGCGTCTCGCATCCACGGCACTGGAACTTGACGGTGTCCGCTTTACGGTCACGTTGAGCTTCGGGATCTCGCTGGCTTCGCAAACCGGGCGAGAGACGCTCGATGCCCTTCTGTTACGCGCCGACAAGCTGCTTTACAGCGCCAAGCTGGGTGGCCGTAACTGCATTGTGTCGGACATCGAAAGCTCGACGAGCCACTAGCCTCGCCTGTGAGCCGGGTGCAAGACCCAGCCCTTTCCCAGCCCTTTCCCAGCCCTTTCCCAGCCCTTTCCCAGCCCTTTTTTGAAATGGTCGATAGCGAAAGCGAAAACGTGTATAAGCGCGAATGACCCCCTTGCGTCGTTCAATTCGCGCAGAGAGAAGCCGGTGAAAATCCGGCGCGGTCGCGCCACTGTATCTGGTTGGCAAATAGCAGGCTTGTCGAACCAGCAGCCAGACCTCTCTTCGTCTTTCTTCCAACGCCATTCGGGACGCGTAATCCCAAGGAGCTGCATGTGTTTTCCCAACTCGGCCACGTCTTCAGCGATTCCAACACCAAAGTGCGGGGCAAGCTTTTCGGCATCTATGGCGTACTGCTTGCCGCAAACGTGCTGGTATGGCTCTGGGCTTTAGTCGCTTTTCGTCACCATCCCGTGTTGCTCGGTACAGCTTTGCTGGCCTACGGTTTTGGCTTGCGCCATGCGGTGGACGCGGACCATATTGCCGCGATCGACAATGTCACCCGCAAACTGATGCAGGAGAAGAAACGTCCGGTCACGGTAGGCTTTTTCTTTTCGCTCGGGCATTCGACTGTCGTTGTCCTCGCGTCGCTGGGTGTCGCCGTGGTGACATCGGCCATGAAGGGACGTCTTGATCACTACAAGGACATAGGCGGAGTGGTGGGCACGTCAGTGTCGGCTCTGTTCCTGTTTCTGATCGCGTTGATGAACCTGATCATCCTGAGATCGATTTTCAAGGCGTGGCGCAATGTCAGGAACGGCGGCAAGTATGTCGACGACGACTTCGACATGCTGCTCGCCGACCGTGGATTCTTTGCCCGCCTTTTCCGCCCGTTGTTCAGGATCATCACCCGTAGCTGGCATATGTTCCCGCTCGGATTCCTGTTTGGTCTCGGCTTCGATACCGCCACTGAAATCGCCCTGCTGGGCATTTCCGCCAACCAGGCGGCGCAAGGTTTGTCGCCGTGGGCCATCATGGTGTTCCCCCTGCTCTTCAGCGCAGGCATGTCCCTGGTCGACACGCTTGACGGCCATTTAATGCTCGGCGCATACGGTTGGGCATACCTGAAACCGGTCCGCAAGATCTACTACAACATGACCATCACAATGGTGTCGGTGATCGTGGCGGTTGTGGTTGGCAGTATCGAGGCGCTTGGGCTGCTGGCAGACCGGTTGAAACTGCAAGGCCCGATATGGGATGCCATAGGCGCGCTGAACGATAACTTCGGCACCTTGGGCTACGTCATCATCGGGATCTTCGCGCTGAGCTGGGCGGCGTCGGTGCTGATCTACCGCTTCAAACGTTTCGACGATCTGGAAGTGGGCAGAGGCAATCAATAAGCGGAGCGTGCTACGACCGTTCATTCCACTACCGGTGTTTGCACGCGTGCGGCGAGAAACTGCACGAAGGTGCGTACCTTGCTCGAATGGCGGCGATTCGGCAGGTAGGCAGCGTAGATCACCGAATCGCCCGCATGCGGATTGACATCGGCATTTTCAAAGAGGCGCATCAGGTGCCCGGCGCCTATCTCGGGGGCCACCAGCCACTCGGGCAGCAACGCTATGCCCCGGCCCGCGAGGACGGCTTCGAACAGCACGTCCGGGTTGTTGGCAATCAGGTGGCCGCGCACTTCGACCCGCTCTTCAGCAGCTCCGTGGCGGAACGTCCACACCTGACGTGCAGCCCGATGCGGTCCGCCATAGGCGAAGCGCAGGCACTCGTGGTCGGCTAGCGCCTGCGGATCAGCAGGCGTGCCGCGACGCTCCAGGTACTCATGGCTTGCCACGACAAATCGCTTGTTATCGGCCAGCTTCCTGACGACCAGGTTTTCGTCGCGTGAGGGCAAGCCGATTCGAATCGCGACATCGATACGTTCCGCAGCAAGGTCCAGGTAGTGGTCGGCGACCACAACATCGAGCACCACGCGCGGGTACTCGCTGAGGAATGTGGACAAGTGCGGCGCCAGGCAAAGCCGGCTATAGGCGGTAGGCACGGAAATACGCAGCGCGCCAACGGGCGCCGCGCCGCTGTCGAAGATGCTGTCGTCGGCTTCAGCCAGGTCGTCCAGCACCTTGCTGATTTGCTCCACGTAAGCGGTGCCGGCGTCGGTCAGGCTCACAAGGCGCGTGGTGCGCGTCAGCAGCGCCGTGCCAAGCGACGCTTCGAGCGCATCCATCAGCCGCGTCACCGACGAAGTGGCCACCCCCAGGCGTTGCGCCGCCTTGGAAAAGCCGCCGGCCTCGGCCACTTCCAGCAACGTCGTCAATGCAACGAGTTTGTCCACTTGATGGCTCCGCTGTCTGAACGTTCCGTTGCGTGGCACGCAACGCGAGATTGCTCTGCGAACGTATTCTACTAACGAATTGCAATCGATATCCTGTAGGTAATCTTCCTCAGGAGCGCGCCGTGCAAGCCATCGAAATCTCCGTCAACTACGACTTCATTTGTCCGTGGTGCTGGATCGGCCACCTGAATCTTGCATCGGGAATCCGCGCAGCCAACCTGCCCGTGCCCGCGTCAATCCGGTATGTACCGTTCGAACTGAACCCCACGATGCCTGCGGACGGAATGGACCGCCGCGAATACCGGACGGCCAAGTTCGGCAGTTGGGTACGCTCGCAAGGGATGGACGCGCAGGTAGCGGCGACGGGTCTCGCCGCAGGCGCGCACTTCAACTACGACAAGGTCAGCAGAACACCGAACACACGCCTCGCCCATCAGTTGATGCAGTACGCGATGAGCATAGGCGACGCGCAGAAAACCGAAGCGCTGTATCAGTCGATATTCACTGCGTACTTTTCGGAGGGCCGCGATATTGGGCTGGCCGCCACATTGGTTGATATCGCCGCGAAAAGTGGCTTCGACGCTACCGCCGCAGAGGAATACCTTTCGCAGGGCCGAGGCCTTGCACAGGTGCTTGAAGCGCAGCGGCTCGCTCAACAGCAAGGCATTCGTTCGGTGCCGACCGTGTTTATTGCAGGCGAGGCAATCAGCGGCGCGCAACCCCCGGCGGTGTTCGCCACGGCGTTGAGGGCGGCGCTCGAACGGAGCCCGGCATGAGCACTTCAGTGAACGGGTGCTGTTGTTGTCGGCGGATCGTTGAGCGGACTGTTCACGGCGACCACCTTGCGCCGGGCGGGCTGGGACGTCGATGTATTCGAACTGTCGCCGAATGAATCGGGCAGCCGTGGCGGCGGCATCGTCGCAACCCGACGTGCTGGCTGCGTTCCGCTTCGCGGGGGTTGCGTTCCCGAAACGGCTTGGCGTGTCGCTCGGGAACCGCTTGATGAACATCGAACATAACACCACTTTTAGCCACTGAAGGATCCATCACATGACGCCCAACGCACCTGACGCCGGCCAGAACGGTGGCACAGTCAAGCTGACCCAGGGCATGATCGCGCTGTTCGCGTTCTGCTGCGGCGCGATTGTCGCCAACCTCTACTACGCGCAACCGATCACCGAGCTCATCGCGCCGGACATTCATATGTCGGGCGGTACGGCGAGCCTGATCGTCTCCCTCACGCAGATTGGCTACGCGTTCGGCCTGTTCTTCCTGGTTCCGCTCGGCGACCTGCTGGAGAACCGCAAGCTGATGATCACGACAGCCATCGTCTCGATCTTCAGTCTCGCGCTGGCCTCCGTCACGCATCAGCCGAACGCGTTCCTGGCGGTCTCGTTGCTGGTCGGATTCAGTTCGGTCGCGGTGCAGATCCTGATCCCGCTTGCCGCTCACCTTGCACCCGACGAATCGCGTGGCCGCGTGGTCGGCAACATCATGAGCGGCCTTCTGCTCGGCATCTTGCTGTCACGCCCGATATCCAGCGTGGTGGCCGGTCATTTTGGCTGGCGCGTGGTATTTGGATCCGCCTCCGTATTGATGGCGATCGTGACGACGGTCCTCGCTTCGACGATCCCGCGCCGCCAGCCCTCGCATCAGGCTACCTACTTCCAGTTGATCCGTTCGCTTGGCGAGCTGGTTGTGACCTTGCCGGTACTGCGCCATCGCGCGCTTTATCAAGGGCTGATGTTTGCCACCTTCAGTCTCTTCTGGACCGCGGTGCCGATCGAGCTGACACGTCACTACGGTTTGTCGCAAAACGCGATCGCATTATTCGCGCTGGTTGGTGCGATAGGCGCAACGTCCGCGCCCGTGGCAGGAAGGCTTGCCGATTCGGGGCGAACGGCCGGCGCCACGTTGATCGCGCTTGTAGTCGGAGCGTTCGCATTCACACCGGCGCTGATTCATCCGGCGTGGGGTGTGGGGGGACTGGTCGTGACCGGCGTCGTGCTGGACTTCGCCGTGCAGATGAACATGGTGCTCGGCCAACGCGAGATCTATGCGTTGCATGCGGCCAGCCGGAACCGTCTGAACGCGCTTTATATGACCAGCATCTTCATTGGCGGCGCGATTGGGTCAGCGCTGGCCAGCAGCCTGTACGACCACGGCGGATGGACGTTGACCGCGACGGTCGCAAGCGTGTTCCCTCTTATCGCGCTGGTTCACTACCTGGCGGTCGGCAGGTCGGTTGCAATGGCAACGGCTTGAACAGCATCAAGCGCTCCTCGCATGGGCGGGAGCGCTACCGTGAAGACGGAATCAAGCTTTATACAAGGCTGAATTCTTCTTGAGTGCCCTGGCCCGGGATCATGTTGCAGAGCGGAATAGTGACGCTCCCGGGCAACTCATAGCGAAGGTTCAGGTCCCCACTTCGGTATTTTGGAAGGCAGGTCTGAATGTCAGTCACCACCCCCGCCGCGGTGGTACCGCTGACCTCAGTTCGACAGCGCGGTCTGGATCGTTTCGAGCAGGCGCGGATCGTCTGCCGTGACATCGGGCGAGAAACGGCCCACTACGCGGCCATCCCTGCCGATCACGAACTTCTCGAAGTTCCACAACACATCCGGCGCCGGGTTCGGCTCAATGCCGTAGCCTTTGAGCCGCTCGCGGAACGGGCCGTCGCCGGTCGCGTCGGGGTGCGTGCTGGTCAGCGTCTGATACAGCGGATGCTGGTCGGCGCCGACCACTGATACCTTCGAAAACATCGGGAATGTCACGTCATAGGTCGAGCTGCAGAATTCCTTGATCTCTTCGTCGGTGCCCGGTTCCTGACCCTTGAAGTTGTTCGCGGGAAAGCCCAGCACTTCCAGGCCGTCAGCCCGCTTGTCCTCATAGAGTTTCTCCAGGGCTTCATATTGCGGCGTCAGCCCGCACTTGGAGGCTACGTTGACGATCAGCAAGACCTTGCCCTTGAACGGCTGCAGCGTAAGCGCCGCGCCGTCGATGGATTTCACGGGAATATCGTAGATTGTCTGGCTCATGTTTGGACTCAGTGGAGAAAGGGATCAAGCAGGGATCAGGCTTCGGGTCATTCAGGCAAGCGCGTCCTATCCTACTCCGGAACCAAGAATGTCTGCACAGGGCCGCCGTTTCTTCAATGGACCTTTGTCGCGGACTGTCCTCCCGGCAGCGCGATTGCCAGCGCTTCCGCCGAACTGACGCGCAGCTTTGCGCAAGCCAAGTGACATCGCATCAAACCGCATCAATACTCGCGCGGTGGTACACCCTCAAACGCATCCTGAAGCAGCGTACGAATCGCGTTGTATTCAACCGCACGCGGATTCCAGTACGGATTGGCACTCGCAATCTCCGCCGCCTGATCAAGCTGCGACACGTTCATGCCAATGTCCTTGAGCGCCACCGGAGCACCATTCGCCTTTGCCAGTTCATACACACCCATCGCCGCGTTGTCATGCCCAAGTGCGCGCGCAATCCGCTTCATTGCCTCGGGCGCGGCGCCCGCGTTGTAGGACAGCGCATGGGGCAGGATGATCGTGTGCGTCTCCGCATGCGGCAGATTGAAACTGCCGCCAAGCGTATGACACAGCTTGTGATGCAAGGCCATGCCAACGCTTCCGAGCATCGTGCCGCACAACCACGCGCCGTACAGCGCCTGCGACCTCGCGTGCTTGTCCTCCGGATGAGCAACGATCACCGGCAATGCACGCGCCAGCGCCGCAATGCCCTCCTCCGCCATCAAACTGATGATCGGATTGGCATCGCGGGAATAGAGTCCTTCGGCGGCGTGCGCAATCGCATTGATTCCGCTAGTCACCGACAGTTGCGCCGGAAGCGTCAGCGTCAGTTCGGGATCGTAGATGACAGTCTTGGGAAGCACCCGCAAGTCGGTTCCCGTCCGCTTCAGTCCCCCTTCCGTCAAACCGAAAATAGGCGTCATTTCGCTGCCGGCGTAGGTCGTGGGAATGGCGAGTATCGATAGATCCGATTCGAGGGCAATTGCCTTGCCAAGTCCAATGGTCGAGCCGCCGCCCAGCGCAATCGCGCAATCCGCATTCAATTTTCTCGCGAGTTCCCGGGCCTCGACCGCGAGTTCGACCGGCACGTGCATGACAGCGCGATCGAAGATACCTGCAGCGCGTGACCCGAGCCGTTCGGCAAGCGCTTCGGCAACATCGCGATGTTGCGGAGTGCACAGGATCAGCGCACGCCCGGCGTTCAGGTTCAGTACTTCACGTTCAACATGTTGCAAGCTTCCCGCACCGAACACCACCCGCGCTGCTCGCGCCGAATAGACGAAGTCAGATGTCTGCATTGGCCGCCTCCGACGGTGAAGCCAAAGCCAAGGGCTCGACCGGGTAATCAACTTGAAAACGGGCAGTCCGGAGACTGCCGAGTTGCTGCCTGACGCGCAGATGCTCGGGGTGACCGGCATAGGCGTCAAGCGCTTGCTGCGATTCGAATTCCGTCACCAGGACAACGTCGCAGGCATGGTCCACGGCGCTGGAGTCCAACCCAACTTCCAGATGAATCATGCCGGGGATACGTCCCCGCAGTCCCTCGAAGCTACGCTTGACGAGTAACCGCGACGCGCGGTTTTCCTCCGGCGACTCTCCGCTCACACGCCACATGACAATATGCCGGATCATGCCGCAGCCTCCTGGCGGTTCAGAACAAAGTCATAGTCGAGCGTATAGAACGGCGTGGTCATCACGGTGCCGTCGGGCGCAATGCCGGGTTCGTGCTTCACCCATTCCACGACCAGGTTCGACCGCACGCCAAACACCGCATCCGAATCCAGATATTGGTCGCCGTCGCGAAACACGTGGGTGATCAGCGTGTCGTAGCCCGGCGCCTTGATCCAGAAATGCAGATGGGCGGGGCGCCACGGATGTCGCCCGAGTGCATCGAGCATTTTTCCGACCGGGCCATCGTGAGGGATCGGATAGGCCTCGGCGAGAATCGACCGGAAATGAAAGCGCCCATCGGCCAGCGAGCGCAACTTGCCACGTGCGCTATGCACCATGTTGCCGACGTCTTCGGTCGTTTTCTGCACGTCGTAGAAACCATCCTCATCGGATTGCCAGACATCGATTGACGCATCGGCAACAGGCTTGCCGTTCACGCCGCGAATCTGACCCTGCACAAAACACGGCGCACCCACCGCGCCGTTGGATACGTCGTCACCGTTCTGATACTCCGGCGCACCGTCGACAAAGAAGGGGCCCAATACAGTTGCCTCGGTGCACGCCGCAGGCTTCCTGTTGTTCTGCGTGGTGACCAGCATGGAAAGTCCCAGCGTGTCGGACAGCAGGACGAACTCCTGGCGTTTGTCGTCGGTGATGTGGCCCACGTCGGTCAGGAACTTGATGGCCGTGAACCACTCGTCCTCGGTGAGCTTTACCTCGCGGGCGAACGCGTGCAGATGCTGCACGAGGCTCGTCATGACAGTGAGAAGGCGTGGGTTGCGGCATCCATCCATTGATGCAAGGACGGCCTGCGTGATGGTGTCTTCGTCAATATTGCGCATGGTGGATGTCTCCTTTTATAGCCGCTGTTCATGACGATCAGCGAGCCTGATTCCGTCGATATTAGCCCTTGGTCCGGTGGAATAAAACGAGCTATAGTGAAAAGATATTTCCACCCTGCGGAAAAATCCCTTATGGACCGATTGACCCAGATCGAATTTTTTGTCCTGACGGCGGAGACAGGCAGTCTTTCGAAAGCGGCGGAGAAACTGAACATGTCGAACGCCGCGGCCAGCCGGACATTGAATGCGCTGGAAGAGCGGCTAGGCGCAAGGCTGGTGGAACGAACCACGCGCCGCCTCTGGTTGACCGACGCCGGGCGCGACTATCACCGCCGCTGCAGCACCATACTGGCGGAGATGGCCGAAGCGGACGCGGCTGCCGGCGACGCCGCGCTGAACCCGCGCGGCACGTTGCGGGTGACCAGTTCCGTCTCGTTCGCCATGATGCATATCGCGCCGTGGCTGCCTGAATTCAGCCTGCAGTATCCGGAACTATCGGTGCAGATCGTGGCGGCCAACCGGTATCCGGATTTCATCGAAGCAGGTATTGACGTGGCCATTCGCACGCGTGAATACGAAGGCGATTCGGGCATCACGGTAAGGCGTCTGGCCCAGACACGGCGGGTGCTGGCGGCGTCGCCCGGGTACCTCGCCAGGCACGGTCGTCCCAAGACACCCGAAGACCTTGCCGGCCACCGGATGCTTGTCTACAACCTCGCGCTGGATCCCTACGTGCTGCACCTTACGCGGGGAGAAGAAAGCCGCCATGTCCCGATCACCAGCGCACTCGATTCAAACGAAGGGCAGGTAATCTGCGCGGCGGGGTACGCCGGCATGGGTATCGTCATACAGCCGCTCTACATTGTTCACGACGACATTGTTGCCGGGCGTCTCGTACCCCTGCTCAAAGACTGGCAACTACCCCGTCTTACGATAAATATGGCTTACCAGAGCAGGCGGCACCAGCCGGCCAAGATTCGCGTCTTCACGCAGGCGTTGATCGATCGTGTCGAGCAGCTGGACCTTGCAAGAAAGTGGAGCGCACTGCCTCCATGAGCGACGGCACACCCCTGCTGCGATCATGCCGTCAAAAGCTTAAACACCGAGCATCTGTCTAGCGGCTGTTTCGGCCATTGCCAATGCTGCGTTAGCGTCGCGCATTGGACGTCCGCAGCCGCGCCCCGTCACGCGCTCGATCGTCTTCGTGTCACGCACGGTTGTCACGCGAAGCGCGCCTTTGAACATCTGACCAGGCGACGGCAGGACACACGCCTCAACGGTCACGTTCCCCTTGGTTTGTTTGAATGCCATGGCATCCTCCATGAATTTTCGCGGACCGCTTGGCGGAACGCGCATAAAAAAACAATCAATCCATATACTTCGTAGTGCTCTCTAGCGGCAACCTTCACATTGGTACGAGCACCGCTCGGTACGGCTCAATGAGCCGTACCGTTGATGGCCAGTCCCGCCGGGCGCGCTTCAAAACGATATTGAAGATGCGTGGGGTAGTGCACGTCGATCTTACGTACCAGACGGTCGATTTCATGCTTGAGTTCGTCGGCGCGACCGACTCCCAGCAAGTAACCCGCCTTGACCAGACCCTCACCAAACTTCTCGACCATCAGCGCTGCAAGCGCCGGCGTTTCTGCGCCACGAGCCACATCCTGCGCACGGTTTCCCGCATATCGCTGAATTTCTTCAATCAAGGCTCCAACGTCATCGGTCATGTTACCCCCGCTTTTTATAGTTTCGATGTCGCGACAACCGTCCTTTCTTCGGATCGCTCGTTATTGTTGATCTTCGACGGTAATGGCCGCGTCGAAAGAGCGCTTTCCAGCGTATAGGTTCTGTAAAAACGGCATGACTTTCCTCACGCCGGCTTCGGTGTCGGTCCGGTCAGGCTCAAGCGCGAGAATACGGGCAAAAGGAAGGAGCGGATCGAAATTGCGCTGGTGCAGTAGATGAGCGGCATGTCGGCGGCCGTTGCGCTGGCCCGCCTATGGTTGGCGTTTTATTCGCGCGCGTTTTGTGTCTTCCCCTTGCATCACCGTCTTGCCGTTGGTCAGCACTTCAGTAAGCGAACCGCGCAACAGATCGATAGCGCGCATCAACCGGCCGGGGACTGAACCATGGACGAACCAGACATCGACTCCCGTGCGAAAGTCAGTGGTCTCTATCACCTGGAGCGCCGGGCGATGCGCCGTGCGTTCCAGCATGTCCGGCGTAACGAGCCCGATACCAAGGCCACGCGCGACCAGAGACAATTGCAGCTCTGAGCCAAACGCTTCAACGGCGACATTGAATGGCACTCCCGCCGCTTCCATCGCCCGCCTTAACGCCGAACGCAACCCGCAGCCGTCCTGATTGAGTACCCATTCGTAACTCGCCAGATCCGCCAGTGTCATTGGCGTATCGGGCAGGCCGAGGGTCCGCGCCGCGACAATCACGGTCGGCAGGAACGCAAGGAGCGCAGCGTGCAACGTCTCGGGCGGTACGGTGCCGGACGGCATCAACACGATGGATGCATCAAGCGATGCCCGTTCGACACTCTGCAACAGAGCCGGTGACCAACCCGCTGTCACGCGCAAGGTAAGTCGCGGAAAGGCACCGCGCAGGAGGTCGACGGGCTTCTCGAGCGCCACTTCCGCCAGAAACGGCGGCATGCCAATTCTCAACTCGCCGGACGGCTCGCTTTCGGGAGAGGCGGCAAGCAGCAGATCGTCCACCGCGCGCAACACGGTGCGCGCCAGCGCATACACCTCGTTGCCCGCAGCGGTCGGCTTGAGCGGCTTGCTCTGGCGATCGAGCAATTCCGCACCCAGCATGCTTTCAAGGTTTTGCACGCGCCGCGTCAACCCGGGCTGCGTGAGATGGAGTTTTTCTGCGGCGCGCACCATCGAACCGCTGTCGACGACCGCAACGAACGCCTGTAGATCGCGCGTATTCAAACGGGTGCTCCAAATGGGGATTCAAAACGAGCGCTTAAACTATATCGCATAATCATTATCAACATATTTCAATTGCCGCATAGTAGATGCATCACTAGGATGGTTTCTCAGACCCCGTTTTGAGAAACCGTTCGATGAATCCCTCCGCAGAAAGTCCCGCCCGTGCCATCACCGCGCAGGAAGCCGACAGCCCGCACAGACTCACCGGGCCGCTGACAGTCTTCTTCGCGACGGCAGTCGGCGTGATTGTGATGAACCTGTTTGCCGCGCAAACGCTGACCGGCGCGATCAGCCGCAGCTTGCATCTCGCCCCTGAGTTCGCCGGCCTCGCCGCCATGCTGCCGCAGCTCGGCTACGCAGTCGGCCTGGTGTTGCTCGTGCCCCTGTGCGACCTGCTGGAGAACCGCCGGCTGATCGTGCGCACGCTGACGTGCGGCGCCGCTTTTCTCGCCATCGCGATGCTTACCGATTCACGCGTCGTGTTTCTGGTCGCTGTCTTCCTGGCCGGCGCCGCCTCCAGCGTGATCCAGATGCTGGTGCCCATGGCCGCTTCGATGGCGCCGGAAAGTCATCGCGGGCGTGCAGTCGGCAACGTGATGAGCGGCTTGATGCTCGGCATCCTGTTGTCGCGTCCGGCCGCCAGCATCATTGCCGGGTCAATCGGCTGGCGTGCTTTCTACGGGCTTGCCGCGGTGATCAATGCGCTACTTGCCGTCGTCCTCTACATGAAGCTGCCTGCGCGCGTGCCAGCCATCCCGACGCGCTACCCGGCGCTCCTGTACTCGCTCTGGACGCTGATGCGCACCGAGCCTGTGTTGCAACGGAACGCTGTATCGGCGGCGTTGGTGATGGGCGCGTTCAGCGCGTTCTGGACTGCGATCGGCCTGCGGCTCGTGCAACCGCCGTTCAGCTTCGATATGAATGGCGTCGCGCTGTTCGCCTTCGCCGGCGCGGCGGGTGCGATCGTGACGCCGCTCGCCGGCCGCGCCGGCGACCGCGGGTGGGGCCGCAGGACGTTGCTCGCCGGCCACCTGACCATGCTCCTCGCGCTTGTGGCAATCGGCATGGCGGGCGCGGGCTGGGGAGGCTTTTCGGCGGGAGCCCATCCGGTGCTGGCGGTTGCAATGCTTGTCGCGGGCGCGGCCGCGCTCGACGCAGGCGTTGTCACCGACCAGACCCTGGGGCGGCGGGCGATCAACCTGATGGATCCTGCTGCGCGCGGAAGGTTGAACGGTCTGTTCGTCGGGGTGTTTTTCGTCGGCGGTGCGTTAGGCGCAGCGCTTTCCGGTGCCGCGTGGGCGATGGCCGGCTGGACCGGCGTCTGTGTTGTGGGATTCGTTTTCACCGGCCTCGCTTTCGTTCTCCGGCTGACGCGGCGAGGCCAGTTGAACCAACATTGATGATCAACGATCCGCGAGTTTGCCCGAGATGGTTCGCACCAGCAGCGCACCGAGCACCAGACACGCGGCAACAAAATACAACCCCATGCGATTGTCGTGGGTGGTCACGTTGAGCCACCCCACCGCATAGGGCGAGACAAACCCCGCGAGGTTACCCACGCAGTTGATTCCCGCAATCCCGACCGCCACAGAGGTGCCGGCAAGGAACGACGATGGAATGCTCCAGAACAGCGACAGCGCCGACAATATGCCCGCAGCCGCCACGCTCAACCAGATCACCGCGAGTGTGGGATGGTGGCCCACGTACCCACTTGCAGCGAACCCGATCGCGCCGATCACCGCCAGCACGGAGAAATGCATCCGGCGCGAGCGGAAGCGGTCCGAGCTCATTCCGGTCAGCACAATCGCAGGGATGGCGACGAGATAGGGAATGGCCGATAACCAGCCTATGGTCGAGACGTCGCTGAGCCCCGAGTCCTTGATGATCGACGGCAACCAGAAGCTGATGCCATACAGGCCGATGATCTGGCAGAAATAGACGGCGCAGAGTTTCCAGATGTGGCGATCGGAAAGAATGGCGCCCAGGTTGTGATGTGTCGTCTTCTCGGAGTCCTCTCGATCGATCTCTCCGGTCACCTGGGCTTTTTCAGCCTCGGTCAGCCACTTCGCCTGCGTGGGCCGGTCGACCATCAGGGCAAGCACTGCTATGCCGCAAAGCAGGGCCGGAAGCGCTTCGATCAGGAACAGCCACTGCCACCCCGCCATCACGGTGGAATGGCTGAAGCTGCTGAGTACCCAGCCCGACAACGGACCGCCTACCACACCTGACAACGGGATCGCGATGTAATACACGCCCAGCGCGAAGCCCCGTTTTCTCGCGGGAAACCAATAGGTCAGATACAACATGATGCCCGGCGAAAAACCGGCTTCGGCCACGCCCAGGAAAAAGCGGGCGGTGTAGAACTGCATCGGCGTTTTCACCAGCAGCGTGAGCGCGGAAATAATCGCCCACGTGATCATGATGCGCGCGATCCAGAGACGGGCGCCAACCCGGTGCAGGATCAGGTTGCTGGGCACTTCAAAAATAAAATAGCCGATGAAGAAGATGCCCGCGCCCAGGCCATAAACAGCATCGCTCATGTGCAGGTCGTTCAGCATCTGCAACTTGGCGAAGCCCACGTTCACCCGGTCGAGATAACCGCACAGATAACACAGCACGATGAACGGCATGATGCGCCAGCTGATCTTGCGGTACACGTCGGTACGCGCCGCCGGCGCCACCAAAAGGGTTTCGCTGATATGGCTCATGTCTCCTCCGTCGCCCTTTGCCGGACGTTATAGAGTGCGGCCGGACGGACGTCCGGCCATCGATCAGGGATACTTATTATGATGCGAGTTTTTCGGCTGCGATCTCCACGCCGAGTTCCTTGCGGAACAGCGCCTCCATCTCGAGACGCACGCGCACGGCTTCCTTCGTGGAGTCGAAGGCCACATCGCTCCAGCGAACCGGTTGCCCTGCCGCTACCGGCCGCTGCAGCACCATGTTGTGCGCAAGGCCAATAGGCAACGCGCCGTGCAGCAGTGAGTCCACCGCGGGCATCAGCTTGCCGTAGACGGTGTGGCCGCCCTCGCCGTCCAGACGTTCGCCTGCTCGCAGGTCGCGCTTGGCGGTAGCCGCCACGTCGCCGTGGAATCCGGTAGTTGCACCCGTGGCCTCTCCCCGCACCGCGATGCTTGCAATCGATACCCCGAGTTCAAGGCCAATCAGGTGATACGGCTTATACATGGCGGCGAAACGCCCGCTCTTGTCAGTCTTCAGACCGTATTGCGCGAAGCAGTCGCGGACGTATTCGGAGGGAGCTTCAAATACCGCATAGACACCCCAGCGCAAGTCACGGAACACGGGACGTCCATCGCGTTCAAGCGACGACACCACTTCCACGCTGCCGCGATGCGGAAGGATTCCGCCCTCGGAAGCCGGGCGCAGCAACTCCGGCAGATCGTCGACGCCACAGGCAGGAAACGCCAGGCCGTCGGGAGGCGGGCGCAGATCGCACGCGTTCGATACCGCCGCCATTTCCAGCGCCGACTTCGTGCCGTCGAGGAAGGAGTTGAACATCTGCGCGTTGAAGTCGCCTGAAGCAACCTGCTCTTCCGTGAAGCCGTAGTAGCTCCAGACGGTGTCGGGAGTCGACTGGTGATAGACCGGCAAGTACTTGGTGCCCTTGCCCGCGCAGATGACTTCAAAACCGATCGTGCGAGCCCAGTCCACCAGTTCCGCAATCAATGCCGGCTGATCCCCCGAAGCCATCGAATAGATGATGCCCGCCTCAGCCGCGCGCCGTGCAAGCAACGGACCGGCGAGGACGTCGGCTTCAACGTTGACCATCACAATGTGTTTCTTGTGCTTGCAGCACAGCAGCGCGTGATGAATGCCCGCAGCGGGGCTCCCCGTTGCATCTATGACGATATCGACGTGGTCGCTTGCGATCATTGCATCGGCGTCGTCGGTGATGAAAGTCGAGCCGCTACGCAAGGCCTCCGCCCACGAACCGGCCGAGTAACGTGCTTCTTCCCAGCCTGCGCGTTGCATGGCGCTGCGTGCCCGGGCCGGCGACAGATCCGCAATGCCGACCAGATGAATGCCCGGCGTACGCGGCGCCTGCGACAGGTACATCGAACCGAATTTACCCGCGCCGATCAGCCCTACTCTGACGGGACGCCCGGCCTGGGCACGAGCTTCAAGCTTCGCAATAAGCGACATGCTGTCTCCTTTTTTCATACGGTTGAATCGCGGTTCGTCATGGCTCGTCATACCGGGATCGAGCCGCGCGCCTTCGTCGGGGAAGAACATGAAGCCAAAGATAGCAGCCAACTTTTTGCAATAGAATGGGCAATTCAACAACCGCGCTGTGCAAAAATTCCCATGCGAAGATTTGATTGGGATTCCCTGCAAGCTTTCCTCGCTGTCGCTCGCGCGGGACGTCTCACTGTCGCGGCGCAGCAAATGGGCATTGACCATTCCACGCTGAGCCGGCGCGTGGCGTCGCTTGAAGCAAGCATCGGCGTGCAGTTGTTCGAGCGGCGGTCGGTCGGCTTTCTGCTGACACCCGAAGGCGAACGCCTGATGACCGATGCCGAGGCCATGGAGAGTCTGGCGCTGCGTATCAACGCGCGTCTGGGCGATCCGTCAGTCGGCCTGACGGGAACGGTCAGGGTCGGCACGCCTGAAGGATTCGGCACTTACTTTCTTGCGCCGAGGCTTGCGAAGCTCACGGCCATGCACCCCGACCTGGAGATAGAACTGGTCGCCAATCCGCGAACGTTCAGCCTCTCCAAACGCGAAGCCGATATTGCGGTGACCATGACGCGCCCGAGCCAGGGCCGCGTTTATGCCCACAAGCTCAACGACTATTCGCTCGGGGTGTATGCAGCGCCCCAGTACCTGGATACGCATGCGCCCATCAAGACGTTCCAGGACATCTTCAATCATCCGTGGATTGGTTATGTCGAAGATCTGATGTGGAGCGCTGAGCTCGATTACTTGTCGCAGATCTCCACTTCGCTCACGCCGTCCGTGCGTATTTCGAACGTCATCAGCCAGGCGGCAGCGGTGAGCGGCGGCGCGGGCATTGGCGTATTGCCATGCTTTATTGCGCGCATCGATCCCACCCTTGTTCGTATTCTCCCGGATGAAATTTCGCTTAGCCGCTCTTACTGGCTGGTCTCGCATGCGGACTCGCATGATGTAGCGCGAGTCAAGCTGATGGCGGATTTCATTCGCGCCGAATGCAGCGCGTCCGGATTGTTCTGGGTGGCATAACGCCACCTGAAGGCCACCTGAAAATCTAAAGCTCTCGCATCGCATGCGCCGCTGGCGCGCACTGCGCATCACACGGACTATTGCAACACGGTCGCCGTCAAGCTGGTGATGAAACTGGCGCACGTGGCTTATGAAGAACGGGAGGTCGAGCCCGCACAGGACTCAAGTTCGCCGCAGCACGCGGCGAATGCACCGAGGGGGCTTGCATGACCGGCATGATTGATCTGCGCAGCGATACCGTGACGCGCCCGACCGATGCCATGTGGGCCGCGATGCAAGAAGCAACGCTTGGCGACGACACGGTGGAGGGCGACGCAACCGTCCAGGCGCTGGAACAGGAAGCGGCAGCCTTGCTCGGGAAAGAGGATGCTCTCTTCGTATGCAGCGGCACGATGGGCAATGTCCTCGCCACACTCGTTCACGCGAACCGCGGCGGCGAAGCCGTCCTCGACCAGCACGCGCACATGGCCAACTCGGAAGGCGGCGGCGTCTCGCGGCTCGCGGGCCTGTTCTGTCGCACGATTGCCTCGCATCGCGGGGAAATGGACCTGGACCTTCTGAGCGACAACGTCCGCGGCGGGTATTCACGCTACGGCGAACCAACGGCCATGGTCGCTATCGAGACAAGTCATAACGCTGCGGGCGGTTGCGTTCAAGGGCTCGACTATTTTTCTCGGGTAGCGGGCATTGCACGCGAGCGTGGCGCGGCGGTCCATCTGGATGGCGCGCGTCTGTTCAACGCGGCGGTAGCGCTGGGTGTCGAAGCCCGCGAGATTGCCCTGCATGGCGATAGCGTCACGTTCTGCCTGTCAAAAGGACTGAGCGCACCAATGGGTTCGGTGTTGCTCGGCTCGCGTGAATTCATCGAACGCGCAAGGACGCTGCGCCGGACCATTGGTGGCGGACTCAGGCAAGCGGGCATCATGGCCGCTGCCGGTCTGGTCGCGTTACGGACCATGCCCGCGAAGCTTGCCGATGATCATCGACGCACCCTGATGCTTTGGGAAAGGCTACGGGAAAACACGCGCGTGGAGACTGACCGTCCTGCGCCGCAAACTAATATCCTGCGGCTCGCGGTACCGGACGGCCGCGCGGAAGACCATGCACGATGGCTCGCGACTCGGGGCGTTGCAGTGCGGGCGAGCGGCCGGCAAGCGATGCGTCTTGTGATTCACCGGCATATTGACGATACGGCTATCGACACGGTGAGCAATGCGTTTGAGGCACTTCCAGGGTAATGATTCGGATCACGAAGCATACCCCTTGCGTCATCTAACGCGCCCGCGATTCGCCATACGTCACGGGATCCAGGCTGCATGCGAGACCTTGCCAGTCGACATTGCCGGCCTGCCATCGAGCCGCATTTTCGTCGGCTATACGTTGGTATAGCTGCAGTGCCGGGCGGTCGTCCAGATGCCCGGTATCTTGTCCGAGATGTTCAAGCAGAAGCTGGCAGCGCAGCGCTCGCACCACGTCACGATCCCACACCGTTGCATTCATCTCGCTGTGTCCACACAGGGAATTGGCGTGCAGGTTGCACGAGCCGATCGTCGCCCACTCGTCGTCGACCAGCATGATCTTCGCGTGAACGTAGACGTATGCCCGAGCGCCGGATTGCGTTCGCCCGGCGATGCCCGTCAGCGTGAAATGCTCGTATTGGCCGAGTGCTTCCAGCCGGTCGAAAAACGGCTTGCGCTCGGGACGTTGCCGCCACAGACCCAGATATTCCTCGGGCTCACCCGGCACGAGAAGGACGACCTGCACGCCTCGTTCAAGCGCGTCCTCGAGCGCGAACGCAATCTCGGGCACCGGGAGCGCCTGATTCTCCAGGTAGATCGTGCGGCGGGCCGCGTTGAGCGCCAGCAGGTATTGATGGGTGATCGACCGCTCGCCGCCGGCGATGTCATACGCAGCGCTTCCAGGCGCAGCATGAGGGTCGCCATAACAACCCGCATGCACGTTGCGCTGAATCTGGACGACGCTGCTGCCTCGTGCATCGGACAGGTCGTGAGGGAAGGGCAAACACTCCCCGCTGTCATGCCCCCATACTCCCAACGCCATGTTCCGCTCGCTTGCCTCATTCCATCGCTGCACGAAATTGTGATGCACGTCGCTAGCGGACGGCCCTGTGACCTCGACATAGATATCGTGGCGTTGCCCTTCACCCATGTGACCCGGTTCGACCGCCGCAAAAGTTGGATTGATCCCGCCGACAAAAGCCGTTTCCGATTGCCCGCCCGCATCGATCAGCCAGATCTTCTGGTGATGACAATAAGCGAGAGGAGCACGGTCCCAGCGAGCGCGAAAACGCGAGCCGCGTACGGCGAGCAGATCGAAGTCCGCAGTTGTGCCGGCGAACATCTGCCCGTATCCACTGCTCTCCGGGTTGGGCCGCCAGAAAATCACACGAACGTCCACGCCTCGTTCGACCGCGCGGTCGAGGACATCGAAAATCGAGCCGCGTCCATCCGGCATCTGGAAATCCGTGGCGATGAAAGTGACCGTGATCCAGACGCTGTGCCGCGCGTGCTCCACCGCTTCGCAAATCCGGCGGAAAGCCGGGCCGCTATCGATCAAAGGCCGGACCCGATTCCCTCCCCGCCTCGGATAGGATCCGTGCGCGATGAACGGAATGTGTGGCGCGGCTTCAGTGGTGGCGGGCGCGTCATGTTGATCCATCGGGGACTCCTTATCCGCGCTGTCGGCCGTGTTTGAAATGGGCAGGTCACGATACCGGAAATCCGTGACACGGCAGAAAGCGGACACTATCGCGCGATCTCGTCGAGACGATGTGCTTCGCCTTCAAGTGAGCGCAGGTTGACCGGCGGCCAGCTCCGCAAAACGCGAGGCGGACACGGCGGGACTGAACAAGAATCCCTGGCCCTTGATGCATCCGTGTTCAACCAGAAAGCGCCGCTGCATCTCTGTCTCGACACCTTCAGCGATGACGTCAAATTTAAGCGCATCCGCCATGGCAATGACAGTGAGGGTGAGCGCCTCGTACTCGGTATCGCTACCGATTTCTTGAACAAAAGCTCGGTCAATCTTGATTCGGTCGATACTAAATCGCTTGAGATAGCTCAAGCTGGAGTAGCCCGTTCCAAAATCATCTATTGCTATGGTGACGCCCAATTTTCGGAGGTCCCGAAGCACTCTCGCCACCTCGTCAGGATCGCGCATCAACGCGCCTTCCGTGAGCTCAAGTTCCAGCATGCTCGCGGGTAGCCTGGCCGCATCGAGGGCTTCACACACAGTCTTGACCAGGTTGGAGCGCTCCAACTGCAACGGCGAGACATTGACAGACATGCGGATGCAGTCTATCCCCTCGTCGAGCCAAACCCTCACCTGGCTGCAAGCCGCCCGGATTACCCAATCACCAAGTTTCGAGATCAGCCCGACCTCTTCCGCGAGCGGAATGAACACTGTCGGAGCGATATTGCCCAGCTCGCTGTCGTGCCAGCGTAAAAGTGCTTCTGCCCCGCAGAGGCGACCGGTGACCATATCAAATTGGGGTTGGTAATCCAGGTATAACGCGTCGGTATTGACAGCGCGACGCAGCTTGGTAGATAGCGTTAGTTTGTCGGCTGCGAAGCTGTTCAGTTCCGAGCGATAGTATTGGTATCCATTACGCCCGTTTTCCTTGGCGAGATACATTGCGGCATCGGCATTGCGAATTAAGGTGTCAGCATCGATACCGTCTTGCGGGAACGTGCTAATCCCAATGCTAACCTCGACATACAGTTCATGCTCCGCAATGCGAAGCGGTTCGGCCATCGAGGCAAGCAGTCGTGCGACCATCGGCCCAAGCTGCGCTCCGCCTGATCGTTCAGCAATGACCATAAATTCATCCCCGCCGTAGCGGGCGACGAGGTCGGTGGAACGCACCACGCGGCGCAAGCGTTCGGCCATCTGTGCCAATAGCGCATCACCTACACGGTGCCCAAGCGAGTCGTTCACCTGCTTAAACCTGTCAAGGTCGACAAACAGGACCGACACTTCACCGCCCGAGCTGCGTGCCCGGACGATAGCTTCGTTTAACCGATTGTCCAGAGCCGCGCGATTCGGCAGGCCAGTCAAACTATCGTAATGTGCTTGATGCTGCAGTTCCGATTGGTAGTTCACGAGAGCGGTGACGTCGCTCATGACGCCGACATGGTGCGTAACCCTTCCATCGCCATCTCGAACCGGTGCAACCAGGACGTTGTTCCAGAACAGCTCGCCATCTTTCTTGATACACCGAAGAGTAACGTTGGCTTCAATACTCTTGTCCAGTGCGTCACGCACTGCGTGCCATTTCTCCGGCTCCCCTGCAATTCCAAACAGGATGTCGCAGCCAACACCCACGACCTCGTCCTTTGCATAGCCCGTGATGCGCTCAAAGGCCGAGTTGGCATACAAGACGACATGAGTGTTGTTGCCGGGCTCGGTAATGACAATCCCGTTAACGCTTGCATCCAGCGCACGGCTCTGCAACCGTAGCGCGAGTTCGGCATGCCGTCGCGCGGTAATATTCTCGTACGCCGTAAGGACGCCGGTAACCGCCCCGTCCTGGTCGATAAGGGGTAACTTGGTTTCGGAAATCCATTGCTTCGACCCATCTACCGCATTGACTTCCCGCTCAAAATGCTTCTTGCTGAGTGCGCCGGCCATGACTTGAACGTCCTCGGCTTGCACTGCTTTCGGGTCATCACCCCAGCGTAAGGCCCAATCAGTAAGACCTGCGAGGTCCGCGCGCGAGGTCAAACCCGCATCATGAGCGTACACCTCGTTGCCGCCGCCATAACGATGTTCTGCGTCCTTCCAGGCTATACCGTGAGGAATGTGGTCGAGGACGTACTCGAGTGTTTGCTTGGAGCGAAACAGGTCAGCCCGCGCCCTGTCCGCAACGAGCCACGCAAGCCGAAGCCGTTGAGCGCTTCGCGCGTTTCTGAGTATGAGCGCGAGAAGAATCAAGGATGCGGAAAGAGCCGAGCCCAGAAGCACGCTGGAGGTTCGCTTGGTATCGAATGTTGCGCGACTCACTGTCGCGTCGACCGCCGCATCGGCATCCACGCGTATTTCGACCACCTTCGCGACGACGCTATAAAAAAAGGCGTCGAGTTCCGCTAGCGCAGGGTCACTTAGCTTTACGCTGCCGAAATGAAGCGATACCCGTGTCGCGACCGCCTCACTTTGCTCCGAAAGGGTATGCACCATCCGGTCCAACTCGTCCAAATGACCGATGCAACTAGTCCGGGACTTGCATCCCTCTCTGGCCGCTCGGGTCAGCGCAGTAACCTGGTCCGAGGGAAAGATGTAAGGAGCCCGGGCATAAAATGGACGCGTTCCGACGCGCGTATAGAGCTCCGCATGCTCTTCGAGTAACAACTGCTGGAGCGCGTCAAGATTGTGTTTGACTTTACCCGATGCTTGCAACGCGGCAAGCGCGCCGTTCTGCTCCTGCGTCTGGCGCGTAGCCAGGACGGTGTTCAACCCAATGGCGGAAAGAATAAAAACTACCGCAAGAAAAGTCAGTACCTGAGTCCGGCGGGACACTGAGCCCTTGAGTTCGGCTGTGCGGGTACCCTCGCGATACTTCTCGAACATCTCGCCAGTTGCAACATCGGCTTGCTTCACTTCAACCGCCTATTAGCCCATCACGTCGTCGGTATAACGGACGAAACTGAGGATTCTTGAGGCGTCTTGCTGACAATCGAGCTGCAAATCTCTTCAGCGCGCGTATCTGTCGGAAAGCACTCATCGCGACATGATGCTGCGCGCAGAATTCGCACGACAGAGGAACAGGACCTTGCATTTGGCATTCATGGTGCTACCCCAATTTGATGGCCGTTATTTTTCGCGCGGACGCTACAGACACAATTTGTCAGTGCCGTGACATTGGAGCGGCGCCGCACCTCAATTATGGGTTTGAGCACCCTGAAAAAACTTTTCCGGCCCGACCTCCTTGGCCGCAGCCTCGCCCCGTTGGGCGTGACCGCAGCCAACTTACATCGTCGCCACGATGTGGAGCACGAAATCCTTGATCTCCCGGCGAACTTCTTCAGGAATTCGAACGAACTCGAGGCCATAGGAAATGCCGTCGGCTTCTTCCCGGCGATTGCGTACTTCGACCAATGCCATGACAGGGCGAACGCGATGGTCAAACTCCAGATTCATGGACAGCCGGGCGCTTTGACCAACCAACAGAAAATCCTCCGTCGCCGAAACACCAGCGCCGATAGAGCTAATGTTATTGACAGTGACATCGACAGTCGGGCGGTTATATTCACCTGATTGCAGCTTGCCTCGGAACGACGTGGTCACTCGCTGGTGCTTGCGAACAGCCGCCTGAGCGACGCTCGCGGGATATTCGAGATAGAAGCAACCAAAAGGGCCCGCTACGTCAAGAAGCAACTGCGTGGAGAATTTGAAAAGGCGCGCCCCCGTAAAGAGTCGTGCCTCGTACCGGGTGTCAGCGACTAAAGTCAACGCCGCCTCCTCCCCGAGGCTGCGAACAATCACGGCCTTGTCCTGAATAACCCCTACCAGCTCGACTGGAACGGCTTCGGCAACACCCACCGGCGTGAGCTGAAAGAATTCAATTTTCTGCTGCAGGTCGGGCAATACTGCCGGCTTTTCCGCGACAGGCAGCGCCGTCTGAGTGGAGATATCTCTCACGCCAGCAGTCCCAAAGAGCCGTTGCGCTTGAGTATTGGTCTTATGGTCAGGGGGCTTCGCGGCAAGCCCCGAAGTCGATTTATTCAGCGGAGCGTCGTCTTGCCGATGACCAAGGCGATACAGACGTTCCAGCAGGCTTTCTGATGAGACGATCTGGCCTTTCTGGAGAAGAAGCTGTCCGTCGAGGCTATAAATCGGAAAATCAGTTTCCCTATCCAGCGCGATGTCGCGGCGAGTGATTTTCATTAAAGGCATATAGTCAAACCGTGCGCGCGGACCTCCAGAATGCCTTCGCCGAAATTTCGGCGTAAGCCAGTCGAAACTTTGATATGACGCAAATATTTCACAGGATCTCATTCCAAGATGAATTCAATATGTCATACCAATAGTCTTATCAAGGTCAGTGATTGGCCGGCAAGCAAACCGCGCTGGGCGGCGCCGGCACTGAAGGTTCATACGCCTTCTTCATGCAGCGTTGACAAAACCAGAGGCTGAGCAAGATGAGCGAGGTCATGTTCAAGTACCCATTGCGCAGGGCTCTCTTCAAGGACGCTCACTCTGGAAGTCAAAACCGAGCGCGAAATACTGCTCAGCCTCTTTTTCTCAAGTGGTGTCTGGTGCTTAGCCATGGAACGTCACGATGCCAGGTGTTGCGCTCAATGCTGCCGTCAGCGTGTGTTGGGAAAAGGGCTTGGGCGCAGACGTCGAAACGCACACGCCGTTCTCGCAAATGTGGGATCCGGTTGATCAGTTGCCGCGCGTGCGTCCGATGCCGGGCTTCGGTATGTTCGTTGCCAGTGACATGACAGACGGCGCGGTCAGCTTCACGTCGCAACATAACTACGCGCGGCAAGGCTTGAAAGCCGGTTTGCCAATCAAGCAGATTGAGGTTCACGGCTCGGGCGAGGAGCACCATGACACGAATAAGGTGGGGAACCGTATCATGCAGGCGTGCATGGCCGGCGCTTTGACTGACTACATTGTCAAGAGGCCCACTGGCCTGGACAACGACTCTACGGACATGAGCGGGCCCGCCAGAAAGCTCCTCCTGGCGGTTGGCAACAAGCCGGCATAGAAGGGCACGAGCTATTCGACTATCTCAGTGCCGGGCAGGTCGTCAAAAACCCGCGGCTTTCAGGCGCTGTAGCGGAGCCGCAGCGCTGCCGATCGATTCAATCCATGTCGGATTTCGCTCATTTTTAGGATAAACCACGTAGTACTATCGATTTCTTATTTAGAAAACGTGGCCTGAAGCACTGCGAGATTCATCACATGAACGATACACCCAAGAACCCGGTTCGCGCCCAGATCCAACCAAGGCATGCGATTGCCGAGATTGCCAGGGTCCTCTGGCACCTGCGAAGTTTTCTGACTTTTCTGCTGATCCTTTTCCTCATTTTGTCGGTCACAATGCATTACTTTGGCGGCACAGTCGACACAAGCACGCGAACACCATCATCGCTGGGTCAAACCTTCTACTTTTGTGCAGTCACGGCGCTGACCATCGGTTACGGCGACGCAGTACCCACCACCGTGCTTGGCCGGATTGTTGCGGTATTGCTTGGGTTGCTCGGCGTATTGATGACCGGCGTGGTAACAGCTTCCGCTGTGTATGGTATTCAGGTGGCTGGGCAACGGGCCGGCCTGTTACCCCGGTAGGCGCGGATGGCTGCTGGCCGACCGATGAATATCTCCCCGCGCTCTATCACCCAATGATCAGGCCACGATGTGAGAGTTAAGCACTGAGGCCGATACAAGCAACCTGGCCAGCGGCGTCAAGCGTTGCTTAGCCAGGTAACCACGGTGTTTTTCGTCGAGGCACAATAGAAACTTCCAGCGGCCTGCAGGCATATCACCCGATGAATGCTTTGCCTTCTGGAAGCTTTCGCCGCGAGACCCACACCATGACAGCATCCCCCGCGCTGGTCCTGTTCGACATGGAAGGCGTACTGTCTCACTACGACCGCTCCGCGCGGGTCGAGCACTTGTCCGCCGTATCAGGCCAGACGCCCGACGCCGTGCGTCACGCTATCTGGGGCTCCGGACTCGAAGCGCGCGCCGACGCAGGGCAGATCAGCGACGACGAGTATTTGAACGCACTGGGCGTGTTGCTAGGCTGCCCGATCCATCGAGACGACTGGCTGGCTGCCCGCCGCGCGTCGATCACGCCTTACACGGAAGTGATCGCACTTGCCGCACGTGTTGCCGAACGCTCCCGGATTGCCGTGCTGACAAACAACTGCCGCCTGGTCACCGACCATATCGGCTATCTGAATCCTCCCGTGGCGCAACTCTTCGGTCTTCACGTGTATGCATCCGCTTCGTTCGGCGCAGCAAAGCCGGCGGCTCAAGCCTATCTTCGCTGTCTCGAACAGATCGGCGTAAGCCCGGACGAAACGCTTTTCATCGACGACTCCGACCCCAACGTAGCTGGGGCTATGGATGCCGGTCTGCACGGATACAAGTTCGTCAACGCCGATGCGTTATCAGAAGAGCTGGCGCGCCGGCAATTGCTTTAGCGCGTGCAATCAGTCCAGGTTCAAAGGAAATCAAGCCGCGCAACCGAGCATCCATTGAACGCCAAATCGATCAGTGAGCTTGCCGCGAATCGACTCATTCGCAAGCGACATGCCGCCTGCGCCATGGCGCAACACGTCGACCACCTTGCCCAGACCGCACTGGGTGTAGAAGTCAAGCGGCTTAAGGCTCGCTCAGTGCGTGCCGATCTTGCGCAGTTTGTCGTCAAGACTGACGCCCGATGATTCTCTCGTACTGGAACGACGAAAGGCGGTGGCAAATTCCATCCGCTGCTCGGGACACCCACTCTCTCACTGCGCAAGTTCGGCAGGCTCCAGCAGATCCAGACTTGCGCCGCCTTGATCTTGTGGCCCGCCACGTGAAGCAGCTCTTCGCGCCGCGCTTCGATAATGTTTCGGGGCCTTGCCGGTTGCGCGCTTGAAGGCGTTGCTGAACGCGCTCTCGGACGTATAACCCAGCGAGCGCGCGAGAGCCACAACGGCGATGCCCTCCTCCCGCAGCGCCCGCTCCGCCAAATGCATGCGCCACTGCGTCAGGTACGTCAGCGGAGCAACACCCGCAGCAGCCTTGAAGTGCGACGCGAACGTTGTGCGGGACATCGCGACGGCCCTGGCAAGCTCTTCAAGCTGCCACGAGCGGCCGGGGTCGCCGTGCATCAACCGGAGGGCAGGCGCGAGCCGCTGATCGCCAGCGACCCGAAGCCATCCGGCTGCAAGGGGACCCGCGGCTTTCAAATGCACGCGCAAGATCTGGACAAACATGAGCTGGGCGAGCTGCGATGACGCAATGTGCGCACCCGGGAGTCCTTCCTCGCGCTCCCTGACAAGCTGGTCCAGAATCCATCGCAAGGCCGTTGCCTGAGGCGCGCCGGCGCGAATGTGAATGAACGGCGGCAGCACCTCCGCCAGAAGGCCCCCGTTGGTTGGGTCCAGGCGGACATGGCCGCCGATCTGAATGAAGTCCTCGCCAGCGCCAAGTTTCGCGATCTTGCTCAGGTTGCCGGAGAACAGGGCATGCGCGTCGACCGCTGGCGTTGTCAGGTCGCTCGCGAGAACAAAGGAACGTTGCGCCGAGAGCAGGAATACGTCGCCGGTTTCAGCGCGCACCGGCTCTTCTTCGCCGTCCATGATGACCCAGCACGTCCCCTTCACCACCACGCTGAACTTGATCTTGTCCGGTGCTGGAAAACGGATCGCCCATGCGCCGCCCGCGGTGAATCCGCCCGACACCACGGTTTCGGCGTTCACCAGCTTGAGGATGTCGGAGAAAGGGTCAGCGCTCATTTCCGTACGATCGCGCAAGTAAAGCGGATTTACAAGTATTCATAGACTGGAAGAGCGTCCCTACACTGGTCGAAACGCATCGAATCCTTCCCCGAACGGGAGGAAACGCGCGAACCCTGCGAGAACGGCGTACTTCACTAATAAGGCACATCCAATGGTCACCTTGCAACAACCCATTAGCTCCGGCTTCGGCCCGGCATCCACCGCCGCCGACGTCATCGGAGACATCGACCTGTCCGGCAAGACTGCGATCGTGACCGGCGGTTATTCGGGCATTGGCGTGGAAACCGCGCGAGTATTGCGCGCGGCTGGCGCAAGAGTCATCGTGCCGGCACGCGACCGAGACAAGGCCGCAATCGCGCTGCGAGGTATCGATGTCGAGACCGAAACCATGGACCTGCTCGATCCGTCCTCGATCGATACCTTCGCCAATCAGTTTCTCGCTTCCGGCGAGCCGCTGCACATCCTCGTCAACAGTGCGGGCATTGGCGGGGCGCCCCTGACCCGCGATGCGCGCGGTTACGAACTGCATTTCGCAACGAATCATCTTGGCCATTTTCAGCTGGTCATGCGCTTATGGCCCGCTTTGCGGCAAGCGAATGGCGCGCGTGTCGTAGCGGTATCGGCGTGGGCGCATAGCCGCTCGCCCATGGTGTTCGAGGACATTCATTTCGAGCGTCGCGACTATACGCCGTGGTTGGGTTACGGCCAGTCGAAGACGTCAAACATCCTGTTCGCGCTGGCACTGGATGAACGCGGCAAGTCCCACGGCGTGCGGGCTTTTTCCTTGCATCCGGGCAGTATCGTCAACACGGGTTTGTCCAGATATCTCTCGCCCGAGCTGCTTCGTGCGGCCCGTCTTATCGATGAACAAGGCAGGGCCCTCATCGATCCGGCCAGGAACCTGAAGACAGTAGAACAAGGCGCGGCAACGAGCGTCTGGTGCGCAACGAGCCCGCAACTCGATGGTTTGGGCGGCGTCTATTGCCACAACAGTGACATCGCTCCGCTAGTGCTTGATGAGATCGCGGCCAATCAGTTCGGCTCGATGGCACTCGGCGTGATGCCCCATGCTGTCGACCCGCAAGCGGCCGATCGTCTCTGGCGCGTGAGTGAAGCACTGCTGGGGCTTGCGCCATTCGAGCCCGTGTGAGAACTCTCGCTAAAGCGATGCTCCGGCTCGCCATGGATGGCAACGCCGCCAAGATCCTGAGGACCACTGAGCTGGACCGGTTGTCCGCGATCTCCGCTGTATCCGCCGGCTAGCTTTCAAGTGCTTCAGCAGCGCCTCATGCCGGCGCCCGCGGCTCCCATGCCAGTTCCATGAATACGCGGCACAGTGCTTCCATTCCCTTGGCGTCGTCCGCGTCAAAGCGGGCCACTGACGGGCTGTCCACGTCCCACACACCGGCCAGGCTGCCGTCCTTGGCAACCAGCGGCACGACAATCTCTGATTGCGATGCCGAGTCGCATGCAATGTGTCCGGGAAACTCATGAACGTCCTGCACCACCTGTGTGAGCCGGGTTTGCGCGGCGGTGCCGCATACGCCCTTCCCAAGCGCGATGCGAACGCAGGCCGGTTTGCCCTGGAAAGGACCGACGACGAGTTCAACGCCATCGAAGAAATAAAAGCCGCTCCAGTTCAGGTCGGGCAGCGTGTGATACACCAGCGCCGAAAAGTTGGCCGCATTGGCAATGCGATCAGTTTCATCGCTGAGAAGCGAGCGCGCCTGAGCAACAAGCTCGTCGTATTGCGCCGCTTTTGAACCGGTTGATGGCTGGACGGTGAAGGACATGATGGCAGGGTCGAAGCCATGACCGGTGAGGTCATGGCTGTTAAAAGAAGAGAGTCTTTTGACCATAGCACAGCGCGCCGAAGCCGGCTTACCTCGGCGCCTGCAGCTTCACGGTCGTAACGCCAGGGTCAGCGGCAATGGCCTCTTCGGTGAACGGAAAGCGCAGCCATTGCTTGCCGGCGAAGCGGCGGGTTGCATCGCTGAAATGGGGCGAGGCGGGGTCGTCGGATTCCGAATGCGCGAGCATGGTGTCCGCCTGCACGCCGTTCGCGTCAAACGAAACCACTTGCAAATAGCTCTCGCCGTGGCCGCTGCGATCGATTGCGTAGCCGCCTGCATCGAGTGGATGGACCGCGCACATCACCGTGAAATAACCCGCATCGTCACAACCGCCAAAGAGCGGGACACGCTCGCCGTTACGCTCGACGTGCAGCAGTTCGCCACGCGTGGAGTCGAGTGCAAAACCGTAGCGCTGCATGGCAAGCACCGCCCCGCCAAGCGCCTGCTGAAGAGCGGGTTTAAGCGCGGGATTGGAGACGTCGAGACCGCGTGGTGTCGCAAGCGGTGCGGCTGGATCGAACGGCACGCGATAGAAATGCGCCAGCCCCGCCCCATCCAGGCGACGCCAGAATTCGTCCCAGAGATTGGCGCCACGCGCATTGGTGTTGGCCGTGCCGTCCCACTCACGCAGTACCTTGCACGCCGGTCCGAGATCCACCGTTTGCGCCTTGCCGCCGGGCATGCCTTGCGTGACTGAAACCACCGAATCCGATTCATCAGCACAAACCGTATCGAGGATAGGCTTGCGGAACAATTGCTCCGACATGGACTGGCTATCCAGCACCTTCGTCTCAAGCGCGAGTCGCGTCACGCCGCCCTTCTGCACTTGCAATTCGGCCGCAAGCGTGTGGCCAAAACGCGTGCGCAGCGACTGCTCCGTGCCGGTAATGCCGGCCACATTCGGATAACCCGTCATTGGCGCATTGGCGTTGGTCAGCCAGTAACTGCCGTTGAAGTTGCCGACGTAATCACCGCGCGCCATGCTCGGCATCTCGGCGACCGGCAATGCGCCCGGCTGCGCGCTCGATGCGTCTACGCGCCATCCGCACGCACTTTTCGACCCATCGAGAAACGGCACGCCGGGCGCTTTCGCGTCGAACGCGCGGCCAAGCGGCGTCGTGCAAGCGGCAGCGAGTGAGTCAGGCACGTCCGGCACAGCGCCGAGGTCAGCGAACCATGCGCGTGGATCGTCGCGGCCGATCGCTAGGGTGTTGACCCACGGCGTAGCCGCGAGGCGCTTCTGGATCGCGATGAAGTCATCGAGGGAGCGCGCCTGGTCCCACAACAGGAAGTTCTCGAAGGACCGCGTGTTGTCGGTGTTCACGTCGCGCAGCGCGAACGCATGTTGCGCATTCCATGCGAGCGCCGGTGACATGGAAGACAGATCGACGAGCGGACCAAATCGCGAGCGGTACAGCGTGCGCGTGACGGACGTCAGCGAGCCGTCGGCGTTGCGGGTCTGGACCGTGACGGGCACGTGTGTCATTGGCTCGCTGACGCCGTGGTACACGTAGCGCGTGGGATCGGCGGGATCGAGCGACAGCTGGAAGATGCCGAAGCGCCGCGCGCTCGACACGGTATGCGTCCACGCGATGTCGTTGTTAAAGCCGATCATCACGACCGGCACGCCGAGAAACGACACGCCCGCCACGTTCAGTTGACCGGGGATGGTCAACTGCACTTCGTAGAAGCGGTCAGGCCCGCGCCAGAACCAGTGCGGGTTGCCGAACAGGAGGCTGCGGCCTTCCTGCGTGACCGGCGCGCCAAACGCGAGCGCATTACTGCCGATACCCCGCCGCCCGCCTATATCGAGCTGCGAAGGTGCAATATCGACAGCGCCGGTTTGCACGCCCGGCGCTGACGGTGCGTGTTTCGCAGGAGGCTGCGCGTGCGCTATCTGCGGCAAAAACCGTGCAGCGCCCCCCGCGAGATTGGCTGCCACGAGCCGCCGGATCATATCGTCGGAAGTGATCTTGCCGACCCACGGCTTGCCTTTGCACTCGGCATTCGCGCCGCCCATGCGTCCCGCGTCCAGTTCGTCGACGTATCGGTTATAGCCCGCCACGAAACCGTCCATCAACTCGCGAATGGGCGCGGACTGAGCGGACTTGTAGCGCTCGACGGTGCTCGAGTCGTCGACGAAACGAAAGAAGAAGTCGGCCTGAAGGTTGCGAGGCTGTCCGAAGGAAGCCTCTGATGGCGGATGGGCATCGGCGCCGAAATATGACGAACGTTCGCCGCGAAACGTGACGAAACCATCTGCGAGCGTGCACAGGTTATCTTGCGCCTGCACGTATCCGTAGCCGTAACCGAGGCTGGCCCAATCGTCGGCCTTGATATGCGGGATCCCATCTTGCGTGCGGCGGATCTCGACACTAAAGCGCGACTGGGCGCTCGCGAGGTTTCGGGGAGACTGTACACAGCCGCTCAACATGGCTGTGGCGAACACCACCGCAGCCGTGAGCCTGAGAACTTGCTTCATGACATTGAGCCTCGAATCAATGGGCGAAACCGATTGGTGAACCGCCGTGAGGGTGCGGGACCGTGCCCATCGGAATGCCGTAGATTGCGCCGAGCGTCTCACCGCGCATCAGGTCCGCAGGAGTACCCGATGCCAGCAGCCGGCCGCCCTTGAGCGCCAGCAGATTGTCGCAGAAACGCGCGGCCATGTTGACATCGTGCAGCACTACCACCACGCCCAGTCCGCGCTCCACGCTCAAGATCCGCACCAGGGGCAAAACCTCGATCTGATGCGCAATGTCCAGCGCCGAAACAGGTTCGTCACGCAGCAGGCATTCGCTGTCCTGCGCAACAAGCATGGCGATCCACACACGCTGGCGCTCGCCGCCGGAGAGGCTGTCCACCGTGCGGTGCGCGAAACGCGGGCAAGGAGGACAGGCTCGCAAGGAAGCGCGCCGTGCTGCTTTCGGCCTGATGCAGGAAAGGGGTGTTCCAGGAGGGATTGGGTGATTCGGCTATTCGTGTTTCGCAAGCTCCGCACGATGGAGCTTTGGCCACGCTTAGAAAAGCTGGACGGGTATCCGGAGGAAGATCAAACGACCCATATGCCGTAGTTGCAAACATCCGGGACCGGCTGCGAGACGCCAGGTAGAAGTATGTTCGTCGGCACCCGCTTCCCTGAACGTTTCTTATCGAGCGCGTTCCGCCTTCGCCATGACCGCCTCAACAATGCTCATGATCTGCTGACTTGCGATTTTCACGTGCGTCTCGAGCAACTTGGTACCGAGTTTTACATCACGATTACGGCAGGCATCGATGATCGCCATGTGTTCTGCATGCGATTGCTCACGAATAGGCACCTTCACCACTTGAAAGCGGAAATACCGGTCGCAACGGTCATGCAAGACGCGAAGCATCTGGAGCGTGATGTCGCAACGTGCGGGACGATAAAGCGTTTCGTGAAGCTTCCAATTCAACGAGCCCCACTCCCCACCCGTCGCCTTGTCCATGTCCTTGACGATTCGCTCTGCCTTGCCGATTTCCGCGTCTGTGATCAAAGGAATGGCTTCAGAGAATACCCACGGTTCGAGGCGGAGGCGAATGTTAAATGTCTCTCGCACCTCGTCAACCGACAATTCCTGAACGTACGCGCCCTTATGCGGAACCACATTCAAAAGGCCTTCTGAATGGAGCCTGGTGATCGCTTCGCGGACCGGCACGCGGCTCACACCCAGCTCTTCGGCCAACACTTCCTGACGCAAAACACTGCCCGGCGAGATCTGACCACTCAAGATCATCTGCCGAATTTCATCAGTGACGAGTTCCACCGCGGTGGGGCGAACAATTTTTCGCGTCACACGCTCCACGACTTCCGGTTCCGGAGAAGTCATGGTCCTGGAAGATCTTTTCGTGGGAGTTGCGGTGGCCATTGCCGACTGTCTGTTTGGTAGGGACAAACAAATGTACCATGAACCGGCTTTCGTATCCAAAATCCAATCTGCTGTTTATGCCTGTTTACATTGCCGCGCGCCGTATCCATGAGCCATCTTTCATGACGGCTGCAATACGTTCGCCCTGGCCCGTTAACACGTTGATATCCTCCAAAGGATCGCCATCGACGATCAGCAGGTCAGCGAACGCATCCTTCGCAACAACGCCCAGCTTGCCCTCCATTCCAACAATTTCGGCGCCAATCTTCGTTGCCTGGCAGATGGTCTCGAATGCCCCTACGATAGCTGCCCGAATTGACAACTCGTCGCTCTGGAACTGATGCATGTCACCGAGCAGGTCGGTTCCCAATCCAACCTTTACACCGTTGCGTTTGAGAATCTCAAGTGCACGCAAGCCTTGCGTTCGTACGTCCTCGTTCTTCTTCAGCGCGCTCTCGGAAACACCGGATTTCGCGCCGACCTTGCTCATTGCGTCGTAGGTCACCAAGGTCGGGACCGCATAGGCACCGTGTTTCGCCATCACCGCAGCCGCTTCATCATCAATCAAGTTACCGTGCTCAATGGTGCGAACGCCCAGTTCAACCACGCGCTTGATTGCCGCACCCGTGTAGGCATGCGCCATCACATAGGTCTGGTGCGAATGAGCTTCTTCTACTGCCGCCTTGACTTCGTCGACGGAAAACTGAAAATTGCCGATCGGATCAGTCGGCGATGCGACTCCACCTGACGCCATGATCTTGACGTGGTTGGCGCCGGCGCGCATTTCCTCGCGCACTGCCTTGCGCATCTCATCCACGCCGTCAACGATGCGTCCAATGGCACCGAGATTGCGATTGCACCCGCATGGATCGGGATCGGTATTGTCGAATCTGTCGCGGAAATCTCCATGACCGCCTGTTTGAGAGAGCGCTTTTCCTGCAACGAAAAGGCGTGGTCCCGCAATCACACCTTCATCAATCGCTTTTGCCAATGCATAGTCCGCACCGCCGGCGTCCCGCACGGTCGTGAAGCCACGATTGAGCATGCGTTCAAGAATAGGCACCGCCTTGAGCACCGCAAAGGTGTTGGGCAAGCGGCTGTTCGATCCCAGATTCGCCACCGACGCAATTACGTGTGCATGACAGTCGATCAGGCCAGGCATGACCGTGCGGCCGGCCACGTCAATGATCTCCGCGCCTTGTTCCGGAACCGGCTCGCGCGACACGTCAGTGATCAGGTTTCCCTCGATCACGATCGAATACAGGGCTTTGTCGAGTTCATGATTCGCGTCCAGCACCCGCGCGTTCTTCAAGATAATCATTCAATACTCCATTGCAAGCAGGCCGATGAACTCCTTCGAATTCATTTGAGCAAGAAACCCTTGGCAAGCGGGTCTTGATCATCCACAAAGATTGTGTTAAAGCCTGTGACTCGCGCCCAGCCTTCGATGCTTGGAATGATCGCGTCGTATTCGCCAACCTTCGTTGCCTCGGTCGCAACGCCGTTAAAGAGCGTGCCAATAATGCTTTCGTGGACAAAGGTCTCACCAATCCTGAGTTTTCCCTTGGCCACCAGGTGCGCCATGCGAGCGGACGTGCCTGTTCCGCAAGGCGACCTGTCGATCGCCTTGTCGCCATAAAAGACGGCATTTCGCGCGCTCGCACCGGCTACCGTTGGCTCGCCCGTCCACATCACATGACTCAAGCCATTTATCTCGGGCTTTTCCGGATGAACGAACTGGTATTTTTCATTCGCCTTCTGCCGAAGAATCGGGCTCAGCCGCTGGATATCAGTTGGGCGCAAGGTATGCATGCCCGCGAAGTTCTGTTGCGGCTCGATGATGGCGTAGAAGTTGCCGCCATAGGCCACATCGAAACGGATCTCACCGAGCCCGGCCAGATCCACGCTGAGGTCGGTCGAATGCAGGAACGAGGGAACATTGATCAGTTGAACTGAATCGACATTATCCCCGTTCAACTTGTAGCGGGCAACCACGAGGCCGGCAGGTGTGTCGAGCCGGACGACGCCCGGTTCACGCGGACGCACAAGCCCGTTCTCGATAGCGGTCGTGACCGTTCCTATCGTTCCATGACCGCACATCGGCAGACAGCCGCTGACCTCGATGAACAGGATGGAGATGTCGCAATCCGGCCGGGTCGACGGATACAAAATCGACCCGGACATCACCTCATGCCCCCGCGGTTCGAACATCAGGGCTGTGCGGATCCAGTCGAACTCCTGCTCGAAATAGGCCCGTTTCTCAATCATGTTCGCGCCCTGGAGCACGGGCGCACCGCCCGCGACCACGCGGACCGGGTTACCGCAAGTGTGACCGTCGATACAGAAGAAGGTGCTTTTCATTGCTTGACTCCGTTCATCGTTAAACCTCGCTCGAGAGTATGCTGCCGCTGCCCGCGACGCTCAACCTCGAATCGTCTTTGCCATGCCAGCCCAGGCACGGCAAAGAGCACGCGAGAGGCTTACGACAATGCCTTCAAGTCGTTCATTGTTTTCTCGATGATGGCGACGACCCTTTGACGCTCTTCACCTTCGAGTTTGAGGCGCGGAGCCTTCAGGTTTTCCGAGTAGCCGGCAGTGATGTTTTCGGCGAGTTTGATGTATTGGACCAGCTTGACATGGACGTCAAGGTGGAACAGCGGCGTAAGCACGCGATACAGCTTGCGAGCCTTTTCGAAGTCGCCCTTCACCGCCAGATCGAGTAGCTCAACCGATTCCTTCGGCACAGCGTTGGCCATACCTGACACCCAGCCCGTCACACCCAGCGCTGCCGACTCAAGCACCAGATCATCGACACCACAGAACACCAGGAAGCGATCGCCGAACTGGTTGTAGATATCGGTCACGCGTGTTGTGTCGTATGACTCTTCCTTCACAGCGACAATATTCGCTTCGCCCTTCAGTTGCTCAAGCAGATCCGGACGCATATCCACGCCATAGCCGCGCGGATTGTTGTAGATCATGATGCCAAGTCTGGTGGAGCGAGCAATAGCGCGATAAAACTCGACCGTTTCACGATCATCGGACTTGTAGGTCAGGCCGGGGAAAACCATCAGGCCCTGCACACCAATTTCTTCTGCATCTCGCGCAAACTGAATCGCGCTGTCCGTGTTCGTTTCAGCAAGACCCGACACAACCGGCACACGGCCCTTGACCGTTTCAACCGCGATCTTGAGGACGGTGCGCTTTTCGTCCGGCGTCAGTTGGGCATTTTCGCCCACCATGCCCATCATGACAACGCCGCCTACGCCGTTGTCGATGAGGCGATTCAGACCCGCCTTGATGGCTTCCTGATCGAGCGAACCATCGTCCTTCAATTTCGTTGTAACCGCGGGAAAAACACCTTTCCAGTTAACTTGCATGACAACACCTCTGAGAATGAACTAAAAGCTTAAGCGGGCTGTGCCGCGAGAACCGAGGTCGCGTGGACGCCTCGCTTATTTCCGGAATCGCCCGATGGAATATTCATCCAGCGGCGTCCGGGGTATTCGATTCACTAATAAATCTGCCACGAGTGCGCCGGTCGTGGCAGCTTGGGTAAGCCCAAGATGCCCGTGGCCGAACGCATAGATCACCGACTTCGCTGAGGGTGATTTACCGATCACCGGCAAAGAATCGGGCGTGGCCGGCCTGTGTCCCATCCATTGCACCGCGCCCTCGTCCTGGATGCCAGGCAGGAACCTCTTCCCTAACGTGAGCAAGGCATCGCTACGCTTGTAGTTCGGCTTGGCCTCGAGTCCTGCGAACTCCGCCGCTCCCCCGATCCGAATGCCAATATCAAGCGGCGTCGCCACGAATTTGCGCTCCGCAAAAATGACCTCTCTCGACAGCGCAATGCCGGGTTGCGGCAGTGTTGTGTTGTACCCGCGCTCGCTATCGAGCAACACCCTGTCTCCCACTGATTCAGCCAACGACGCCGACCATGCCCCGGTGGCAACAACTATCTGCCGCGCGGCGATTGATGCTCCGGTCTGAAGAACTGCAGATGGCGCGTCCTGGTTTGCTACGTCCAGTCTGGTCACAGCCCCTTCGACGAAGCGGGCGCCTAGAGCCTTGACCCGTGTGCAAATCTGCGAAACCAGCTGCTTCGGGTCCCCGATATGCGACCAGTCTTCGAGAAACACCCCGTGCCTGAACACCGGCGCCAGCGCGGGTTCGCACTCCTGCACCTCTTGCTGGTTCAGCGCGCGCCAACGAACGCCAAGCTCTTTTTTCAACTTCCATTCTTCCGCATCGGCGTGAAAGGCCTCGTCGGTTTCATATAAGGTCAACGCGCCACGACGATAAAATGTGCTCATCGCACCAACGTCTTCGAATAGCGGAATCAGGTCGTCATAAACACGGTTATTAAGGGCTGCGAGCGCCACGGAAATTTCCTTGAACCTCGCAGGATTACTAGCGCGCTGAAACTCCAGGAACCAAGGCAACGCGCTTGGCACGTGCTTCCAATCGAGCGCGAGCGGACCAAGCGGATCGAACAGCCATTTCGTCGCTTTGAAAAACAGGCCGGGCACCGAGATCGGCGTGCTTTCGGTCACTGCAATACCACCCGCGTTACCGTGTGAGGTACGGTCACCGTCGAAATCGCGATCGACGATCGTGACCGTCAACCCCTCCTTGAGTGCAGACCACGCGCAAGCAAGCCCAACGACCCCCGCTCCAATCACGAGGACATCGGAAATGCTTGCAGTCGAGGTCGTCTGGTTAGACATTACGTTGAAAACCCCCGTCTGACGACCGGCGCTGCCGCCCGCTTAATAGAAACACTTACACGTACTCCAGATCACCGCTGTCAGCGCCGTCAAGTTGGAGCGCCTCACGGCACGCCTCTAACGGAGTAATGGCAAGCTGAGCGAACACGTAGGCCAGCTCAATGCGCGCTTCGTCATAGTGCCCCGCACCATCAAGGAGATTGAGCGAGCCGATGACGATTCCTCGCTGACGGATCGGGATATTCAACACGCTCTCACAGCCGATCGACCACAACACCTCGTAATCGGAGAAGACCGCCTTGATGTCTTCGCGCGTTGCTCCGCGAAACACCTTTCCGTCCTCAAGCACCTGCTGGGTCCAGATGCTCTTCGTCACACGCTTTCGACCACCTACCGGATTGATTTGCTGCTGCGTGCTGTAAACGCGACCCAGCAGTCCGCTCGAAGCGTCATACGCCAGCACCGTGAACAGTTTGTGACCAAACGCATCCTGCAAGCCGCGATCCAGCTCTTTCCAGAAGGTGTCAACCGCCTCGTTCCGATGCAAGGAAAATGCTAGCGCGCTGATTGCAGATATCGAACTGGCTTCAGACATATCTATACCCTCGCCTTCGCGTGAGGGAGGCTTCCGCCATGACCGTCACCGACGCCGTATTCATCCGCCGTGATCTCTTCCAGCGTTTTACCGCTGGTTGACACACCCAGGATGATCACTGCAAGGGCGCCGACCAGCAGGATGGACGTAGTCATTCCAAATACACCGGCGAAACCCCAGATCGGGTAGATGTAGCCCACCAGCATTGGAGAGCAAATCGCGCCAATGCGGCCAAACGCGGAAGCCGTTCCCATGCCCGTAGCCCTGAGATGCGTCGGGAAGACTTCAGGCGTATAGGCATATTCACCGGCATTCACGCCATTCATTGCGAATGACATGAAGATGGATGCGAGTACGACCGCGGTGTCGCCTTGCGCATACGCCAACCAGAGGCCGGCGAGGCAGGCAAGCCCCATATAGCTGACGATCGTCACCTTCCGGCCAAGCTTCTCGCAGAAATAGGCGGACGAGTAGTAGCCGGGAATCTGCGCCAGATAGATCAGGATCGATACGGAGAAGCTCTTCGTAATCGTCATGCCGCGCGCCACCAGCAGGCCCGGGATCCACACGAAGAACGCGTATGAGCAGAAAGTGACTGAGAGCCACAAACACCAGGACATGGCGGTCGTTTTGGCCAGCGGTGGTTTCCACAGAAGCTTCAGATTGCTGAAGAAAGAGCCCGACTCCCGAGATTCGAAAGTCCATCCCGCGACCGGAACAACCGGCGGCAGCGTCACGCCGGAGCGCTCAATACGACGTTCAATGTCCGAGACAACTGCGTCTGCTTCGTCGTGCCGTCCACGCATTTCCAGCCAGCGTGGTGATTCGTGCAACGACCGGCGCCACCACAGCAGGACCACGACGGGCAGTGAGACGACTATCAGTGAAATGCGCCAGCCTTCGGGGTTGAGAGGGATCAAAAAGTAACCGATCAGTGCCGAAGCAACGAAACCGAAAGAGAAAAATCCTGCGAGTGCGCCCGTGAAAGCGCCGCGGTAGCGGTTGCTCACAAACTCGACAAGGAACGGAGCGATGATTGCACCTTCCGCACCCATGCCAATGCCCGCGATCGCCCGTAGCAGCGCAAATGTGTGCCAGTCGCTCACAAACGCATTGGCAAACGTAAGGACGCAGAAGAACGTAAGCGCCCACATCATGACGACTTTGCGACCGAAGCGATCGCCAAGCAGTCCGGCAAACAGCGCACCCACCAGGAAGCCCACGTAGGTGCTGCTTCCGAGGAGCCCGGTCTCGAAACTGGTCAGATGCCACTTCGCACGCACCACGGGAAGGATGAAAGCAATGATGCCGGCATCAACCGCTTCAAACATGAATCCCAAACCGCCCATGATGAGCAGTATGAAGTGGAAACGACTGAACGGTAGCCGCTCAAGCCGCGCTGCAATGGGGGACATATAGACTCCGCAGTGAAGGAATCGCTGAACAATTTTGAACAACGACCGTCGGGTCAATCTTGAGTGCGTCCAATATCTTGGATCCAAAATCCCGTGTCAAGCCGGATGTGCCCTATGCCACTTTTTTGACGGGTAAACCCTTGCCAGCCGGATCCTTTGGGTACGCTTGCCTTTGTGCGGCGAAGGTTCGGACTAAATTTGCAGTGTAGGATATTGGATCCAGCATTTGCAAACGCAGATTGGTGCTTGAATCACTCCTTAGGCTGACATGAACAACACAGTTAATTTGACTCTGGCGGAGCTATCCGAACTCTCCAACCGGGTCCTCGCTGCAAACGGAATGGCAGCCGATCACGCTCAAGCGATCGCGGAAGTGATCGTCGCGGGCCAGCGTGATGAATGTCAATCACACGGAATCTACCGGTTGATCGTCTGCGTCAACACGCTACGAAACGGCAAAGTGGTTCGTGATGCGAAGCCTGAACTGGTTGATGTTTCGCCAGCGCTGGTGCGTGTAGATGCCAGGTTCGGCTATTCCCAGTTGGCGTTTCAGATGGGAAGCAAGGTGCTTGTTCAAAAGGCCCGACAGGTCGGGATAGCAGCGCTGGCTATCAACAACTGCTTCCACTTTTCGGCGCTGTGGCCCGAGGTGGAATATCTCGCAGGCGAGGGCCTTGCAGCTTTGGCAATGACGCCGAGCCATAGTTGGGTTGCACCTGCGGGAGGAACCAAACCTCTATTCGGCACGAACCCAATCGCCTTTGCGTGGCCTCGACCAGGGCGTTTTCCATACGTGTTTGATTTCGCGACAAGCGCGATAGCGCGTGGTGACATCGAGCTTCACCGGCGCGCGGGAAAAACAATTCCTCTGGACTGGGCTATGGACGCGAATGGTCAACCAACTGACGATCCCGCTGCTGCGATGCGCGGCGCGATGATGACATTCGGCGGTCACAAGGGCTCCGCCCTCTCCGCGATGGTCGAACTACTGGCTGGGCCACTCATTGGAGACCTCACCTCTGCCGAGTCGATGGCTTTCGACCAAGGTGTTGGAGCAACACCGTGTCACGGCGAATTGATCCTTGCGTTTAATCCAGCCATGTTTTCAAGTGGCAACAGTGCTGACGACCTTCAGCGTGCCGAAGCTCTTTTTGGCGGCATTGTCGGCCAGGGTGCTCGCTTGCCATCGCAACGACGGTTTGACGCCCGCCTTAGAAGCGAAGCCAACGGTGTGCAAGTGCCGCGCCAACTTCTCGCCGATGTGTTGGCCCTGATCCCGAGCTGAGCCATAGTTGACAGCCCGAAGCATCACGCACCGGATGTATCACGCGGGCTGCGTTTGAACATCGTGACAATGAGCTATACGCCGCCCAGCAGCGTCGCCATCACGCCCGCCGGCATCTCCTGCGGGAACAGGACCCAGCGGCCGAGCCAGTCGGACGCGACCACATGAGGCAAGCGCAGGAACAGCAACGCTGCGATCTCGTCCGGGCGGCTGATGCAACGCCGAAACGCGGGAGACTGGATGAATGACGTCCGTGTCGAATCGGTGCGTCAGGCAAAGAATGCGATCGCCTGGCCGTTCAACCCTGGCATATCGATAACGGGGCCCAGGCAGCGTCCGTCGACGAAGTCGAACGCAATGACGGTATCCCGAGCGACGCAAAACAAAACTCCCTCAGGGTCGAAGCGCAGACCCCGGGGACGATGAAAGCTCATATTCCGATCCACCCGGAACACGCGGACAAGGCTACCGGTTGAACTGTCGTATTCGCGTACAGTGCATACCGCGTCCGGCTTTCCGAAGGGAAACTCGCTGGACACAAGCACATTTCCGTTCGGCCCAATCGTGAGATCCAGTGGACTCACAGCGTCGTCCGCAATGAATCGGGAAGCATGCAGTCCGCCGTCCGGGTCAAACACGACGATGTTGTTCTCACCCTCACCGTCCGGACCGATGCCGGAAGCAAGGAAAAGCTTGCCATCCGGACCGAAGGCGAACCCGCGAGGATACGGAACCGCACTGGCGGGCAGCACAGATTGCGCGACGCCGTCGAGATGGGGGGGAAACGCAGCAATCGTCCGCGCGCTACGCAATCCAACGTAATAGCGCCCATCGGGCCCAAGGCTACCGCCTCCGGCATTCAGTCCCGGAACGGAATCCGTGTCACGTACCACCCTCCCTTTGGTGTCGAGCGCAAGGATGCGGTCGTTTCCGCTATTGACATAAAGATGCTGCCGATCCGGACTGACGCTCATGCCGCGAGGATCGACGATGCGAGGGTCGTCGCTGAACGAGCCAATGAAAGTACCGTCGAGGCGGAATGACAGGAGCGCCCCGTATCCATCGCCGTTCGAACCAGACGCGCTGGTAACCAGAATGCTCATATCGAGTCCTAAGAGATAGATTAGAACCTTTCACCCTGCCGTGCCGTAGTGGCCAACGCAACGACCGGCGCTGCGTTAACGCGGGTCGTTGCGTCCTTCAGGGCGTGCTTGTGTGAAGGGAGTCAGGTACCGGAATCCGCTCTTCCGGGTCCGGATGGCGGGGTGCAGAATTACGCCGCCCGCGTTTCAGCGTGGAACGGGTAGTCGGTGTAACCGCTTGCGTCGCCGCCATAAAAAGTACTACGGTCGTACCGGTTGAGCGGCAGATTCAACCGCAGGCGCTCGGGCAGATCGGGGTTGGCGATGAAGTGGCGGCCAAACGCGACGATGTCCGCGTGGCCCGCTTCGATGATCGCGCCCGCAGTCTCTTTCGTGAAGCCGCCTGCAGCGATCAGCGTGCCGGTGAACTTCGGGCGCAGATGGCGCGCCGCGACCGGATCGTGAACTTCGCCGATCGTTTCCGTGCCCTTGATGCGTGGCTCGACCACGTGGAGATAGCCAATGCCACGCTTGTCCAACTGCTCCGTCACGTAACCGAAGGTCGTTTCCGGATCGCTGTCATGCATCGAGCCATAGGTGCCGCTCGGTGCAATGCGCACGCCAACCCGATCCGCTCCCCACACGGAAATTAGTGCGTCCGCTACTTCGAGGAGGAAACGGGCGCGATTTTCGATCGGCCCACCGTACTCGTCGGTGCGAGCATTCGAACCGTCCTGGAGAAACTGGTCCGGCAGGTAGCCGTTTGCGCCGTGCAGTTCCACACCGTCGAAGCCCGCGCGCAATGCTCGCTCTGCCCCCCTGCGGAAGTCCTCGACAATGGCGGGAATTTCGTGCAATTCAAGCGCGCGGGGCATCGTGAATTCGACTTCGCCGTTCACTGAATACGCATGGCCTTCGGCTTTCAGCGCAGACGGAGCGACGGGCGCCGAGCCGCCTGGCTGAAGATCGGGGTGAGACTGACGGCCGACATGCCACAACTGGAGGAAGATGCGAGCGCCTTTGGCGTGCACGGCATCGGTAATCCGGCGCCATCCTGCAATCTGATCGTCAGAGTAGATTCCGGGGGCCATTGCATAGCCGTAGCCCTGTACCGAAACGGGGGTTGCCTCCGTGACGATAAGGCCACCTTCGGTTGCGCGCTGCGTGTAGTACTCGACCATCAGATCGCCCGGCACGTCACCGGGCTCCGAACGCATACGTGTCAATGGCGCCATCGCGACGCGATGGGAAAGGGTGTAGGGACCGACTTTGACGGCTGAAAACAGCTTGCTCATGGAGTTACTCCTTGCGGATCAGTTAGCACCGGCTTGCGGTACGAGTGCGGTAACACGTTCGATGGCTCTTGCAACTGCGGAGAGAGCCACAACGGCGACTTGCTGTCAGACGAGCCTGGTAGCGGCTCGCCAGACACAGAAACATCGTCGCTGAATTGAACTGGCCAGGGTAGACAGCGTCATTGCATAACAGTCATTCCCTTGGGGCATATCGGGCGGACCTCATCTCTGTAGGTGAACAGCTTGCGGCGCAACGGAAGTCGCTGAGGATAAGAACGCGTTACCGTATGCCTGTGCGCAGTGGGTGTTATGACAGCGCTACGTAACACAGCGCAGCGCGGCGGTGTATCTTCCGGCAAGCAGGTTTTGCCGTGCGTGTTTGACGGGGCGACGCTCGAGCCCCGGGCATCCGTTCCTGGAGGGACGACCGTGGACCGACTGACAGCGATGGAAACGTTTGTGTGCGTGGTGGAGTCCGGTTCCTTTTCGGCGGCAGCGCGGTTGCTGAACGTTGGGCAGCCCGCCGTTTCCAAGTCCATCGCGCAACTCGAAGAGCGGCTCGCGGTTCGACTGCTGCTGCGCTCGACGCGCGGGCTGACGCCGACTGAGGCGGGTCACGCATTTTACGAGCGCGCAAAGCGGGCGATCGAAGAGGCCGACGAGGCGGAGGTTGCGGCAAGAGGATCGGCTGGCGCCCTCTCGGGTCGTCTCAGGATTTCAGCAGGGGTGACCTTTGCGCGGATTCACATCCTTCCGCGGCTCCAGACATTTCTTGATCAACACCCTGAACTCAACATCGACATTGTGCTCGACGATGAAAACATCGATCTGCTGGAACGCGGCATCGACGTAGCACTCAGGATGGGGGTGCTTGGCGACTCGAACATGACTGCACGCAAGGTCACTCACGGTCGGCGTTGCGTCGTCGGCACGCCCGCCTGGTTCGCAAAAGCCGGCGAACCTCGGGTACCTGCGGATCTGCTATCGCATCAGGCGATCGTGTATGAGCAGGGCGGCGGCGGGAGTGTGTGGTCGTTCAGGCAAGGCAATTCGGAAACGGCGATTGTCGTCACCGGGCGCGTCCGCGTGAACGCGGCGGAAGGCGTGCGCGCGGCCGTGCTCGCCGACATGGGCGTCGCGATCGCTTCGGAATGGATGTTCACGCCGGAACTCGCGAGCGGTGCGGTAAAACGCGTGCTGACCGACTGGGAACTGCCGGGTATCGACCTGTGGGCCGTTTTTCCCAGTGGGCGCATGGTCAGTGCAAAAGCACGCGCTTTCGTCGCCTGGATCGGGGAGATGTTCGGCCCTCAGATTGAAGCCTTGCCGATCGAGGCGCCGCCATCGACAAACAACGTTTGACCCGTGATGAAAGCCGCATCTTCGGACAGCAGGAACGTGATGGCTGCAGCAATCTCGTCTGGCTTGCCGAAGCGTTTCATTGGGACGGAGGCGAGATAGCGCTGCTCTCCTTCGCTTCCTGGCGCGTTATTGGCTCGAAACAGTTCGGTTTCCGTGGGGCCGGGAGCCACGGAATTGACCGTGATGCCGGTGCTCGCCAACTCGAGCGCCCAGGAGCGTGAAAAACTCACCAGGGCCGACTTGGCGGCGGCATAAGCCGTACGTTCCACAATGCCAAGGATAGTGAGGCTCGATACGTTGACGATTCGCCCCCAGCCTTGGGCGTTCATATTGGGCAGGAGTGCTTGCGCCGCCTGGATAGCCGGATGCAGATTGAGCGACATGACGGAGTCAAGCGCGTCCAGATCGATGGCGCCCAGCCTCTGCGGTTTGACCAGCCCAACGTTATTGACCAGGCCGTCGAACTTGTAGTCCGCCACAAGCTTATCGAGCGTGGCCTGCGTTTTCACGCGGTCGGACAGGTCGACAGAAACGAGCGTTCCTGGAAATCCAGGGTCGTCCCCATGACGTGCCAGCCCCACTACGCGGTGCCCGTCTGCGTTCAGCCGCTGTGCGACGGCCCTCCCGATGCCCCTGCTGGCGCCGGTTACGAGAAAAGTACGTGATTTCATATTGCCTCGATGTTCATGTATCAGCTTGCCTGTCCCATCGTTCCCGACGGTTCATGGCCGGGAACGAAGCAGGACCGAAGCAGGACCGGATCAAGACGCCGAAGCGAGCTTCTTGCGGAGAACCGGCAACATGTCCTGCGGCTCAGGACGGTGCGTATAGTCCGGGTTGACTTCCGAGTACAGGATCGTTCCGTCTTGCCCGACCACGTAGCGCGCCGGCATCGGCAACGTCCAACTGTCGTCTCCGTTGAACGCCGGCAGATCGTTCTTGAGGTTCTTGTACAGATCCACCAGATAGTCGGGCAATGCAAAGCGGATGCCGAATGCGGCCGCCACATCGTTGCGCGTGTCGCTCAGGATCGGGAAGCTCAGCTTGTTGGTACGGATCGATTTACGGCTGTTCACGGCATTCTGCGGCGAGATCGCGACCAGGCTGGCACCTTCGGCCTTGAACAAGGGCAGCGCTTCCTCAAGGGCCGTCAGTTCAAGATTGCAATACGGGCACCATACGCCACGGTAGAAGCTGATCACGAGCGGCCCCTGCTTCAGCAGGTCGACCGACGACACGGGTTTGCCGTCCGGATCATTGAGGGTAAATTCCGGCGCGACGTCGCCCGCTTTCAGAGCGCGTGCGGCCTGACCGGACGCCACGAGTTCGGCTGTCGCACGTTCCATGATCGGATGGATTTCCGGCGGTGCAAAGTACGGGGCTTTTCCGCCTTTGAAATCGGCCTTGAATGCGTCGAGCCTGGTTTGAAGTGACATGACAATCCCTTTCCTGATGAGGTTTAACGCACATTGCGTGGTAGGGATAGTCAGCCAATGGAAACCGGCGGAGAAGACAGCACGAATGCATAACTGTCATTCCTGCTGGGCATGGGAGACGACAAAGAGAACAGAGCGGCCGCTCCGCATCAAACAGCAGACTTGGCGTCGCACGAACCCGTAGAGTCAGGTGAGAGTGCCTGCTGCCAGCTACTCCATTGCGCGAAGTGTGGGCTGGAGCGGCACCGCGTTGAATCAGATTGACACCCATCGATACCTCGACCACCGGATTGAACGTGACCGTCACGATCGCAGTCATCGTTCACCCCGGACCAATCTGCACGCGTCTTGCCACCGTGTCCGGACTACAGCGCCGGAATGACGCTCGGAGTCTCAAGATGGTCCTCCACGCGCTTGATGCCCGCCACGCCCTCGGCCGCAATGTGGATGGCGCGCTTTTCCTCTTCGGATTCGATCACGCCCCATAGATGCGCGACACCGTCCTTGACGAGCACGCCCTGTTTCGGCAACCCCCAGCGCTGCCCGTGCATTTCCGTGACTATCGCGTTGCGCAGGCTCGCATCATCGTGCGAAACCGAATCTGCGGCCGGAGCAACGCTCGCGAGTGCGCGGATCAGATTTGAACGGCTGACGATTCCGACCAGTTTGCCGTCTTTCAGTACCGGCACGCGTTTGAGGTGCCGGCGCTCCATGAGGTCGGCGATCTGATCGAGCTGCATGTCCTCGGAAATCGAAATCACATGGCCGCACATCACGTCGCCGACGACCTGCCCGTGCTCCTTCACATACCTTGCAGCTTGCCCGCGAGGCGACGACAGCAGAAATTCAAGCCACCAGTTGCGCTTCCCACGGACAGTGCCGTTCTCCACGCGATGTAACAGATCGCCCTGGCTGACGATGCCAACGACCTGTTTGTTCGCATCGACGACCGGCATGCCGCTGATACGGTTGTCAACGAACAGTCGTGCCGCCTCGTGAATCGTCATGTCCGGTGTGGCGGTGATGACGGACATATTCATGATGTCGAGTGCTCGCATGGTCGCTCCTCCAGTGTGTTCGCGACGGGTCCCCATCTGTTGCTCCCGTCGCACGATTTCGGCAAACGCACCGGCGGCAAAGCGCGCGGCGCTGGGGCACCGACAGGTTCATGAGGCTGACGCCGCGAATCGCGACATGAATAGAAAAACACGAACGACGCGATTCCCTATCCACGGGGCAACCATCTGAAAGCGGCTGCAGATCTGTCTACTCGAATCGTGGAGGGCTCTCAAAAGCCTGGCGGCAGCGATCTGGTTACGCGGACCATGCTTGTGAGGCTCTTCGGCGAGCCGCCGGCGGCGACTTCGCTAACTTGCCCGTTGGGCAGGTTCTGCGCCCAGTACGCTTCTATCTTCCCGATCAGGTCCGGCGGCGGGGTCCCATAATTTTCAGCGGCTGCCTCTTCCCGGCCCTCATTGAGAGCCCACCGGAAGAACGCTAGCGCAGCGTTCGCGTCAGCCTTGTGCTTGGAGTCGGTTCTCATCAAGATGAATACGACACCAGGAATCGGCCAGGCTCGGTCGCCCGGCGGATTGGTGACGAGCTGGTAGAAATCATCCGCACGGCCCCAGGCCACTGTTTCCACCGCAGCCTTGAAACTCGCGGCCGATGGCTCGACGAACGCGCCAGTTTTATTCTGAATGGTCGCATAGGCGAAGGGCGCAGGGCCCGTGTAGGCCAGCTCAACATAGCCGATCGCGCCCGTGATCCGCTTGACATAGGTGGCAACAATCTGGCTGCTTGAGGCGTTGAGCCCCACTGGCCATTTGACCGTCAGGCCGCTGCCCACCTGCTCGCGCCATTGCGCACTCACGGCGCACAGGTAGCTCGTCCAGTTGAAGGTCGACCCGGACCGATCACCGCGATGAATCACGACGATTTTCAGATCGGGGAGCGCGAGTCCGGGATTGACCGCCTTGATGGCCGGGTCGTTCCATTCGGTGATCTTGCCGATGTAGATGTCCGCCAGCAGCGCACCCGTCAAGCGAAGCTGTCCCGGCGCAATGCCATCCAGGTGGACCACCGGCACGAGGCCGCCGGCCGCCACCGGAAACTGGATGAGTCCCGATGCGCGCAATTCGTCTGGTTTCAGCGGCATGTCCGAGGCACTAAAACTCACTGTAGCCGCTTTCAGCTGATCGATGCCGTTCCCGGAGCCAATGGGATGAAAACTCACTTGCTGGCCGGTTTTGTCGTAATAGGAGGCGGCCCACTTCTGCACCAGGGGATCGAAGAAGCTTGAGCCGGCGCCCGTGATTCCTCCTGCCGCCTGCGCCGCCAGCGCTTGACTCGCGAGGAGGCACGTCACCGCGATACATCGAAACACCGGCCATAGGTCGCGGGCCGTTCCAGGAATCAGTACGGAGATCAGAGCGACAGCGGTTCGCTGGACTTTGGTGTTCACGGCAGCGACTCCCATGGAGCTTTTGGGTTGCGCCTGCCCCTCCCGCCCAAGGATTGCGGCTCGCCG
>NZ_FCOK02000016.1 GCF_001544555.2 Caballeronia udeis | reverse complement strand
CGGCGGGCACGGAACGGAACCGCCGGTACCACGCGCTGCTGCTGACGGCCACGCAACCGCCGGCCGGGCGCATGGTGCTGGTGAACGGCGTGGAGGCGTGGCTGGAGGATGCCTCGGGGCAGACGCGCATTCCGCTGTCCATGCAGCGTTATGGCGCTGGTTCGGTCTGGCCGGACCCGTCCGACAGCCTGCTTTCCTTCGATACCGACCCGTGGCCCACGTGGCGCTTCCAGGTCGGTGAAAACCATATCCTGACCGCCGAACTATTCGTCGCGAAACAGAGCGCGCAGACGGTGTTGCGCTGGCGGCTCGAAGGCGAGGTTTTCACGCTCAAGGTCCGGCCATTGCTGTCCGGCCGCGATTATCACGCGCTGCATCACGAGAACCAGGCGTTCAACTTCAGTTACACGGCGACGGGTGATCAGGTTCGATGGCAAGCGTATGGCGACGTGCCGGCGGTCGTCGCGGCATCGAATGGATCGTATGTTCATGCGCCTGACTGGTACCGCAACTTCTGCTATACCGCGGAGCGCGAACGCGGCATGGATTTCAACGAAGACCTCGCAACGCCCGGGATCTTTTCGTTCGATTTATCGCTGGGCGAAGCGGTGCTTGTGTTGAGCGCGAACGAGGGCGCGAAGACGAACGCCACCGATACCGCGAAGCACCTTGCCGAAATCGAACGAACCCGTCGCGCGGCTTTTGCTACGCCGCTGCATCGTTCCGCCGATGCCTACATCGTGGCGCGAAACGAGGGCAGCACGATTCTCGCCGGTTTCCCATGGTTCACTGATTGGGGCCGCGACACTTTCATCGCGATGCGCGGTTTGCTGATCGCATCCGGCCGATACAGCGACGCCGAATCGATCCTGCTGGAGTGGGCCGGCACCCTCTCCGAAGGCATGCTGCCGAATCGTTTCCCGGACAGCGGCGCGCCGGAATACAACTCGGTGGATGCCTCGTTGTGGTTTGTAATCGCCGTGCACGACTATCTCGCCACGGGCCACGCTCAACGGGAAACGCAGGACCGGTTACAGCAAGCCGTTGACGGCATTCTCGACGGTTACTCAAGCGGCACGCGTTTCCAGATTTCCGCCGATCCGGACGATGGCCTGCTGCGGGCCGGCGTTTCCGGCGTGCAGCTGACGTGGATGGACGCGAAAGTGGGCGACTGGGTGGTGACGCCGCGCATTGGCAAGCCGGTGGAAGTGCAGGCGCTCTGGATCAACGCACTGCGCATAGCGGCCGCGTGGAATCCACGCTGGACGGAGCCGGCCACGCGTGCCACTTACGCGTTCCAGCAACGTTTTATAGATCCCGCCAGCGGTGCGCTCTACGACGTGGTCGACGCCGGCCACGAGCCGGGCAAGGTCGACCGCTCCATCCGTCCGAACCAGCTTTTGGCCGTTGGCGGGTTACCGTTCGGGGTGGTCGAGAATAGCGTTACCGCACGTGCCGTTGTCGATCAATGCGAGCAGCTTTTGCTGACACCGCTCGGGCTTCGGACCCTGGCCCCCACCGATCCCGCGTACAAGGGCCGTTACACCGGCACGCCGGTGGAACGCGATGGCGCGTATCACCAGGGTACGGTCTGGCCGTGGCTGATGGGGCCGTTTGTCGACGCGTGGCTGCGGGTGCACGGTGACGACCAGGCGTCGAAAGCCGTGGCCCGCGAGCGGTTTCTAAGGCCCCTGCGCGAGCATCTGCATCGTGCGGGACTGGACCACATTTCCGAAGTCGCGGACGGCGACGCGCCGCATACGCCCGGCGGGACGCCATTCCAGGCGTGGTCGCTCGGCGAACTCATGCGCCTCGAACGTCTGCTCAATGCCGATTCTGCCGATATGCCGCAAACGCGCTAGATTATCGGTCTTTCCGTCACGCTTTTAGTCAAGGACGTCCCATGCCGCCACTGCGCGCCACCAAGTCGCTCGACACCATAGAAGGAGCCCGGCTCCATTCCACTGACTGTTCGCGCTGGCAACGCTGGGGACCGTATCTCAGCGAGCGCCAGTGGGGCACGGTGCGCGAGGACTACAGCGAGAACGGCACTGCCTGGGACTATTTTCCGCACGATCATGCGCGCAGCCGCGCCTACCGCTGGGGCGAGGACGGCATTGCCGGATTCGGCGACGACCGCCTCAACTGGTGCGTCTCGCTCGCGATGTGGAACGGCCGGGACCCGATCCTCAAGGAGCGCTTGTTCGGGTTGACGAACGCGCAGGGCAACCATGGCGAGGACGTGAAGGAACTGTACTTCTACGTCGACGGCACCCCGACGCATTCCTATATGCGCATGCTGTACAAGTACCCGCACGCGACGTTTCCCTACGACGACCTCGTCGCTGAAAACGGCCGCCGCGGCCCGGACATGCCGGAGTACGAAGTGCTCGACACGGGCGTGTTCGAAGACAACGCGTATTTCGATGTCCATGTCGAATATGCGAAAAATACGCCTGAAGATATCGTGATGCGCGTGACAGTCGAGAATCGCGGCGATCGCGCCGCGTCGCTCGATCTGCTGCCACAGATCTGGGCACGCAATACCTGGTCGTGGCAGCCTTCGAAGAAACCCTCGCTCACCTTGGCGGCCGATGCGAAGGGCAGCCGTGTGATCGCCCGAAGCGAGGGACATGAGCCATTGGTCGTGACGGCCGAAGCCCGCGGCGGCGCCACGGTCGACTGGCTGTTCTGCGAGAACGAGACCAATGTCCGGCGCCTGTTCGGCTCGGAAGGGGCGGGACCGTTCAAGGACGGCTTCAACGACTACATCGTGCAGGGCGGAGAAAGCGCCATCCGGCGCGATACCGGCACCCGCGCCGCCGCGCATGTGCATCTCGAGTTCGCCCCGAATAGCCGCACCGTAGTGACAATGCGCTGGCGCCCGGAGTCGGATGCGGACCGTGAGCGGCAGGCGTTCGATATCGACGCGCTGTTCGCCCGCCGGATTGCCGAAGCAGATGCTTTTTATGCGGGCCTGCAGCACGAAATGGATGACGCCGACCAACGGCTCGTGCAACGTCAGGCACTGGCGGGCATGCTGTGGTCGAAGCAGTATTACCTCTTCGACGTCACCCGCTGGATGGACGGCGATCCGTTGCAGCCAACACCGCCGGCGGGCCGCAAGCGCGGTCGCGACGCCGACTGGCGGCATCTGTGCAATGCGGACATTGTCTCGATGCCGGACAAGTGGGAATACCCGTGGTACGCGTCGTGGGATCTCGCGTTTCATGCGGCTGCGTTCGCACTGATCGATCCGGCGTTCGCGAAGAAACAATTGCTGCTGCTGGTGAAGGATCGCTACCAGCATCCGAACGGGCAACTGCCGGCCTACGAATGGGCGTTCAGCGACGCCAACCCGCCGGTTCACGCATGGGCCACATGGCGCGTCTATGAAATCGATCGCGCGATCACGGGCAAGGCGGATCGCGACTTTCTCGAGCTTGTGTTCCACAAGCTGCTGCTGAACTTCTCGTGGTGGGTGAACCGCAAGGACACCGACGGCCGCAATATTTTCCAGGGCGGTTTCCTGGGGCTGGACAACGTCGGTATCTTCGACCGCTCGGCGCCGCTGCCAACGGGCGGCCGTATCGACCAGTCGGATGGCACCGCATGGATGGCGGCCTATGCGCTGGACCTGATGCGCATTGCGCTGGAGCTGGCGGTGGCGAATCACGTGTTCGTCGATATCGGCGTGAAGTTCTTCGAGCATTTCCTGTACATAGCCGAGGCAGTCGGTTGCACCGATACCTGCGACACCGGCCTTTGGGACGAACGCGACGAGTTTTTCTACGACGTGCTGCAACTCCCCGACGGCACCAGCGTGCCCATGCGCATCCGTTCCATCGTCGGCTTGATTCCGCTGTTCGCGGTCCATGTGCTGGAAGAGCATCTGCACGGCCAGTTGCCGGGGCTGCGCGACCGGCTTACCTGGTTCCTGGAGCACCGGCCCGACCTCGCGAGGCTGGTGTCGCGCTGGAACGAGCCGGGCAAGGGCAACAGCCTGCTGCTCTCCGTGCTGCGCGGACACCGGATGAAAGCGCTGCTCCGGCGCATGCTCGACGAAAGCGAGTTCCTGTCCGACTACGGCGTACGGGCGTTGTCGCGGGTGCATCGGGACCATCCATTCGTGCTTGAGCACAACGGCGACCGCTTCTGCATAGAGTATCAGCCGGGGGAATCGGATTCCCGCGTGTTCGGCGGCAACTCGAACTGGCGCGGGCCGATCTGGATGCCGGTCAACTATCTGCTGATCGAGTCGCTATACGAATTTCATCGGTACTACGGCGATGATTTCCGCGTGGAATATCCGACCGGATCGGGCCAGAAGTTTTCGTTGAGCGACATAGCCGATGAACTCGCGCGACGTCTGACGCGCCTGTTCCTGAAGGACAAGGAGGGCATGCGCCCGGTCATGGCCGCGTACCCGCAACTGCAGGCGGACCCGCGCTCGCAGGACCTCGTGCTGTTCCATGAGTACTTTCATGGCGATACGGGGCGTGGCGTGGGCGCGTCGCACCAGACCGGCTGGAGCGGCCTGGTCGCGTTGCTGTTGCAGCCGCGTTCGAGCGTCGTGGCACAGGCCCTGCCGGTGGGCGGCGAGGTTCAGCCCGAAGTGGAACTGGCGACGAAGTGACGACGAAGCGACAATGAAGTGACAATGAAGTGACGAGACCCGCGTGCCGCCACTCCCATGGCGGCACCGGCGTTTGCGTCATTCGTTATTGCACAGCATCAGCACCTTTTCCGCATCGGTGCATGAGCGCTTCGGCGCTCGCTGCGTCGCAGGCATGTCCGCGTCGCCGCTGCCGTTCGAGGCCATCTTGCGGATACAGGCCCGCAAGCGCTTTTCTATCGGCGGATAGTATTTCCAGCCGCGCGTGAGCGGCGGCAATTCCATCTTCACCTGCTTCCATTTCGGATGGCCGTTGGCCTGCAGTTCATCGAAATGCGTGCAGAGCGAGTCCGCGAATTGCGTCATCGCGCCAACGGTGCCGCGCAGGTTGTAATCGTAGGTGACCAGAAACGCCTTCACGGTGAACGTCGGGGAATCTTCCTTGATCCAGTTCGGATAACTTGACGTGCGGATAGTGGCCGGGAAATAGGTCTGCTCGGCACGCGCGGTCTCAGGCGCTGCGGGATCGACCTTGAGCAGCTTGATCTGGCTCAGGAGGTCCGGGTTCAGGTCCTGGAACAGCTTGGCCGGCTGCCCCGCAATGATGACCGCCACATCGAGTTTGCGCACGATCAGTTTCGCGAGCGCGTCCTCGTTGCTGTAGTGCTGCGCGTACTGGTCGGGGATCGGCTCGTTGAACATCAACCGGTAAATCGTGGTCGCCGATTGCGCCGTGCCGCTGCCGATCAGCCCGACGCTGATGTTCTTGTTCCTGATCTCGTTGATGTAGTTAAGCGGCGAGTCGGATCGGACAACGAAGTAAATCTCTTCGTTATACAACGGCATGATGAGCCGCAGCGGCTGGATGATCTTGCCCGCTTCCGCGTTGCCGGCTTTCGCCATATCGAGGTAAGCCTGGTACACGTCCGACTGCACGAGCGCGAATTTCACGCCCGGCTCGTAACGCATGCGCTGCACGTTTTCGGCGGAGCCTTTGGACGCGAGCACATCAAGGTTCATGCCGATCGGATCAGCCACCCACTTCGACAGGTCCTGGCCTATCTGGATGTAAGTGCCGCGTTCCGGTCCGGTGACGATCTTGTAGTCGGCTTGCGCATGAGCCTCCGCAACGAGGCCTGCAAGCCCGAAGAGGGCGAACAGAATGAAGAAAGTCTTGTGCATGATGTCGTGTGAGTCGTTTTAATGTGTTGGCCAACTTTCATTACACGAATAGACCACGGTGGCCTGCGTCTCCCGGCGCGGCCTTCATCCTCCTTTATGTCTCCTGTTGCTTGTCTCCTGTCTCCTGTCTCCTGCGTTGCTTCTACTGCGGGGGCGGACTTTGCGCCGATGACTGGCCCTTGGTCCAGCCGGACTTCAGGATCGCGCGCTCTTCGTCGTCGGGATTGGTCCCATTGAAGCCCGGCGCATGGGATTGCGCTGCACTGGCCGCGTTGTCTCCTGACGCGAGCGTGCGGTGGACCGTGGGCGAGGGTGGACGAGTACCGTTTTGCACACCTGCCGGTGCGCCGTTTGTCACGACAGGAGGCGACACAATGGCCGCTCGCACCGGTACGGCTTCAGTGATCGGTGCGAGTGGACGCATTACCGGCTGCGAGGAGGTGTCGCCTGGAACCTGGGTAGAGGCCGCGGGCTCAGGCTCGGGTTCGGGTTGCGCTGGCGCGCGTGCCGCGGCGTTCGCGGGCGAGCTGCGTACGGGTGCCGTTGCCGGCGTCATGTCCGGACCGTCAGGCATCGGGATGAACGCGGGTACCGATACCGGTACCGACGGACGCGGCGGCGCGGTCTGTTGCAGCGGCGGCGGCGGGGGATACGGCGGCGACGTGAGCGGAGCCTGCGAGCCGGTGCCCATGGGTGTTGCCGGCTGCGGCACGGCCGGTGTAGCGGCGACAGGCGAGCGCAGGGTCGTAATGACCACGGGTGCGGACGGCGGGGCCGACACAGGCGCCGTAATGGGCGTGGGCACCCCCATCGCGGCGACGGCGCGCGCGTGTTGCGCGGCCGAGACGGTGACCGTGGGCCTGTTGTGCGTTACCGCAACGCGCGGCCCGGGCACGGGCGCGGCAGGCGTTGCCGCAACCGTCTGCCCGTTGTGAGGCGCGCCATGCGTTGCTGTTGACGCAACCGGGGGTTGTTTGAGCCAGCCCGACCGGGCGATCGCGTGTTCAACCAGCGCTTGCGCTTCGGCATTGCTGGCGTCGATCGTCAGCACGTCGCGGGCGTTCTGGCGCACGCACAACCACGAGCCGGTCGCTTCGCAATCGCGCGCGGCTTGCAGCATCGAGTCGCGGGTGCGTTCCAGGCTGCTCAAGTCCGCCTGGGTCCGCTGCACATTGGCGGCGCTCAGTTGCGACGCCGGGATCTTCGAGAACCGCCGGCGCGCCGTGGTCAGGTCGCCGCGCGCGATGGCGTCGCGCGTGGCCTGCAGGTTGTCGGTCGCACTGGCGAGCGCGGCTGCCGCGCGGCCGGAGGAGCTGTCGGCGGGCAAGGTTTCGCGGGCGGCAACGGAGGGCGCTGTCGCTGCTTGCGCCTGCCTGACGGGCGCCCCGGACCTGGCCGGGGACACCGCAGGCGCGGGGGCGGCAGGCGTGGGGGCAGCAGGGAGCGCAGGCGTGTCACGCGCGGTTTTCATATCGATGGCGCCATACGCGCTATGCCCGGCCGGCGGCTCGGAACGGGCGGTGTCGTCACCGCCGCTGCCGCCGCGCTGCGAATAGATGACGCCGCCGGCTACCAGCGCCAGCGCCACGGCGCCCAGCGTGAGGGTCTTCGACCGATCCCAGCGCTGCTCGCCGGTGCCCTCCAGTTCGGCCTCTTCCGGCACGCTCGGGTAGGGCGAGGGGATGCTCATGGCTGCTTCGCGGCGCGCGCCGAACGGCAGGCGCAGGCCCGGTGAGAACGCGGCGGCCTTGGCGGCGCCGAAGGCCTGGCCGTGATCGGCGCCGCAATGCGGGCAGGTATCGGCATCGCCCGAGAGGGTGTTGCCGCAACGTTTGCAGGTCACGGAATCGGAGGGTGAGGGAAAGAAGAGACGGGCCATGCCAAAAACCTCTCGGGACACAAGGGGGTTGTCCTTTCCGCTTGCGTGTCCGGTTTAATCGGACAAAACGGTCACTCGTATGATGAAAATGCTTCGGACTCCCTAGGCTGGACAGGCACCGGGGGAGCCGGAACCAATATGTGACATCTCTGCGGCGGCGTCAACACGCCCCGGAAGAGCCTCGCAAAGTCCGCGCCACGGCGCTTAAATGCTGCTCGGGCCTCGCCGGTCAAGTCGCTGGCGAACAGGTAAAAGCGGCCGGTGGTTTCGTCGGCAGGAGCCTAGGTTCTGTCCGAATATGCCGCTTCGCAGGTGTCCGAAACGGGTCGCTGCGGATTCAAAAACAACAGCTGGAACCCGATTATTTCCAGGTGTCTTCTCCAATTAACACATTGAGTAATAAATTTGAGCCAGACTGGCAATTTGGTAGGATGTAAGCGCGCTGCGAGAGGCTGGGCGCAACACCCCAAAAGTCGCAAAAAATACAAATGACTCACCATCCGATGCTCGCCGACTGACCCCGGCAATTCAAATCCAGCATCGGACCTGGAGAAGGGACAGACCGATGGACATGCCATCAAAGGGCGAGAATGCGCAGCTCATCCGGATCACCTGGCCGTTTCTGGTCGTCATTCTCGTTCTCGTTTCGCTCGCCATTTTCAGTATCGACATCATGTCGTCGGTACGCGCTTACATTGGCGGGGAAAGCATATGGTCGAAAGGCCAGAAAGACGCGGCATTCTATTTGAACCTGTACGCCGAAACCGGTTCTGAAAACACCTACAAGCAATATCTGACCGCCATGGAGGGGCCGCGCAACCTGCGCACGGCCCGTCTGGCGCTCGACAAGAGCCAGCCGGATCCGGTCGTCGCGCGGCGCGCGTTGATCGCGAGCGGCGTGCATCCGGACGATGTCGCCGACGTCATCTGGACCTTCAAGATGTTTCGCCACGTCAGTTATTTCAGCGAGGCGGTCAACTACTGGTCGAACGGCGACGCCGAGCTGGCGAAGCTGGAGCAACTCGGCAACGAGTTGCATGCGCGGGTCGCGGCCGGCGGACTGCCCATGAGCCTTGTGACCGCCTATAAATCGCAGATCTGGACGATCAACGCGACCATTGCGCCGTTGTCATGGGGTTTCTCACAGGTATTGGGTACCGCGTTCCGCAAGACGGCGTCGTTGTTGCTGACCGTCGACCTGGTCGCCGCGCTGCTGCTCGTATGCCTTTCGACGGTGCACGTGCGGCGGCTGATCAGGCAGCGCGGGTACATTGAAGCCGCGCTCAAGCAGAGCGAGGCGCGCGCCAAGGCGACCCTCGGCTCGATCGGCGAGGCCGTGATCGCGACAGGGCCGTCGGGACACATCGAATTCATCAACCCGGCCGCCGAGCGGATCGCGGGACGCCTGGCGGGCGATTGTCTCGGACGGCCGCTGGCCCAGACCTTCAGGCTGCTGCACGCCGAGAGCCGCCAGCCGCTCAACCCCATACAGGACGCCCGGGCGGGTGCGCGCCCGGATGGCGAAGCAGCCGAAATGCTGTTGCAACGGCGTGACGGCGCTGAAATTCGCGTGCAGGCGGTGACGTCGCGGATCAGCGCTGCCGGCGTGAATCCCGGCGCGGCGAAGGCGGAATCCGGCTTCGTGGTGATCCTGCGCAATATGACCCGCGAGTACGAATACATCGAAAGTCTCGCCTGGCAAGCCACGCACGACGGCCTCACGGCGCTCGTGAACCGCGCCGAATTCGAGCGGCGCCTGCAACACGCGCTCGGCACGCGCTGGAGCGAGGTGGCGTCATGGCTGCCGGCGGCATCGGCGCTCCTGTTTCTCGATCTCGACCGTTTCAAGGTGGTCAACGACACCTGCGGCCACGCTGCCGGCGACGCCATGCTGCGTGAAGTCGCGCTGCGCTTCGAAGCCAGCCTGCAGCCGGGCGACACGCTCGCGCGGCTTGGCGGCGACGAATTCGGCGTGCTGCTGCAGGGTTACGACACCCCGGGCATCCAGGCGGTCGCGGAACGCCTGCGGGCATGCCTGAACGACTTTGTTTTCAACTGGGAAGCGCAACCGTTCACCACCAGCGTGAGCGTGGGCGTGGTCGACCTGCGCAACACGGAAATGAGCGTGGAAGAGGCCATGCGGCTCGCCGATATCGCTTGCTACATGGCGAAGGAGCGCGGCCGCGACCGGGTGCAGCTGGCGGACCTGGGCGACCGCGAACTGGCGCGCCATGCGAGCGAAGTATCGTGGGGACGGCGGCTCAAGCAGGCGCTCGAACACGATCATTTCTGCCTCTACGTGCAACCGATCGTGGCCGTGGGCGAAGGTTTGCCCGCCTCCACGGAAGGGCAGCGCGCCGAATTGCTGTTGCGCATGCTCGATCCGAACGCCCCTAACGGCGTGATCGCGCCGAGCTTGTTCATTCCCGCTGCCGAGCGTTACGGGCTGATGACGGCGATCGACCGGTGGGTGATCCGCAATGCTTTCGATATCCTTTCGCGTGCCCGCCATAAGCGTTTCAAGGAGTATGCAATCAACCTGTCGGGCGCCTCGGTGGGCGACGAACGTTTCCTCGGTTTCGTGCGGGAGCAATTCCAGCGCACCGGTGTGCCCCCCGACATGGTCTGCTTCGAAATTACGGAAACCACCGCGATTGCCAACCTGGCGTCGGCGGCGCGGTTCATGCACGAGCTGAATGTGCTCGGCTGCCATTTCGCACTCGACGACTTCGGCGCGGGCATGTCGTCGTTCGGTTACCTGAAGCATCTGCCGGTGGAGTATTTGAAGATCGACGGCAGTTTCGTGACCGACATGGTGCTCGATCCGGTGAGCCGCGAGATGGTCGCGGCCATCAACGAAATGGGCCATTCGATGAAATGCCGCACCATTGCGGAATATGTGGAAAGCGAAGGGATCCTGAGGGCATTGCATGCGCTTGGGGTGGATTATGCGCAGGGATATTACATAGGACGGCCAGCGCTTTGGACAGAGCCGGCCGTTTTGCCACTAGCCAGGGAGGCGTAATGGGGGGTGGGTTTACAAGAGAGGGCGACCTCAAGAACATGGCAAGTTACCCACTTTGGTTGCAGGAAGTCTTGTTGGAAACCGGCGCTGCAAAATACCGCGTGACGTCTCATCCGCTGTTCTCCGCCTTGCGTGACGGCCAGCTTGGCCCACGTGAAATGCGTGCATTCCTGATCAACGGCTGGCCGGTGATCAATCAGTTTCCGCACTACATGGGCATGAATTTGCAGAAGATCGGACCCGAAGAAACACCGGGTTTGCGCATGGCGCGGCGGTATCTCACGCGCAATATCCGGGTCGAGCAGAATCATGCCGACTACTGGGTCGACTGGGCCGCGGCCCACGATGTCACGCGAGAGGATCTGCAAGCCGGCGAAGCGCCCGCGCTTGCATTTGCACTGAGCCACTGGTGCTGGAAAAGCAGCAGCGCGGACCCGCTGCACACGTCCATGGCGGCGACCAATTTCGCTGTTGAAGGCGTGACCGGAGAGTGGTCGACCTTGCTCTGCAGCCGCGACACGCTCGCGCACAGCTACCCTGAATCGATCCGCAAGACGACCATGCGCTGGCTCAGGATGCATGCGCATTACGACGACGCGCATCCGTGGGAAGCACTCGATATAGTCGCCACGTTGCTGGGCCGCGCGCCGCGCACGGCTGACATCCGCGATGTCAGACGCAGCATCCAGCGCAGCTATGAATACTTCGAGGTCAGCTTGAACTGCTGCCTCGAAGCCTGACTGCCCGCCGCTCTACATCCTTACTTCGACAACTGCACCTTGCCGTCCAGCCGCCGGTTCAAGCCGAGCGGATTGGCGGTTTTCAGCGCGTCCGGCAACAGGCCGTCGGGCATGTCCTGGTAGCTGACGGGGCGCAGGAAGCGGTCGATGGCCAGGCTTCCCACCGAGGTGGACCGGCCGTCGGCGGTGGAGGGAAAGGGGCCGCCGTGGACCATGGCATGTCCAACTTCCACGCCGGTACCGAAACCATTGGCCAGAATCCGTCCTGTGCGCCGTTCCAGCGCCGGCAGGAAACGGCGGGCGTCGTCGTGATCCGCTTCATCGATGTGCAGGGCTGCCGTCAACTGACCTTCAAGCTGTTCGACGATCTCAAGCACGGTAGCCAGGTCCGGGCATCGCACGATCAGCGAAGCCGCGCCGAAAATCTCCTCGTGCAATTCCGGATTGGCGCGGAACGCTGCAGCAGTGGTCGAAAACAGCGCTGCTTGCCCCTGCGTCGCGCCTTTCGCCGCGCAGCCTCGCGCGAGCGTCTTGACCTCGCCGTGCGCCGCTGTTTTGTTCACAGCCGACTCGTAAGCCTTGTGAATACCCGGCGTCAGCATCGTGGCGGCGGGCGTTTCGCTCAGGGCGGCAGCCGTTGCTTCGATGAACGTATCGAGGTCCGGGCCGTCAATGGCCAAAACCAGGCCGGGGTTCGTACAGAACTGGCCGGCGCCAAGTGCAAGTGAGCCGGCGAAGGCCTTGCCGATCGCCGCAGCGCGATTTTTCAGCGCGTGCGGGAACAACAGGACCGGGTTGATGCTGCTCATTTCGGCGTAGACGGGAATCGGTTCGCGACGCGCGGCCGCGAGCTTCATCAATGCCGTGCCGCCGCCGCGCGAGCCGGTGAACCCGACCGCCTTGATGCGCCGGTCCGAGACGAGGCCCTGGCCGATATCGCGGCCGCTATCGAAGAGCAGGGAGAACGTGCCTTCCGGCAAACCGCAATCCGCGACCGCTTTCTGTACAGCGCTTCCGACCAGTGCCGACGTCCCCGGATGCGCAGAGTGGGCTTTCGCGATTACCGGGCAACCGGCAGCCAGCGCGGAGGCCGTATCACCGCCCGCCACCGAAAACGCCAGCGGGAAGTTGCTTGCGCCGAACACGGTCACCGGGCCGAGCGGCACATAACGCAACCGCAGGTCGACGCGCGGCAGCGGCTGGCGCTGCGGCTGCGCCGGGTCGATGCGGACACCGAGGAAATCACCTTCGCGCACGACCGCCGCGAACATGCGCAACTGGCCGACGGTCCGGCCGCGTTCGCCTTCAATGCGTCCGCGGGGCAGGCCGCTTTCGGTCACGCAGCGTTCGATCAGGGCATCGCCGAGATCGAGGATGTTCTGCGCGATCGTTTCCAGGAATTTGGCGCGGGTTTCAAGCGGCAGTTCCCGATAGATGTCCGATGCTTGCCACGCGAGCGCGCATGCTTGCTCCAGCTGATCGAGCGAAGCGCCTCCGAAGGCCGGTTCGAGCGGCTCGCCCGTGGCCGCATTGATGCCCTTGATCGAGCCGTTCGTGCCCCGAAGGGTCTGTTTGCCGATCAGCAGATCGCCGGAAATTTCCATGATGGGTCGAATCCTGTTGGTGTAATTCAAGTGTCCGGACTGCGGTGCCCGGATGGCGTTACTTGCCCCAGCTCAGCACGAGCGGATCGAGGCGGCGCGCGACTTTCATCAGGCCGGCGCGGGTCGACGGATGCATCGGCGCGAACGGGTGACGGGTGGTGTCGGAGCGGATCACGCCGCCTTCCATCATCAGCGCCTTGCAGGCCGCGAGACCGCATTGGCGGTTCTCGTAGTTGATCAGCGGGAGCCATTGCTGGTACAGCTCGGCCGCGCCTTCCGTGTCGCCGGAGGTGTAGGCGTCGACGATCTTGCGAATCCCGTCCGGATAACCGCCGCCGGTCATTGCACCGGTTGCGCCGGCATCGAAATCCGGAATCAGCGTGATGGCTTCCTCGCCGTCCCACGGGCCGATGATGGCATCGCTGCCCAGTTCGATCAGTTCGCGCAGCTTCGACGCCGCTTGCGCCGTTTCGATCTTGAAGTACGACACGTTCGCGACTTCTTTCGCGAGCCTCGCCAGGAACGCCGCGGAGAGCGGCGTGCCGGCGACCGGTGCGTCCTGGATCATGATCGGGATGTCGATGGCGTCGGACACGCGGTTGAAAAACTCATGAATCCCGCGTTCGCCCACGCGGATGGTCGCGCCGTGATACGGCGGCATGACCATGACCATCGCGGCGCCTGCATCCTGTGCGGCGCGGCTGCGGGCCGCGCAGACATCGCTGCTGAAATGCGTGGTGGTCACGATCACCGGCACCCGGCCGGCCACGTGTTCCAGCACGGCCTTCTGCACCGCGCTGCGTTCGTCGTCGGTAAGCGCGAATTGTTCGGAGAAGTTGGCGAGGATGCACAGGCCGTGCGAGCCGGCGTCGATCATGAAGTCGATCGCGCGTCGCTGGCCGTCCAGGTCGAGGCGTCCTGAGGCGTCGAAGACGGTCGGGGCAACCGGGAACACGCCGCGATAGGTCGCGCGGTGGGTCTGATTGGGCATCGGAAGTCTCCATTGTCTATTTGGGACCACTATAGGGGCTGGTTCAAGGCGCTGTATAGTGAAACCTTTCCATCTCGTGATCGCTTTTGCGACTCACCCCAAGGCATAGGCAAACGCGCCATGAAGTCCACGCTGGATGTATTGATGGGCCGCTTGCGCATGAGGCAGTTGCAGTTGCTGATCGCGCTCGACGACCACAAGTCGCTGCATAAGGCCTCGAGCGCGATGTCGATGACGCAGTCGGCGGCGAGCAAGGCGCTGGCCGAGCTGGAGTCGATGCTGGAAGCGCCGCTGTTCGAGCGCGCGAAGAAAGGGCTGGTGCCGAACCAGTTCGGTTTTTGCGTGATCCGCTACGCGCGGCTGCTGGCGGCCGACCTGACCTCGCTATGCCAGGAAGTCGCCGATATCCGCCTGGGCACGGGAGGTCGCCTGGCGGTCGGCGCGATCATGGGATCGGTGCCGGATCTCGTGGTGCCCATACTGAACGAGTTGCAGGAGCGCAATCCGCGCTTATCGATCGAGATCGTGGAGGACACGAGCGCGCGGATGCTGGCGCTGCTCGACGAAGGGCGGCTGGATCTGGTCGTCGGCCGCTCAATTGTCAGCGATGAGCCGTCGAGGTATCACTATCAGCCGCTCGCGGACGAGCCGTTGTCGGTCGTCGTCGGCTACGATCATCCGCCGTTTGCGGCGGGTGAGCTGACGTTCGCCGATCTGGGCGGGCATCGCTGGGTCACGTACCCGAGCGCCATGCCAATGCAGGCGCTGTTGCAGCGCGAGATGGACCTGGCGGGGGCGCAGGTGCCGGTGAGCGCAATCTCGACGGCGTCGACCTTCGTCACGGTTGCGTTGCTGCAATGTAGCGCCACCCTGGTCTCGGTGCTGCCGGCGGGCGTTGCCAGGCTGTTTTGCAAGCATCGCATGCTGCGCGCGCTGCCGATCGGATTCAAGTCGAAGTCGCAGACGTTCGGTATTGTGACGCGCAAGGTGGGCGTGCTGTCGCCCTCGGCCCGGCAGTTTGTTCAGCGCCTGATGGACGCAAGCACGTCCATGTCGCTCGCGGCCGCAAGCGGGCCGGACCCAATCGGTACACGCCCGCCATTGGGTCGTCCTATACTTTAATCACTCGCGTCGAATGCCCGGACCGAGCGTTCCGGTCGGCACTATCCGCACCCCACCGGCATCAGCGTGACTCCCGGCGCCGACCCGGCGCTACAGCTTACGGATCTCGGGCATGAGCCAAATGACCACTGGTGCCTTGAAGGGCCTTGCCACCGTGCTGCGCGAGCAGCAGAAGCCGCTCACCGAGCGCTGGATGCAACTCGTGTTCGGCGACGCCGAGGTAGAGCACTCCGACGATCTCACCTACCGCCAGCTTGCCGACCACATCCCTCGTATCTTTGACGAAATCTGCCTGGTGCTCGAATCGCAGGATATGGATTCGCAGGAGCATGCGATCGAACAGGACGCGCGCCAACACGGAAAATGGCGTTGGCAGCAGGGTTACCGCGTAGATGAACTGGTTCGCGAGCTTGACCTGTTTCGTCAGGTGCTGCTTGCGGCGATAGGTGATTACGCGCAGCAGCATCCCGCGTTTGACCGCAAGCGCGAGGAGCGTGCGCGCCTGATCACCGATCAGGCACTCAGTTTCGTCACGCTCACATCCGTTCGCGAGGCGGTGGGTGAACGCGACCGGAAACTCGACGAATACACCGGCATGCTGGAGCGCGCGAATCAGGAGCTGACTTTGCGGCAACGGCTGATCAGCGACCTGTATGAAACGCGCATGCAGGTGGCGCGGCGTGTCGCTCATGATCTGCGCAACTTCCTGAATGTATTCGCCACCGCGCTGCAATTGATCGGCCGGTCGCAGGCGAAAAACGACCGGGCGCTCGCGCTCGCGAAACGGCAAGTCACCGACATGGCCACGCTCGTCGATGAAATGGGCGAATACTCGAAAGTGCTCGGCGATGATTCCATCCTGACGGTCGAGCGATTCGACCTGACCGACCTCTTCGACGAACTCATGCTGCTCTGTCACACGTCGGCCAAGGCGAAGGGGCTGACGCTCAAGGGGCGCGTCGATCCGGCGTTGAGCATGATCACGTCCAACCGGCTGAAGATGAAGCAGATCGCACTGAACCTGTTGTCCAACGCAATCAAATACACCACGACGGGCCAGGTGGAACTGGCGATGGTCACGTCGGGCGCAACGCACTGGACGCTGCGTGTGTCGGATACGGGCATGGGGATCTGCGAAGAGGATCGCGAACGGGTGTTCGAGGAGTTTGAACGAGCGGCGTCCGACGAGATTCCCGGCACCGGGTTGGGGCTGGCGATCGTGAAGGAACTCGCCCGCGAACTGCAGGGCGTGATCCGGTTTGATTCATACAAGGGCCGCGGCAGCGTGTTCGAAGTGCGTTTTCCGCTGGTGCTTGAAATCAATGGAGGGGCTTCGGTGGTTTGAGGCGGTTTCCCAATGGAAACGCATGATCGATCAGCATTGCGGTTCGTATAGCGTTCATGTACACTATACGGATGATCAAGAGCTTTCGACACAAAGGGCTGGAGCGGTTTTTTCTGACCGGATCAAAAGCTGGCATTACCGCTGCTCATGCGGAGAAACTGCAAATTCGCCTGACGGCACTCCATGCCGCAGCGGGTCCCGACGACATGAACGCAGGGGCGTGGAAACTCCACCCGCTCACCGGGCAGAACCCGAAGAAGCAGGCTGTGGAAGGCCACTGGTCAATATGGGTAACCGGCAACTGGCGTCTGACGTTCTTTTTCGAAGGAACAGATGCCGTTCTTGTTGATTACCTGGACTATCACTAAGGAGCCGACGATGACATCAATGCATAACCCGGCGCACCCCGGACTGGTGTTGCGCGACTACCTGGGCGAACTCAGTATTACGACCGTTGCTGAGCGGCTTGGCGTTACGCGTGCCGCGCTTTCGCGCATACTCAATGGCCACGCCGGCATTTCAGCTGACATGGCTATATTGCTTGGTGCCGCGCTCGGAACGTCGGCTGAAATGTGGACCATCATGCAGGCCCGCTACGACCTGTGGCAGGCACAACGGAAACCGCACCGGAAGGTTGAGCCGTTCCCCGAACTGGCACGAGCAGCCTGACGCGCAATCGCCTCACCCATACCGCCCTCGGGGCGGTTTTTTTATACCGGGCGCGTACCTCATGCTTCCCGACACCGCTGCTAAGCATAGAAGTTTTATGTGGTTCCAGTATTTTTCCTTTTGTTTAAGATCCTGTGGCTAGCATTTGCTGATGCTCGTTATCGCGTTGGGCGCGGCGAGCCACCCGGACAAAAGGAGTTTCAACCGATGGCAGACGTATTCGCCCGCAGGGCATCCGTTCTCCATTCGCATCCTGATCCCGACACGCGTCCTGCCGTCGCGCAGAAGCCCAATCATGCGGGTCCCGTATCGCCGTGGCTGCGTTATGTGTCGTGGGGTATGCCGGTCCTGCTGCTGATCGTGTGGGAACTGTTCGCGCGTCTCGGCGCGTTGTCGCCGAACGTGCTGCCCGCACCGTCGAAAGTCGCTCTCACCGCCTTCGAGCTCGTGAAAGAAGGGCGCCTGATTGGCGACATGGCGGTGAGTCTGCTGCGCGCCGCCACCGGCTTCGTGATTGGCGGCTCGATCGGGTTCGTGCTCGGCACGGCCGTGGGCTTTTCCAAAGTGGCCGAGGCATTTCTCGATCGCAACATCCAGATGCTGCGCGCCATTCCGTTTCTGGCGGTGTTGCCGCTGGTGATCGTGTGGTTCGGCGTGGGCGAGGCAGGCAAGATCTTCCTGGTATCGCTCGGCGTGATGTTCCCGATCTACATCAATACCGTCCTGGGGATTCGTCAGGTCGATCCCAAACTCATCGAACTTGGCCGCGTGCTCGGGTTGTCGAACTGGACGCTGATCCGGCGCATTGTGTTGCCCGGCGCGTTGCCCTCGGTGCTGGCAGGCGTGCGTTATGCGCTGGCCACGGCGTGGCTCGCATTGGTGGTCGCGGAGACCATTGCGACCAGTACGGGCATCGGTTTTCTTGCGATGGACGCGCGCGAATTCCTGCGTACCGATGTGATCGTGATGACCATTGTGATCTATGCCGCGATTGGCGTGCTGGCGGATCAGCTTGCGCGTTTCCTCGAGCGCCGCTTGCTCTCATGGCATGTGAATTTTGCAAAAGTGTCCCGCTGATGAATGCACCCTTGAAGTCGTCGGGCGCGGCGGTGGTCGTTCATAATCTGCGGCATTCGTACGGAGAGCGAATCGTTATAGACAGTTTGAACCTGCGGATCGAGCGGGGCGAATTCGTCGCGTTGCTGGGTGAAAGCGGCTGCGGCAAGACTACGTTGCTGCGGGCGTTGTCGGGTCTTGATCCCATCAACGGCGGTTCGATCGATGGGCCGCGTCTGCCTGCTGTCGTATTCCAGGAGCCGCGTCTGTTGCCGTGGGAGACGCTCTCTCGCAACGTCGCGCTTGGGCTTGCTCCGGGCCCGCAAAGCCTTGCGGCCGCGCAAGCGGCGCTGGCGGAGGTAGGGCTGGGTGAGCGGCTGGAAGACTGGCCGCGAAATTTATCCGGCGGCCAGGCGCAACGCGTGGCGCTGGCGCGAGCGCTTGTGCAGGAGCCGCAACTGTTGTTGCTCGACGAACCGTTTGCCGCGCTCGATGCGCTGACGCGTATCAAGATGCAGCGTCTGGTGAAACATCTGATCGAACGCCATCAGCCGGGGGTATTGCTCGTTACGCACGATGTGGATGAGGCGATTGCACTCGCGGATCGTGCGCTGATCATGCGTGGCGGTGCAATAGCCGCCGAGTATCGTGTGACGGAGGCGACGAGGCCCGCGCTGCGGGAGACGCTTCTCGCGCAACTCGGCGTGGACGCCGACACGGCCACTCACTAGTCCGCGGCGTCACCTCCCATTCCATTTGTATTACCGCTCGCCCGCCTTCAATGACGGGCGCGATTCCGTTCACCTGTCCGGCTCCATCCCGCCATGTCAAATCCAAGTTCCTCTCTCTGGTCGCGCCGCCGCTTCCTTCAAACCACCGTGGCTGCATCGGCGTTTGCCACCGGCCTTGCCGCGTGCGGCAACCGGAAAACCGACACGGTTCGCCTTGGCTGGGGACTCGGCGGCTTGCCGATGCTTGCAAAGGTCCGCGGTGAATTCGAAAAAGCCCTCGCGAAAGACAACATCAAAGTGGAGTGGATCGGCCCCTTCCCGAACCACGCGCCGTCGCTCGCAGCGGTCACCGGCGGCAGCGCGGATTTCAGCTTCGGCGGCAGCACGACACCTGCGCTTGCGGCAATGATCGCGGGTTCGCCGCTCGTGTTCACGCAGTTTTGCGTCGTTGATCCGCGCAGCACGGCGGTCATCGCGAAGGACGGATCGGGTATCGACCGGGTGGAAGATCTGGTGGGCAAGACGGTGGCGGTGAATCGCTCCGGGCTCGGTGAATTCCTGCTTGTCGCCGCACTCGAAAAACACAAGGTGCCGCGCGACTCGGTGAAGATCGTTTATCTGAATCCGCCCGACGCGGCGCCCGCGTTTGCAGAGGGCAAGATCGACGCATGGTCGATGTGGAGTCCCGGCGTGGATATCGCACGGGCGAACTACAAAGGCCACAACATTTTCCTTGAAGGGCGGGACCTGGATTTCCAGATCGATTTCAATTCCTACGTGACCACGCGCAAGTTCGCCGAGGACAACGCCGATATCGTCAAGGCAGTCAACGCCGCATACGGACAGGAAGCGAAATGGGCGTCGGACAACTCGGCCGAGGCTGAGACAATCGCCCAGCAGCAGGGGCATTACAGCGATGAAGTCCGCAATATGCTCAGCAGCATGAAGCGCAAGTTCGACATGCACGGCGTTGGCGATAAAGCCTTCGTGCACGATCTTCAGAAAGCGGCGGACTGGCTGGCGGCGCGCAGCGTCCTGCCGCAGAAGATCAACGTGCCGGACTACCTCGCGAAGGTTTGATCAGCCGCTGGAGGGCATCTGGTAGCGGTTCGGCAGCAGATTCTGCTGCCGAACCGCTATTGCACGATACGGCCTGCTGATGCTGATCCCGACATCAGTAACGGCTGCTGCCACGAGTCAATACACTGTGAGCTCATCCTGTGAATACCTGAGGGCAAACTGTTATGAAACTCACCGACTTCGACACGCTGACGTTTGACTGCTATGGGACCTTGATCGATTGGGAGACCGGGATCTTCGAAGGTCTGCGCCCCCTTCTTGAGCGCGTCAAGCAGCCGCTGACGCGCGACCAGGTGCTCGAGGCCCATGCACGCCACGAATCGTCGCAGCAGAAATACACGCCGGCCAAGCGGTATCAGGAACTGCTGCCGATCGTCTACAAACGGCTGGCCGAAGAATGGCAGGTGCCGTTCACGCTGGACGACTGCATAGCGTACGGAAAGTCGGTGCAGAACTGGCCGGCTTTCGAGGATTCGGCAGAAGCCCTGAGTTACCTCAAGAAGCATTACAAGCTCGTGATCCTGTCGAACATCGACAACGAAAGCTTCACCTGCAGCAATGCGAAACTGCAGGTCGAGTTCGACGCGATCATCACGGCCGAAGACGTCGGCTCGTACAAACCGTCGCCGCGTAATTTCGAATACATGCTGGAGAAGCTTGGCGACCGTGGAATCAGGAAAGAGAAGATCCTGCATACCGCCGAGAGCCTGTTTCATGATCACAAGCCCGCCAACGAATTTGGCCTGGCATCGTGCTGGATTTATCGCCGCCATGGTCAGGAAGGCTTCGGTGCGACAATGAATCCCGGCCAGCAGCCCAAGGTGGACTTCCGTTTCGACAATATGGCCGGTCTCGTGAAAGCGCATCAGGAAGCCGTGCTGCAAAAGTAACACCTGAATATGAATAGTGTCTGCCGCGTCAGAGGACCTTGCGCGGGCCGCGCAGCCAAATACGATTTTTTTTAGGAGGTTCAGGTGCGACTCACTGACTTCAAGGCGCTTACCTTCGATTGTTACGGCACGCTGATTGACTGGGAGCGCGGGATAACGGCGGGTCTCGCGCCTCTGGTCAAGCGCGTTGAGAAGCCGTTGACGCGAGATGAGGTGCTCCAGGCGCATGCCCGTCACGAGTCCTCTCAGCAGCGCTACACGCCGGAGATGCCGTATCGCGATCTGCTCGCGGTCGTCTTCAAGCGGCTCGCGGAAGAATGGAACGTGCCCTATACAACGGATGAGGCTGCCGCATACGGACGCTCAGTAGCTCAGTGGCCCGCATTCCCCGACTCCGCGAGCACACTTCAATATCTGAAGAAGTATTTCAAGCTGATCATCCTGTCCAACGTCGACAACGAAAGTTTTGCCGCCAGCAGGTCGATGCTGCAAGTGGACTTCGACGCGGTCATCACGGCGGAAGATGTCGGTTCCTATAAACCCTCTCATCGAAACTTCAATTACATGCTCGATATGCTTCCCGCGCTTGGGTTGCGCAAGGAAGAAACGCTGCACATTGCGGACAGCATGTTTCACGACCATGAACCGGCAGCCGGGCTTGGCATAAAATCCTGCTGGATCTACCGCCGGTTCGAGCAGCGGGGCTTCGGCGCCACTCTGCGCACGGTCAATGAGCCGCCGGTCGAGTTCAAGTTCACGAGCATGGCGCAACTGGTGAAGGCGCACCACGAAGAGCTCAGCAAAGGGTGGCCTGACAGACCCGCCTGAAAAAATCACCGGACGCGAGAGCACCCCATGACCACCCGACAGAAACTGGATCGGATCGACATCAAGATCCTGGCGGAACTGCAGAAGAACGGCAATATAACGAATGCAAACCTGGCCAATGCAGTCGGGCTATCGCCGAGTCCGTGCCTTCAGCGCGTCAAACGGCTCGAATCGTCGGGCATCATCTCCGGATACGGCGTGCATCTCAATCTCGCCAGGCTGACGACTACGGTGACGGTGTTCACCGAGGTGATGCTGCAAGACCATCGCCGCGAGGATTTCATCCGGTTTGAAGCGAACGTCCGGGAGATCGACGAGATCATCGAGTGCCACCTGGTCAGCGGAGGGTATGACTACCTGCTGAAGTTCCTGGTCGGCAATATCGGCCACTATCAGGAAGTGGTGGAAAGGCTGCTGGATCTCAATCTTGGCATTGAGAAGTACTTCAGCTATATCGTCATCAGGTCGCCATTCGTGAAGCACGCCGCGCCGTTGGACAAACTGCTGGCGGACGAACCATGAGGTTCGTCACATTGGCAATCAATCGTGGCGCGACCGGGCGACCACATCAGCGTCTCGAAGGAGGTCGTCAAGCGAGTTGCGATGACACCGTTTGACGACCTTGCTCCGGTAGTCAAAAAATACACGGCTGTTGCCCTATGTCACTACCTTTCAGGCCTGAACGGAATCAAGTTCCTTCCTGGTCGCCTTGCTGTCCTCGTTTGCAACGGCCGCGCGTACCAGCGGTAACAGATCGCGGCCGTAACCCAGCGCGTCTTCCAAAGGATCGAAACCGCGAATCAGGAACGTGGAGATACCCAGGCGGTAATACTCGATCAACGCTTCGGTCACCTGTTCGGGTGTGCCGACCAGCGACGTGGAATTGCCTGCCGCTTTCGTCAGCGCGGTGATCCCGGTCCACAGGCGCTTGTCCACCACGGTTCCTTTCGCGGCTTCCGCCAGCAGGCGTTGCGCCCCGACATTCTTGGGTTCGCTCGGGCGCCGCGTAAAGTTAGGATTACTTTTCACTACTTCAGTCGCGCGCGCGAGAATTGATTCCGCGCGCGCCCATGCGGCGTCTTCCGTTGAAGCGATGATCGGGCGCAGCGAAAGGCTGAAGCGGATTGCATTCTCACGGCCATACGGTCTGGCTGCCGCGCGTACCCGTTGGATGGTCTCGGCGACCTGGGCCAGCGACTCGCCCCACAACGCAAAGACATCGGCATGCTTGCCCGCGACCTGGATAGCCGCTTCCGACGAACCGCCGAAATACACCGGCAGATGCGGCTTTTGCAAAGGACGAACCAGCGACCGGTGACCCTTTACACGATAGAACACACCTTCGTGATCAAACGGCGTTTCGCTGGTCCATGAGCGTTTCACGACATCGAGATATTCGTCGGTGCGCTTGTAGCGGTCGTCGTGTTCGAGGAAGTCGCCGTCGCGTTGCTGTTCGGTATCGTCGCCGCCGGAGATGATGTGCACGGCGGTGCGGCCCGCGCTGAAGTGATCGAGCGTGGCGAGTTGACGGGCGGCGAGCGTCGGGGCGACAAAGCCCGGGCGATGCGCAAGCAGGATGCCCAGACGCTTTGTTTGTTGCACCACGAACGACGCGATCTGGAAGCCGTCCGGCGATGCACTTGAATGAGCGATCAGCACGCGATCGAAACCACCGTATTCATGCGCTTGCGCGACCGCGGCAATATAGGGCGGATTGACCGCGGGTCCTTGCGGCAAGTGGATTTCGCTTGATTCCTGATGGCTCACATAGCCGATGAATTCAACGCTCATAGTGGTGCTCCCTTAAGAGAAGATATGGCTTGGTGCGCGGAGAACCCGGCGCGTCCGAGTGCGCCGAGCAGTGCGTCGTTTTGTGGCGTATGAATGCGCGAGCACAGCACGTCGCGATGGTGGCGTTCAAGCGCGTTGTTGCGGCTTAGCCCCGGATTGCCGCTTGCCTCGACTGCGAGTTCAACGGCGGTGATGGCGTTCTGCGTCACGAGGTACTTGATGGCGGGTGCTTCTTGCAGCGGAATATTGCCGTGCGAACCGGCGTCCAGCAGCACGCGATTGTTGAGCAGCAATGCATCGATACGGCCAAGCGTCTGCTGGAAACTGCCCAGGCTGGAGAGCGGCGCACCCAGGTTGGCGGGTTTCCGATCCGTGGCCCATGATGCAAACCAGTCGCGGGCAGACCGGGCTACTGAGTCGTAGATCGATGAGAGCAGCACGTTCATCCACAGCGTGGTGAGCGGGTCCATGCCGCTTGCAGCGATCTCGGGAGAATTCAGGTCGACGGCATGAGCAGCGGGAACACGCACGTTCTCGAAGATCACTTCGTGACTGCCGGTTGCACGCATGCCAAGGTGGTTCCACGGCTCGCCGAAACGAATGCCCTCGGTAGCGTGATGTACCAGGAACGTCCCCACGCGCGGCGGGCTTTCGTCGGTGCGGCCCCAGACAGCGAACCATGTCAGGCCCGGACTGCCGGTCGAATAGATCTTGCGGCCGTTGAGAATCCACGCGTCGCCGTTATCGGTCAGGCGCCCGATCGTGCCGGGCAAACCGCCGCGCGAGGGCGAGCCCAGTTCCGGCTCCACGCGCAGCGAGTTGATGAGCGCGCCATTTTCCACCGCGTCGCGCGCGACTTGCTCTTTCAACGCTTGCGGCCAGTTTGGGTTGGCCTGCAGGCGCAGATGATAAAGGCACTGCATCACGAGGATCAGCGCGGTCGATGGCTCACCGCGTGCAACCGCGCGCACTACCTTGAGCACTTGCGGGAGCGTAGCCTGCCGGCCGCCGAGCGCTTGCGGCACCGTCAGCGCGAGCAGACCGGCGCTTCGCAAACGTGCGAGGTTGTCGTGGGGAAAGAGTGCGTCACGATCGAGCGCCCCGGCGCTCGCGGCGAAATCCTGAGTGAGCGCGGTGAGCCATTGATCGGCCGTGGGGCTATCGAGATCGGCGAGGGCGTCGAGCGCAATGGGGTCTTGCAAGGCAGTGGGCGGATGCCGTACGGTCATCGGAAGGTCCGTTGATGGGATGTTCTTAGTGCGCCGTGAACTGGGCGTCGAAGCTCGGTGTCACGTCGAGCGATGTCTTGATCACGCCTGCGCGAACATAGAGATCGGCAGTGTGTTGCTGCTCGGCGATCACCTTGCTGTCGATCGTGATCGGCTTTAACTGCGCTCGTTGATAGACGACCTTCAGTACATCGGCAGGCAAATGCGTGACGCGTGATTGAATGGCCGCGACTTCGTCGGGATGCGACAACGCCCATTGCTGACCAGCCGCTACACGGCGCACGAAGTCATCAATTTCAGCGCGTTTCGTCTTGATCGATTCGTCGGTGGCGGCCTGGAAGCTGAGTCCCGATGAAAGCCCCACACCATTCGCCACGCTGCGGTTGTTGTCACGCAATTCACCGAGCGCGACATACGGGTCCCATGTAGACCATGCATCGACGTTGCCCGACTCCAGCGCCGACTTGGCATCGGCGGGTTGCATGAACTCCAGCGTCACGTCAGAGAGCTTGATGCCCGCACGTTCCAGCGTCGCGATGGCCAGAAAATGGCCGATGGAACCACGCGTAGTCGCAATGCGTTTGCCCTTCAGATCGGCTGCGCTTTTGATGGGGGACCCGGCCGGCACGAGGATCGCAAGGTCGACCGGTTGTGACCGGGTTGCCGCTACTGCACGCACGCGCGCACCGGCGGCGTAAGCGAAGATCAGCGGTGCGTCACCGAGACCGCCTATATCGATTGCACCTGCATTCAACGCTTCACCAAGCGGTTGCGCGGCAGGAAAGTTGAACCACTCGATCTTGTACGGCACGTCTTTCAACTGGCCGGATGCTTCGAGAATGCCGCGTGTCTGCAACTGCTGGTCGCCGACTTTCAGAACGGTTTCGGCAACCGAAGCAAGAGGACGCAGCGAGGTGAATGCAGTCAGCGCGGTGATCAACAAGAGGCTGCGTCGTTTCATGAATCGTCCAGGCAGGAAAAAAGATTCACGATACGATTCGCCGCGGCATTAGACAAACGCATTGTTCTGCTTTGCTAATCGCCGGGATTGGAATGACGCGGACCGGGCCGCGTCAGACCTTATGCGTCAGACCTTTCGCTTCAGATTGCGAAGAAGCCGTGCGTGCCGTCACGTTCCAGTTGCGCAACGAGGCCGTATTCCCATTCAAGGTACGCGTTCATTGCTTCGCGGGGAGCGTCGGTGCCTTCATACGGGCGCCGATACCGGTCTATGCGCGGCGACGCCAAATGGGTCTCGCCCTTGGCAAGCGGCAAGCCTGCCGCAGTCCAGGCAGCGGTTCCGCCTTCGAGCAACAGGACCGGCTTCGATGTGAGCGCCGCCACTTCCGGCCCGGCGAACGCGGCAAGCGCGCCTGAGCCGCACGTGAGCACGTATTGCTTCGCGTCCGGCAATGCGGGCAGGTCGAGCGCAAGCCGCGAGCGCACGGTCCACCATGCGCCCGGGATGTGTCCCCTCACGTGGTTCGCGCTCGCGGTGAAGTCGAGCACGATGGTCTGGCTTGCGGGATCGTCGAGCAGGGCGGCGAGTTCTTTTGCGGTGATCGTGGGCGTGGCTGCGGGCAGCGGTTTCGCGGCGCGCCACGGGCCTTGTTCAGTGAGATCCGTGCTCGTCGCGCCGTCGATCACATACACGTCATTGTTCATCTGCGCGAGCCACGACGCCGTCATGTTGGCGCGCACGCCGTCGTCGTCGAAGAGGACCACGCGGGCGCCTCGGACCGGCGCAAACATCTCTGTTTCCTGCACGAGCTGGCCGCCCGGCGCGCCTTGAAAACCCGCTGCATGCGCGTGTTCGTATTCGGCGGGCGTGCGGACATCGAAGCGATAGGTTGTGCGTTCCGCGTCGTCAGCCCAGCGTTGCGCCTCCACCAGCGTCGTGCGTTTCACGCCCGCGCGATCGGCTACGGCGCGAGCGGATTCGCGCGATGCGTCGTCGGCACGGCCGTCGTCGGTGCCGAACTGCCGCGCGCTGCCATGCGCGAGCGATTGGCCCGCAAGCAGCCAGCCGATCGTGCCGTTGCGCAATGCCGCCACCGGGTTCGGAAGGCCGGCATTCACCAGCGACTGCGTACCGATGATGCTGCGCGTACGCCCCGCGCAATTCACGATCACGCGCGTCCTGGGATCGGGCGCAAGTGCGCGGGCGCGCAACACGAGTTCGGCGCCCGGCACGCTGATGCTGCCCGGGATGTTCATCGTCTGATATTCGTCGTAGCGGCGCGCGTCCAGCACGACTACGTCCTCGCCGCTTTTCAGCAACGCATCGACGGCTTCAGCCGATAACGCCGGCGTATGCCGCTTCGCTTCCACGAACTCGCCGAACGCCTTGCTCGGCACGTTGACATCGCGGAACACTTCGCCGCCCGCACGTTCCCAGCCTTTCAGACCGCCTTCGAGCAGCGCAACATCGGTATAGCCGAGTTCTTCAAACCGTCGTGCGGCGCGTTCCGCGAGACCTTCGCCGTCGTCAAGCAGAACGATCGGCACGGTCTTGCGCGGCAGCTTCGTCAACGCTTCGAGTTCGATCTTGGACAGCGACAGGTTCGCTGCAAACAACGGATGACGTTGCGCGTGCGGATCTTCTTCGCGAACATCAAGGAAGGCTATTTCGCGCTTTGAAAGCAGGGCGTCGCGCACGTCGTTGAAGCTGCGCTGGGGGATGGCGCTCATGAGTCGAGTCGTTCCTTCGAGAGGTTCCAGAGGTTGGGAAGCGTGTCGTTCGTATAGCCCGAGACGAAGGGTTTCGGCGGACCGTCGAGGGGGTAGACGTGCCGCGAGATGCCGCCGGTGTTCGCACCGTACACATGAATGCTGATGGATAAATCCGCGCAGTTTTACATGGCTTATCGTTTAGTGCGGCTTCACGCAGCGTGTGCTATTTGCGAGGTCAGTTCACGCGTGGCCGGGATCAACTCGCGGCCGTAATCGAGCGCGTCTTCCAGCGGATCGAAGCCGCGAATCAGGAACGTGGTGACGCCGAGTGCGTGATATTCGGCCAGCGTTTGCGCCACTTGAGCCGGGGTGCCAACGAGCGCCGTTGAATTCGAGCGGCCGCCAATCTCCTTCGCCACGCCGGTCCACAGGCGATCGTCTGCACGTACGCCGTCGCCCGCTGCAGCCAGCAGGCGGCGCGCGCCTTCGCTTTGCTGCGGCGTTGCTTCACCAAGACCTTGCAACGCACGCAGCCGCCGCGTTTCAGCAAGGATGTGTTCGGCGCGTTCCCAGGCGGCCTTTTCGGTCGCCGCAAGAATTGGCCGGAACGATACGGAGAAGCGCACGTTGCGTCCATGTCTGGCCGCTTCAGCGCGAACGCGGGTGACCTGTTCGCGCACCTGTTCCTTCGATTCGCCCCACAGCGCGTAGACGTCCGCGTGCTTGCCCGCGACTTCAATAGCCGGCGCCGATGCACCGCCGAAATAGATCGGCACGTACGGGGTTTGCTTGGGCTTTACTTCGGAGAAAGCTTTTTTGAAGCGGTAGTAGCGGCCTTCGTGATCGAAGGGTTCGGATTCGGTCCACACGCGTCGCAGGATCTGCAGATATTCGTCGGTGCGGGCGTAGCGTTCGTCGTGCGAGAGAAAGTCGCCGTCGCGACGTTGCTCGACGTCGCTGCCGCCCGAGATGAAGTGGACCGCTAGCCGGCCGCCGCTCAGTTGATCGAGTGTGGCGAGCTGGCGCGCGGCCAGGGTTGGCGCGACGAAACCGGGGCGATGCGCGAGCATGAAGTGGATGCGCTGCGTGACGCCGGCCGCGTAGGCGACGGTCAGCATGGCGTCGGGACTGGTCGATTGATAGGGCACGAGAATGCGGTCGAAACCGGCTTTTTCGTGCGCCTGGGCGAAGTCGCGGAGGTAGTCTATATCGATTGCCGGACCGCGCGCCAAATGCGTTTCCGACACTTTTTGCTGCTGGATCATGCCAATGAATTCGACGCTCACGGAAGACGCTCCTCGTTGATTCGCACGGTGGGGCAGTGCGTGAAGAGACGCTTCAGGACGCTGCCGGTAGCTTCAAAGGCTAACATCGGCTGACGCAGATCTTAAATATCAAAACCAGCTAAAGATATGCCCTTACGACCCCTTGCCCCGACCCGACGATCCCGACTTCGCACTAGCCGGCGAGCGCGCCCGCCACCGGCTGGTTGTCTCTTTCCCGGCGACTTCATCCATTGCCACGGCAATCAGCTCGACCCGTTGCTCGCGCGTAAAACTCGCGTAAGAAACGCCATCGATCGTGCCGTGTTTCTTCAAAAGATGAATTGCAGCCGACCGGTTCGCTTTCTCGAGTTCCAGGTCTTCCTGCGCGCTGAGCAGCGCCGCGGTCAAACTCGCGACTGCTGCTTTTTCCTGCGCGACGTCGAATTTCATCAGGTCCATCCTGACGTCGATGTCCGGTGCATTCGACGACATCCTGACCTGCAATTGCGTCAGTTCGCGTTTCAAGTCGCCTTCGCGCCGAAGCGCGCGTTCAAGCTTCTGCGCCATGCCGGGGTGTGACCGCCCGTGGCTGCGGAAGAACGTGCTGAAGGTGTTTCCAAGAATTCCCATACCGTCATGACCTCGAGGTGATTTGTTCATCGGCAAGCACTGTCCGATGGCCGCAGTTGTGCACTCGACGTGAGAACAAGGTCTCACTCTCGCTAACTACGGCAACTCCCGGCAATTCTTTAGGCTTTTTATGGACCGCCTAATTAACGGTATTTTTTACACAATGAAAGCTGGAGAAAGGATGAAGAAACGCCCGGCAATCGACGTGATAGTGATTTTTTTCGGACACGCGCCGGACACGGGAGACAGGAAATGAACAAGCCTGACGCGGCAAAAGCAGCGGCGGCGAAGGCATGGGATCGGCCTTACAAGCTGATCGGCGGCAACGGCCTGCAATTGCGGGTCGCAACGGACGGCGGCAAGACATGAACAGGCAATGTCGAGCTCCTTATCGCTCGCGACATGGCCCTCCGGATCATAGGAAACACCGCTAGCCCCTGGCGCAGCAGGCCTGGCGTCGAACCAGCAGGCGAGGGTGCGAAAGAATCAACGCTCATGCGCGGCGCCACTCGGTCAGCCCGCCCGGTTTGTCTTCAAGCGCAACCCCGGCCTCGAGCAATTGTGCGCGAATCCCGTCTGCCTCCGCATAATTCTTGGCCCGCTTCGCGGCGGTACGCTCGGCGATCTTCGCCTCGACCGCCGTCGCGTCGAGCACCGCCCCGACATCGCCCGCCGCTTGCTGGAGGAAAGCCCGCGGTGCACGGCCAAGCAGGCCGATCGTCTGCGCCAACGCCCGTAGCTGACGCGCGAGCGCAGCGTCGCGTGTGCGATTGACGCCGCTGGCGAGCTCGAACAGCACCGACACGGCAACCGGCGTATTGAAGTCGTCGTTCATCGCCGCGCGAAAACGCACGGCATGTTCCTCGTTCCAGTCGAGTTCGCCCCCGTCGGGGCTCACATCCTTCAGCGCGGTATAAAGACGCGTGAGCGCCGCGCGTGCATCGTCGAGGTGCACGTCGCTGTAATTGAGCGGCGACCGATAATGCGCACGCGCGATGAAGACGCGCACAACCTCGGGATCGTACTTCGCGATCACCTCGCGAATCGTAAAGAAGTTGCCGAGCGACTTCGACATCTTCTCGTCGTCGATTTTCACGAACCCGTTGTGCATCCAGTAATTGACGAACCTCTGCCCCGTCGCCCCCTCGCTTTGCGCGATCTCGTTTTCGTGGTGCGGAAACTGCAGATCCTGTCCGCCGCCGTGCAGGTCGAAATGCTCGCCGAGCAGCGCGCAGCTCATCGCCGAGCACTCGATATGCCAACCCGGGCGCCCGGGTCCGTACTGTGAATCCCAGCTCGATCCCTCCGGCTCCCCGGGCTTCGCGGGTTTCCACAGCACAAAGTCGAGCGGATCTTCCTTGGCCTCGTTTGCGGTGACGCGTTCACCGGCACGGAGGTCTTCGAGCGACTTGCCCGAGAGCGCGCCGTAACACGCGAACTTGCGCACGGCGTAATTGACGTTGCCGTCCGTCGCCCGGTAGGCATACCCGTTCGCCTCGAGCTTCCCGATCATGCCGAGCATCGGCGCAACGTACTCGGTCGCTCGTGGTTCGATGTCGGGACGCGCCACGCCGAGCGCGTCGGCATCCTCGTGCATTGCTGCGATGAAGCGGTCCGTGAGCGATCTGATCGTCTCGCGATTTTCGATCGCACGGCGGATGATCTTGTCGTCGATATCCGTAATATTGCGCGCGTATGTCACGCGGTATCCGAGCGTGCGTAACCACCGCTGCACGACATCGAACACGACCATCATCCGCGCATGTCCGATATGGCAATAGTCGTAGACCGTGATCCCGCAGACGTACATTCGCACTTCACCTGCGCGGCGCGGCACGAAAGCTTGCTTGTCACGCGTGAGCGTGTTGTAGATGCACAATGATTTCATGGTTACGATGTGTGCGAGCTGCGGGAATTCCCAATCTGGCGACGTTTGAGGCGCCTCGCACGAGAGCGAGCGGACGCTGTCAGAATGGGCCTTAGCTATATCTCTAAGCTCTGCACCGCTGGCTGTACCGCACGCGCTTGCTTATGACGATCGGGTGCAAGAAACAGGTACATAGCCGGCACGACAAACAGCGTGAAGAGCGTGCCGATCGTCAGGCCGGCGAAGATCACGAGCCCCATCGCGTTGCGGCCTGCAGCGCCCGCGCCCGAGGCGACAAGCAGCGGCACCGCGCCAAGCGCCATCGCCGCAGTCGTCATCAGGATCGGCCGCAACCGTACGCCCGCCGCTTCTTCCAGTGCTTCACGCTTGGAGTGTCCGGCGCGCTGCAGTTCGTTCGCGTACTGCACGATGAGAATCCCGTGCTTGCTGATCAGCCCCATCAGTGTCACGAGCCCGACCTGCGTGTAGATGTTCAGCGACGTGAGGCCGACGTTGATGAAAATCATCGCGCCGAACAACGCCATCGGGACCGACACGAGAATCACGATCGGATCGCGGAAGCTTTCATATTGTGCGGCGAGCACAAGGAAGACGATAAGCGTTGCGAACAGCAGCGTCGCGGCGAATCCGCCGGATTCCTGCATGTACTGCCGCGACTGTCCGGCATAGTCGGCCGCGTAGCCCCCGTTTGGCGCGGCCTGCGCCAGCGCTTCGCGCAAGAAGTCGAGCACCTTGCCTTGCGAAAGGCCCGGAAGCGTGACGCCCGAGATCGTTGCCGAGTTGAGCTGCTGGAAGTGGTTGGTCGATTCCGGTACGACACTCTTCTCGAAGTGCGCGACCGTCGACACCGGGATGATGCTGCCGTCAGGCGTACGCAGATGGTAGTCGAGCACCTGCGACGGGTTCAGACGGTCCGTTTGCAGCACCTGAGGGATCACTTTGTACGAGCGTCCGTCGATTGAAAAGTAGTTGACGTAGGCACCGCCGAGCGCATCGCTGAGCGTCTGGCCAATATCGCTTTGCGTGAGCCCGAGCGAGGCGACTTTGTCACTGTCGATGACGAGCGTCGATTGCGGTCTATCGATTTTCAGATCGCTGTCAACGAAAAAGAACATGCCGCTGTCGTTAGCTGTCTTCAACACCGCCTGCGCCACCTCGTCCAGATTTGCGATCGGCTCCGTCGTCGTGATCACGAATTGCATAGGCAAGCCTTGCGAGCCGGGCAGGGGAGGCATCTGGAACGCCGCGACGCGCGCACCGGCCACCACCGAAAACTTCTGCATCAGATCCCGCTGCACCTGGGTGGCGTCCCTCTTGCGCTTGTCCCACGTCTTCAACAGCATGCCGCCGATGACCTGGTTCATGGTGGGTGTGCCGGTGAACTCGAACATCTGCTCGAATTCGGGTTCCTTCTTCGCGATCGAGTACACCTGGTCCGCGTAGGTCTGCATCTGCTGGATCGTCGCATTGGGCGGGCCCTGGACCTGCGCCATCACGATGCCCAGATCTTCTTGCGGTGCGAGCTCCGATGTCGACGTTGAAAACAGATACACGAGCCCGCCGAGCATCAGCACGCCCATCACGGCGAGCACAGGCCACGTATCGAGTGAGCCCTTGAGCGTGCGCGCATAGAGGCGATGCACGCGAGCCAACTGACGATCGATAAACTCTATGAGCCGCCCCGGCCGCTCCTTGCGCAGGATGCGGGAGCACATCATGGGCGACAGCGTCAGCGCAACGATTCCCGAGATCGTCACGGCACCCGCAAGCGTGAACGCGAACTCCGTGAAGAGGGCGCCGGTCAGGCCGCCCTGGATGCCTATTGGAACGTAAGCCGCAATCAGCACGACAGTCATCGCGATGATCGGCCCGCACAGCTGACGTGCCGCCATGCGCGCTGCCTCCAGGGGCGATTTGCCTCCCTCTCTCATGTGGCGGTCGACGTTCTCGACGATGATGATCGCGTCGTCGACCACAAGGCCGATCGCCAGCACGAGCGCGAGCAGCGTCAGCAGATTCAGGGAATAGCCAAGCACCTGCATCACGAAAAACGTGCCGATCAGCGAAATCGGTATCGTGATGACGGGAATGATCACCGCGCGCATATTGCCGAGGAAGAGGAAGACGACTGCCGTGACGATCAGGAACGCCTCGATGAGCGTCTTGACCACCTCGTCGACCGATTTTTCGATGAACTCCGTCGTGTCGTAGACAATCTTTCCAGTGAGCCCCGTCGGAAGCTCTTTCTGCAGGCTCGGGAACACCGCGTGCACACGCTTTGCGATGTCCAGTGCGTTGGCGCCGGGCGCGACCTTGATGCCGATGAACACCGAACGCTTGCCGTCGAGGGAGACGTTGGAGTCGTAGTTGTCGGCGCCGAGCTCGACCTTGGCAACATCCTCGAGCCGCACGAGAACACCGTTTTGTTGCTTGACGACGAGGCGCTTGAAGTCGTCGACCGTATGCAGATCAGTGCCGGCGCTCAGATCGACGTTGACCATCTGCCCCTTGGTTGTGCCGAGGGTGGTCAGGTAGTTATTGTTGGCGAGCGCTGTACTGACGTCGGACGCCGTCACGTTGTGCGCGGCGAGGCGCCTCGGGTCGAGCCAGGCGCGCATTGCAAAGCGCCGGTCGCCGAGCATTTCGGTTCCTTGCACGCCTTCGATTGCATCCAGCTTCGGCTTCACTACGCGCAGCAAGTAGTCGGTGATGTCGTTGGCGGGCAGCACGTTGCTGTAATAACCGATGTACATGGCGTCGGTCGTTTGTCCGACCTGCACCGTCAGCACCGGCTGCTGCGATTGCGGCGGAAGCTGATTCTTGATTGACTGGATCTGCGTGCTGATCTCGGTCAGCGCACGGTTCGCATCGTAGTTGAGCCGCAGCGTGGCGGTGATCGTCGAGACGCCCGTGGTGCTCGTCGACGAGAGATAGTCGATGCCCTGTGCTTGCGCGATCGCGGCTTCGAGCGGTTGCGTGATGAAGCCGGCGACCGTTTTGGCGGGGGCGCCGGGGTAGGTCGTCATGACGACGACGACCGCATTTTGCGTTTTCGGAAATTCGCTGACTTGCAGCACGGCAAGCGCGCGCAGCCCTAGCACGAGGATCAGCAGGCTGATGACCAATGCGAGCACCGGCCGTCGAATGAAGATGTCCGTAAAGTTCATCGTGCTGCCTTCAATGGTCCTGCGGTGTCGGGTTGGCATCGTTCGCGGGATTCGCGCTGTTGTCGATCAGCAGCTGCGTACCGTTCTTGAGCTTCATTTGCCCGCTCGTGACCACCTGCGTGTCGTCCGGGACACCCGTCAAGATGGCGACCTGGTCGCCGCGCGTGGCGCCCGGTGTGACGAACACCTGCTCGGCAACAGGCAGGACTTTGCCTTTCTCGTCCGGCTGTGTACCTGGCTTGACGACGAACACCGTCGCACCATACGAGTTGTAGGTGAGGGCGGTTTGCGGCAACGTCAGGTAGCGCTCGGTCGTGCCCGCTTCGATCTCCACATTTGCATACATGCCCGGCAACAGTTTCTGATCGTGATTGTCCACGCGTGCTTCCACCTGCACTTGACGTGTTGCGCTGTCCACCTTTGGGTCAATCGACGTGATCGTGCCCAGGCGCGTTTTTTCGCCGTGAGCGCCGCTGTCGACGGTGATCGCCTGGCCCAGCGCAAGCTTGCCGAGCTGCTCTTGCGGCACGTGGAAGTCCGCGTAAACCGGCTCGAGCGCTTGAAGCGTGACGATAGCGTCGCCCGGATTCAAATACTGGCCAGGGTTGATCTTCGTGATGCCGAGGCGCCCCGAGAACGGCGCGCGGATCGTCTTTTTGTCGAGCACCGCCTGCTGTTGCGCGACCTGTGCATTCTTGCCGCGCAGGTCGGCGGCATCGGCGTCGAGGGTTGCCTTCGCGATCGCTTTGAATTCGTATTGGGCCTTGTCGCGGTTATAGATGGTCTGCGCGAGGTCCGCCGCGGCTTTCAGCGATTGAAGCTGGGCCACGTCGGCGTCGTCGGTCAGGCGCACGAGGACCTGGCCGGCCTTCACTTCGCCAGACTTGAAATTGACCTGACGAACGAGTCCCGCCACTTCGGTCGTGACTTCGACGCCCTGGGCGGCACGAATGTTGCCCACCGCGGCGATCCGCGGCTGCCAGGTCTGATAGGTCGCGCGCGTCGCGCTCACGGTGACCGGGGCGTTCGCATAGGTCGCCATGTACTTCGCGATCATTTTCGTCTTGACGATGTTGAAGGCGACCAGGAGGCCGAACAGCAGGCAGATCAAGATCAGCATCACCGTCATCCGCTTGCGCAGCCGCCGGTTGCCCGGCGCAGATGTCGTGGTGGTTATCCTGGTCGTCGTGGTTGTCATTGGTCACTCTCCTGTACCTGCTGTGCTCCGGGTTGTCCTGTGTCTTCCCCCGTCCACCATCCGCCGCCGAGCGCCTGGAACAGCGCCGCCGTGTCCGCATAACGCGCGGCGCGAGATTGGGCAAGGCTTACGACCGTTTGCTGGTATTGCCGCTGCGCGTCAACCAACGACAAATAACCCACGGAGCCGATCTTGTACTGGTCGCGCGTGAGCGTAAGCAAGTCGCGCGCGGCGCCGGAGGCGTCGGTTTGCGCATGCAGGGCTTGAGCGTCATGGTCGAGCGCGCGCAGTGCGTCGGCGACATTCTGGAAGGCGAGAAGCACTGTTTCGCGATACTGAGCATCCGCCTGTTCATAGGCGGCCTGGGCGGCGCGTTTTTCTGCCTGCAATTGGCCGCCGTGGAAGAGGGGTTGCGTGAGGCCTGCGCCGAGGCTCCAGATCGCGCTGCCTGCACCAAACAGTTGTGCAGGCGTAAGCGACTGGGCGCCATAGCTGGCCGATAGCGTCAGCTGCGGGTAGAGCGCCGCGGTCGCAACGCCAACTTTTGCGCTTGCCTGATGCAGCAGCGCCTCCGAGGCGAGGATGTCGGGCCGTTGCCGCACCAGCGCCGACGGCAAGCTGACCGGCAATGTGTCCGGCAGCGTGAACATGTCGAGGCGGAATTCAGGCACGGTGGCATCGCTCGGCAGCCGCCCTGCGAGTGCAGCGAGTTGGTGACGCACCTGGTCGAGCGAGTCGCGCAGCGGCGGCAGTGTCGCGGACGTTTGGGCGAGCTGGGTCTGCTGTGCGAGCACGGCCGTGCGCGCCACGCCGCCAACCTCGAATTGCTTGCGCAACACGTCGAGCTGATCCTGCTCACTGGCGACAATTTGCTCGGTCGCCTCGATCTGTGCGCGCAGCGAAGCCTCACGCACTGCGGCGGTCACGATATTGGCCGTGAGCGTGAGATGGGCGCCTTGCAGTTGGTTGTTCTGGTAGTCGATCTGCGCTTTCAGCGACTCGAGCTGGCGTCGCCCGCTGCCGAACAGATCGAGGTTGTACGATACGTTGACCGACGCGTTGTACAGGTTCAGGTCTTCGCTGAAGCCAGGTTGTCCGAACGTCAATCCAGTCAGCTTCTGGCGCTGCGCACCCAGTTGCGCGTCAACGCCCGGCAGCAAGGTGGCGCCCCTTTGCGCGGCGTAATTCTCGCGGGACTGACGCAATGCGGCTTGCGCAGCCGTGATGTTGGGACTGTCGGCGAGCGCCTGGCGGATTAACGCGTCGAGCGGTTCGCAATGAAACAGCGTCCACCAGGCAGCCGGAATATTCTCGCCAGGGGCGAAACGCTGCGATGCGCCGGACGCGCCAGGCGTTTCGACCGTCTGCGCCGGTAATGGCGCAGACGTGTAGCCCTCGGCGTTCGGCGCCGCTGGATGCCGAAAATCCGGCCCCACGGTGCAAGCCGAAAAGACGGAGGCGACGAATATGGCACACAGCACGAGCGACGCGCGCAGCCTGATCTCTTCGCGAGCTCTGCGCCGCGACCCTTCGCTCATTCGACTCACTCCTTAAGGAGGTTAATTAAAGACGAACAACGCTTGCAGTCATTAAGAAGACATTTTTGTCATGTAGGTGAAAATCGTTTTAGTCTTTAATTCAGACATCTTGAAATCAAGATGGAAGTTGAATTCGACCTTTCAAGAACAGCCCGAGCACTATAGCGGCCGCATGTTGTATGCCGGCATGCAGGTGCGAAGCTGAGCGCGAGAACGCGAAGTTTTGCAGGTGCGCGCGATGCCGCGCTGCTTCGCATTGCTCAGAAGCCACACAAAAATCATCTGCTACAGTCGCCGTGGCTGCGAGAACAAGAATAATGGATCAGGGATTAATTGGGTAGCCGATTTATATGAGAAGGTATGCTAATTACATTTAGTGAATCCCATTGACCCGGAACGAAATGCTCAATCATGAACAGTTGCTGGAGCTGACGCTGTCCTATCTCAAGTCGCTCGTGGCGGAGGCTATTGGCGGGCAGCTGTTGGACTTCGATGGTTCGGCGCCGTTCGGAGAGTTGGGGATCGACTCGTTCCGCGTCCTGAAGCTCATCAAAACGCTGGAAGAGGACTTCGGCACGCTGCCCAAGACCCTGCTGTTCGAATATTTCAACGTTGAATCGCTTGCGCGCTACTTCGCCGACAAGCACGGGGCTACGTTGTCAGCCAAGTTCAGTACGCGTGCGCCCGAGGTGCTTGGAGCACCTTCGGCGCCAGCGCAGGTCAGTGTAGCCGTCGTGAGTCAGCCTGCGCCCGTGCAAGCTTCGAGCCTTCGCGTTTTGGAAAAGAATCTGCCGAAGCACCCCGAGCTGCAGGCGGTGGTCGCGGAACTCTCGGTGACCTATAGGAATGAGGGCGGCGCTTCACGCGGCACCCGCAACATCGCACCGAATCTGTTCATCGGCAGTGCGAAGCGAGGCTACTTCAACTACAGCCGCACGAAGAATCTTCTTCTCGTCTATGCCTATACCGGACCGTCAGACTATTTCACTGAAATAGCAGGGGAGCTGAACAGCTACTGCAACCAGAAGGCCTACCAGCTCAATATCTTTACCGACCAATCAATCGGCACGATCGATGGCGTCGAGTTCTCCGCCACGCCGTTCGGCGCCTTGCAGCGCGTGCTGGATATTCGCGCGTTCTCGCTCGAAGGCGGCGCAATGCGCCGCCTTCGGTATCAGGTTTCCAAGTTCGAGAAGGCTGGCGCCTGCCGCACCGTCGAGTATCGGTGCGGCACTGATCCGGCGGTGGACCAGGACATTGCCCGTGTCATCGATCTGTGGTGCGCGACCAAGCCCATGGTCAACCCACTGGTCCATATCGTCAAAGAGGAAATTCTTGCCGCACGCCTGGATTCGCAGCATCGTCTGTTCCTGACCTATCTCGATGACGTGCTGCAAAACGCCATTCTGCTTTCGCCGCTTGCGGCCTCGCTGAATGGCTATTTGATGGATCTCGAGTTCTATTCGGACGACATGCCGCTCGGCGGACTCGAGTATGCGATCGTCAACATCATCTCGGCGCTAGCCGCCGAGGGATGCAACATGCTCAGCCTGGGCGGCACCTACGGCATAAGACTGACAACCGGGGAGAGCGCCGACCCGGAGGTCGATCGGATTCTCGATGATCTGCATAAGCAGAAGATCTTCAACGACGAAGGCAATCTGCAGTTCAAGAACAAGTTCCGTCCGGAGAACCGCACGATCTACCTGTGCCGGCCGGTCGGCGGCGGCAAGGCCGACAACGTCATCGACATCATCATGATGATCGCTGATCCCGCGAAGGCGCAAACCTCCGACGAGGAGAACCATAACGTCGGAGTGGCAGTTGCCGCGGCCCAGGCGGTGCCGGGTGCGCCGCGCGCGTCGGCGAGCGAGCCGCCATTGGCCGGCATGCAGACCGGCGAGGTGATGGTGCTCGAAGGTATTGGGCGCTCGCATGTCCTGGCCGATGCGGGTTTCAATCCGATCAATGTTGCCGCGCAGGAGATTGAGTTCGATCTGAAAACGGACTCCTGGGCGCAGCTGGAAACCGAATACGTCGCGCGGCGCATGGCCAATCTGCGCGCTCAACTGCATCAGCCTCTCGACGTCGAGAGCGTGCTCAAGGACGTGTTCGGCTTCAGCCATTGCTTGCTGACCGACTCCGGCGCCACGGCGGAACAACTGCTTTGCAAAGCCTGGCCCAAGCGTGGTCTGGTGCCGCAGAATATGTTGTTTCCTTCGGGCATCTTCCATCAGATCGATCAGGGCTTCACGCCGCGCGAGCTGCCTCATCCGCAGGCGCTGCGTCCGGAATCGAGCGAGCCCTACAAGGGCAACATCAATCTGGATGCGCTGCGGGAGCAAATCGCACGGCATGCGAACGAGATCGCCTTCGTCTGTATCGAAGTTTGCAACAACGCGAGTGGAGGGCATCCGGTATCCATCGAACACCTGCGCGAGGTCAAGACGCTGCTCGCGCAGCATTCGATCGCGCTCGTCATCGACGGCACCCGGGTGCTCGAGAACGCACAGTATCTGATCGATCACGCGGCCGACGGTGCTGGTAAGAGTGTCTTGACGATGGCGCGGGAGATCCTCGCTTTCGCCGATATTGTCACCGGCGCGCTTACGAAGGATTTCGGCATCAATCGCGGGGGGATGATCGCGACGAACGACGAAGCCCTGTTCCGCAAGCTTCAGGATAGGCTCCATCGCGACGGCGGCCGGCTCGACGTCATTGAAAAGAAACTCATCGGCCTCGCGTTGCTCAATCACTCGTTGATCGAGCGTCAAGTGCAACGTCGTACGCAAGCGGCCCGCACGATCTGGGAGGCGCTGCGCGCACGCGGTGTGCCTGTCGTCGAGCCGGCGGGCGGGCATTGCGTGCTGATCGACGTCAAGCGCATCGCACAGTTTGCCGGTTTTGCGTATCCGGTTGCCTCATTCCTCGCGTGGCTCTACCTCAATACTGGCATCCGCGCCGGTGCCCATAGCGTGGGCATGCAGAAAAACTCTGCCATCAACGACCTGGTCCGGCTGGCGATTCCGGTCGGGCTCAAGCCGGCCGAGGTGGAGGAACTGGTTGCTCGTCTCACACGGCTTTTCGACGAGATCCGCAACATTCCCGAGATTGCGCCGCGCGGCGGTGCCACAGAGGCTTTCGGCAATCTGCATGTCAGGCATGGCTTGATTCGCTATCACCATGCCTCGTCGGCTGTCGTTGCGGCTGTCGTTGCGACTGGACCCGCGTCGTCCCCGATCCTTGCCGCGGCGCCGGTGACGGCACCGGCGCCATCGGTGAGCGTCGTCCGGGCGGCGAACCGCGAGATCGCCATCGTCGGCATGGCGGGCCGCTATCCGAAGTCCGCTTCGCTCGACGAGTTCTGGGACAACTTGCGCCAGGGCCGCGACTGCGTCGGCGACATGCCCGCCAATCGCTTCGAGAAGCGGGTACAGGCAGGGTTCAACCGCCAATACCGCGGTGGATTCATTGAGGCTGTCGACAAGTTCGATTCGCTGTTCTTCAACATCTCACCGCGCGAAGCGGAATTGCTGGACCCGCAGGAGCGCCTGTTCCTCGAGGTCGCATGGGAAGCCGTCGAAGACGCCGGTTATTACCCGGAGGCAGTGGCGGCAGACGGCGCGTCGCGCAATGTCGGCGTGTTTGTCGGAGCGGTCTGGGCGATGTATCAGATCGTCGGCGTCGAGCAGAAGCTGGCCGGCAGCGATGTCAACCCGAACTCGTTCCTGTGGAGCATCGCGAACCGCGTTTCGTACTGGATGAATCTCAACGGGCCGAGCCTTAGCGTCGATACGGCGTGCTCGTCGAGCTTGACCGCGATTCATCTGGCTTGCGAGGCCATTCGTCAAGGCGAGTGTTCGAGCGCCATCGTCGGTGGCGTCAACCTCGATCTGCATCAGCACAAGTTCGATATCAACTCGGCAGGCGGTGCGCTGTCTCCAGATGGGACCTGCCGCACTTTCGGCGCCGGCGCTAATGGCTATGTGGCCGGGGAGGGCGTTGGTGCTCTGTTCATCAAGCCACTCGATCAGGCGCTGCAAGACCGCGACCATATCTACGGCGTGATCAAAGGCGTGACGGTCAATCATGGCGGTCGCACGAGCGGCTACACGGTGCCGAGCCCCAAGGCGCAGGGTGAAGTGATCGCGGCTGCGCTGATCAAGGCCGGCGTCGCGGCCGACACCATCGGCTACATCGAAGCGCACGGCACTGGTACGGAGTTGGGCGATCCGATCGAGATCTCGGGCCTCACGAACGCCTTCGAATCGAGTCAAATCGATCGGCAATCCTGTCCGATCGGCTCGGTCAAGACCAATATCGGGCACCTGGAGGCGGCCGCTGGCGTGGTTGGCGTCAGCAAGGTGCTGCTGCAGATGAAGTACGCTCAGATCGTGCCGTCGCTGCATTCGGCTGAGCCCAATACGCTGATCGATTTCGAACAAACACCGTTCTACGTGCCGCAGCAGCTTCAAGCCTGGACGCCCCGGCACGTCGGTGCGAGCCCGGTGCCGCTGCGCGCCGGCGTGAGTTCGTTCGGCGCTGGCGGGGCCAATGCCCATATCGTCCTCGAAGCGTACCCGCAGCCGTTGGATGAGCCTGACGTGTCGCTCGACACTTATCTCTTCCCCTTGTCGGCGCGTAACGATGAACAGTTGCGTGAGATGGCGGCGCGCCTGCACACCCATTTGCAGCGCGATTTCGTTGCGCATCGTCTCACTGACATCGCCTATACGCTGCAAAACGGCCGGAAGTCCTTCGAGCACCGGATGGTGGTGCTGGCCAGGAGCCAAAAGGAACTGCTGGCGAAACTGGACGTTTTCCTCGCAGGCAAAAGCGATCCGGACGTCCTCACTGGCCACGCGAAGAACGCGGACGGCTTCACCAAGCTGCTCAGCCGCGAGGAGAAGGGGCAGTTCGTCAGCCTGCTTGCGCAAGGCCGCGATCCGCATAGGCTCGCCAAATTGTGGCTGGACGGGCTGCTCCCGGATTGCAAAGGTTTCATGCTGTCAGGCCGGCGCACGTCGCTGCCGACTTATCCGTTCGCCGACAAGCGCCATTGGATCGTGCAAGCGAGCGGCCAGGTGCGCGCGGCGCAGGCGCGCTCGCAGATCCATCCGCTCATCGACAGCAACGAATCGACGTTTAAGCGCCAACTGTTCAAGAAGGCCTTCCGCGCAAGCGACTTTTTCCTGCGTGACCACGTCGTGTCGGACATCCCGACGCTGCCGGGTACGGCCTACCTCGACCTCGCGCGCAAAGCGGGTGAGCTTGCGGCAGGGCGCAAGGTGCGCAAGATCCGCAACGTCACCTGGATCAGTCCGCTGACGGTCCAGGGATCGGGCGTCACCGAGGCATTCGTCGAGCTCAAGCCAAGCGCGGACACGGTGGCCTTCGAAGTGTTCGCCGAGCGCGACGACGGCAGCAAGACGGTCTTCGCGCAGGGCAAGCTGATTTACGAGACCGCGGAGGAAACAGCGGCGAAACCGGAGCATATCGATCTTGCCGCCATTCGCGCGCGCTGCACGAGGGTCACCGGCGCGGAGGAGGCTTATCCGCTCTTCAAGTCGCTGAGCATGCATTACGGCCCGAGCTTCCAGGTGGTGCGCGAGGTCTACAAGAGCGACGACGAGGTCCTGGGTTTGCTCGAGCTGCCGCAAGTGCGTGAAGCGGATTTCGAGGACTTCGTGTTTCACCCGTGCCTGCTCGATGCGTCGATGCAGGCCGGCATCGTGGCGCAACTCGGCCGCGCAAGCGGCGAAATGCGGGTGCCGTATTCGCTTGGCGAAGTGGAGGTGCTCCATCCGTTGACGCGCGTGTGCTACAGCTACCTCACAAAGAGCAAGAACGATCGTGGCGCCGGCTCCGGGGTGTCGCGCGAGGATGTGACGATCGTCGACGAGAGCGGCAAGGTGCTGGCCCGTATCCGCGAAACGGTGGGCGTGGCGCTCACCCGCGTCCATGAGAAGCCGGTTTCGGCTCCGGCTCAGAATGACGATGCGTTTGTTCCCCTCTACTACACGCATGAGTGGGAGACGGCGCCATGCCGGCCGGGCACGGCTGGCACGGCGCCCATCGTGCTGTTCGATGTTGACATGCAATTGCGCGATGCATGCGTGCGACGCGGCCGCAACGTTGCGTTGGTCTTGCGCGGCGAACAGTTCGAAGACCGTGGCGATCGCATCTACGTCGTCGATCCGCGCAATCCGGAACACTTCGCGCGCCTCTTCGCCACACTCGGCCGGGATGGCTTGGGCCTTGAGAAGATCTGCTACGCGTGGCCCGAAGGTGCAGTGAGCGACGACGAAGCTGCGCTCGACGAAGCCCTTGAACGCGGTGTGTACGGATTCCTGTCGGTTTGTCAGGGGCTGATCGAATGCAAGCCATCGGCAAATGTGCAACTGCTGTACGCATACTTCGGCGATGCAAATGCGCTGCAGCCGCACAACGAAGCGATCAACGGGTTCGTGAGGACGCTGCATCTCGAGAACCCGAGGTTCGCCTGCCAGGTGCTCGAGATCCGTCAGGCGCAACGTAATCCGGATCAGACGCTCGATGCCGTACTGGCCGAGTTCGACTCGGGCGTTCACGCAACGGCGACCGTTCGCTACGAGGAGCGCGTCCGTCACGTCCGTACCCTCAAGCGCTTCGAGCTCGCGGGCTCGACCGAACTGGCGCTCAGGCACAAGGGCGTTTATCTGATCACTGGCGGCGCGGGCGGCCTTGGCCTGATCTTTGCCGAGCATTTGAGCCGGCTTTGCCAGGCACGCCTTGTGTTGACGGGGCGCTCCGCGCTGTCAGCCGAACGCCAGGCGCAGCTCGACGCGCTCGTTGCGCTGGGCGCTGAAGTGTTGTATCTGGCGGCCGATGTGTCGAAGGCCGATGACGTCCGGCGCGTTGTCGATGCGGCCAGGGCCAGGTTTGGCGGAATCGACGGCATTATTCACGGCGCCGGCGTGCTGCGCGATTCGCTTATCCGAAAGAAGACCCGCGACGACATGCACGCGGTGTTTGCGCCCAAGGTTCACGGCAGCATGCACCTCGATCAGGCGACTCGCGATGAGAAGCTGGACTTCTTCGTCCTCTTCTCGTCGCTCGCCGCGCTCGGCGGCAACATGGGCCAATGCGATTACGCGTTCGCCAATCACTTCATGGACTCGTTTGCTGCTCGTCGCGAAGCGCTTCGCGCAGCGGGCATGCGCTCGGGCCATACACTGAGCTTCAACTGGTCGCTGTGGGCCGAAGGCGGCATGCAGCTCGATGAGCAGACCGAACTGTTCTTCAGGAAGACGTTGGGCATCCGGCCGCTCACCACGGAGGAGGGCCTGGCCGGGTTCGTCGGCGGCCTCTCGTCGGCGCGCTCGCAAATTGCCGTGCTGTGCGGCGTGCAAGCCAAGATCGAGCAAGCGTGGGGATTGGGCAGCAAGGAGGCCATTCCCGCTGCCGACGAGAAATCCGTCACCAGGGCGCCGGTCGCGGTCGCAGCGGGCGGTGCCGATCTGTACGGCGCTGTCGTCAAGGAGCTGGTGGGCAAGGTGACGGCCATGCTCAAGCTCGATGCCGCTGACCTCTCGCTGGACGCCATCCTGCTCGATCTCGGCTTCGATTCCATCGGTCTTACGACCTTCGCCAACGCCATCAACGAAACGTACGGCCTCGACGTCAATCCGGTTCTGTTCTTCGAGTTTCCGTCGATCAACGCCCGCCGTGCCGGCTGAGCGCCCGGACGCGGAGCTCACCTTCGCGATCGACAAGGGATGGCAGGAGCCGGCTCCTGCCGGCCGCTCGGGCATCTCGCCGGAGCGCCGTTTTATCGACGACACGATTGCCATCGTCGGCATCGCCGGTGTGATGCCGCAGTCGGCGGATCTCAGCGAGTACTGGGACAACCTCAAGAACGGCCGCGACATGGTCACGGAGATTCCGCGCGATCGCTGGATCTGGGAAGACGTGCATGGCGACCCCGTCAAGGAGATCAACAAGTCCTACTCCAAGTGGGGCGGCTTCATGAAGGAGGTCGACAAGTTCGACTCGCTCTTCTTTGGCATCACGCCGCGCGAAGCGCAGATGATGGATCCGCAGCAACGTCTTTTCATCGAGACCGTATGGACGGCGATCGAGGACTCGGGACACAAGGTGTCGGATCTCTCGGGCACGCGCACGGGCCTTTTTGTGGGCGTTTCGTCGAAGGACTACATTGATGTGCTGTCGGAGCATCAGACCTCTTTGGACGGTTATTCGGCATCCGGCAATTCGCATTCGATTCTGGCCAATCGCATCTCGTTCCTGTTCAACCTGCGCGGCCCCAGCGCGCCGATCGACACGGCCTGCTCAAGCTCGCTGATCGCGCTGCATCGGGCCATCGAGTCGATCCACACCGGCAGCAGCGACATGGCCATCGTCGGCGGCGTGCAGGTGATGCTGACGTCTGTCGCGCACATCTCGCTCAGCTCGGCCGGCATGTTGAGCCCGGACGGCAAGTGCAAGACCTTCGACAAGAACGCCAACGGTTACGTGCGTGGTGAGGGCGTGGGTGCAATCCTGATCAAGCGCTTGTCGCAGGCCGTAGCTGATGGCAATCCGATTTACGCCGTGATCAAGGCAACCGCCGAGAACCATGGCGGCCGCGTGACCAACCTGACGGCGCCCAATCCGAAGGCGCAGACCGAGCTCTTGATCGAGGCCTACCAGAAAGCGCAAATCGATCCGGGCACCGTCGGCTATATCGAATGCCACGGCACCGGCACGAGCCTGGGTGACCCGATCGAGATTCAGGCGCTGAAGAAATCGTTCGGCGATCTGTATCAGCAGCATGGCATGCCGGCGCCGCTCAAGCCGCACTGCGGTTTGAGCGCCGTCAAGACCAATATTGGCCACCTGGAGCCCGCAGCCGGCATCGCCAGCCTGCTCAAGGTGCTGCTGGCGATGAAGCATCGGCAGATCCCGGCGCTGCTGCATCTGAAGGAGCTCAATCCGTACGTCGATTTGAGCGGCAGCCCGTTTTACATCGTCGACAAGACAACGCCTTGGGCAGCCGCCTGCGCACCGGACGGCACCGCTTTGCCGCTCCGGGCGGGCGTGAGCTCGTTCGGCTGGGGCGGGGCGAACGCACACGTGGTGCTCGAGGAGTACATCGCGCCGAAGCCGGTGGCGCCCGTTCAGACGCAGGCCGAGCAGATCGTGGTGCTCTCGGCAAAAAACGAGGAGCGGCTGCGCGCGTACGCCGCATCGCTGCTTGCGCATGTGCGCACGCATGCGGTGGAGCTCGACGCTCTCGCCTATACGCTGCAGGTCGGCCGCGACCCCGTGGAAGAGCGGCTGGCCATCGTCACGCGTTCTATCGCCGAGCTGACGGAGCAGCTTGACCGGTTCGTGGCGGCTCAAGGCGAAGTGCCGGGTCTATATTGCGCTCGGGTAGCACGCAAGGGTGCCGACCAGAACCGGAACGACGACATCTCGCGCGGCACGCACGACATGGCAAAAGCCTGGGTGACGGGCGCGGAAATCGACTGGAGCCGGTTGCATACGTCAGGCGAGCGTCTGAAGCGCTTGAGCCTGCCGACCTATCCGTTTGCTCGCGAACGGCATTGGATCGAAACGGCCGCCGCGCCCAAGACGGACAAGCCGGCAGCCAGGGTGTCGGTGCTGCACGCGCCCGAGGTCGGCACCGTGCTGGCGCATCCGGTCTGGGTGGATGCAGCCGGCGCCGTTGCCGCTCCGGCGCCGGCGGACACGATGGTGCAGCACGTGGTCGTTCTCTGTGATCTGCCGCACCTCGACATCGACCGGTTCAGGTCATCGGCGCCCGAAATCGGGCAGATAACACGGCTCGCTCTCCCGCAATCGCTCAGTGCGGCCGAGCGCTACCGTGCGGCCGCCGTGGCCTCGTTCGAGCGGCTTCAGGCAGTGCTGCAGGCGAGAGTCAAAGGGAAGGTGCTGTTTCAGATCGCGGTCGGCTGTGAGGGCGCCGATACTCTTATGGCGGGCTTGTCGGGCCTCATCAGGTCCGCGCGCCTCGAGCAGCCAGGCCTGATCGGTCAGCTCGTTTTGATTGGCGACGCTGCCGACGAGCGCACGCTTGCCGCACGGCTGCGCGCCTGTCGTGCCGCGCCCGCGGAAGCGCTTTTCCGATGCGAGGGCGAGCAGTTGAGAGTGCTGCGCTGGCAGGAGGCGAGCTTGCGGGCCGAAGCGCGCATCGCGATCCGCGATCGCGGTGTCTACCTGATCACAGGTGGCTTGGGCGGCTTGGGGCTGACGTTTGCCCGCGAAATCCTGCGTCAAACGCCGTCGGCGCGCATCGTGTTCACCGGGCGTTCGCCACTGACCGACGAGAAGCGCGAGGCGATCGAGCGGCTGGCCTCGCCGCTTTTGGTGCCATCGAGCCAGCTCATGTACCAATCGCTCGATCTCAATAGCGCAGACGCGGTCGACGCGCTCATCAAGGAGATCGTGAACCGCTACGGCGCCTTGCACGGCGTGATCCACAGCGCGGGCATGACGCACGACAGCATGATCGTCAACAAGAGCGCGGCCACGTTCGCCGAGGTGCTCGAGCCCAAGGTCACCGGGACGTTCCATCTCGATCAAGCGACGAGCGAGCTCGATCTCGATTTCCTGGTGCTGTTCTCGTCCGTCAGCGCGGCGATGGGCAACGTCGGTCAAGCCGATTACGCGACGGCCAACGCATTCATGGACCAATTCGCGCAGCGGCGCAATGCGCTCGCGAGCGCAGGCCAGCGCCGCGGCCATGCGGTCTCGATCAATTGGCCGCTTTGGGAAGAAGGGGGGATGCAGATTGCTCCGAAGGCCCGCGCGCGTCTGCTCGAGGCCACCGGCATGCTCCCGATGAGCACCGGCAACGGTCTTCGGGCGTTCTACGGCGCACTGGACCTGCATGCCGGTCAGGCCATGGTCATGGAAGGACAAGTCAAGCGGCTGCGGCGGCTCCTGTTTCCGGGCACGGCCCGCGACGAGACCGCTGCATCCGAGAGGCGCACCGCGGGCGCCGTCGCGCGCCTCAACGTCGACACGCTCAGGCAGTTGGTCCTCGCCGACCTGCGCGGTTTTAAATCAAAAGGAATCTGACATGTCGAACGCGGCTCCATTGCATGTGCTTCAGCGCCTCACCGGCGTGATCGAGGCAACCATCAAGCTGCCGGCGCAGAACATCGATGCCGATGCGGAGTTTCATGCGCTCGGCATCGACTCCATCATCGTGATGGAGCTGATCAGCGGCATCGAGAGCGAGTTCGACGTCGCGCTGACGCCTGCGCAGTTCGCCGATGTCAGCACGCTGCGTGAGCTTGCCGCCCTGCTGGCAGGGCTCGTGCGCGAAGTCGAACCGGCGCGGGCTCAGGCGCAAGTCGAGGCCCAGGCCCTGATCGAGTACGTCAGCAGCAAATTTTCGGTCGATCTGGCAGGCAACGAGTTCGGCTCGATCGAAGACATCGCCGATGCGCTCGTGTCTGATCATGCCGACGATCTGATGAAGCACTATGGCCTCTCTTCGGCGGCTGATGCGGCCGATGCGGCCGATGCCGACACCGCCCGGCCTCAGCGTGCCACCGATATCGCGATTGTCGGCTTGAGCTGCACGCTCTCCGATGCGCCGAATGCGCAGGTGTTCTGGACCAATCTGCTCGGCGAAAAGAACAGCGTGAGGGAGATCCCGGCTTCGCGCTGGCGCTGGCAGGACTACTATGCTGAAGGCCCGGCGCCCGGCAAGACGGTGTCGAAATGGGGCGCCCTCATCGACGACGTAGATTGTTTCGACGCAGGTTTCTTCGGCCTTTCCGCCAACGAGGCGAAGGAGATGGACCCGCAGCAGCGCCTGCTCTTGCAGCAGACGTACCACGCCATCGAAGACGCCGGCATCGACGTCGAGTCGCTGGCCGGCACGAAGGCGGGCGTGTTCGTCGGCTATCAGTATTCCGAGTATGAACAGCGATTGCGCGAGCTCAACTTTCAGAGTCTCACGGACGGGCCTTTGTTCACCTCGTCGAGTCCGACCTATTACCTGGCCAACCGCATTTCGTTTGCGTTCGACCTGCGCGGCCCGAGCGAGTCGATCAACGTCAACTGCGCGTCCTCGGCCGTTGCGATCAACCGGGCGTACTACTCGCTCGTCAATGGCGAGAGCAATCTGGCGCTCGCTGGCGGTGTGTCTCTGAATCTCTTTGCCGACGACTATGTCGCTTCGTCGCAGTATGGTTTGCTGTCGGCCAACGGCACGAGCGGTGTGTTCGACAACGACGCGAGCGGATTCACGCGCGGCGAGGGTGTCGCCATGGTCGTGTTGAAGCGCCTCGCCGACGCGCAACGGGACAACGACCGGATCTACGCCGTCATCAAGTCGTCGCATCAGAATTACCGCGGTTCGGCCCGCAGCATGTCCGAGGTGCGGCACGAGTCGATCACCGACGTGCTGAGCACCTGCTACAGCCTGGCCGCCGTCGCTCCGGAATCCGTCCGCTACGTCGAGGTTGACGGCTACGCCAGAAAATGGGCCGATTCCTTCGAATACGAAGGCGTCAAGAACGCGTTCACGAGCCGCTCGCAGAATGCGAAGCGCTGCGCACTTGGCAGCGTCAAGGGCAACATCGGCAACGTCGAAGCAGCGAGCGGCGCCGTCAATCTCATCAAGTTGACGCTGTCTTTGCATCACAAGCGCTTTCCAGCCACGATTTCGAAGCAGCGTATCAACAGCTTCCTCGATGTCGATAGCGCCGCCCATCCGCTCTATATCGCCGATCGTGCGATTGCATTCGAGGACATCCGCGAGGGCGATGTGCCCATCAGGGCCGGGATCAACTCCTTCGCCGATAGCGGCACCAACGTTCACATCCTGCTCGAGGAGCACCTGGATGCGCGCGCCACGGCGAGCCCCGATGTGGCTTGCGAGCGGCTCTTCGTCCTGTCTGCGAGCGACGCCGGCCGCCTCGAGGCCTACGTGCGCGGCTATGTCGGCTTCCTGTCCCTCTCGAGCACCGAAGCCGTCGAGGCCGTGCGTTTCGACGATCTCGTTTTTACCGCGCAAGTCGGGCGTCGGGCGCTTGATGCGAGGCTGGCGGTGGTGGCGTCCTCGCGCGAGGCGCTTCTGGCCAAGTTAAGGCGCGTGCTCGAGTCGGGTCTGCGCGAACCGGTGGGGCTGGAGATGGACGGTATTTTCCATGGCCGTGTCGACACCGGACGAAAGAATCCGCTGGCGGCGCTGATCGGCTCGGATATGGCGCGGATGCAATTGAGAGAAGCCGTGCAAAGCGGCGATTGGAAACAGATTGCGTTGCTGTGGGTCAACGGCGTATCGATGCCGTGGCGCACGATCTGGCAAGGCGCATCGGTGCGCGCGGCTACGCTGCCCGGTTATCCGTTTGCGAAGGAGCGGCACTGGATCGACTTTGCTGAGCGCACGAGTTTCCGGCCACGCATGGGGGCGGTGGCGGAGCCGACGAGCCCGGATTTGAGCGAGGCGCTGGCCGACGAATCGGCGGCACCCGATGCGTGGCATTTCTATCGGTTGCCCGTGAGTGCGCCGCACCCTGGCAACGAGGTCCCCATGGCGGCCGTGCAGCGCGTGGCGCTTTTACTCAAGCATGAGGTGGCACGGCAATTGGCGAAGCCTGCGGCCGACATCGCGCCGGACAAAACGCTGATCGAGTTGGGGATGACCTCTATCGGCATTGCCGCGGTGCTTCAGCGCGTCGATGAAGTACTGGGTATTGCCTTGTCGCCCAGCACCGTGTTCCAGCACCCGCGGATCGAAGCGCTCGCCGCCTATCTGGCGAAAACGTATCCGGAACTTGTCGACTCGCTCGTCGTCGCCGCTAGCGGGCCCGTCGCCGATGGCGACACTGCCGGCGGGGACATCGTTGGCAATGAACCGGCGGACGCGCTCGACGTGCCGGTCAACGTCAATGTCTTGATCGCCATTCAGTCAAAAGGCCGCAAGGCGCCCATTTTCGCTTTGCCGGGCGCCGGAGGCAGTGCCTTGTCGTTGCAGCAACTCAGCCACGCGCTGGGCGATGACCAGCCGTTGTACTGTCTGGAGCCGCTCGGTCTTGACGGCAACGCATCGTCGGTGACGAGCATCGAAGCGATGGCCGAGTTCAACCTCGCGCAATTGCGATCCGTGCAGAAAGAGGGGCCGTATAACTTGTTCGGTTACTCGAATGGCGGCGTGGTGGCGTTCGAGATGGCGAGAGCGCTGATGCAACGCAATGAGCGCGTCGCATCGCTGATGCTGCTTGACACACTGTGCCCCACCGCGCGGGACACCGACGTGACGGACATGACCGCCGCCGTGTTCAGGCATTTCGTCAAGTCGCTCGGCGCGGTTTCCGATCTGGACGCGCGCGCGCTGCGGCTATTGTCCGAGGGCGAACGCAGTGCCTTCCTGTACGACAGTCTCTGCCAGTTGGGCGTGACGGTGCCCAAAGCGCAGTTCATGGCGACGGTCGACGTCGCCACGGCGAGCGAGAGGGCCTGCCGCGCCTATGTGCCGGGGCCGTTGCCGCACGAGTCGGTCGTGGTCCTCATCCGTGCGAGCGATGGTTTTGCCAACGTGCCTGACGATTATGGATGGGGCACGCTGGTTGCTGGCCAACTGCGGACCTGTGAGATCCAGTCCGATCACTTCGCGATTCTCGAACGTGAGAGCGCCGCGGACGTGGCGAAGAAAATTAACCAGTACTTGCCGAAGCCGGCCGGCAAATCGGCCTCGCGCTCTGAGCAGCAGCGGAGGCGAGCATGAGCGCCAAGGCCGGGCAGCGCGAATTCGACGTGATCGTCATCGGCTCGGGAACGTGCGGTGGGACGATTGCCAAGGAGCTCGCCCTGCGCAACAAGCGCGTGCTGATTCTCGAGCGCGGCGCCAACCCGCCGCTCAAGGAGACCCTTGGCGCGATCGTCTCGATTGCCGATCGCGTCATTCTCGGCGATCGCGGGCTCTCGACCGTGCGCGCACTGACGACAGGCGGTTCGACAAGCCTCTATTTCGCCGTAGTCAACTATCCGCAGCTCGATACCTTCCGCACGCTGGGCATTGACCTTGCCGGCGATCTCGCGGCCATCAGGAACGAACTGCCGATCGGGCCGCTGCCTGATTCGCTGCTGAACCCGCAAGGATGCGCGCTGAGCGACAGCGCGCGGGCCTTGGGCTACGACTGGCACAAATTCGACATGCTCGTCGACGCTTCGCGATGCACTGCCGGCTATGCCTACGACGCCAAATGGAAAGCGAAGTCATCGGTTCAGGATGCGCTTGCCAACGGCGCCGTGCTCATGAACGGCGCCACCGTTTCCAGGATCCTCGTTGACGGCGAGCGCGCCGTTGGCGTCGAGTACAAGCTCAGAAAGAGCCCGTTCGGCGCTGAGCTCCGCAAAGCTTACGCGAAGAAGATCGTGCTCGCCGCGGGCGAGCTGGCAACGCCGAAGATTTTGCGTGACACCGGCGTCGAGGGCATTGGCGCGCGCGGCTTCTATTGCAACCCCGGCTACGCGATCTATGGCCTCGTGCCCGGCCTCAAGGGCACCGACGGTTTCGTAGGCAGCGCGGGCTGCCAGCTGGATGCGGGCATCGAGTTGAGCGACGCCAACATTGTGCGCGCGCTGCATCGGCCGATGATGGTGGGCGGCATGAAGCTCAAGCATTTGTTCGCTTTTCCCGAGACGATCGGCATTGGCGTCAAGGTCAAGGATGGCCTTGGCGGACAAATGCGCCCGAACGGGCGTTTGCACAAGACATTCGATCAGCACGACCGGGCCAAGCTCGACCGCGGCCGGCAAGCGGCCGTCAAGATCCTCGAGAAAGCGGGCGCCAAGGACATCGTCGATTTCGGCGTCACCGCCGCGGGCCGCGTTGGAGGCCTGGTACGAATTCAAGAGCACGTCGACAGCACGCTTGAAACTCAGTTTCGCGGTCTTCATGTTTGCGACGGCTCGGTGCTCCCCGACGATATGCGCGGCACGCCGACCGTCTCGCTCGTCTGTCTGGCGAAGTATCTGTCGAGGCACCTTCTGAGCGCGCTTTGAACTGGCGCCATCGCGCGCTTAATCCCTAACCACTCGATGGAAACCGAATCATGACACCAGCAAGTGATCCAAGTCTCATCGCCAATTCACCGGCACAGGCCAAACGCAAGAGGGGGTGGTTCAGGTTTGTGCTGTACGGCCTCGCGGCATTGCTCGTGATCGCACTGATTGCGAACTGGGTGTGGGTGGCATCAGGCTCGAATCAATGGAAGCTCGCGACCGACAAGGAAGGCGTTCAAGTCTGGACCTTGAAGACGCCCGGCTCGGGCCTCTTGCTGATCAAAGCGCACACGCGCGTCGACTCCAGGCTCGCGGGCATGATCAAGCTGCTCGAGGATCTCGACAGCTGCGTCGATGCGCACTGCTACGACGGCCGCGTCATCGAGCAACTGCCGAGCGTGCCCGGCCGCTATGCGGCATACGTCACGTTCAAATTCGATCTGAAGGGATTGAAGCCGCGCGAGTACGTGCTGCTGCAAGAGCAGGTGCAGGACCGGGTCACCAGGCAGGTGCGCATCAACATCATCGCCGCACCAGACCGCCTGCCGCGTGACCCATGCTGTGTGCGCATCACGCGCCTGCACAACCACTGGAAATTGACGCCGTTGCCCGACGGCAAGCTCGACATCGATTTCCAGCAAGACACCGATATCGGTGGTCTGCCATACGTCGTAGCCAACCTCGCTTTGATCGAGGGAACGTACCAGATTCTCCACGGCATGCAAGACCTGATGAACATGGAGAAGTACCGCAACGCGCATGTCGGCTACGTCCAAGAGCTCGGCGCCAATTAAATCTATGGGGATCCAGATGGAAGCACAAGTCACGAAGGCGAATATGGAGCCTGATGTGCCGACAGCTCGGCGCAGACGCGGCGGTTTCAGCCTGCGGTCGGTCAAGCGGGCGGCGATGGTATTGGCAGTGATCGTCACGCTGGTCACGCTGGCGAACTGGATCTGGATCATGTCCGGCTCGAACCAATGGAAGCTCGCGATGGACAAGGACGGCACGCAGGTGTACACGCTCAAGTCCCCCGGCTCCGAGTCGCTCAAGGTCCAGGGCGTGCGGGTGTTCCGGGGCATGACCCTCAGCAACCAGATCGCATCGCTTGTCGATGAAAGCATTCAGAACCAGCGAGATTGCGCGAAGTGGGTGACCGGCTGCCTGGGCTACCGGATCATCAAGAACTTTGATAACCGCTCCCTCAGCAACATCACCTTGTGGACGGTCGCCATGTTCCCACCGTTCAAGCCGCGCGAAATGCTGCTTCAGGGTCAGATTCACCAGGATCCGGACACCAAGGTGGTCAGGCTCGAGAACATCGCCGTGCCGAACAAGCTGCCCCCTGATGATTGCTGCGTGCGTATGAACCACATGGACAACATCTGGCGCTATACGCCGCTGCCCGATGGTTCGACCCAGGTCATTGTGGTCTACGACCTCAGTCTGGGCGGTACTTTCCCCGCGATTCTGGAGAATCTGCACGCACCTCAGCTCGTATTCGAACTCCTGTCCAGGGACATCCCGGCATTGCTCGGTCAGCAGAAGTACCGCGATGCCCACCTCGCTTTCCTGGACGAAAGCAAGCCCGTCACGTTCGGCTCGACCAGTCTCGAGGCGTCGCCGGATAACGGGCAATAACGAACTCATCGAATAGAGGTGCAAATGGAAATTCAAACCGTGAACTCGAAGCCCGGGGCCGATGCGCTGGCCGGCACAAGCAAGAAGGGCGGCTTTAGTTTGTTGCGGCTCGTCAAGCGGCTGGTCATCGCGTTGCCGATTGTTGTGATGCTCATCGTGTTCGCGAACTGGCTGTGGCTCATCTCCGGCTCCAATCGCTGGGACCTGAAGATCGACAAGAACGGCACGCAGGTCTACACGATGAAGACGCCGGGCTCCGAGTCGCTCAGGATCCGGGCCGTTACGCAGTCCAGGGAATTCAGCATGAGCAACATCATCGCGCCGGCGCTCGACGAGAGCATCGCGAACGATTGCTCGAAGTGGGTTGCCGGCTGCCAGAGCTACAAGATTCTTACGCCATGGGATCCGCGCAGGCTCAACAACGTGACGATGTGGACCATCAAGCTGTTCCCGCCGTTCAAGCCGCGCGAAATGCTGTTGCAAAACCAGGTGCATGTTGACCCGGTCACCAGGGTGGTGACGCTCGAGAGCCTCGCGGTGCCGAACCATCTGCCGCCCGACAATTGCTGCGTGCGCCTCGAGCACGCTCACAACGTCTGGCGCTATACGCCGATGCCTGATGGTTCCATCCAGGTCGAATTGCTGTACGACCTCGACATGGGCGGCTTCTTCCCGCAGATTCTGCTGAACCTCGGCGCACCCTCTCAGCTATACACGGAGCTCACCGAGCACAATCCGGCCATGCTGCGCCAGGAGAAGTACCGCAACGCCCATTTCGATTTTCTCGACCCGGCCACGAGCGGTGTGAATGCGGCGAATTGACCGGGTGCCGGCGAACACTTTGAGGACACGGTAATGGACTGGATAAAAGAACGTCTCGAGAATTTCGGGGAGCGAATCATCTCGGTCGATGAATCGGGTTCGGCTACCTATGCCGGGTTCGTTGCGAAGACCGAGCAGTGGGGCGAGGCGCTTCGCGGCTGGAACATTGGAGCGGGCGATCGCGTGGGACTGGTGGCGGACTACCACATCGATGTAATTGCGCTCGTCCAGGCGTTGCTCGCGTGCGGATGCATTGTTATTCCGCTTGCCGAGGACGACCGGAGTCTTATCGAGGAGCGCCTGGCCACCGTTGGCGCTTCGCGGCTGATTACCGTTGCGGCACAAGGGCCGATCACGCCCGAGACCACGCAACATCGTGCGCTGCCATCGAGCGGCGCGCCACTGCACGAGCTGCTTGAGCCGATGGTGGCCGAGGGCCGGGCGGGCGTCGTTATCTTCACATCCGGCAGTACGGGCAAGGGCAAAGCCGTGCTGCTCGACTATGAACGCATGGTCAGCAAGTATCGCGAGCGTGTGCGCGCGTCGTTCCGCACGCTGCTGTTCTTGAAGCTCGATCACATCGGCGGCTTGAACACGTTGTTCGCGGTGATCTTCAACGGCGGTACGGTCGTCACTTGCGCTTCACGGCAAGCGAAGGACATTTGCGCCTGCGTCGAACGGTTCCAGGTTGAGCTGCTGCCAACTACGCCGTCGTTCTTGACCATGCTGCTGATGTCGCGCGCGCACGAGCATTACGACCTCTCGTCATTGAAGGTCATCACCTACGGCACGGAGGCGATGCCCGAATCGACGCTCGCCAGCTTGCACGCGACTCTCCCGAACGTGACCTTGAAGCAGACGTATGGCCTCTCCGAGCTCGGCATCCTGGCGACGCAATCGAAGAACTCGTCATCGAAGTGGATGAAGATCGGCGGAGAGGGGTTCGATGTGCAAGTACGCGACGGGGTGCTCTGGATCAAGAGCGCTCAGCCGATGCTCGGTTATCTCAATTCGCCGAGCCCGTTCGATGCCGACGGCTGGTACAACACCGGCGACAAAGTCGAAGTCGACGGCGAGTACTTCAAGATCCTCGGGCGCGAGTCCGAAATAATTAATGTAGCCGGCGAGAAGGTGTTCCCGGTCGAGATCGAGAGCTTTTTGCTCACGCTCGACAACGTGAAGGATGTGGTCGTCCGGAAAAAGCTGAGCCCGGTGGTTGGGCAGATGGTCTGGGCCGAGTGCGTTCTCGAGCGCGATGAAGAGCCGGCGGTTTTCAAGCGCCGCATCATCGAGCAGTGCCAGCAGCATTTGAGCCCGTTCAAGGTGCCAGGGCTCATCACCATCGCAGATCAGCAGAGCCTGGTCGGTACGCGCTTCAAGAAGATCCGCATCAGCAAGACCGAGGCAGTGGCTAAAGACGGAGACGAAGGCGAAGACGACGCAACGCCGCAAGCCGCATTAGAGCAACCCCTTGCATGAGTAAAGCTGAGACAACCAAATGATCGAATCTAGTACACGAGTCGCCGTGGTCAGCGGCGGCAGCAAAGGCCTGGGATTGGCCCTCTGCGAGTCGCTGATTGCAGCCGGCTACAGAGTGGCCACTTTCAGCCGCAACCCGACCTCCGAGCTCGAACTGGCGATCGCGCAAAGCAAAGGCCGGCTCTACTGGGAGTCCGTCGACATCGCCGACGAAGACATGCTCTCGGGCTTCTTGCAACGCGTACGCGAGCAGCATGGCCGCGTGGGCTACCTCGTCAATAGCGCGGGCATGGCGCACGAGGGGATCCTCACGACGATGAAGAGCAAGGACATTTCGCAAATGATCTCCGTCAACCTGGGTGGCGCGATCAGCCTGTCGCAGTTGTGCGTGAAGCAGATGATGGTCCGCGGCGCGGGCGCCATTGTGAATGTGTCATCGGTTGTCGGCGTGCGTGGCTTCAAGGGCGTCGGCGCCTACAGCGCGACCAAGGCCGCGCTCGACGGCCTGACGAGAAGCCTCTCGAGGGAATTGGGGTCCATGGGCGTGCGCGTCAATTCGGTCGCACCCGGTTTCATGGAAACGGAAATGACCCACGGACTCACCGAGCAGCAAAAAGGCCGCATCGTGCGCCAGACGCCGCTGGGTCGCCTGGGGACGGTGGAAGACGTGTCCTCCGTCGTCAAGTTTCTGCTTTCGGACGAATCGAAATTCATCACTGGCCAAACGTTTGTCGTAGACGGCGGATTGACGGTCTGACAGGGGATTAGGAAATGAGCGACGACATCAAGCAAACCATCGAGAAGGTCATCCGCAACATCGCGGCGCAGCGCGATCTCAACCTGCCGGAGCTCACCGACGAGAGCGAAATCGTCGACGACCTCGGCTTCACTTCGCTCACGGTCGCGGCGCTGATCGCCGGCCTCGAAGAGGAACTCGGCATCGATCCATTCCTGCGCGAGGACGTGATGATCACCGACATCCGCACGTTCGGCGATCTTTGCCGCGTCTACACAAGCTGCCTCGAACGCTCCCAGTAATCGGCTGCTGCTGCGAACTGTCTTCTTAAGAGATTAAAGAAAAGTGAATATCAAGGGCGACGATGTTGCGATCATCGGCATGTCCGGAAAATTTCCGGGTGCCGATAGCGTGTCCGCGTTCTGGGACAATCTCTGTGCAGGGCGTGACAGCATCCAGACGATGTCTGATGACGAGCTCAGGCGTAACGGCGTGAGCGAGGCAGACATTGCCGGGCGCAACTATGTGAAAGTCTCGGCGACGTTAAATGACGTCGATCGTTTCGACCCGGGCTTTTTCAAGATCTCGCCATTGGAAGCGGAGCTGATGGATCCCCAGATCCGTCTGCTCCTGCAGTGCGCGTGGGGGACGCTGGAGGACGCCGGCTACGCCGGCCGTGGCCCGCAAAATGTCGGTGTGTTCGCCGGCGGGGGCGGGGTCGCCACCAGCTATTTCGCGAACTTCGTCAACCTTGATGATCGCTTCGAGAAGGTGACTGCCGGCTCGACCCATCTTGGCAACGACAAGGATTTTCTCGCCACCTACGTTTCCTACAAGCTGAATCTGACCGGGCCGAGCATGACGATCCAGACGGCATGCTCGACGTCGATCGTGGCGCTGCATCAGGCGCGGCTCAGCCTGCTTAACGGCGAATGCGACATGGCAATGGCGGGCGGCGTGAGCGTGCGCGTGCCGCACGCTCAGGGCTACCTCTATAAAGATGGCTACATCTTCTCGAAGTCGGGGTGCGTGCGTCCTTTCGATGCGGGTGCCGACGGCGTCGTGTTCGGCAGTGGCGTCGGGCTCGTGCTGATCAAGCGTCTTTCCGACGCTATTCGTGATGGCGACAACATTCACGCTGTCATCAAGGGTTCCGCAATCAGCAACGACGGCAAGGGCAAGATGAGCTATGCCGCAAGCAGCGCGAAAGGCCAGATTGCCTGCATCGGCGCTGCCTTGCGCAATGCCGACGTCGATGCCGCTTCTATCGGGTTTGTCGAAGCCCACGGCACCGGCACCGCGATGGGCGACCCGGAAGAGGTCAAGGCGCTCTCCGCAGCTTTCAAGGAATACACCGGCGAAAAGGGGTTCTGCGCACTCGGTGCGGTGAAGGCGAACATCGGCCACCTCGAAGCGGCGGCCGGCATCGCCGGGTTGATCAAGGCGGTGCTCGTGGTCAAGCACGGCATCGTTCCACCCGCCGTCAATTACAAGGAGCCCAATCCAAGGATCAAGTTCGAGAACACGCCGTTCACCATCGAGCCCGGTCTCCGCCGGCTGGCGCAGGGCCGCACGCCGCGCCGCGCCGCGGTCAACAGTCTCGGGGTAGGCGGTACCAACGCGTTCATTGTGATCGAGCAGCACGCGGCGGCGCAGAGCACGCGCGCAAGGCGCGCGGCCAAACCCGTGATTGTCCCGATCTCGGCCAAATCGCAGGCGAGCCTGCGTGCCTACGCGGAACGGCTGGCCGATTTTCTGGCCGAGCCGGCGGAGCGCATCGATCTGGCCGACGTCGCCTACACGCTGCAAAGCGGCCGCGAGGCGATGGAGTGCCGGGCGGCCTTCGTGGCCGAGGCCGTGCCCGAGCTCATTGCGCTCTTGCGTGCCTACATTGAGAGCGGCGAGACTGTGTTCCCTGAAGGGGAACTGAGCAAGCTCGCGGCGGCTTGGGTTCGCGCGGAGGTGGTGGAATGGCCCAAGCTTCACGCGCTCGCCAAACCCAAACGGGTGTGCCTGCCGACCTATGTCTTCGCCAAAGAGCGCTGCTGGATCGAGGCGACGCCGCCCGCGGCGGGCGTGCTGCAACTGCATCCGCTGCTGCACGCGAACACGTCCGATCTGAATGAGCATCGCTATAGCTCGACCCTGTCCGCGGATGCGTTCTTCCTCAGGGATCACGTGGTACGCGTGAGGCCTCAGGAACAGGGCGACGCGGCGCTCGACAAGGTCCTGCCGGGCGTAGCGGCGCTGGAAATGGCGCGTGCCGCGATCGAGCGTGCCGTCCCCCGGCCGTCGGAGATCCGCGCTTTCGAGCTGCGCGACATCGTGTGGGTCCAGCCGATCATCGTTGCCGCGCACAAGCAAGTCGATATCGCGCTGGTGATGGATGACGCAGACATCGAATTCGAAATCTACAGCGACGACTCCATCATCCATTGCCAAGGTCGTGGCAGTTGGGGCGATCTGCCGGTTCAGGCGAGCGTCAATGTGACCGCGCTCGAGATGTCGATGGGGCTGGACCAATGGGAAGCCGATAGCCTCTATGAGGCCTTCGCGGCCATGGGTTTGCACTACGGGCCTGCGCATCGCGCTATCCAAACCCTGCGGCGCGGCGAGCACGAGTTGCTGGCACGGCTGGCGTTGCCGGCTGCCGCCCGGGCCGGCAGCGAGCATTTCGTCCTTCACCCGAGCCTGATGGACGGCGCCTTGCAGGCCGCAACAGCTTTGCTGGTCGACATGCGCCAGCCGCCCGCCACCGCCGTCGTGCCGTTCGCGCTCGATCGCGTGCGCGTGCTTTCGGCTTGCACCGAAGAGATGTTCGCGTGGGTGCGCCGCACCTCGCAGGCTGAAGCCAATGACAAGTTCGTGAAGCTCGATATCGATTTGTGCGACGTCGAGGGCAATGTCTGCGTGCAGATTCAAGGATTCACGGCGCGCGCGATCGGTCGCGAGCAGCGCGGGGCGCTGCTCGCGACTGAATTATGGAAGCCGGCGATTGCCTCGAGCGTCGCTGCGGCCGATGTCACACGGCACGTCGTGTTGTGCGCGCTGCCCGACATCGACACGCAGGCGTTCGGCTGCGAGACCACGACGTTGCAGGTGAGCGAAGGTAATCTTGCTCACCGCTACGCACAGCTGTCCATGGCATGTTTCGGTATACTGAAGATTGCGATCGAGGATAAGCCGAAGCATCGTACGGTAGTCCAGTTTGTGCTGCCGAGTGGGGAAGAGAATCTGGTGTTCGCCGGGCTTTCTGGACTGTTTAAGACTGCGGCTCTCGAGAATCCGATGGTCGTCGCGCAGCTCGTTTTCACCGATGAGCGTACCGACTCGGCGGCGCTTGCAGCGCATCTCATTGCCGAGAGCAATCAGCCGCACGACGTGCTGATCCGCTATGAAGACCGCGTGAGATATGTCGCGCATTGGCAACTGCTGCAGGAGGAGAGCGCGAATCCGGTCGCCGAAGGCGCTGCGTTCAAGGATCACGGCGTGTATCTCATCACGGGTGGCCTGGGTGGCCTCGGCGCGGTGTTCGCGCGCGAGATCCTGCGGCGCACGGAGCATGCGCGCGTCATTCTGACCGGACGCGCCGCGCCGGCCGATATCGAAGGCTCGGAGGACAAGCGTGCGGTGCTGGCCTCGTTGCAGAGTGGTGGCGGCACGCTCGAATACCGGCAACTGGATCTTGAGGACCCAGACCAGGTCAAGCAGTTGGTTGCCGGGCTCATCAGCGAGCACAAGCAGCTCAACGGCATTTTCCACAGTGCCGGCATGACGGCGGACGACTTCATCCTGAAGAAGACCGCGGACGCGTTCAGCCGCGTGCTCGCACCCAAGGTGCTTGGCACCGCTAACCTCGACGAAGCGACACGCGAGGTCGACCTCGATTTTCTGGTCCTGTTCTCGTCGTTGAGCTCGGCACTGGGCAACCTCGGGCAAGCCGACTATGCCGCCGCCAACGGCTTTATGGATCACTTCGCGACATTGCGCAATCGGTTCGTAGCCGCAGGGCAGCGCTTCGGACGTACGCTCACGATCCGTTGGGCGTTGTGGCAGGACGGCGGGATGCAGGTGAGCGCCAAAGACCGCGCCCGGCTGCGCGAGGAGACCGGCATCGTGCCCATGAGCATGGCGACCGGCTTGCGGATGTTTTATCGCAGCCTCGCGAGCACGTGTGATCAGACGCTCGCCATGGAAGGCGATGTGGCAGCGATGCAGCGGGCTTTGGGTCTTCCGGATGCTGAGGGGGCGCCGTCGCCCAAGCAGGCCCTGGTGGTTCCCGCAGCGCAAGACGTTCTTGCGCACATGCCGGCCGGTGACGTGGCATCGCGGACCCGGGACTACCTGCGCGAGCAGTTGGCCGCGTTGTTGAAGCTGCCGGCGAACAAGGTGGATCCGCAAGCGCCGCTGGAAGATTACGGCATCGATTCGATTCTTGCGCTCGATCTCACTCGCGCGCTCGAGCGCGCCTTCGGTCCGCTGCCAAAGACGTTGTTCTTCGAATACCTGAGCCTTGCCGAGCTCGCCGACTACTTCGTCAAGGCCCATGCGCCAAAGCTCGCGACGCTCCTTGCCAATCACGAGCCGGCGCAGGCATCGGTGCAAGCATTGGCGTCGACGTCTGCCGCATCTGGCGCGAGCATTCGCTTCAGGAGCGTGCGTGCGAACGCGCAGCGCGGCGGCGATGCGGCGCGCGATAGCGCGGATGCGGATCCGATCGCGATCGTCGGCCTGAGCGGCCGGTATCCGGGCGCACCAACTATCGACGCATACTGGGAAGTCTTGCGCGACGGCAAGGATTCCATCATTGAAGTGCCGAAGGATCGGTGGGACTGGCGCGAGTATTACAGCGAGGATCGGACGATCCCGGGGAAGCACTACAGCAAGTGGGGCGGCTTCATCGAAGGCGTCGACGAGTTCGATGCGCGCTTTTTCAATATCTCGCCGCCGGAAGCTGAAACCCTCGATCCGCAAGAGCGTTTGTTCCTGCAGCACGCGTGGATGGCCATCGAGGACGCAGGCTGTACACGCGCCGCCTTGCAGGTGCCGAACCCCGGCGATTTGCCGGCGCAAGTGGGCGTGTATGCGGGCGTGATGTACGGCGAGTATCAACTGCTCGGGGCCGAGGCCAGCCTGCTAGGCAAGCCCATGGGCTTCGCCAGCAATCCGGCGAGCATCGCCAATCGGGTCTCGTATTTTCTCAATCTGCACGGCCCGAGCATGGTGGTGGACACGATGTGTTCGTCGTCGCTGACGGCCATTCACCTCGCCTGCCAGGACTTGAAGCTCGGGCGCACGGCGCTTGCCATTGCCGGTGGCGTGAACGTCACGATTCATCCCAACAAGTATTTGATGTTGAGCGCCGGTCAGTTCATTTCGAGCGACGGGCATTGCCAAAGCTTCGGCGAAGGTGGCGGCGGATACATTCCGGGCGAGGGTGTGGGCGTGGTCGTGCTCAAACGGCTCTCCGACGCCAGGCGCGACGGTAACCAGATCTATGGCTTGATTCGCGGCAGTGCGCTCAGCCACGGCGGCAAGACCAATGGCTATACGGTGCCCAACCCGCAGGCCCAGGCCAGCGCGATTCGCCAAGCCTTGGCCGAGGCGCGCGTCGATCCGCGCCACATCAGTTATGTCGAAGCGCACGGCACCGGTACCAAGCTCGGCGACCCGATCGAGATCGCCGCGCTCAGCAAGGTATTCAACGAACACACCGCCGATACCGGCTTTTGCCTGATCGGCTCGGCCAAGTCCAACATCGGCCATTGCGAGGCTGCCGCAGGCATCGCGGGACTGACCAAAGTGCTGCTGCAGCTCAAGCATCGGCAAATCGTGCCGTCGCTGCATTCGAGCCGCTTGAACCCGCATATCGATTTCGACAGCACGCCGTTCGTCGTCAATCAGACCCTGCGGGCGTGGGACGCGCCGGCGATCGATGGCCGCACGCTCACTCGCATGGCCGGCATTTCGTCGTTCGGCGCAGGGGGGGCGAACGCGCACGTGATCATCGAGGAATACGTGCCTGCGCCAGTGGCGCAGGCAACGCAGCGCCGCGGCGCAGTGATCGTTCCGCTGTCGGCACGTACGGCCGGGCAGCTCGAGCACAAGGCGCGCGATCTGTTGAGCATGCTGCGCGGGCCCGCGCCGATTCCGTCGCTCGAATCCATCGCCCATACGCTCCAGGTCGGGCGCGAGGCCATGAGCGAGCGGTTGAGTCTCGTAGTCGATTCGGAAAACGCCCTGATCGAGAAGCTGCAGGCGTTTCTCAACGGCCAGACCGACGCCGATGGCGTCTATCGCGGACGGCTCAAGCCGGGCCCGGGTGCGGTGCCAGCATCGGGCGAGGCCGCCGCGGGCGAGCTGGACCTGCTCGCGCAGCAGTGGGTCGAAGGCGTCGAGTTGAACTGGCGCAAGCTCCATGCGCTCGCGACGCCGATCGTCAGCCTGCCCGTCTATCCATTCGCCCGCCAACGCCACTGGATCGACGTCAAGGCATTGACCCGGCGCGGCGGCAAGAGTGTCGTGTCTGATGCGCTGCATCCGCTGCTGCATCGCAACGTGTCGGATTTCAACGAGCAGCGCTACGCTGCGAAATTCGATGGCAGCGAGTTCTTCCTGAGCGGCTCGCCCGGCGAGCAACGGCTCGGCGCAGCGGCTTGCCTGGAAATGGCACGCGCGGCGTTCGAAGTTTCGATGCCGGCGAAACGCGAGTTCGGCGTGCTCGAGTTGAGCGAGGTGGCGTGGGCGCTGCCAGGCATCGTCGCCGCGCGGCCTTCGTTATCAATCGCGTTGTTTGATCAGCGCGCTGATCGGGCGAGCTTCGAGATCCATGGCGACGACAATGCCGCACACATGGTCCATTGCCAGGGCCATGTCACGTACGTCGGTGCCCCCGCGCCCGAACGGCTTGATCTCGATGCGATCCGTCGCGCGTTGCCCTCGTCGCTCGTTGAACTGCGGATGCCGGCTGAGCTGGCCGACACGACGGGCGACTACGTTTTGCACCCGGCGCTCTTCGGGGCCGCGTGGGAAGCGGCTGCGGCGTCAGCAGGCGGTGCGGCGCAACCTGTCGCACTTCGTTCGGCAAGGGTCGTACTCGCAGGCACGCAGCCGGTGCTCGCCTCGGTGCGGCCGGCGCCCGGCAAGAGTGCATCTGGCGAGGCGGTGTTTGATATCGACATGTGCGACGCGCACGGGAACGTATGCGTGCAATTGCGCGGCCTGCGCTTTCAGTCGCTCATGTCCGAACACCCTGTCGCTCACGCAGCAATGGTTTCTGGCGCTGCGGTTTTGTCCGCCCCTGCGCAATCCGCACCGCTTGGATTGGCCATCGATGCACCGCGACAGGTCGTGTTCGGCCTCAGCCTGCTGAAGAAACCCAACGCTGTCGCGCTACGCGCGCCGGCCTCGAGCACCGCCGTCGCCGCTCCCCCCGCCACGCGCGGAAAGCCGACGATGGCGCTCGGTGGCGTGCCGTCGGCAGCGGCGCTTCCCGATGAACGCAATGCGGCCGCATCCGTGGAATTGTTCTCCCATGGCAGGGGCGTCTTTGCGATCAAGATCGACGAGCGCGAGAGCGGCAATGTGCTCACGCCTCACCTGATCGATCAATTGCTGGCCGCGATGCGAACGGTCGAAGCGCAGCCGGACGCCAAAGTCTTGATGCTGAGCGGGGCTGACGGCAGCTTCTTGAGGGGGGCTCGCCAGGCGCACGCCGATGCGATCGAGCACAAGCTGTATCGGGTCATCGCCGAGTTCCCTTACCCCGTGATCGCGGTGATGCGCGGTGACGCTTTGGGCGCGGGCTTTATGGTCGGCGCGCTCGCCGACTTCATGGTGTGCGCTCAATCCGCGCACTACGGTTTCACCGATCTGGCCAACGGCCTCAGCCCGGCCGGCGTGCACGCGATCTTCGACGAACGCTTCGGGCGTGCATGCGCGAGCGACCTGCTTTATCTGAACCCGGTGTCCCTTGGCGAGCAGTTGCAGCGCAAAGGCTGGACCTGTCCGGTGCTGCCCGCCGACGAGGTCGATGCCTATGCGCATCGCCTGGCTGCGGATTTGGCGGAGAAGTCGCAGGAATCGCTGCGGCTCTTGAAGCGCCACTTGGCGCGTCACATCGTCCGCGAGGTGCAGGCGCTGGTCCCGGATGTGGCGATGCCACTCGTCGAGACGAGCCCGGGCGCGCTCGCCATCGAGCCGTCGTTCCACTATCTGCAAGTGGCAACGCATGCGCAACAAGCCGTCGTTGTTACGCTTCGCGTTCATCAGCGCGCGCTCGACGCCGACGCGCTCTTAGGGGAGTTCGATGAGCTGGTGCGCCTGATCAACGCGCAGCCGGCTTGCCGCTGCGTCATTCTGGCGAGCGATGATCCGGCTTTCCTGCCTCTTCACGCGGGCAGCAGAGGAGCGGCGCATGTGGCGCTCTCCCTGCAGCGCTCGCTGCAGGCGATCGCTTGTCCCACCATCAGCGTGTTCGATGGCGACGCGATGAGCCTCGCCTGGTTCGTTGGGCTTGGCAGCGACGTGTGCGTGTACAACGGCGACGGCAAGTACGCGTGCGAGGGGTGGCTGCGCGACGGCGCAATCGCGCAAGCAGCGCCCGCCGTTCTTGCCCGGCACTTCGGCGACGAGGCCGCCAAACGGATGTTGATGAACGGCGCCACCTTCTCTGGGGTCGAGCTGCGGCGCCGCTCGGGTGCGATCCAGGTGTTCGAGCCGCAAGAGGTCATGCCGGGCGCTTTGCGTTTGGCCGAAACGTTGGTCTCTTTCCCTGTCGAGGCGTTGGCGGACTGGACTGCCGGAAAGCGCCAGGCCGTGCCGGCACCTGACGATGAACTCGCGCCGGGCGAAGCCGCCGAGGACGTGCCCGCGCCGGAAAATCGCAAACCGATCGTGCTTGAGTTCGGCGTGGTCACGGCCATCTCCCATGCCGATGGCATCCTCGAAGTGCTGATGGAAGATCGTGACGCGAAGAATATGTTCTCCGATGCGTTTTCCGACGGCATGCGCGAAGTCTTCGCACATGTCGAAGCAAGCCACGAGTACAAGGTGGTCGTCATCACCGGCTTCGGCACGTACTTTTCATTGGGCGGCACGTCCGAAACGCTGCTCGCGATCCACGAGGGCCGCGCCAGGTTCACCGACAATCAGGTGTTCCGGCTGCCCCTCTCTTGCAGCGTACCGGTCGTCGCGGCCATGCAGGGTCATGGCATTGGCGCCGGCTGGGCCTTGGGCATGTTCGCGGACTTCGCGATATTCAGCGAGGAGAGCCGTTATTACAGCCCGTATATGAGCTACGGGTTCACGCCGGGTGCGGGCGCCACGCTGATCTTCCCGCGCACGACGGGCTACGACCTGGCGCGCGAAACGCTGTTGACGGCCAGGGATTATTCCGGCACCGATCTCGAAGAGAGGGGGCTGCGCCAAACGGTGCTACCGCGCAACGAGGTGCTCGCCGCTGCGATGGACCTCGCGCGCGCGATCGCGCAAAACGAACGAAAGCGCCTCGTTGAGATCAAGCGCCGATGGACTGAGGCGCAGCAGCTGCCGCTCGAGGAGACACTGGCGCTCGAGCTCGCCATGCACGAGCGTACCTTTGTCGGACAGGCCGATACGTTGGCCCGGATTCAAAGCCGCATCGGGGCTCAAGTTGCCGGTCCGGCGCAGGCCGTGGCGAGGCCGCCGGTTGCCACGCCCGCCAGCGTGCCGCAAGGCAACGCGAGCGTGGGTCTGGATGCTGTCGCAGCTAGCCTGCGGCAACTGCTGGCGCACGAGCTGCGGATACCGGAGCACGAAATCGGCGACGACGAGCCGTTCGTTTCGCTGGGCCTCGACTCCATCACCGGCGTCACATGGATTCGCAAGATCAACGAGATCCATGCGACTGCCATCGAGGCGGTCAAGGTCTACAGCTATCCGACGCTCATTCAGCTTGCGCGCCATGTCCTCGAGCTGACGGGCGCGTCTGTCGCTGACCCTCTCGCGCCTGCTGTGCTGCCTGCAGTCACTCTGGCCGAGGAGGCGGCGCCTCGGGAAGCTGCCGTTCCCGCCATTGCCGCCCATCTGCGCACGCTGCTAGCGCACGAGTTGCGCATGGACGAGCACGAGATCGGTGACACCGAGCAATTTGTCGATCTGGGGCTGGACTCAATCACCGGCGTGACCTGGATCCGCAAGATCAACGAGACGTACGGTACCTCGATCGAAGCGATCAAGGTGTACAGCTATCCGACCCTGGAGCGCTTGAGCGGCTTTGTTGCACAAGAGGCGGCGAAGGCCGGTACGCTCGTCGGGCCGTCGGTTGTCGAGCGCGCCGGTCAGCCGGTCCTTCAGCCCGTCATTCAGCCCGCCACTCACACTATTGTCACGCCGGCCGTCATTTCGCTTGCGTCCTGGCGCGAGCCGAGCCGCACGAAGACGGCAGCGGCACCGCGCGCGGCGAGCGACGACGCCATTGCGGTGATCGGTTTGGCCGGGCAGTTCCCCCACGCGAAGGATCTGGATGCGTTCTGGCGCAATCTCGCGGAAGGACGGGATTGCGTGGACGAGGTGTCGAGAACCCGTTGGGACATCGACCGCCATTACCAAAAAGGCGACGCCGCGCCCGGTAAGACCTACAGCAAATGGATGGGCGCACTCGACGAATACGATCTGTTCGACCCCGCGTTCTTCAACATTTCGCCTCGCGAAGCGAGAAGCATGGATCCGCAGCAGCGTCTGTTCCTGCAGGCCTGCTGGAATGGCATCGAGCACGCCGGCTACGATCCGAAGGCGCTCGCGGGCAGCCGCTGCGGTGTCTTCGTCGGCAGCTCGGCGAGCGACTATCACCAGTTGTCCCGGCGCGAGCAGCTGAGCGGCCAAGGGTTTACCGGCGCAGCGCCGTCGATCCTCGCCGCGCGCATCGCGTACTTTCTCGATTTGCACGGCCCTGGCTTGTCGATCGACACCGCTTGCTCGTCGTCGCTGGTCGCCATTGCCAGTGCCTGCGACAGCCTCCTCTCCGGCGGCAGCGATCTGGCCTTGGCTGGCGGCGTCAACGTACTGTCCGGTCCGTCCATGCACATCATGACTTCGCAACTGGGCATGCTCTCGCCCGACGGACGCTGCAGCACCTTCGACGATCGCGCCAATGGCATCGTACTTGGCGAGGGCGTTGGCGTGGTCGTGCTCAAGCGTTTCGCCGATGCTGAACGCGACGGCGACTGCATCCACGGCATCGTGCGGGGCTGGGGCGTCAATCAGGATGGCAAAACAAATGGCATTACCGCACCGAATGCGGAATCGCAGGCACAGCTGCAGCACGAGGTCTACGACCGGTTTTGCATCGACCCGGCCGGCATTGGCCTGATCGAGGCGCACGGCACCGGCACGCCGCTGGGCGATCCGATCGAAGTGGCGGGGCTGAAGTCGTCCTTCCAACGCTATACGGAGCGTCGCGCTTACTGTGCGCTCGGTTCCGTGAAGAGCAATATCGGCCATTGCCTGACGGCTGCCGGCGTGTCGGGATTCATCAAGGTGCTGCTTGCGCTCGAGCACGAGCAGTTGCCTCCGACGGTTCATTACAAGCGGCTCAATCGACACATCGCGCTGGAGAATTCGCCGTTCTACATCAACGACTCGCTGCGCACATGGCCACGCAATGACGACGAGCCGCGCCGTGCAGCGGTCAATTCGTTCGGCTTCAGCGGCACGAATGCGCACGTCGTCGTCGAGGAACACCGTGACCGGATGCGTCGTGCAGACGAACCCCCCCGTGCCGTGCTGGTTCCGCTGTCCGCACGAAGCGCTGACCAGTTGATGCAAAAGGTGCACGACCTGCTCGCGTTCCTGCGTGCGCGAAAGGGCCCGGCGCTGGATTTGCAGCGCATCACCTATACGCTGCAGGTCGGACGCGAGGCGATGAACGAGCGACTGGCATTCATCGTGGCCTCCGTCGATGAGCTGATCGAGAAATTGCAGGCTGTTGCCGGTCAAGCGCAGACCGATGGCCGTGTGTCGGTCGCAGGTGCCTATCGCGGACAAGTCGCAGACAAGAACGACATGCCGCACGCGTTGTACGCCGACGCCGACTTCCAGACGATGGTCGGCAAGTGGCTCGACCAGAAGGCGTATCCAATGCTCGGCGAGCTCTGGAGCAAGGGCTTGCGTCTCGATTGGACACGCCTGTACACCGACGGCACGCCGCGGCGCACGGCGCTGCCTGCGTATCCGTTCGCGAAGGAACGCTATTGGATCGATGAGGCCGATGATGTGCCGCATGCCTCGGCTGCAACATTGCATCCTCTGGTGCATGTCAATACGTCTAATCTGAGCCGGCAGGCGTACCGCACGGCATTCAGCGGCAGCGAGTTCTTCTTGCATGACGAGTCAGGCCGCAGCTCACGGCAATTGCCGGCATCGGTCTATCTGGAAATGGCTCGCGCCGCGGTGGTGGACGCCACCCCGGATTCGGAGGCGGCTTGCGCACTCGAGCTCCGCGATGTCGAATGGATGCCGGCGGACGGGATCGGGCCGCTCGCAATCGAGCTTGCCGCGCTTCGCAATGGCGCCGTCGCGTTCGAGGTTCGCGATGCGCAAGGCGGCGCGGTCCGCTGCATCGGCAGCGCAACGCTCCTGGCGGGGGCGGCGCCCGTCATGCTGGACCTCGCTCTGCTGCGGCAGCAACTGGCACCGCAAGGCGCGCCGTCGGTTCGCCATCGCGCCGTGCGGGAGATTTTCGCCGGGCATCAAGAGCAGCTGCTTCACCTGGTGGTGCCGGAGTCGGAAGCCGCGACTCTCGCGCAATACGTACTCCATCCGAGCCTTCTGGATGGTGCGCTTCAAGCCGCTTTCGCGCTCGCCGCCGGCACGAGCGCTACGCCGCTCACCACGGCGATGCTGGATTCGCTTCGCGTTCTGTTGCCTTGTGCAAGGGACATGTTCGCGTGGGTTCGGCGTGGGAGCAATACGCACACGATCGACATTGATCTGTGCGATCAGGACGGCCGTGTCTGCGTTTGCATCAAGGGCTTCGCGTTGCGCACGGCGCAAGCCACGGGTGTCGGTCAGTTGAGCGTATCGCCGGCTGCGATCGAGCTGCCCGGGCCTGCGGCGGCAGGCACGGGGCCTCGCGAGGCGGGTCCTGTTGCGGGCTCGCCGTGCATTGATTTGTCGCCGCCGACGGCGGCGTCCGCGCCGGCAATTTCGCAGGAGCAATTGCAACGAGAGCTGAAAGCGAGCCTCGCCGAGGTGCTGTTCATGCAGCCCTCCGACGTCAGCATCAACAAGTCGTTCACGGAGCTGGGGCTGGACTCGATCATCGGCGTCGAGTGGGTGAGCGCGATCAACACGCAGTACGGAACCGATATTGCCGCGACGCGTGTGTACGACTACCCGAGCGTCAAGGATCTCGCGGCCCATCTGGCCGCGCAGATCAGCGCAGCCGCGCCGCTCGACGTTGCTCCGGTTGTGCAGGAGCAGGCCATGGCCGTGCAGCCGGCCCCTCAGCCGGTGCGCGTGGTTCAGGCTGTAACGACATCCGTCCCGGTGATCTCGCTGGAACAACTGCAGCGCGAGCTGAAAGCGAGCCTCGCCGAGGTGCTGTTCATGCAGCCCTCCGACGTCAGCATCAACAAGTCGTTCACCGAGCTGGGGCTGGACTCGATCATCGGCGTTGAGTGGGTCAATGCGATCAACACGCAGTACGGAACCGATATCGGCGCGACGCGTGTGTACGACTACGCGAGCGTCAAGGATCTCGCGGCCTATCTGGCCGCGCAGATCAGCGCGGCTGAGCCAGGCGAGGTCGCCGCGGCTGTCCAAGAGCATCACGCTGTCATGCCGTCTGTTGCGCTCACCACGCCGATCCCGGCGTCCGTGGTGGCGCCGCGTGCTCGCGCTGTAAGCCGGTTCGCGAGGGACGAGGCCATCCGCTTCGCACCCAAGTACGACCAGCACTACAAGGATCTGTACTTTTACAGCCCCGATGGCGAAGGCGACTTCGAGGCTGATGGCGAGTTCTCGGTACGGTACCGCTTCAGCCCCGAGACCAACGTCTGCCTTCAGGAGCACGTCGTGTTCGGCGAGCACCTGCTGCCCACCGATACCTATGTCGAACTGGTCCATAGCGCATGCCGAAGCTACTTCGACATGCAAAACATTTGTCTTTCGCGCATCAGTATCGTCAATCCGCTGCTCGGGAACAAGGGCCGTGACAGTCACGTCAAGGTCGTGTTCCGCCGCAACGGTGACGAGCTGCAGTTCTTCGTCAAGTCGAGCCCGACGCCGGGCTTCGAAAACGACAAGCTGCATATGCAAGGCTTCATCGCGCTTGCGAACGCGTCGCCTCGGCCGGCGTTGTTGCGGGGTTTTGCGGTGGAAAAGACGCTGAGCGGTACGGAGATACCGACCAACGTCGGTATCTACTACGCGCCGCTGCAGACGTTGAGCTTCGGCGCTTCGGCGGCGCACGGAGACATCCGCATCCGCGAGCACGGCTTTACCTTCCTCGTCAGTCCCTTCGCGTTGTATGGAGGCCTGTGCACCGTCATCAACTACGCCGCGCATCTGGCCACCAAGCATTACGGGGTCAGCGACGACCAGTTCCTGCCGCATCGAATCGGCGAGCTCGCCGTGTCCGGCGCACTCGATGCGCGCGAGTACCGTTGCTACGCCGAGATCAGGGCGTTGGAGCGCGACGCGATCGAGTTCTATTTCGAGATCGTCGATGCGGCTGGCCTTGCGGTGCTCGTGGTCGATACCATCACCTTGCGCCGGGTCGGGGGAACCACGATCCGGCAGCAAGCGGCCGCGGCCCGCAGCGTCGTGACGGATCGTCCCGAGCGTGCACGCGCCAGTCGTGGCGTGCAGGAAGAAAAGATCGCGATTATCGGCATGGCCTGCCGTTATCCGAAGAGCGAGGATGTCACGGCGTTCTGGGAGAACCTGAAGGAGGGCAGGGATTGCGTCACCGAAATTCCCGCCGAGCGCTGGGCCGACTTCGGAGATTGGTATCACCCCGATCCGCGGCATCCGCACACGTCCTACTCGAAGTGGGCCGGGATGCTCGAGCGCATCGACACCTTCGATCCTCTCTTCTTCGGCATTTCCCCGGCTGAGGCCGAGCTGATCGAGCCGCAGCAGCGGATCTTCCTCGAGGAATGCTGGAAGACGATCGAAAGCGCGGGCTACGCGCCCGGTGCGCTGTCGAACACTGCTTGCGGCGTGTACGTGGGCTGCGCAAGCGGCGACTACGTCAGAGTCCTGAACAACGAAAACCAGGACACGGCCGGCGCCGCGTTCATGGGCACGTCCACGGCCATTCTCGCGGCGCGGATCTCCTATTACCTGAATCTCAAGGGCGCGGCGCTGGCGATCGATACGGCATGCTCGTCGTCGCTCGTGGCCGTGCATCTCGCCTGTGAAAGCATCCGCTGCGGTGATAACGAGCTCGCGCTGGCGGGTGGCATCAATCTGCTCGCCACGCCGATTGGGCACATCCTGACGTCGCAGGTGGGCATGCCGTCGCACCATGGACGTTGTGCGACGTTCGATGCGGCCGCCGATGGCATCGTCTTCTCCGAAGGCTGCGGCGTGCTGCTGCTCAAGCCGCTGTCGAAGGCGCTGGAAGACAATGACCGGATCCTCGGCGTCATCTCGGCCTCGGGTACCAATCAGGACGGAAGGAGCAACGGGATCACCGCGCCGAGCTCCAAGGCGCAGGAGCAGCTCCTGGGCGAGATCTACGGGAAGTTCGACATCGATCCGCGCCGCATCAGCTTGGTCGAGGCGCATGGAACCGCAACGCCTCTGGGCGACCCGATCGAAGTCGGTGCGCTCAACTCGGTATTCCGCGCCTCAGGCGTCGGGCGCGATGGCTGCGCGCTCGGCTCGGTCAAAAGCAATATCGGTCATACGGGCTTTGCCGCAGGCGTGGCCGGCATGGTGAAGGCGCTGCTATGCATCCAGCACCGCAAGCTCGTGCCTTCGATCCACTATCAAACGCCGAACCCGCATATCGACTTCACGTCTTCGCCGTTCACCGTCAACACCGAGTATCGCGACTGGGAATGCGGCGGGCCGCGTGTTGCAGCGGTCAGTTCGTTCGGTTTCAGCGGGACGAACGCTCATGTGGTGATCGAGGAATACCCGTGCGACGAGACGGCCGAGCCGCGTGCGCACAGCGCCGCGCCGCGCAATGAAGTGGCGGTGCCGTTATCGGCGCGCGCCGGGGCGCAGCTCAAGCAGCAAGTCGCCAATCTGCTGGAGTTCCTGCGCGCGGCGCGAGAGCCCGTCGATTTGCAGCGCCTTGCGCACACGTTGCAGGTCGGGCGCGACGCCATGGAGCATCGCGTTGGCTTTGTCGTCAATTCGGTGGACGAGCTCGAGCGCACGCTGCAGGGCTATCTCGATGGCAAGCAGCGTCTTGACGGAGCCTATCGCGGTGCGACAACGCGCGATGACGAAGCGTTGTCCGTATTTGCCGACGACGAGGACATGCGCCGTGTCATCGAGCAGTGGTTCGCACGCGCCAATCTGCACAAGCTGATGAACCTGTGGGCGCGCGGTATGGATCTGGATTGGAGTGACCTGTATCGCGGTGAGCGTCTGCGGCCGCTCTCGCTGCCTACGTACCCGTTCGCCAAGGAAAGCTACTGGCCCCGCCCGGGCTCGGGGGCGCCGCGAGCCGCCATTGCGCGTGCAGCAGCACACTTGCATCCGCTGCTTCATCGCAATACCTCCGATCTGAGCCATCAGCGCTATGAAAGCCGCTTCGACGGCAGCGAGTTCTTCCTCGCCGCTCACCAGGTCAAGGCACGTCCGGTGCTGCCGGCGGTCGTGTACCTGGAGATGGTGCGCGCCGCCATCGAGGATGCGCTGCCGGCCGGGCATGCCTGCCAGCAGTTGAAGCTGGATCATGTGGCCTGGGCTCAGTCACTCGTCGTCACCGGGCCGCGGCGGGTTGCTGTCGTTGTTTTCGCCGAGACCGACGGGCAGATCGACTTCGAAGTGACGAGCTGCGTTGATGACGATGGCCAGGATGGTCAGGAAATCCTGCACTGCCAGGGGCATGGTGTGCCCGGGCCGGCGGCTGCCGTGCCGCCGCTCGATCTGCCGCAGCTCATGCAGAAGATGACGCGCGGGCGAATCGATGCGGCGGCGCTGTATCCGAGGTTCGCGGCAATGGGCCTCGAGTACGGCCCCGCGTTCCAGGGCATCGTCGCGATCCATCAAGGCGGGGGCGAGCTGCTGGTCGAGCTGCGCCTGCCGGATGCGGCGAGGCAAGCGCAAGACTACGTGCTGCATCCGAGCCTGATGGATTCCGCGCTGCAAGGCTCGATCATGCTGATTGCAGGCGATGACGCTGCCGGTGCGAGGCCCGCGCTGCCGTTCGCGCTCGAGTCGCTGCGCATCGTCTCCGCCTGCACGAGCGACATGTTCGCGTGGGTGCGTCGCACGGACCGTGCGGCGGGCGCTTCACAGGAGTTGATCAAGGTCGACATCGATCTGTGTGATTGCAGCGGCACGGTTTGCGTGCAGATGCACGGCTTTTCCTCAAGGCCGATGACCGCAGCCAGCGTTGCTGCCGACGACGGAAGCCAGCTCCTGTCGATCATCGAACGGGTTCTCAAAGACGAACTTTCCGCCGATGAAGCGGTGGAAATGACCAGGTTGGACATATGAGAAGAGAGCTGGAAGGTATCTATCGCGAATTGACCGCAGGCACACTTTCGCAGCAAGACGCGTTGCGGAGGATCAAGTCGTTGCGAGAGGTCTATCGCAACGAGTCTCACGCTTCGCTGCTGGCATCGGCGAGGTGGGAACCTGCCGCATTGCCGACAGGTATGGCGGCGCCGGCCTCAGCCTCAGCGGATGAGCACTACCACGTTCTCTTTTACGGCCTGCCGGCGACAACCGTGCGGGCAGTGATGCCGGCGCTGGCGGCGCACGAATGCGTGGCGCTGACATCGGAGCCCGGCGACGATGTAGCGCAGGCCTATGCCCGCGTCGCGCTTGCTGTTTTCAGTGCGGTCAAACGTGTCTTGCAGGCGAGGCCGACCACGCGCGTGCGCGTGCAGCTGGTTGTCGGCATGAACGAAAACGCGGAGCTGCTGACGGGCGTAGCGGGCCTGTTCGAAACAGCAGCGCTGGAAAATCCCCACATCGCCGGACAGATCGTATTCGTACAAGCCGATGTCGATGCCGCGAGCCTCGCCGGGCAACTGCGTGCCGATGCGCGGCAGTGGCATGACAAGGTGGTTCGCCATGCCGCCGAGGGCCGCCTCGCGCGGCGCTGGCACAGCGTCGACGATGCCACGCCCGCTGCGGGTGCCGGCGCTCGCCCGCGCGGCATGTTCAAGGAAGACGGCGTCTATCTGATCACGGGCGGACTGGGCGGCCTGGGCCGGTTGTTCGCGAAGGAAATCCTCGGCACGTGCACGCGTGCGCGGGTCATCCTCACCGGCCGCAGCGCGCTTGACGACACGAGGCAGGCGCTCTTGAGATCGTTGCAGCCGCATGGCGAGCTTCGCGCCGAGTATCACCAGCTCGATGTCGTCGACTCCGGGCAGGTGGGAGAGAGGGTGTCGGCGATCGTGCGCGAGCATCGCCAGCTGAACGGCATCATCCACAGCGCCGGACTGTTGCGCGACGAATTCATCCTGAAAAAGAGCGCGGCGACGTTTGACGAAGTGCTCGCGCCGAAGGTCGCGGGCAGCCACCATCTGGATCAGGCCAGCCAGTCGCTCGAGCTGGACTTCTTGCTGCTGTTTTCTTCCATCGCTTCCTGGGCGGGCAACCTGGGACAGGCCGACTATGCGGCCGCCAATGGGTTCATGGATGAGTTTGCCGGCTATCGCAATCGGCTCGTTGCGGCCGGCAAGCGCCGTGGGCAGACGCTGGCCATCGCCTGGCCGCATTGGATCGATGGCGGCATGAATGTCGACGCGCTCAGCATGGAGGCCCTTGAGCAGCGTACAGGTCTGCGTTCGCTCGGGACCGCAGCGGGGATGCAGGCGCTCATGCGCGGCCTGGCGCTTGGACGCGGCCAGGTCATGGTGATGCACGGCGATGAGACGGTCATGCGGCGGGCACTGCTCGGGCAGCCGTCGCCGGCGAGCGTCGTTCAGGAGGCAGCGCCGGGCTCCACGAATGCGCCGCTGTCAGCACCCGGCGACCTGCTCGGAAAGACCCGCGCGTTGCTCTCCAGCGAATTTGCGGTTGTGCTGAAAATGCCCGTGGAGCGCATCGAGCTGCGCGCACCGCTGGAAAAATACGGCATCGATTCGATTCTGGCGATGAGCCTCACAAGCCGGCTCGAAGCCACGTTTGGCACACTTCCCAAGACGCTGTTCTTCGAATACCAGACGGTCGCGGAGCTGGCCGATTATTTCGTTCAAGCCCATTCGCCAAAGCTCGCGACGTTGTTGGCACCGCGCGAGCAAGCACCGGCGGCTCGTTCTCGCGCCGCTGAAAGCGTTTCTGCGCCGGCAGCGATTCCAGCCGCGGCGCCCACGCTCGGCCGACGCCCACGCGCCCGCTATCTGGCGGAGCCCGCCGAAGCGCCGGCGACCAAGGCGTCGGCGGCGAGCCCGCACGCGCACGACGAGCCCATTGCGATCGTCGGCCTGAGCGGCCGCTACCCTGAAGCAGCCGATCTCGAGGCCTTCTGGCAAAACCTGCGTGACGGCAAGGATTGCATCGTCGAAGTGCCGGGCTCACGTTGGAACTGGCGCGACTACTACAGCGAGGACAAGACAAAGGAAGGCGCGCACTTCAGCAAGTGGGGCGGTTTCATCGAAGGCGTGGACGAGTTCGACCCGCGCTTTTTCAACATCGCGCCGCGTGAGGCGGCGGGCATCGACCCGCAGGAGCGCTTGTTCCTGCAGCACGCATGGATGGCCATCGAAGACGCCGGCTACACCCGCGCCGATCTGCAGATTCCCCACGACGGACGGCAGCCGGGCCAAGTTGGTGTGTATGCCGGTGTGATGTACGGCGAGTACAACTTGTCGGGCACGCTGGCGAACATTGCGAACCGGGTTTCTTACTTCCTGAATCTGCATGGACCGAGTCTGACGCTGGACACGATGTGCTCGTCGTCGCTGATGGCGCTGCATCTCGCTTGCCAGGATTTGAAACTCGGGCGCACGAGTCTCGCCATTGCGGGCGGGGTGAATGTCAGCATCCATCCGAACAAGTACACGATGCTGAGCGGCGGGCAGTTCATCTCGACCGATGGGCATTGCCAGAGCTTCGGCGAAGGGGGCGACGGCTACATCCCCGGTGAAGGGGTCGGCGTGGCCGTGCTCAAGCGCCTCTCGGACGCCGAGCGCGACGGCAACGTCATCTACGGGGTGATCAAGGGCAGTGCGCTCAACCACGGCGGTAAGACCAACGGCTACACGGTGCCCAATCCGCAGGCCCAGGCCGATGTCATTCGCCAGGCGCTGGCGGACGCCGGCATCGACGCTCGCCAGGTCGGCTACATCGAGGCGCACGGTACCGGCACCAAGCTTGGCGATCCGATCGAGATCGCGGCGCTGACCAAGGCCTTCTACGATGGGGCGCCGGATTCGTCGCGAGAGTTCGGCTATTGCCGCATCGGTTCGGCTAAATCGAACATCGGCCATTGCGAATCGGCCGCCGGCATTGCCGGGGTGACGAAGGTGCTGCTGCAGATGAAGCACGGCGTCATCGTCCCATCGCTGCATTCGCGCCGGTTGAATCCGCACATCGACTTCGATGCGACGCCTTTCGTCGTGAACCAGTCGTTGACGCCATGGGAGCCTCACCATCTGGACGGGCGCAGCCTGCCGCGGATTGCCGGCATCTCCTCGTTCGGCGCCGGCGGCTCGAACGCTCATGTGATTATCGAAGAATACCGGCCGGCTGCAGCGCGCAACTCCGCCGCGGCCTCGCCGATCGTGGTGCCGCTGTCGGCCCGCACGACGGACGGGTTGCAGCGGCGTGCGCGCGATTTGGCGGCGTTCTTGCAGCGAGACACGCAGATCGATCCTGAAGCGCTGGCCTATACGCTCCAGGTCGGACGCGAGGCGATGGAGGAGCGCGTTGTCTTCGTCGTCGACACGCTCGACGAGTTGAGCAGCAAGCTCCAGGCGTTCCTGCGCGGGGACGCGACTGATTCGACGCGGGACCCGGTGTATCGGGCTCGGGTCAAGCCGCGCGACGTGCGCTCTCTCGCCGACGCCGATGCGCAACTGCAGGCCGAGCTCGAGCAATGCTTCGCCCAACGTGCGTTGGCATTGCTGGCGCAGCACTGGGTGCAAGGGCTCCAGTTCGACTGGCGCCGGTTGCACGCGCGTGCCGCCCGGCCGCGCCTGATGAGCCTGCCGACCTATCCGTTTGCGAAGGAGCGCTACTGGATCGATCCGGTGCGTGCCGTTTCCGCGCCGGCGGAGACTGTGCAGCTGCATCCGCTGGTCCATCTCAATACGTCGATCCTGAGCGAGCAGAGCTACGCATCGTGTTTTGAAGGCAATGAGCCGTTCCTCGACGACGACGGCCCCGGCGTGCCCAAACGGCTGCCCGAGCTGCTGGCGCTGGAGATGATCCGTTTCGCGGTCGAATCGGCCGCGCCGAGAGGCGGCGAGGCCGGCTGCTGGGAGATTTGCGACACCGTCTGGGGCGATGCCATCACGGTGAGCGGCGAGCGCACGGTACGTATGGCGATCCTTGCACGCGAAGTCGACCGGATCGATGTCGAGCTCTTCAGCACGGGTGCGTCCGCAGAAGCGATCCACTGCCAAAGCCGCGCGGAGTTCAGCCGTCAGATCGCATCGGAGCGGCTGGACCTGGCTGGCTTGCGCGGTGCGATGCGTGCAGGCGCGCGCGCGCTGCCTGCCGGTGTCGCGCGGCTGTACGAAGGCGAGGGGCAGTGGCTGGCCGAGCTGGCGTCGAACGCTCGGCCAGCAAGCGAGCCGGCGCAGTGCCTGTTGTCCCCTGAACTGCTCAAGCGTGTTGCGGGGCTGGTCGATCTTCTCGTCGGGCAGCCGGTGACGCCGGTTTCGCTCGCGTGTTTGCGCGTCCTGGGGGCCTTGCCCGACGACGTTGTGCTGTGTATACGTCTTCGAGCGTCGGCGAGCGCGGATATCGACCTGTGCAACGCGCAGGGCGATGTGTGCGCGCAGATGCAGGGTCTGAGCTATTGCACGACCGAGGCATCCCGGATCGCAACCGAGCCTCAGAATCAGCAGGCGCGGCCTACGGTTACCCTCGCGGCTGTCCAGGAGGCGGTTGCGGGCGTCGCGCAGGTCAAGGCGCTCATGCCCGCGCCGGTCGTGCTCATCGCCGAGCCCAGGGAAATCGCCCTTGCAGCGGGCTTCGCGCTGGTGCTGCCGCCCATGCCGCTCAAGCCGGGCGCCATCACCTTGTGTGCGGCAGCCGAAGTGCCGCGCTTATCCTTGGCCGCTAAAGGGACGGTAACGCTGCGCGACACCGGGTTGGGGCGTTCACCGATGAGCGCGCCATCGTCGGCTTGCCTGCACGACCTGGGCGCGGGCGTATTTCGTATCGAGCTTCAGACTGACCTGAACGAATGCCTCGTGCCGCTGGCGCAGGCGTTAGAGCGTGCCCGGCAAGAGGCGTCCTTGAAGGTCGTGCTGCTTGTCGATCGTTGCGCAAAGGGTTGGCACGGCGGCCGGGCCGTCTGCAATGAAGCGATCACGCGAGGTGTGCTGAGCGCCGTCGCCACTTTCCCGTATCCGGTCATCGCGGTGGCGCCGTCGGGCGCGACCGGTGCCGGCGCGCTTCTGGGCGCCGTCTGCGATTTCATGGTTCTCGGCGAGGATAGCGAGTACACCTACACCGACGCCGACACGAGCCTCTTCCCCAGCGCAAGCGAGGAGCGCTTCTTGCGCGAGCGTTTCGGCGATGTTCTGGCCGACGATTTCCTGTATCGATCCGCGCGATTGACCGGCCGGCAGTTGAAGCAGCGCGGCTGGACCTGCCGCATCGCGCCGGCGGCGCAAGCCGAGGCCGACGCGCGGCAATTGGCCGATGACCTGGCGCACAAATCGCCTTTGGCGCTGCGTTTGCTCAAGGCTCACCTGGCGCGCCGCCTGTCGCCGTTGGTCGCTGATCTGGTCGCTGGTCTGGCCGTTGTCGACAGCACGGCCGTGGGCAATGTTGCGCCGAATGCGGACGGCGGGCTGCTCGTCGAGCTGGGTGCGGCAAGCAAATATGAAGGACTGGCCGGACTCGCGGCCGAGCTCAAGGCCGCGTTCGCGAAGGCCGATGCGTCGCCCGAGTGCCGCGTCATCGTGCTCACGAACGCACACGCGGGCTCGCTCGCGGACTTGCTTCAACAAGCCGACCGCGAAGCGCTGGCCGCCTTCACGCAGACGATGCTCGGTTGCCCGCTGCCGCTCGTCGCCGCATTCGACTCCGGCGCCGAGGGGCTCGCCTGGCTGCTGGGCTTGTGGTGCGATGCCTGTGTCTACCAGGCGCACGGCCGGTATAGCCTGAGCGGCCTGGCTGCTCGCCCGGCACTTGAGCGCGAAGCCGCCGCGCTGGCTGTCATGCGCCTCGGTACATCGCTCGGCCAGGAGATCTGTCTGACTGGGGATACCTATACGGGGCTGCAGTTGCAAGCGCGAAGCGGCGCGCTCCTCGTGGCCGAGCCTGCTGAGCTCATGCCGCGGGCCCTGGCATTGGCGGCGTTCTGGAGTCGCTGGCCACGCTCGCTCGCTCGCGAGCGCAAAGCGGCGCACGCTGAACGCCTGCGGACGGCGCTCAGCGGCGCACCGCAGTGGCAGGCGAGCGCGGAGGTGAACGACGGCGCTGTCCTGGTTCCGACGGCAATCGCGTTGCGTTCCGCCGTAGTCAGCGCGCTCACCCACCCCGATGGCGTGGTGGTCGTGACCATGGCGGACAGAGAGGCGAAGAACATGTTCTCGCCCGCCCTGGTCGACGGTCTGAAGGAAGTCTTCACACACATCGAGCAAAATCCGTCGTGCAAGGTGGTCGTGCTGAGCGGCTATGACAGCTACTTCGCCACCGGCGGCACTCGCGAAACGCTTTTGGCGATTCAGGAAGGCCAGGCGCAATTCACCGACGAAAAGGTCTTCCAGCTGCCGATGGACTGCCCGGTGCCGGTGATCGCAGCGCTGCAAGGGCATGGCATCGGCGGCGGCTGGTCGTTCGGCATGTTTGCCGACGTGGTCATGCTCAGCGAGGAAAGCCGCTATCTGAGCCCCTACATGGGTTACGGCTTCACGCCGGGAGCTGGCTCGACGCTGGTGTTCCCCCACAAGATCGGCCATGACCTGGCACGTGAAACGCTCATCAGCGCACGCGAAATGTCGGGTCACGAGCTGCAGATGCGCGGGCTGCGGTGGCCCGTGCTGCCGCGGCGCGAGCTGGTCGCTGCTGCGATCGGGCTGGCCCATCGCATGGCGCGCCAGCCGCGTGAACGCCTCAGCAATCTCAAGCGCCAATGGACGCATGGATTGCGCGCGGCGCGCGAGGACGTGTATCAGCGCGAAATCGGGATGCACGAGCAGACCTTCGTTCGCAACGCCGGCACGTTGGAGCGGATTCAGGCCAGGTTCGGTGACGAACCGGTACAGCCGACGCCCAGCATGCCGACGGCATCGGCATCGGCATCGGCATCGGCCGTGAGGCAGTCGGCATCCATCATCGAGCAGATCAGGCAGATGCTCGCGCAGGAGCTGTTCCTGCAGCCCGGGGAGATCGACGACGACGCGCAGTTCATCGACCTCGGCCTGGACTCGATCACCGGCGTGACATGGATTCGAAGAATCAACGCGCACTTCGGGACGGATATCGAGGCCACCAAGGTCTACAGCCATTCGAACCTGAGCGCGCTTGGCAGTTACGTCGCCAGCGTGGCGAACATCGCAAACGAGACGAGCACGCCTGCGCAGGCCGACAATCCGGTGCCTGCGGTTGCATCGGTTGTTTCCGTTGCTGCCGTTGCGTCGACTACCGCCAGCGATACGCGCGCTGAGGTCATCGAGACGCTCAAGCGGTTGCTCGCGAGCGAGCTGCATTTGCACCCGGACGAGATCGACGAGTCGGCGCAATTCATGGACGTTGGCCTTGACTCGATCACCGGCGTGACTTGGGTGCGCAAGATCAACGAGCGCTACGGCATCAATATTGAAGCCACCAAGGTCTACAGCCATCCGAACCTGGTCGAGATCAGCGCCGTGGTGCGGCAGGAGGCCGATCGTGCTGGAACGCTTGCGCCGGCAGCGGCGATGCAAGCGGCCATGGTGCCTCCCGCAGCCGGGCCGGTTGCGAGCGCGCCAATAGCAATGTTGGCAGCGCCGGCGGCAAGCCGCACCACGCTTTCGCGGCCGGTGCTGAAATCCCTGCGCGGCGCGCACACGGCCAAGCTTCGCCTCGCATCACAGCCGGGCACCGATAAATCGTTGCAGCCGATCGCCGTGATCGGCATGGCCGGACAGTTCCCGAAAGCGCGCGACATCGAGGAGTTCTGGCGCAACCTGGAGTCGGGCCGCGACTGCATCGACGAGATCCCGGATGCCCGCTGGCGCTTGCGCGACTTTTACCAGGAAGGTGCCGCGGTGCCGGGCCGCACCAATAGCCGCTGGCTCGGTGCATTGGACGAGTACGACCTTTTCGATCCGCTCTTTTTCAACATCTCGCCGACCGAAGCTGAGTGCATGGATCCGCAGCAGCGCGTGTTCCTCCAGTCGAGCTGGCATTGCATCGAGAACGCTAGCTACAGCGCACAGACGCTGTCGGGCAGCCAGTGCGGTGTATTCGTTGGCTGCGGCCCGAGCGACTATCACGTGTCGGCAACCGAAGAACGGCTCAGCGCGCAGGGCTTCACCGGCGCGGCGACGTCGATCCTCGCTGCCCGTATCTCCTATCTTCTCAATTTGCGCGGCCCGTGTTTGTCCATCGATACCGCGTGCTCGTCTTCGCTCGTCGCCATCGCGACGGCCTGCGACAACCTCAACGCCGGCAACTGCGACCTGGCGCTCGCGGGCGGCGTCTATGTGATGGCCGGGCCATCCATGCACATCATGACCGCGCAGGCCGGCATGCTGTCCCCGGACGGGCGCTGTTTCAGCTTCGATCAGCGCGCCAACGGCTTCGTGCCGGGCGAAGGGGTGGGCGTGTTGATGCTCAAGCGCCTGGCGGACGCGGAGCGTGACGGCGACCGCATCCAGGCGGTGATCCACGGCTGGGGCGTGAATCAGGACGGCAAGACCAACGGCATCACGGCGCCGAACGAGGACGCGCAAAGCCGTCTGCTCAGCTCCGTCTATCGCAAGTTCGACATCGACCCGGCCGGCATCGGGCTGGTCGAGGCGCACGGCACGGGCACGAAGCTCGGCGACCCGATCGAGGTCGCGGGGCTGAAGGCGGCGTTCAAACCCTTTACTGCCGACACCGGCTTCTGCGCGCTCGGCACGGTCAAGAGCAACATCGGCCATTGCCTCACGGCGGCGGGCGCAGCCGGCATCATCAAGCTGGTTCTGGCGCTGCAACACAAGCAACTGCCGCCGACCATCAACTACCGTCAGTGCAACGAGCACATCCAGTTGAAGGGCAGCCCGTTCTACGTCAACGACCGGTTGAACGCCTGGAAGGTCGAGGGCGGGCGCCGCCGCCGCGCGGCAATCAGCTCGTTCGGCTTTGGCGGCACCAACGCGCACATCGTGCTCGGCGAATATGCCGCACCGGCCGCGGCGACACCTGCCGTGCCGGCGCTCGTGCAGGACGGGAAGATCATGGTGCCGCTGTCGGCACGCAACGAAGAGCAACTGCACCAGAAAGCGCATGATCTGCTCGCGTTCATTCGCCGGCGCAACGGCGCGATCGATCTGGCCGAGCTTGCCTACACGTTGCAGGTGGGACGCGTTGCGATGGGCGATCGTCTGTGCGTTTTGGCGGCCACGACCGAGGCGCTGGCGGACAGGCTTGACGCTTACCTCACGGGCGGGTTGGTTGCCGATGATGTCTATCAAGGCCAGCTGAAGCGTCACAAGGAGGCCATCAAGCTCATCGCGCAAGACGACGAGATGCGCTCGATGATCATCGGCAAGTGGGTCAAGGAGCGCAAGCTGACGAAGCTGGTCGATCTCTGGGTCAAGGGGCTCGATGTCGATTGGAACCTGCTGTACGGCGAAGCGAAGCCGCGGCGCATCGAGCTGCCCAACTATCCGTTCGCCAGGCAGCGTTTCTGGATTCAAGCGGCCAAGGCGCGTGCGCAAGACGTTTTGCATCCCTTGGTGCACCGCAACGTCTCCTTGCTGAGCCGGCAGCGCTATCTGTCGCTGTTTAGCGGCGACGAGTGTTTCTTCGATCAACGCGTCAACGGCGAGAAGGTGTTGTCGGCGATGGCCATGATGGAAATGGCGACGGCGGCCATCGAGGCGGCAACAGCCGACCTCGGCCACGCCAGGGTTGTCGAATTGCGGCAGATTCGCTGGGCTGACCTCGCGATCGTCGCGAGCGTCGAGGGCACGAGCAAGGTCGCGATCGACCTATACGCGAACGATGACGGCAGCGTAAGTTTCGACATCCAAAGTGCCGGTGTCGAGGGCGCTTTCCCGCCGCGCGTGTACGCGCAGGGTGAGGCCTGCCTGCTCGAGCCGCTTGCACCTGTGCGGGTCGATATTGCGGCGCTTATCGCGCACGGTACGCGCGAGCGCAGGGAGCCGGCTGCCGTTTATGCGGAGTTGGCGCGCGCGGGCATCGCTGTCGGCCCGGCGCTGCGGGGATTGAAAGCGCTTTATTGCGGCGATGACGGGCTGGTTGCCGAAATCGTCCTGCCGGCTGCCGCCGACCCCATCGAGGGCGGCTACGCGATGCATCCCGGTGTGATCGAAGGCGCGGTGCAGGCCGCCATGGTCTTCGCTGCCACCCGTGACTTGCCGATGCGTCCGATGTCTTTGGACTCGCTGACGGTAGCGTCGAGCTGTCGAGCGCAGATGTTCGCCTGGGTGCGCGATGCCGCTTCGGTATCGAACGGGCCACACACGCATCACTCGACGCTGGATGTCGATCTCGTCGACGCCGAGGGCTGCGTGTGCATCGCGATGCGCGGCTTGACGCTCGCGCCGGCCGTCGCGGGCGAGCCAGGCGAGGCTGGCGTCTTGTCGATGAAGGTGCCCGTCTGGAAGCGCGTCGCCGATATCAGCGTCGCGGCCGCTGACAAATCCGGCGAGCGGATTGTGGTCGTCGGCGCGAGCGCGGCGCACGCACCGGTTCTCGAACGCCAGTATCGTGATTCGGCGCTGCGCTTCGTGGACATCGGCGCGCACGACGCCGTGGCCGGCATTGCGGATAAATTGGCTGGCATCGAATTCGATCGGCTGATCTGGATCGCGCGTGCACACGATGCTCCGACCCTGACCGAGGAATCGATCATCACCGATCAGGACCGCGGGATCATGCAAGTGCTCACCATCGCACGCGCGCTCGTTGCGTTGGGTTTTGAGCAGCGCGCGATCGAGTGGGACCTGTTCACGCTCGACGCCTTGACGCTTGAAGGCGACGCCGCCGCTAATCCCGCCCATGCGGGCTTGCAGGGATTTAGCGGTGCCCTCGCCGAGACCTACCCGTTCTGGAAGGTACGCCTGCTCGATCTGCCCGGGCTGACCGACACGACAGCAGCGGCCTTGCGCCGCGCGCCCGTCAACGTGAGCGGCGCAAGCTATGCGCTGCGCGACGGCCAATGGTTCAATCAGCAACTCGTCGCGCTCGAGCCGCAGGCTGCGGGCCCATCGCCGTATCGCACGGGTGGCGTTTATGTCGTGATCGGCGGCGCCGGCGGCATCGGCGAGATCTGGAGCCGGCACGCCATCGAGCAAAGTCAGGCGAACGTCATCTGGATCGGGCGGCGTGTGCTCGACGAGTCAATCCAGCGCAAGATCGATCGCCTGGCGGCGCTCGGCAAGGCGCCGGAATACCTCCAGGCCGACGCCAGCCGTCCGGGCGAACTCGAAGCCGCCTACCGGTATATCAAGCATCACTACACGGCCATTCATGGCGTGGTCCACTCGGCGGTGGGCGCGTTCGACCAGAGCCTGAAGACGGTATCGGAGGCCGACTTCCGCTCGATCCTGTCGGTGAAGATCGATTTGAGCGTGAGAATCGCGCAGGTCTTCGCCAGCGAAGCGCTCGATTTCGCGTTGTTCTTCTCCTCGAATGCCTCGTTCGTACGAGGCGCGGGGATGAGCGGATACGCGGCCGGCTGTTCATTCAAGGACGCGTTCGCGACGCGCTTGGGGCAGTTGTGGCCGTGCGCCGTCAAGGTGGTCAACTGGGGTTATTGGAACGTGGGCGCCGGCGAGGCCATGTCCGACGAGATGAAGGACTACTTCCGGCAGACCGGCTACCGGCCGCTCACGCCGCAAGAAGGCATGCAGGCGCTGGACGCGTTCATCGTCAGCGACGTCCGGCAGATCTCGATCACGAAATCGGCTGATCCGGCCGCGAGCGACGAACCGATGACCCGCGCAACCGTTAGCCGGGCGCAAGCGCCTGACGCGGCTCCAGTGCGGTTTCCCGCATTGACGGAAGAACGCGGCGTCCGCCCTGCAAACGCGGACACGCTGCTGCACGAGCGGACAGTGCAGTTGTGCAAACAGTTGATCGGCCGGGCGCTGAAGATGCAGAGCCACCAGCTGGATGCGACGGAGCCGCTGGCGAGCTATGGCATCGACTCGATCGTCGTCGGCCTCGTCAACCAGCAGATGCAGCGGCATTTCGGTGAGATTGGCGCCACGTTGCTGTACCAATTCCGCACCATCGACGCGCTGTCGGATCATCTGGTCGAAACGCAGCGCGACAAGCTCGAGCGGTTGTTCGAACTCGATCGTCCCGGATCAGCCGGGGCCGTGCCTGCCGCCGCTCCATCCGCACTTGAGCGCGGCGCGGGGCTTGCCGTTCGCGCCGGCGCGCGTATCCCGTTGCCGGGCCACGCACCGAGCCGCAAGCAAGCGGATCGCCGCGCCGGGGAGACGCGCGGATCTATCGCTATCGTCGGTATCAGCGGGCTCTATCCCAACGCGTCGAACCTGCGCGAGTTCTGGGAGAACCTGAAGGCGGGCCGCAACTGCATCGGCGAAATTCCTGCCCGACGCTGGTCGCTGGACGGCTTCTACGTGCCCGATGAGCACAAGGCCGTCGAAGAGAGCAAGAGCTATTGCAAGTGGGGCGGTTTCGTTGACCAGTTTGCCCAGTTCGACACCCTGTTCTTCGGCATCCCGCCGCGCGAAGCGCTCAACATGGATCCGCAGGAGCGTATGTTCTTGCAAGCCGCGTGGTCCGCATTGGAAAGCGCCGGCTACACGCGTCGCACATTGCGCGAACAATTCGGCGGGCGAGTCGGTGTTTTCGCCGGCATCACACGGGCCGGGTACAACCTCTATCGGACCACCAGCGCCAGCTCGGAAAAGTTCTGGCCGCGCACGTCGTTTGCCTCCGTTGCCAACCGCCTGTCGTACTTCCTGGACATCAACGGCCCGAGTCTGCCCGTCGATACGATGTGCTCGTCTTCGCTGACGGCCATTCACGAGGCCTGCGAGCATATCGCCAATGGCGATTGCGATCTCGCCTTCGCAGGCGGCGCCAATTTGTATCTGCACCCGACGAGCTACGTGGACATGTCGTCCCAGCACATGCTGTCGCCCAACGGCAAGTGCAAGAGCTTCGGCGAAGGCGGCGACGGCTTTGTGCCTGGCGAGGGGGTGGGCGTGGTCTTGCTGAAGCCGCTCGAGCGCGCGATCGCAGACGGCGACATCATCCACGCTGTCATTCTCGCGACAAACGTGAACCACGGCGGCAAGACGAGCGGCTACACGGTGCCCAATCCCGTGGCCCAGGCGGAGCTGATTCGCCGTGCGATCGACAAGGCCGGCATCAGCGCCCGCGAGGTGAGCTACATCGAGGCGCACGGCACGGGAACCGAGCTTGGCGATCCGATCGAGATCTCCGGATTGCAGCAGGCGTTCGCGCCCGACACCGCCGAAACGGGCTACTGCGCGATCGGCTCGGTCAAATCGAACATCGGCCACCTGGAGGCGGCGGCCGGCGTGGCTGCGCTCACCAAGGTGCTACTGCAATTCAAGCACCGGCAGATTGCGCCGTCGCTGCATGCCCGTGCGCTGAACCCGCACATCAAGTTCGATGCGACCGCCTTTAGAGTCAGCCAGACGCTCTCATCGTGGGAGCCGCCGGTTGTCGACGGCGTAGCGCGACCGAGAATCGCCGGCATCTCGTCGTTCGGCGCGGGCGGTGCGAATGCGCACGTCATCGTGCGGGAATACCGGCCCGCGCACGTGGAATCGTCGTCCGCTTTTGATGCGCATGGCGGGTCGTTCGTGATTCCGCTGTCGGCCAGGACACCTGAACAACTGCTGCAAAAGGCGAGCGACCTGTTCGAGTTCCTGAGCCTGCCGGACAGTGAGACCGATCTCGCGGCAATCGCTTACACGCTGCAGATTGGACGCGAGCCGATGGAGGAACGGCTTGGCTTCGTGGTGAGCTCGGTCGGCGAGCTCACCCGGCAGCTTACCGCGTACGTGTGCGGTGACGACGGTGCGCATGGCGTCTATCGCGGGCAGCCTCAGCGCAGCAACGACGGGCTGAGCCTCTTCGTCCAGGACGGGGACGTGGCGGAAGCGATCGAGAAGTGGATTGCGCACGGCAAACACGCGAAGCTCGTCGAGCTCTGGGTGAAGGGCGTGGAGTTCGACTGGAACCGGCTCTACGGCGCTACCCGGCCTCGTCGCGTCGAGTTGCCGACGTATCCGTTCGCGAAGGACGAATACTGGATCGACAGCGTTACCCCGGCGGCGGAGCCTCGCGCGCCTGTCCGGCGCGACGTGCAGGCGGCCAGGGACTTCGGCCGCATCGAGGAGATCATCAGGATGATCGATGCCTCGGCGCTCGACGCGGGCGAGGGTGCGCGGCTACTCAAGAGTCTGGTGTGAAGGTTCCGCGCGGCCTGGCGTTCCGGCGACGGAAGGAGCGCGAGGCCGCGCGGCGGAAATCATCAATGCAAGCGCGAGCGCCCCGTGCAGATGGGTCTCGCGCCAATGAGAGCTGATACATGATGGATTTCATCGAGTATGTCGTGGCGGAGTTAAAGGTCGGGCGGTTGTCGAGGGACAACGTGCTCGATTTGATCAAGCAGTTCTCGCTGAACACGGACGCCGCGGGCACGCAACCGTCCGTGTTGCACCCGCTGCTGCATCGAAACGTGTCGGATATCTATCGCCAGTGCTACGGGTCGTCATTCGACGGCACCGAGTTCTTCCTCAATGATCATCAGGTGGTCGCCGACGGGCAGGCGAGCGTCAAGGTGCTGCCGGGCGTGGCTTATCTGGAGATGGTCCGGGCTGCTGCGGCCGATGCCATCCCGGAGCTCTCCGGCGCCGATGGGGTTCAGCTCGACGACGTGGTATGGCTCAAGCCCATCACGGTGAGCGAGCGCAAGGACGTGCTGATCGTCCTCTATGCGGCTGATGCGGTGTCCTCCGCCTCCGGTGCGCTTGCGATCGAGTTCGAGATTCTCGGAGTCGAACCAGGCGCCGATGACGAGGACGAAGAGGTTGTGCACTGCCGCGGCGTGCTCAAGCGGGCAACGCGCGACGTGCCTGAGCGCATCGATCTCGAGGCATTGCGCGCGCGCATGGGGGCGGGCCGGCTCGACGCGGGCGTTGTCTATCCGGCCTATCAGGCGATGGGCATGCGTTTCGGTCCCGCGCATCAGGCCGTGGAGTGCATTTTCCAGGGAAATGAGGAACTGCTCGCGCACCTGCGGCTGCCTGCGACTCTCGACGGCACGCAGGACGCCTACGTGCTTCATCCGAGCCTGACGGACGGTGCGCTGCAGGCCGCGATCGGGTTCCTGGGCGATTTGCGGCAACTGCCGAACCGGCCGTCGCTGCCGTTCGCGCTTGACGTGCTGCGTGTCGTTGCCGCTTGCCCGTCGCAGATGTACGCGTGGATACGGCGCTCGCCGGGCTCGCGCCCGGGAGACAAGGTCAGCAGGCTCGACATCGATCTGTGCGATGGAGAAGGCAACGTTTGCGTTGAGCTGCGCGGTTTCGCTTCGCGCACGCTTGGGGCCGACGCTGCGCTCGCGGCGCGCGAGAAAGGGCTTGTCCTTGTCGTCGCCGCGCCCGTATGGCGCCCGAGTGCGCTTGCCGCGCAGCAGACGACCTTCGCCGCCCGGCATCACGTGCTGTTGTGCGATCTGCCCGCAGTGTCAGCCGACGAGCTTCGGGCGGCGATGCCCGAGGTTGCGTGCCGCGATCTCGCGGCGCACGCCGCGAATGTAGCCGATCGCTACACTGCATCGGCGTTGGCCTTGTTCGATGCGATCCGCTCGATCATGTCCGACTTGCCGGAGGCGGGCGCATTCATCCATCTGGTGGTGGCCGACACGCTCGATGGCAGGCTGCTGGCCGGATTGTCGGGTTTGCTGAAATCGGCTGCGCTCGAGAACCCTGCGCTGCAAGCGCAACTGCTGCTTGTCGGCGAACGCAGCTCGGTGCAAGAACTGGCGGCTCATCTGCGCTGGGAAGCGCGTCAAGGGGCCGACGCAATGGTCCGTTATGCGCAGGGCGTGCGTCATGCGCTCGCCTGGGAAGAGCTTGATGACGATGGGAAAGAGGCGCCCATTGCCTACAAGGATCACGGCGTCTATCTGATCACGGGCGGCCTGGGCGGGCTGGGGATGCTGTTCGCGAAGGAGATCCTGCAGCAGACGGCGCATGCCAGGATCGTGCTGACGGGCCGCGCGGACTATTCGTTAGCCGTGGGCGACAAGCTCAGCGCGCTGGCGCCCGATGCCGCGAGTCGCGCACGGGTGTTCTACAGCAGCCTGAACCTGATGGATGCGGCCGATGTGTGTGAGGCAGTGGCCGGCATCGTGAAGACTCATGGTCGTCTCGACGGCATCTTGCATGGTGCGGGGATGATTCGCGACAGCCTGCTCGCGACGAAGAGCGCCGGGGATTTCGCGCATGTGCTGGCGCCGAAGGTATTGGGTACGGTCAACCTCGATCTGGCGAGCCAGCATGTGGAGCTCGATTTCCTCGCGCTCTTCTCGTCTGGCGCCTCGGTGGCGGGCAATGCCGGACAGGCTGACTACGCTGCCGCAAACGGCTTTCTCGATCAGTTCGCCAGCTATCGCAACGGGCTGGGCGAACGCGGCTTGCGCCGCGGCCGGACGTTGTCGATCAACTGGCCGTTGTGGCGCGACGGCGGTATGCGCATGCCCGAGCGCGATCAGCAAGTCATGCGCGAGGTGGGCGGGATGGAGGCCATGCAGACGAGCGTCGGCATGACTGCGTTTTACCGGGCTCTGGCGTCGTCGCAAGCGCAGACTGTCGTCATCGCGGGCGACCTTCGGAAGATCCGCGCGATTCTGCATGGCGAGCCGATCGCACCGGGCGTGCAGGTCGCCGAACAATCGGTTGATCCGGCTGTCCCCGCGCCTGCGCCTGTCGATCCGGCGGCGCGCGATCTGAGGGGTGAGACACAAGACTATCTGCGCAAGCAGTTCGCGGCACTCTTCAAGCTGCCGCGTCACAAGATCGATCCGCACGCGTCGCTCGACAAGTACGGCATCGATTCGATTCTGGCGATGGACCTGATTCGCCAGCTTGAGAAGACCTTCGGGCCGCTCTCCAAGACGCTCATGTTCGAATACCAGAGCGTGGATGAGCTGACCGACTACTTCATGCGCTCGCACGCTGCCAGGCTGGTCGAGTTGTTCGCGGCGCCGGCTGCGGCTGCAGTGGGCCCGCAGCAAGCCCGGATCGATTCGCAGGCACCGCAAACGGGCGCGCGGCGGCGTGCGCCGCGCGGCTTCGCCCCCGTCGCTGCCGCCAAGGCCCGCGCGGGTGTCGTGCACGATGAACCTATCGCCATCGTCGGCTTAAGCGGGCGCTACCCGAAAGCCGTCGATATCGACGCTTACTGGTTGAACCTGAGCAACGGCGAGGATTGCATCACGGAAGTCCCGCCTGAGCGCTGGGACTGGCGCGAGTACTACAGCGACGATCGCAGCACGCCCGGCGCCCATTACAGCAAGTGGGGCGGTTTTATCGAAGGCGTCGACGAGTTCGATCCGCTCTTTTTCAACATCCCGCCGGTGGACGCCGAGTTCATCGATCCACAAGAGCGCCTGTTCCTGCAGCATGCGTGGATGGCGATCGAAGACGCCGGCCAAGCGCGCGCGAGCCTGCAGATTCCGCACGAGTCCGGCCTTGCTGGACAAGTGGGTGTGTATGTCGGCGTGATGTACGGGGAATATCAGCTCTTCGGCGCCGAAGCCAGCCTGCGCGGCCGGCGCATTGGCGTGCCGGTCAGCTACGCCAGCATTGCGAACCGCGTGTCCTATCTGCTCAACCTGCACGGGCCGAGCATGACGGTAGACAGCATGTGCTCGTCGTCGCTCACCGCGATTCATCTGGCGTGCCAGGACTTGAAGCTCGGGCGCACGTCGCTTGCGATCGCGGGCGGCGTCAACGTCACGATCCATCCCAACAAGTACCTGATTCTCAGCGCCGGCCAATACATTTCGAGCGACGGCCACTGCCAGAGTTTCGGCGAGGGTGGGGACGGCTACATTCCGGGCGAGGGCGTCGGAGCAGTGGTGCTCAAGCGCTTGTCGGAGGCCGAGCGCGACGGCAACATCATCTATGGCGTGCTCAAGGGCAGTGCCTTGAACCACGGCGGCAAGACGAACGGGTACTCGGTTCCCAATCCGAAGGCGCAGGCCGGCGTCATTCGCCAGGCTTTGAAGGAAGCGGGTGTTGACGCCCGCCATGTCAGCTACATCGAAGCCCACGGCACCGGCACCCGGCTCGGAGATCCTATCGAGATCACCGCGCTCAATGACGTGTTCCGCGAATACACCGGCGAGCGGCAGTATTGCGCGATCGGGTCGATAAAATCGAACATCGGCCATTGCGAATCGGCAGCCGGCATCGCCGGACTGACCAAGGTGCTGCTGCAGATGAAGCACCAGATGCTCGTGCCGTCGCTGCATTCTTCGGCGCTGAACCCGCATATCGATTTTGCGTCTTCGCCTTTCGTGGTCAATCAGACGCTGCGCGCTTGGGAGCAGCCGGAAGTCGACGGGCGGCGGCAGCCGCGGATCGCGGGGCTTTCCTCGTTCGGTGCCGGTGGTTCGAACGCGCACCTGGTCATCGAGGAGTATTTGCCGCCTGCGCGCGATGACGGTGCCGCGCCGCTCGGGCAAATTTTGGTTCCGCTCTCGGCTAGAACGCCGGAGCGCCTGAAGCAAAAGGCGCGCGAGCTGCTCGCATGGATCGAGCGGCGCAAAGAGGCCGCTGGCGAGCCGGCAATCGATCTGCCGTCGCTCGCGTACACACTGCAAATCGGCCGCGAGGCGATGGATGCGCGTGCGGCTTTCATCGTCGATTCGGTTTCGCATCTGGCTGAAAAGCTTGGGGCGTATTGCCGCGACGAGCAGGACATCGAGGACTGCTTCAGCGCCCAGGTGGGAGAGGACCAGGACGGCTTGTCGGCGCTCAGCCACGATGAGGACATGATCGAGGCGGTTGACAAATGGATCGCCCGCGGCAAGCACTCGAGGCTCGCCGAGTTGTGGGTCAAGGGCTTTGCGCTGGATTGGCGCAAGCTGCACGGCGCACGCAAGCTGCGCTTCATTTCGCTGCCGACCTATCCGTTCGCCAAAAACCGTTACTGGATCGCGAACCAGGCCGGCACGGGCGCGCTGCAGGCCGCGGCGAGTGCGGCGCTGCATCCGCTGCTGCATACGAATATCTCGGATCTGTTCCAGCAGGGTTACGCGTCGCAGTTCAGCGGTCACGAGTTTTTCCTCGCCGATCACCAGATCGATACCGGCAGCGGCGCGAAGCGCAAGGTGCTGCCGGCGGTGGCCTACCTGGAAATGATGCGCGCGGCGGCCGATCTCGCCGTGCCGACGCAGGGCGAGCCGCGCGTGTGGGAAATCCGCGATGTGGTTTGGTCTCAGCCGGTTGTCGTGGACAAGCCGACGCGCGTATCGGTGCTGTTGTCGCCGGCGGGCGAGGGTGGCGTCGAATTTCGCGTGATCAGCGTCAACGAGGGCGCCGAGGAGCCCGTCGCGCATTGCAGCGGACAAGCCGTGCTCGCGCAATTGCCGGCTGAGGTACGCACGCACGACATCGAAGCGCTGAAGGCCCGGATGAGCCGCGGCACGCTTGACGCTCGCGCGCTCTACGGTGCCTACCGGACAATGGGTATCCATTACGGCCCCACGTTCCAGGGTGTCGCCGCGATCCATCGTGGAGAGGATGAGCTCATCGCCGAGCTCGCCTTGCCGGGCAGGCACGACGACGGCGCGTTCGTGCTGCCGCCGGGCCTGATGGATAGCGCATTGCAGTCATCGCTCGGCTTGATCGACGACCTGACTCACCTGCCTCGCGCGCCGTCCGTTCCGTTCGCGCTGGACGCGCTCGTCGTACTGTCTGCCTGCACGCCGCGCATGTTCGCCTGGGTTCGCCGCGTGAGTGGCACCGAGGCGCGCAATGGCATCGTCAAGATCGATATCGACCTGTGCGACGCAAACGGCAACGTCTGCGTTTGCCTGCGCGGCCTGACCTCGCGCGTGATGCAAGACGGCGCGGCACAGAGCCGGATCGGCGCGCTGATCGCGCAACCCGTATGGGAGGCCGTCGCTTCCGACGCCTCCGCTTTGCTGCCCGCCAATGAATATCGAACGCATCAGGTCGTGCTTTGCGATCTGCCGAATGTCGATGCGAATCGGCTGGTTGAGCGGATGCCCGGCGCGAAGGTCGTGCGTCTCGAGCTGGCCGATGCTGACGATATCGCCGGGCGTTATCGCGTCGCCGCGCTCGCTTGCTTCGACGAGCTGCAAGTCATCCTCAAGCAGCAGCCTCGGGACAAGGTGCTGTATCAACTCGTGATCGGTGGCGGCGAACATGCGTTGCTGGCCGGTCTCGCCGGCCTGATCGACACTGCGCGTCTGGAGCAGCCGAATTTGTGTGCGCAACTCGTGCTGACCGAGGCGTCGGCTGACGAGAGCATGATCGCTCACCAGCTACAGCGCGCCCGTCATAGTGCGGCCGAGTCGCTGCTCAAGTTCGATCGCGGCGCCCCGAGCGGCTTGCGCTGGCAAAACGAGACCGTACGTGAGGCGAACCCCGCAGCGTTCAAGGACCAGGGCGTCTACCTGATCACAGGTGGCCTGGGTGGCTTGGGGTTGCTGTTCGCACGGGAAATCCTGAGCCGCGCGCAAGGCGCAACGGTCATCCTCAGCGGGCGCTCGGAATTGAGCGAAGCGCAGCGCACGTCCCTGGCTGCACTGGCAAGCGAGCTCTCCGTCGCGCCCGAGTGCATTGTCTACCGCAAGCTGGACGTGGAGCGGCTCACCGAGCTGGAAGCGCTGGTCGCAGGCATCATCGCGCAGTTCGGTGCGCTCACCGGCGTGATCCACAGCGCCGGCATGGTCCGCGACGGTCTCATCGTCAACAAGACTGCCGAACAATTTACCCAGGTGCTGGCACCGAAAGTTGCCGGCACCGTGCACCTCGATCTGGCGACCCGGCATCTCGAACTGGACTTCCTCGCGTTGTTCTCTTCGCTCGCCGCGGTGCGCGGTAATGTCGGCCAGGCCGACTATGCGGCCGCGAACGGCTTCATGGACCGGTTTGCGGCGCACCGCAATCGCCTGGTCGAGGCGGGGCAGCGACACGGCCGCACGCTCGCGATCAATTGGCCGCTGTGGCGCGACGGCGGCATGCACATGGATGCGGATGCCCTGGCGATGCTGACGCGGGCGTCAGGCATGGTAGCCATGCAGACGGCGACGGGTATCGACGGTTTCCATCAAGCGCTGGCTTCGCAAGCGGGGCGGGTGTTGGTCGTGGAGGGCGACGTCGAGCGGCTCGCGCGATTGCTGAGCGGCCCCCGCGCGCCAGCGCCAACGCCTGCGAGCGCCGATGTTCCTGTGCCCGCTGAGCCGGGCATGGACACCCATAGTGACGAGCGCGCATTGCGGGAGGCCGCGCAACGCTATCTGATAGGCGAGTTCTCCGGCGTGCTGAAAGTGCCGGCGCATGAGCTGGACGCGCGCGCGCCGCTCGAGCGATACGGCATCGATTCGGTGCTGACGATGAAGCTGACACAGCAGATCGAAAACCGGTTCGGCGTGCTGTCCAAGACCTTGCTGTTCGAATACCAGACGATCGCCGCTCTTGCCGGCTATCTGGCGCGCACATTCCCGCAGGCTTTGCGCGACAGGGCAGACGCAGTGGCGCCGCGGACCCCGGCCGAACCATCGCGGCTGCCGCCAACGGCGCCGGGCGCACTGCGTCTTGCGCCCTCAGGCGTGGCGAAGGCTCGCTTCGCCGCGCCGACTGCAGAGCGCGGTGGCGACGTCGCCATCATCGGCATCGCGGGCAAGTATCCGCAGGCTGACAATCTGCGTGAGTTTTGGGAGAACTTGCGCAACGGCCGCGACTGCATCACGGAGGTGCCGCGCGAGCGCTGGGATCACGCGCGCATCTTCCATCCCGAGCGCAATCAGCCAGGCAAGACCTATGCGAAGTGGGGCGGCTTCATCGACGGGGTCGATCGATTCGATGCGCTCTTCTTCGGCATCTCGCCGAAAGAAGCCGAACTGATGGACCCGCAAGAGCGTTTGTTCATCGAAACCGTATGGGAGACCATCGAGGACGCGGGCTACGGCAAGGATGGCATGAAGGAGCACAACGTCGGCGTCTATGTCGGCGCGATGTGGGGGCAGTACGAGCTTTATGGCGTGAGCTCGGGGGACGCCGGCGTGCCGAGCTCGTCGTTCGCCTCGATCGCCAATCGCGTGTCGTACTTCTTCGATTTCCACGGGCCGAGCCTGGCCCTCGACACGATGTGCTCGTCCTCGCTCACGGCGATCCATCTGGCCTGCGAAGACATCCGCAAAGGCACCGTTGACGTGGCGGTCGCGGGCGGCGTGAATGTTTCGATCCACCCGAGCAAGTACGTGAGCTTGAGCCAGGGCAACTTCGTCTCGACCGACGGCCGCTGCCGCAGTTTTGGCGCAGGCGGCGACGGCTACGTGCCCGGCGAGGGTGTGGGCGCGGTGCTGCTCAAGTCGTTGGATCGGGCCATCGCCGACGGCGATCAGATCCACGCTGTCGTGAAAGCCGGTTCGATCAATCATGGCGGCAAGACCAACGGTTACACCGTACCGAACCCGGTTGCGCAGGCCTCGCTGATTCGCGAGACCTTCGAGAAAGCGCGGATCGCACCGCAGAGCATCGACTACATCGAAACGCACGGAACCGGCACTTCGTTGGGCGACCCCATCGAGATCACGGGACTGGTTCGGGCATTCGCTCACGCGTCGGGCGGCGCGCAGAACCGGCAGGAGAACTGTCCGATCGGCTCGGTCAAATCGAATATCGGCCATCTCGAGTCGGCGGCCGGCATCGCCGCGCTGACGAAGGTGGTGCTGCAGTTCAAGCACGAGCAACTGGTGCCGTCGCTTCATGCCGAGACGCTGAACCCGCATATCGATTTCGACGCCACGCCGTTTCGCGTGCAGACGGCGCTCGAGGACTGGAAGCGCCACGATGGCCAACCGCACCGCGCCTGCATCAGCTCGTTCGGCGCAGGCGGCTCGAACGCGCATCTGATCGTGGAAGCCTTTACCGACCCGCGTGTGTCCCCGCGCGCAGCCGGGCAGCCCGAGGCTTTCCTGATTTCGGCCAGGAGCCGGACGTCGCTTGTGGCTTATGTCGAGAAGATGCTGGCCTTTTTCGAAGAAGATCGCGACCTGTCATGGCGCGACATCGCCTACACGTCGCAAGTGGGTCGCACGCCCATGCAGGAGCGGCTCGTCGTGCTTGCCGCCAGCGCGCAAGACTTGCGCCAACAGCTGCTGCAATGGCTGCGCAATGCCAGCAGCAGCGCGAGCGCACAGGCGCTGGAGGATGTCTACGAAGGCAGCACGCGCGGCGCACAAGCCGGCGCGAGTGCGCTGATCGAAGGCGATGCCGGAGATGCCTTCCTGCGCCTCACGCTTCAAAAGCGCGACCTCGCCAAGCTCGCGAAGCTGTGGGTTTCGGGCGTTGAAATAGACTGGGCGCAGTTGCACCATGGAGCAGGTGCGAGGCGTGTTTCGCTGCCCGGTTATCCGTTCGTGAGGGAGCGGTACTGGATTGATGCGCAGCCTCATCTTCCGAGCGATGGCGCCAGCCACGCCGAGGCTGACGCGGTCCAGCCGCCTCAGCTGCTGCATTATCGAACCACCTGGCACGCGGCTCACCTGAGCGATCTGGACGCCGGGCGTCGCATGACGGGCGCGCTGCTCTTGCTGGATGTCGGCGACGAGCTGGCTGCCGAGATGGTGCGAGCCCGCGAGGGGCAGGCGGCGGTCGTGGTTCAGAGCACGGCAAGCTACGCTCAGACCGGACCTGACCGGTTCACTGTCGACCCGGCGAGCGAAGCCGATTTCGATCGGCTGATGGACGTTTTGCAACAGAGCGGCTTGGTACCGCAAGCCATTGTCCACCGCGCGCTTGACCACGGTGGCATCGATCGGCAACTGGACCAGGGCGTGGGCACGCTGCACGGCCTCGTCAAAGCGCTGATGCACCGCAAGCCGCAGCACACCGTGCATATCGTGTCGTTGCAATGGCGCACACGTGAGTCAGGCGATGGGGCGCTGCACGCCGCGTTGGGAGGCTACCTGCGCAGCCTGGCCCACGAGCACCCGAAGTTTGCCGGCAAGACGGTTGTCATCGGCGACGTCGTATCGGTTGCCGAGATTGCGCAACGGGTGTGGGCTGAACTCGGCGACACGCGCTGGCGTGACCGGGAGATCCGCTACCTTGCCGATGGCAAACCGGGTGGCTCGAGCGTACGCCGTCATGTCAGGCAGATCGAGCGCTACGTGCCCGCTCGTCGTGACGCCGCTGCAAACACGCTCATCAAGCACGGAGGCGTCTACCTCGTGACCGGCGGCCTCGGTGGCCTCGGCTATATCATCAGCACGCACCTGGCGAAGAGCTGCCGCGCCAAGCTGGTCCTTACCGGCCGCTCGGCGCTCGATGCCGAACAGGAACGCAAGTTGGCGAACCTGCGAGCACAAGGGGCGGACGCGATCTACCTGCAAGCCGACGTGTCGGCGCGCAGTGACGTCGATGCGGTGCTCGCCGGGACGCGACGCAAGTTCGGGCGGATCAACGGCGTTATTCATAGCGCGGGCGTGCATCGCGACGCGCTTGCGTTGAACAAGACGCGCGAGCAGATGGCATCCGTCTTCGCCGCCAAGATCACGGGCACGGTCCATCTCGATCTGGCGACGCGTGAAGAGCCGCTGGACCTGTTCGTGCTGTTTTCCTCGATCGCCGGCGTGTTCGGCAACGCGGGCCAGACCGACTACGCCTACGCGAACCGCTTCCTCGACGAGTACGCCGACGCTCGCCAGGCGCTGGTCGGCTTGGGGGAGCGCCACGGCAAGACGTTGTCGATCAGCTGGCCGTTCTGGGAAGACGGCGGCATGCGGATAGCGCCGGCTGAGCTCGACTTGATGCGTCGTCGCACCGGCACGAGCCCGTTGCCGACCGACCTCGGCCTTGAAGCCTGGGAGAGCGCACTGCGCTCGCCGCTCTCACATTGCATCGTGCTCTTTGGCGACGCGTCGCGAATCGATGCCTACGCTACGCCGGGGCCATCGGGCAAGGCAAGCGCGGCTGAGGCTGGGGCTGAGGCTCACGCTGATCGCGCGCTCGACGTGCCGTATCGCGCAGCGTCAGACGATCAGTCGCTGAAGGAGGCGACCGAGGGCTATCTGAAGGCGCTGCTGAGCAACGAGATCAAGCTGCCTGTCGATCGCATCGATGCCGAGGAGCCCTTCGATTCCTTCGGTGTGGATTCGATGATGATTGGCCGGATGAACAGCGCGCTCGAGCGCGACCTCGGCGAATTGCCGAAGACGCTGTTCTATCTATACGCGAGCATCGACGAACTGGCGAGCTACCTGAGCCGGGAGGCATCGCGTGCGCTGATTGCGCTATTGAAACCGGCGCCGCGCGAAGAGGCCAGCGTTCCGGCGGGGCGCCCCGCGGAGCAATCGAACCCGCGCGCCGCCATGGTCACGGCGCCGGACGAGAAGATCGCCATCATTGGCTTGCACGGCCAGTTCCCCGGCGCGGCCGATCCGGCTGCGTTCTGGGAGCATTTGAAGGAAGGTCGCGATCTGGTCAGTTTGGTGCCTGAGACGCGCTGGGACGCGCACGCGTTTTTTGATGAAGACCCGGACAGCGCGAAGAACGGCAAGATCTATAGCAAGTGGGGTGGCTTTCTCGACGACGTCGACAAATTCGATGCGCCGTTTTTCAGCATCGCGGCCGACGATGCACGCGTCATCGACCCGCAGGAGCGCTTATTCCTGCAATCGGTCTGGGCCGCTATCGAGGATGCGGGTTACACGCGCGAGAGCCTCAAGCAGCGCTTTCCCAAGAGCGAGAGCAAGAGTGCTGACGTAGGCGTGTTCTGCGGCGTCACGACCAACTCGTATAACGTGCTGGCCCCGCAAGAATGGCTGCGCGGCAACATGGCCGCGCCGGCCTCGATGCCCTGGTCGATCACGAACCGCGTGTCGTACGTGTTTGATTTCCAGGGGCCGAGCATGCCCGTCGACACCGCGTGCTCGTCGTCGCTGGTAGCAATGCATCTGGCTTGCGAAAGCCTCAGGCGCAGCGAGTGTCAGGTGGCGATCGCCGGCGGCGTGAACCTCTACTTGCATCCGTCCAAGTACCACGCGCTCTGCCACCGGCGCATGTTGGCGCGCGGGGCGCAGTGCCGAAGCTTCGGCGCTGGCGATGACGGTTTCGTGCCGGGCGAGGGCGTGGGTGCCGTGGTGCTCAAGCCGCTTTCCAGGGCGATCGTGGATGGGGATCGTATCTACGGCGTCATTGCCGCGAGCGCTTGCGAGCATAGCGGACGCTCCAACGGCTATTCGGCCCCGAACCCGAACTCGCAGGCGAGCCTGATCGCGCAGACCATGCGCAAGGCTGACCTGCATCCCGAGTCCATCAGCTATGTGGAAGGGCACGGCACGGGGACACAGCTTGGCGACAATCTCGAAGTGGCCTCGCTCAGCCGGGCGTTCCGCGCTCACACGGACAAGCAGCAATTTTGTGCCTTGGGCTCGGTGAAGTCGAATGTCGGCCACTCCGAGTCCGCAGCGGGCATCACCGGCGTGACGAAGATCCTGCTGCAATTCCTGCATCGGCAACTTGCGCCGACGCTGCATTCGCGCGAAGTCAACCCGAACATCGATTTCGATGGATCGCCGTTTCGATTGCAGCACGAGCTGACGGCTTGGGAGCCGGCGGCCGGCACGCCGCGGCGCGCAATGATCAACTCGTTCGGTGCCGGCGGCGTCAACGCCTGCCTGATTCTGGATGAGTACGTGCCGGCCGGACGCACCGTTGCGCCGAGTGACGGCGCATTGCACCTGATCGTGCTGTCGGCGAAGAACGAGCAGAAGCTGCGCGAAGTGGCCGGGCGTTTGCGTGCGCATCTCGCGAATGAGGCTGACGCCGATCTGGCGGCGCTGGCCTACACGTTGCAAACCGGACGCGAGTCGTTCGAAGAAAGACTTGCCATCGTCGTGTCACACCGGGATGGGTTACTTCGCGAGCTGGAGACCTTCTGCGAAGGCGCGCAATCGTCCGCGGCGCTGCTGCGGGGCCGGGTCGAGCCGCATCGACGCAAGAAGATTTCGCGCAAACCAGAGGAATACGATCGATTGAAATCGTTGCATGTGAATGGCGGGTGGCAAGCGCTCGCGAAGGAATGGATCGAGGGACAGGAGATCGACTGGAACGGTTTTCATGCCGAGCGCCCGGCCAAGCTGTCTTTACCGACTTATCCGTTTGCGAAGGAGCGCTACTGGGTATCCGACGCAGCGCCGCGGCCAATTCCGGCGGCACGCCCGCAGGCCGTGCTGATCCAGACCCAACTGCATCCCTTGGTATCGGAAAACGCTTCGACACTGAAAGAGGTGTGCTTCTCGTCGTGGCTGTCCGGCGACGCCTACTACGCGCGGGACCATCGTGTGAACGGCAAGATGATTTTCCCCGGTGCAGGGTATCTGGAAATGGCATGCGCGGCCGGCACCATCGCGGGTGAACAAGCGGTCGTGGTTATCGAGGACATCGTGTGGAACCAGCCGTTGCCGCTTGCCGCTGGCCGGCAACTGGTCAAGACCGTGCTGAAGCTCAACGGAGACAACGCCGGGTACGTGATCGTCTCGTTCGACGAGGACGACGAGCGCATCGTGCATTCGGAAGGGCGGCTCGAGTTTGGTGCGAGAAGCCGGCGCGGTGACGAGGCGCCCATGGCGATTGCCGCGTTGAAGGCGAAATGCAGCAAGACGTTGCAAGGCGCGGTTTGCTATCAACAACTGGAGCAGTTCGGCTTCCGATATGGGCCGAGCTTCCAAACCATAGATGAGCTGCATCTGGGTGCTGGTTTTGCGTTATCCAAACTGCGGGTGGCTGATGCGCTCGTGGCCGACTTCGAGCAGTACCACCTGCATCCGACGCTGATCGACGGAGCACTGCAGACGGTGCTCGGCGTGGCCGGCGAGGGGCGCCCGGACGTACCGCATCTGCCTTTCGCGTTGGGCAGGGTGGAAATTTTTCGACCGCTCTCGCCGAGTTGCTACGCGTACGTCGAGCCAACGCCCGGCACCGAAGCGCATCCATCTGGCATCAGGCAATTCGATATTCGGCTCATGAACGAAAGCGGCGAGGTGCTCGTGAAGCTGAACAAGCTTTATGTCAGGGCGCTTCTCAAGGGACCGGCAGGTCGTTCCGACGAATTCGACAACGCACTGATGATCGATTGAATGACGAAGGATACGAAAGACAAGCGAATGGAGAAGCCATGTATCGAGACTTGACCGGCGGCTGCGAAGTGCCGGCGACCGTGGTCGTACTGCACGTCGCGCACGAGCGCATGAAGAACAACAATTACCTCGTGGTCGATCCGGTCACGCGCCAGGCAGTGCTCGTCGATCCGGCTTGGGAGATCGGCAAGATCGAGGCGGCGCTCGCGGCCGAGCAAGCCGTGCTGTGCGGGATCTTGATCACGCATTCGCATCCCGACCATATCAATCTTGCGAAGCCGTTGTCGGAGCTGTACGGCTGCCCGATCTGGATGTCGAAGCGTGAGATCGAGGTGTCCGGATTCAGGGCTGAACGCCTGGTCGGCATCGACGAGACGCCGTGGGTCGTCGGCAATTTGACGATCACCCCGCTCCTCACGCCGGGGCATACACCCGGATGCGTCTGCTACCAGATCGGTGAGGAGCTTTTCACGGGCGACGTGCTGTTCGTCGAAGGGTGCGGGATCTGCCAGGACGTCGCGTCCGCGCATGCGATGTTCGACAGCCTGAGCATGCTGAAGAGGCGGCTTTCGCCGCTGACGCGGATCTATCCCGGCCATACCTACGACAAGCCGCCGGGCCTGACATTCGACGAGGTGTTCAAGCGCAACATTTATTTGCAGTTCCGCGACAAGGACAGCTTTGCCGCGTATCGCCTGCGAAAAGGGCAAAGCGCGAAGCAGCTGTTCGCGTTTCGTTAGCTATCGGTGCTGTAATCAAGACTATGAGAGGAAGATCGTGAGCCTAGTTGGAATCGAAGCGATGAATGTGTTTGGCGGCACGACCTGCCTGAATGTGTCCAAGCTCGCGCAGCATCGCGGCCTGGACATGAGCCGGTTCGAGAACCTGCTGATGAAGGAAAAGTCGGTCGCCCTGCCGTACGAGGACCCCATCACCTTTGCCGTCAATGCGGCGAAGCCACTGATCGATGCGCTGTCGCCCGAGGAGCGGGACCGCATTGAGATGGTCATCACCTGCACGGAATCGGCGTTCGATTTTGGCAAGTCGATGAGCACCTATTGCCACGATCTGCTCGGCTTGAATCGCAACTGCCGCCTCTTCGAGCTGAAGAACGCCTGCTACTCGGGCGTGGCCGGCTTGCAGATGGCGGTCAACTTCGTGCTGTCGCAAACGTCGCCCGGCGGCAAAGTGCTGGTGCTTGCCACGGACGTCTCGCGCTTCATGGTCGAGGAGGGCGGTGAAGCGCTGTCGGCGGACTGGTCCTTCGCCGAGCCGAGTGGTGGATCGGGCGCGGTGGCGATGCTCGTGAGCGATCGGCCTTACGTGTTCCAGATTGACGTTGGCGCCAACGGCTACTACGGCTACGAAGTGATGGACACGTGCCGCCCGTCGGCCGATACGGACGCAGGCGATACGGACTTGTCGTTACTGTCCTATCTGAACTGTTGCGAGAACGCCTACCTCGAATACCAGAAGCGCGTGCCGGGTGCCGAGTTCGCCAAGACGTTCACCTATATCGCGTATCACACACCATTCGGCGGTATGGTCAAAGGTGCGCATCGCAACATGATGCGCAAGCTGGCGGCGGCCAAACCTGCTGACATCGAAAGCGATTTTCAGCTTCGCGTCACGCCGGGCCTGACGCATTGCCAGCGCGTGGGCAACATCATGGGGGCGACGGCGGCGCTCTCCCTGGCGAGCACGATCGACACCGGTACTTTCGACACGCCGCAGCGAATCGGCGTGTTTTCGTACGGCTCGGGCTGCTGCTCAGAGTTCTTCAGCGGCATCGCGACCGACGAAGGCCAGCAACGCCTGCGCGAGCTCAAGATCCGCGAGCGCCTGGATAAGCGCTACGAGCTGACTATGGCGGAGTACGACAGCCTGCTTGAGCGCAGCCGGAAGCTGAAATTCGGCACGCGTAACCTGACTTCGGACATCGAGTTCGTGCCCGAGGCTCGTCGCGCGCTCGGTACGCCGGTCCTGTTCCTGAAAGAGATCAAGGAATTTCACCGGGAGTACGAATGGATCTCCTGAACCGCGTGTACGAGACCGTCCGCGTTCGCTTCGATGAAGAGATCTGTTTCTTGCAGATCCATCGTCCCGAAGCGAACAATGCGATCGACGCTCGCCTGGTCAGTGAGCTGACTGACGCGCTTATCGCGTGCGAAGCATCGGCCAAGATCGTTGTGCTCGAAGGGCTGCCTGAGGTGTTTTGCAGCGGCGCCGACTTCAAGCAGATCCAGGGACGATTCGACGGTGCCGGAGATTATGAAGAGCAGGATCCGGGGCTGCTCTACGACCTGTGGCATCGGCTTGCCACGGGACCTTACATCAGCGTGGCCCACGTTCAAGGTCGCGCCAACGCAGGTGGCATCGGATTCGTCGCTGCCTGCGACCTGGTGCTGAGCGACGACAAGGCCAGCTTCAGTCTGTCGGAGTTGCTGTTCGGATTGATGCCGGCTTGCGTGCTGCCGTTCCTGATCCGGCGCATTGGATTGGCGAAGGCCAACTATATGACGCTGACGACCCAGCCGGTTTCGGCCAGGCAGGCGAAGGAGTGGGGCCTCGTCGACGCTTGTGAGGAGAACATCGCCGGCCTGCTGCGCACGCATTTGCTGCGCTTGCGGCGCTTGAACAAGCAGGCCATCGTTCGCTACAAGCGCTATGCCTGCGGACTCGCCGATGCGCTGGAGGCAGCCAGGCCGATGGCGCTGGCTGCCAACGTGGAGGTTTTCTCCGATCCGGCCAATCTCGAGAAAATCTCGCGCTTCGTGACGGCAGGAAAATTTCCCTGGGAGGGGCAATGATGTCGGAGCCCGTCGTCGGAATCGAGGAGCTCGAAGCGGGGATCGTGCTGGTCCGGATGCAGGACCGGATCAACAAGAACACGTTTACGAGCGAGCTGATCGACGGGCTGACCCAAGCGTTCGCGCGCATCAGCGAGCGCACCGATTGCAAGGTCGTGGTGCTAAGCGGCTACGACAGCTACTTTTCGAGTGGCGGGACGAAAGAGGGCTTGCGCGATCTGTTCGAAGGCAAGTTCAAGTTTACCGACAAGGACCTTTACAGCCTGGCGTTGAAGTGTCCCGTGCCCGTGGTCGCTGCGATGCAGGGGCATGGTATCGGTGGCGGCTTCGTGCTGGGGATGTTCGCCGATCTCGTGATCCTGGCGCGCGAGAGCATTTACACGGCCAACTTCATGAAATACGGGTTCACGCCCGGCATGGGGGCGACGTTCATCCTGCCCATCAAGCTCGGCATTGCGCTCGCACAGGAAATGATGCTGAGCGCGGCGAACTACCGGGGTGAGGAACTGCAAAAGCGCGGCGTTCCGTTCTCCGTGCTACCGCGCGAACAGGTGCTGCCACATGCGGTGGCGCTGGCGAGGAGTCTCGCCGAGAAGCCGCGGGCGTCCCTGGTTGCGCTCAAGACTCACCTGGCCGCGCCGCTGCGGGAGCAGTTGCCCAGGTTTATCGACGAAGAGCTGGCGTTGCACGAGCTGACATTTCATCAGCCCGAAGTCAAGGAGCGCATCGAAGCGCTATTTGGAAAGTAGTGTTCCACCGTGTTGTCAACCATTAGAGAAAATCGGAGAGCCATACCATGAGTCAAGACCAAGTTTTCGACATCATCGTTAAACATACGCGTGAAGTGCTTCCGAATCTGGAAAATCACACGTTTCAATCCAGTGACTCGCTGCGCTCGCTCGGCGCCAATTCAGTGGACCGTGCCGACATCATCATGATGACGCTCGAATCTCTGTCGCTGAATATCCCGCTGATCGAGGTAGCCAAGGCGGAGAATATCGGCGATCTGGCGGGGATTATCCATGCCAGGGCCTGATCGGGCCGATCTGGTCGTAAGCGGCGTCGGTGTCGTCTCGGCGATCGGGCAGGGGCAGGCGGCGTTCATCGCCGCGCTGCTCGAGGGCCGGCACCGCTTTGCAGTGATGCAGCGGCCCGGCCGGCAGCTGCCGGCGACGGGTGACGAGCCGCCGACGTCGTTTCTCGGCGCCGAGATCGACGCGCTCGAGATGCCCGAATCGATGCCCACGGCGCTGTGGCGAACCGCTTCGCTCTCGGGCCAAGCGGCGTTGGCGGCATTGCACGAGGCTTGGCACGATGCGAACCTTGGCCTGATCGCACCGGAGCGCGTCGGTCTTGTGATTGGCGGTTCGAACTTCCAGCAGCGCGAACTTGTGCAAATCCACGATGCCTACCGCGAGCGAGCACGGTATTTGCGCCCCACCTATGCGCGTTCGTTCATGGACAGCGACGTGTGCGGCATGTGCACGGAGGCGTTCGGCATTCGCGGCATGGCGTACACAGTGGGTGGCGCATCGGCCAGTGGGCAACTGGCGGTGCTCGAAGCCATCGAAGCGGTACGTGGCGGCCGCGTCGATGCGTGTATCGCGATCGGCGCGCTCATGGATATTTCCTCTTGGGAGTGCCAAGGATTTCGCTCATTGGGCGCGATGGGCTCCGACCGTTTCGCGGAGCACCCCGAGTTGGCTTGCCGGTCGTTCGATCGTGATCGCGACGGGTTCATCTTCGGCGAATCGTGTGGCGCGCTCGTGGTGGAGCGTGGCGACATGCCGAAGCGCGAGGGCGTGAAGCCTTACGCGCGGCTTGCCGGCTGGGCCATGCGGATGGACGGCAACCGCAATCCGAATCCCTCTCTCGAAGGCGAAATCGCGGTCATTGAGGGTGCGCTCGAACGAGCCGGGCTGACATCGCGGGATATCGACTATGTCAACCCGCACGGAACGGGCTCGACGATCGGCGACATCATTGAATTGCAGGCTTTGGGCGCGTGCGGCCTGGACCACTCCTATCTCAACGCAACCAAAACGTTGACGGGACACGGGCTGAGCGCTGCCGGCGCGGTTGAGCTGATCGCGGTCTTGCTGCAGATGCGCGCGGGCGCGCTGCATCCCACGCGCAATCTCGATAACCCCATCGAGCCGGGCTTGAACTGGGTGCGCCAGCAGGCCATACCCCATACGATTGAGAACGCGCTGAACCTGAGCATGGGTTTCGGCGGTATCAACACCGCGGTTTGCGTGCAGAAGTACTGATCAATTACCGACCATTCAACTAGCGGAGAGAGAAGTGATGAAAGCGTTTATTTTCCCCGGCCAAGGTTCGCAGTCCAAGGGAATGGGCGAGCAGCTGTTCGACCGGTTCAAGGATCTGACCGGAAAGGCGGACGAAGTGCTCGGCTATTCAGTCAAGGAGCTGTGCCTCGAGGATCCGCGCGACGAGCTGAATAACACGCGATTTACGCAGCCGGCACTTTATGTCGTGAACGCGCTGTCGTATTTCAGGAAGGTTGAAGATACCGGCGAGACGCCCGACTTCCTGGCAGGGCACAGCCTCGGCGAATTCAACGCGCTGATGGCGGCGGGATGCTTCGATTTCGAAACGGGCCTGAAGCTCGTCAAGAAGCGCGGCGAGTTGATGGGAGAGGTGTCCAATGGTGCGATGGCGGCTATCCTCAACGCGAGCAAGGAGGAGATCGATCGCATCCTGAGCGAGAATGGATTGACGAGCGTGAGCGTAGCGAACTACAACACGCCGTCGCAGCTTGTGATCTCTGGCCTTGTCGAAGAAATCACGCGGGCTGAGCCGCTCTTCCAGCACGGCACGATGCGCTACTACCCGCTCAACACGAGTGGCGCATTCCACTCCAGGTTTATGGAGCCGGCGCAAGAAACGTTCGCGGCATTCCTGGCGTCGTTCGAATTCGCTACACCGAAGATTCCCGTGATATCGAACTTCTCGGCGCGGCCTTACGAGGGCGGCCAGGTTATCGAGTGCTTGTCCAAGCAAATCACCAGCACCGTGCGCTGGTGCGAGAGCATTCAATACTTGCTGGCGCTAGCTGCCGAGCGCGGCAACGAGATCGAGTTCGAGGAGCTGGGAAATGGCGACGTCCTGACCCGCCTCGTGTACACGATCAAACTGCAAACGCCGCCCGCTCGCGCTGCGGAAGTGGAACCGCAGAAAAGCACGCAGGCCGACACCACAGCGGATGCCGCGGGCGACAAGACGGCGCCGGCCGGGCGGACGAGCGCAGCCGAGAAAGTCGCGGCATGGAACCAGTGCCATCGGATCGGCGTGAAGGTGAAATCGTCGCTGGCGGACTACCCGGATTTGGAGACGCGTACTGAAGCGGTGGTGTTGTTCGGCCACCGTGCCGCGGTCTACATGAAGGGCTACAACGGCTACTTTGACCTGGACGAAGTTGTTGCGGCTTGAGCGCGGGCATCGTGGACGCGCCCAATGACGCATGCGAGCTTGGCCTCGATATCGACGTATGGCTCACGTTTTACGATGAGATCACCGACGAGGCGCTGCTCGCGCGGCTACGCAGCCTGTTGAGTGAGGACGAGCGGCGGCAGGAGGCGCGCTACCATTTTGCCGATGATCGGAAACGCCATGTCGTGACGCGCTCGCTCGTCCGCAGCGTGCTGTCGCACTATGCGGACGTAAGCCCTGCAGATTGGACGTTTTCGGCCAACGCGTTTGGGCGCCCGCAGATCGCAGGCGCGCAAGCGGGTAAGGAGGCGCTGCGCTTTAACGTGTCGCACACGCGCGGCCTCATTGCGTTGGGCGTAACACGCGGCCGCGAGCTGGGCGTCGATGTGGAGCACGTGAGCGCCCGCCGGATCGGTACCGGTATCGCGGAGCATTTCTTCTCGCCGCGGGAAGCGGCTGCACTGACGCAGGTCGCTCCCGAGCGCCGTCAGGAGCGTTTCTTCGAATACTGGACGCTCAAGGAGTCGTACATCAAGGCGCGCGGCATGGGCATGTCGATTTCGCTCGACCAGTTCAGCTTCCACTTCCCGCATCCGGGCGCGGTGCGCCTCGAGATGCAGCCCGAACTGGGTGACAACCAAGCTCGCTGGAGCTTCTGGCAATACCGTCCCGCGCGCGACTACCTGCTTGCGATTTGCGCCGAGCGTCTGGGCGGCCAAGCGCCCAGAGTGCGCATTCACAAGACGGTGCCAACCGTCGCTGTCGAGTCCTTGACGCTTGCGTTGCTGAAATCGACTGAACCGATAGCAGAGTGAAAGATCAGCGCGCTTGAAGCAACGCCGCGAGGTGCTTCCGATCCTGCCCGAAGGGGGTCAGGATGGCATGCGCCGTCGATGCGCTTGCGGGAGGCAGCGCGTATTTGACGAACGTCGCCATGGTCCCGGACGGACCGACGTCAATGTATCGATAGGTGCCCTGGCTTTCGAGCTGCGCGATCGTCTCGCGCAAGCGAATCTGATTGCGAACCGCGCGCCAAAAGAAATCTGGCGGCAATTCGGAGAGCACCGCGGCTTGATCGCAGCACACGAGCGGTAAGGTCAAGGTGCCCTTCACGCATGGAATGGAGCGCATGAATGTCGTGAACGGCGCTTGCGCTTGATCGATCCAGCGCGAGTGGAAGGCAAAGGAGACCGCGAGCCGTTGATGCATGATTTCGCGAGTGCGCAATTCGCTCTCGATCGCATGCAGATGCGCTTGCCGCGCCGCGACCGCGAAATGCGTGGCGAAATTGTCGGCGGCGAGTTCGCTCGTTGCCGCGAGTGTGCTATTCGAATACAGGGCCCGGTCGGCAAGTACGGCAATCATGCCACCGCGCTCACACGTGTCTTCGAACGTAATAGCCTGCTGGATCACAGCCGCCAATGCATCTTCGACGCTCATACAGCCGGCCAGCGTCGCGGCCGCGAACGAGCCCAGGCTTGCCCCGAGGGTCAGGTCGGGCGCTATTCCCTCGCCGAGGAGGCACTGTGCGAGCGAATACTCGATCATGAAGATCGCGGGGTGAGTGAGCAGGGTGCGGTCGAAGATTTCGTCCTTGCCTGCCGAATAGATCGCGTCAATGATGGGCCCGCCGGCCATTTCCTGAGCAAGCCGGTCGAGTCGCGTCATCCAGTGGCGGAAAACGTGATGGGTATCGAACAATTCTCGCCCCATCTGGAAGTAATGCGATCCTTGACCCGAAAACATGAACACGGTCTTCAGGACCGACATTGAATGCTCCTTATCTTTGTCTGTGAAGCGTGAGCGCTGCCAGCTTGGCACGCTCGCGAAGAGTGCCGGAGACGTTTGGCAGCCGAAGCGATGGCCGGGGCCTTGTGGATCAGCTCGTTGTTCTCGAGCGCCTCGATCATGAAGAGGGCGAAGTCGACGCGGCACGTGATGTTGCTCGCGAGGATGAGGTCGCCTACATGGCCACTCCAGGCGGGCAGGCCTTGGCTTTCGCCTTCTTCGAGGTTGCTGCCGCGCACGACGGTCCAGCGCGCTTCGCTCGCGAATACGCGCTTGCAAGCCTCGATTTGGTCGTCGACGTCGCCGATGTGCATCATCCGGCCGATCCAGCCACGGATTACCACGAGCGCGGTGAATAAGCGTGAGTGGACCTCCTTGCCGTCCGCGCGGATGTGCCAGCCACAGGAAAATACGAGGCGCGCACCGGGCTTGGCGAGATCGAGTACGGCTTGAGCTGTTCCCGCCGAGTACTGCTGGACGTCCCAAGGCACGAGGACGGTCAGCACGGCGTCACACCCATCGACCGCCTTTGCGATAACCTTACGGTCATTCGTGGCACCGGGAACGATCGTGATGCGCTCCTTGAACTTGTCGAGTTTCGGAATGCTGACTTCACGGCAAACACCGACTACTTCATCGCCTCGATCGAGCGCGTGCTGCACCAGGCATTGGCCGAGTTTCCCGGATGCGCCAACAATGCAAATCTTTTTCATGGAGATCCTTATTGCTTGGGTGCGTAGGTCCGGCAGACCGGTTCATGCCACAACGGCGTTCGGACAATGAGCCGTTCGATCGACTCGAGAACACTCTGAGCCGCTAATGTAGCGTTGGTGTTTTCGCCGCTTGTTTCCCACACGAAACGGAGCGCGAACAGGCGAAGTTCCCTCTGTTCGCATCAAGCCGCGATGCTTCGCGCAGGGCGCGTGCAGGCGAAAACCGTTTGATATCGTCTCACCTGTGATCTGAAACGGGGCACAGCAAAAAGGGGGGCCAAGCATGCGGCACGCTTGGTTGCTCTTAAGCTGCGTTCGATGCCTGTGTTCCGAACCTGATCCTTCGGCGCGATAGCAAAGTGGTTATGCACCGGCTTGCAAAGCCGTCGACGCTGGTTCGACTCCAGCTCGTGCCTCCAGATGTCTTTGTGCCACGTGAGGATGAGTCATGCAGCTTTTCGATGACGCCGCTCGCTTTCACATCTTCGGCGTGCACTGTTGCCGGGAGTTCAGTCTGCTGGTCGACTACATTATTGACGATCCCGACCAGCATAAATCGGCCGTCCTGCAACACGTTCAGCGTTCGTCGGATAGCGGGTTGCTGAGTTGGAACGCACGCGAATCGTTGCAGGAAGACGACGTGTTCGGAATCGAATGTGTGGGTGGACGGCAAGCAGCCGAGAAGGCGGTCGAATTCTGGCGTGCGTACTTTCGCGCGCTGGGTGAAATCGTCATCGACGCCGGTCACCTCTGTGATTCGCTCATCTGAGCGCTTCTCTTCGGAATAGAAAACTCGGCGCCAATACGTGCTGTGGTGCCGTCGTGCCTCATATAAGCACTGAGTCTATTAAAGGAGCCTGTAATGGGTCGAGTGAATGGCAAGGTGGTGATCGTGACAGGTGCGGCGCGGGGAATGGGCGCCGCGCACGCGCGCCGTTTGGTAGAGGAAGGTGCAAAAGTCATGCTGACTGACGTGCTCGATGCAGAAGGGGAAGCGACTGCTTCCTCGCTAGGCGAGAGCGCACGCTATCTTCACCACGACGTGACTAAAGAAGGCGAATGGCAGCGTGTCATCGACGAGACCGAGGAAGCGTTCGGCCCTGTCTCTGTACTGGTCAACAACGCCGGCATTGCCGCCTACACTCCGATCGAACTGATGGAAGAAAGTGACTATCGGCGCATCATCGATGTTAATCAGATCTCCGTCTTTCTCGGCATGAAATCCGTCATTTCGTCAATGAAGCGCGCTGGCGGCGGCTCTATCATCAACATGTCGTCAGTCTCCGGCCTGGTGGGCACGGGCTACGCGGTCGCCTACACGGCATCAAAATTCGCGGTGCGCGGCATGAGCAAATCCGCTGCTATCGAGCTTGCTCCCCATAACATCAGGGTCAATTCAGTCCATCCCGGTCTGATCAATACACCGATGACTGCCCAGACGCCGGAATCTGAAGCGGCTATCGGCCGTTTTATTGCAGGAACTCCCGTTCGTCGAGCGGGCGAACCCGATGAAGTTGCCAACATAGTTCTTCTTCTTGCGAGTGATGAGTCGCGTTTTTCAACAGGCGCTGAGTTCGTCGTCGATGGCGGTGTCAGTTGTCAGTGAATCGTCAAAAGGGCCAGTATATTTCGTGGTTTGCTACAAATATCCGTAAGCGGTCAGCGAAGCACGTTCCTCCCGCCGACTTGCGTTATTGTTTTTCCAGAAACGGCTTTGCTTGATTTCGATTGCAGGTCGCTACAAGTTGCGGCGTCAATTTTCCCGATACGCGGGCAGACTATCCCGTTTAAGCCGCAGCCTGAAGTGGATTATGAGCTGACGTCGCGCAGCTCATAATCCGAGCGTCGTATCTCCCCGTGATGGCTTCTCGGGGCAGCCGAGGAAGTAGTGACACCTTTCGCGAAGCTCTATGAGGGCTCGCGTTCATCGCGGTGGTTCATGAGGCGCTCTTGCTCAACGCAAGAGCGCCACCACAAAGCTTGTCGCGGCTAAACACATTCTCCATGACCGGGATTTGCGGGTTAAAGGTCTCGATCGGGGCGCTCAAGCTTGAAAATCTCGAAGGTTTCGGTTTCACGACGGTCTGTAGTGACCTCGATGAAAATGGCGATTTTCATGTCCACCCTTGCGATCGAATTCTGGCGTGCCTGTTTTCGCGCCCTGGGAGAAATTGTCCTCGAAGCAGACCATCCCCGGGACGGGAGTGTCAAAACCATGGGGTATTGGCGGAGAACGTCTAAATTTGCGAAATCAGGGTCGCTGGAGGCTGAGACGCTGATGACGGTCTGTACAGCATCTGGGGGCGGGCTGGAGTCGAACCAGCATGCATAGCTTTACAAGCCGCTCCATGACCGCTTTGCTATCGCGCCGTTGAACCGGGACAGGCGGCACGCTTCGAATTACAGCGTACGGTCCGGATTGAATCTTCCGTCCGATAGAGAGTGCGGAACAAGGCACTTCTATCCATCCCCATTTTATCAAACGCATTCGCAAAATCGATGGCGAGGCGCGAAGTGTGGCGGACGCCAGCGAATTTCACCATGTTCGTGCTCCCGGCAGAGGCTTCGCTCGCGCTTTAAAAAATTATTCGGCTGACGCTATATTGACCAAACCGCCGCCGGACGGAGCGGCTGGAAGCTTTGATGGAGGATTGGTTTCCGTTGCCGCGCGAACGCAGCGCGTTCTCCGGGATGCGCTGGTCCCTTCAAACCCCGATGGGAAGACGATGAAGAAGATCTGCATTATCGGTGCGTCCGGCAAGCTCGGACAACACATGGTTCAACATGCACTGGACCGTCGTTATGAGGTGGTCACCGTATGTCGCGAAAAAAGTGTCGCAAAGCTCGATCGCTTCAAAGATCGCATTGCCATTGTGCCGGGCGCGACTGACGACCGCGACGTCATCAAACAGGCTGTTGCCGGATGCGACGGCGTGCTGACCGTATTGGTGCCGTGGGGGATGGATCATTATTCTTCGAACACCGCGCAGGCCGTGCTTGACCTGGCGCCAGAGCACGCGCGCCTCGTCTTTTCGTGCGGCTGGCACATCACGCGGGATGGCCGTGACGTCTATCCGCTGTCGATAACGCTGGCGGTGAACGTCGGTGGCTGGTTCGGCCGCTTGCTCCGCGTGGGAGACGTCAACGACCAGGTGGAGGCGTGCCGCCGTATCTTCTCAAGCAACAGGCCCTGGACGGTTGTACGAGCGAGCAATCTGGAGGAGGGCGAGAGCCAGGGTTTGCCGGTTTGGAGCCAGCATGTCGGCGACCCTAAGCTAAGCAGCAACATGACGCGCCGCGTTGATTTCGGGCTGTTCATGGTCGAGGCGCTGGAGAGTGATGGACTGATTCAGCAGGCGCCCGCGATCGTCGGCCGGCGCACGCCGTCCGCGCTCGCGGCGGCGGCCAGCGTGTAGCGGTGATTATGTCTGGCAACGGTATTTTTTTTATTCACGATTCCATCTGAAATTCCGGATGCACCACCTGACGCAATTGATTGATCTTCCGGGAATAATTCAGGGTGGGTGATCGTTGCAAGCTGATGTCACGGCCGCAACTTCTTATGATTTTCGTTTGGTTTATTAACTACACGATTTTTATGTTTTGTAAGCGACTGCTAGCCAAGTTGTCCAATAGCAGATAAAGATAAAAACGCTTGGCAATAGTGATGCCGTGACGTACATTGGTATGGCGAATTAAAATATCCTTAATTCTGACTTATTTGCCATTGATAATTCGCAGGTGAACAGATTTAATTTGTTCTGCATTGCCCGCCAGCAACCCGCCAGCAGGAAGAAAAATTGACTCAGTTTATTCTGTATTGCTCACCAGCAGGAAGCAAAATTGACTCACTGTCGTTCTACGTCTGGGCTTAAGCATGATGCCGAGGACATTACCGCCCGCATAGTCCGATACATGCAAAGCATGATCGCTTTATAAATTCCGTCCGGCAGTGCGGGTAATTAGATTTTCCATTCCCTTACGTTTACGGAATTTGAATGTTTAGCGACTTCTATTTCCCACTGATTTCCTGTCTCGCCTCTCCCTCGAAGCCACCTGGTATTTGGCCGAAAATTCGGGATGGGAGAATCCTGTCCGCATCGGCGGACCTTGGACGCGTGGTACAGGACTGCGGCGTTGAGAACGGCGCGGCTTATTGCGTGCAATTGCATGCGGATCTGGAACTGGTTATGGGGATGGATTCCGATGCGGAAGAGTCGTATCGCCAGGCACGCAAGATCAGTCAGGCGTCGAAAAGCGAGATCCGCGTGTTGTCGGCGCGAAACACCGGTTGGCAGGCACTCTACCGCAGGCGCTTCGGCACCGCGATGGCATGTTTCCTGCGGGTAGCGAAGGAACCGGGTGTTGATCTGCCGCGCCGCATCGAAGCGCTGTTTGGGACGATGAGCGTGTTGTTTGAACTAGGCCATCTGAACCAGGTCGGCTGCATGCTCGACGAGATCGAACTTGAGGTAGACAAGTTGCGCGAGCTGGAAGATACCAGGAGCGCGTGGTGTGAAACCGTACAAACGATGCGCGCGGACCTGACACTTCAGTGTTCGCTGCGCCATGCGCCGCAACTGTCCGATCATGTGTATTGGCACTCGGGGCAGTTGTGTGATCCAGGGCCGCTCCATGCGAAGCCCGGGCTCGTTGCCGAGCGTCTCCTGCTCGAGCACGACATCCGCTTGCCGGTGCTGTGCGGCCGGCTCGAATACAAGGAGTCGCTGGGCCGGCTCGTCCGCGGGCAGGGAGATGCGATCACTCCGCTGCTCGCGCATCTCGACTGGGCGGACGCGAACAGCCTGACGATTTACCAGCGCACCGTGCGCTTCGAGATCGCACTCGCGAGCCTGATCGCCGATTTGCCGCAGGTGGCCCAGATGGTGCTCGGGTCGATAGCCAATGAGAGTCATATCGGGTTCGATCATCGGCACCTGGAAGCTCTTTACTGCCTGGCAAAGATAAATCAGGCGCAAGGCCGCGTTCACCATTCGCGACAGCTCTATATCAAGTATGCGATGGTCGCGATCCACTGCGCGCGCGAGGGCGCAGCCGAACTGGCACGCGGAAGCCATCAGCGGCGGGGCGTGGCAGTCGCCGATGACGTTACCGCGCGCCTGCCGGCCAAGTACCGGCGAGCGTATCAATACCTCCTGAACAATCTGGAGCGTAGTGATCTGTCGATCCACGAAATTGCTGCAGAGATCGGCGTGACTGTGCGGGCGCTGCAAAACACGTTCAAAGCGCATCTTGGTGCGACGCCGAGCGAGATCATCCGGCAGCAGAGGATGAAGCGGATTCAGCAGGAACTGGAGGACGATCGCGGCGGAGCTGGACAAAAGGTGCACGACGCAGGGAACCGCTGGGGCGTGCCGAATCGTTCGACGCTGCTCAACGCATACAAGCGGCAGTTCAACGAGGCTCCGTCCGATACGTTGAATCGCAGGGAACCCGCCAGCTTGACCATTGATTCGTCATCGACGTTGACGGAGCTCTGCGATTCGATGAAGGATTCTGACGCGATCAGATCATCTTGATGAGCGGACCTGATTTGATAAGGATTACATATATAAATAATGAATGATACTGCTTGGCGATCGACGATCGGGTTTCATTCCCCGGTTTTCATCTAAGCCTTCCTGATCGTACGCATTTATTATTTGGTTGTTTCGGGTTGTTTCGTTTACGCGAGGCGCTTCAGGGCACGGTCATACCCGGAGCCAGCGTCTTTCGCGGCGTTTGCGCTTTCTTGGTCGGGCAGCCTAACTATATTGTTCGCCGCGAATACTAATTCCCCCGCCCTGGCGCGACACAATCACCACGATCCCCTTCATTCGAATTCCTTCTGAGTGTTCGCGCCCTACAGCCCGATCTGAATCGAAAGCGACGCGACTCCTTCCATGGACACATGAACTGAGTCATTGATTTGCAGTGGTCCCACGCCCGCAGGCGTGCCGGTCATAACGAGATCTCCCGGATGCAACGTGTATTGAGTCGAAAGGTCCTGGATGATCTCGGCTGGGGACCCTATCATCTGCCCAGGATCTCCCTGCTGGCGAGTTTCGTCGTTGACGCGTAATTCGACCGTGCAGCGTCGGGGTACGTCGCCACCGCTGATTGGAACCACAACGCCGCGGCCCCGCTGATTTCGGGCACGATTTCAATCTCGGACACGCGCCGAAGAAGGTGTCGCGGTAAGGTGGATGGACGAGAAAACGCTATTGCTATGTATTGCTTATGAAATGAGCGAGTAGAACTGCTGCGCGGTGGACAGTGGGATTTTTCGCAAATCAACGACGGGGTTGTCGTACCTTCCGTGAAAAATCTGGCGGTAACCGCGCGAAGAGCCGCTTGCGGCACGGCTCGGCAGTTCGATAACTTTCGCGCAATCAGCGATTGCGCGAGCTCTTGATCAATATGGATTTTCAGGATCAAGGCGCCAGATTATGCACGGAAAGTACGATAATTCCGTCATGCTAACCAAACCGTTCTCGATCAACGGTGCACAACTCAACCCTCTACGCACAGGCTTGCAACGATTCCCGGTGCTCGAAATCGTATGAGAGAAAAGACGTTTTGTCAGGCGCCGTCTTGCTGAACCGATAGTCTGTCGGCGTGATCGACAAGTGTTTCTTCAGAAGCTTGGCGAGCTGGCCACCGCTCCCGATCCCGCAACGCCGAGCGATCTTGTCCACGGGAAGTTGCGATTCAATGAGCATCCGGCAACTCAACTCGAGCCGTATGCGCTGCAGATAGTCCGACGGGGTCATGCCGATCTCCGCCTTGAAGCGACGAAGGAAATTACGCTCGCTCATTGCCGCCGCTTCAGCGGCCAATTCAATGGTGATCGGACGGTCGGCATTCTCCTCGAGCCAGCGCGCAGACACCCTGATCTTGTCGCTCATACGTGGCGTCGATAGTCTGCGTGCGAGAGCCGCATCCGGCAAGTCGCGCGTCGATGGCGTGAGAGCGCGAGCAAAGTGCTTCGCCATTTCAGCGTCGAGCTCCTCTTTGGGAATCTGTAGCGCGGTGCGAATGGCACTCGCTGCAGTCCGCGAATGGTCCTGCCAGGGCATGTCGCCTGCGATGCCTGGGTTCATCAGCGCCACGTCGTATCGGCCCGATAACCCGTTTGCAGCCAGTATCAACTCACCTTCTGAAACCGGACATACGACGGTGCTCATCGGATGGCGCTGGCGCAGCCATTTGCAAAGCGGGCCGTTGGATGCCGCCTGTTTCGCGCCGGTACCGCCCGCAATGAAAAGCAGGATCGTGGAACTCGTGGCTTGATGAAGCGTCGTTTTTTCCGTTCCCACAGCAACCGACGATGAACTAACGATCGTTCCACCCGTTGCAGACAGAAGTGAAACGTTAAAATGCGATCCATTTCCGGATTGCGCTCCAGTTAATGCATTGGCGCGCTGAAAGATCTCGATGATTGCCGCGATTTCCGGTAATGAAAATCCATCGAATAATACAATCTCGACGTCCGAAACGGGGCGCTTTACGAAGCTGGTAATATCAGCGGATTGTTGATTTAACACCGAACGCATTTCAATCTCCAGGCTCACCGCAAACGTTTATTTGCCACGGCTATAACAAGCAGGTACTAATGCGAACGGGCCTTCTACTGTAAAGCGAAAGGCCCCGAGTCGCCGGTCCGTTTATTGCGTGGTCGAACAGGCGTGTCATCCCGCGCTGCCCGGTCAATCGGCGGTAAGTTCTTAAGCGGATGAAACTAAGATGCGCGGTTCAAACGGGTGTTGTCCAGACACATGAATCAAATATTAAGCTTATATTTAATATATTACGTGGCATCGTTTGAGGATGCCAACCCTTCTGTACAAGGGTGTGGCATCGCTATTCGGTTGGCCCCATTAGATTTCTTGCAATAATTCCGCTCTGTGCGGCAACGCACACTTTCGAGGAGTATGGGGCGCAAACAGTCGGGAAACTCTTTTTCATTGATAAGACGGAATCGTGTCAGTGGCTTTATATTATTAATAGCAGTTGCAATGCCGATTAAGCCGATCCTCGCATTGTCGATATTCATATGGTATTGATAATAAGGACAGCGGCGATTGGGAATTACTCAGCCTGTGCATTTTTCTTCGCATTAATGTTGCACGCAAACGTTGCAAGCGCGCGCGATTGGCTCCGCACACCACGATAAATAGCGAAGTCGGCTCGCATTCGCTCGAACACATAACGCTGGACGAGGTGTCCGCCGAAGCCCGCGAGGAACTGAAGTATCCCCGCTGTGGAAACGCCGTCGAAGTCGATCTCGAGCTTTCGTTCACGGGCGAGTTTCATCGCCTGCCAAACGAGCAGCGCAACAGCGCCGCTATGTGCTGTGGCCTGGCGCGTCGTCAGAAAGTAGTAGGCGTTGGAGCGGTCCCATACGAGCGCCGTAGCGGCAACGAGGGTGCCGTCGTTATCAAAGGAACCGAGGATCGTGCCGGCATTGCGCCTCAACACTTCGGTCAGTAGTCGCCGCATGATGGTCGAGCCATAGACATTGGCGAGGTCGCGGTCGGCAAGATTCGAATCGTAGAAGTTGACGAAGGTTTCGACGCTCGAGATCTGCTGTACGATAAATCGCTCGGCCGAGCGCCGGACCCGATTGCGCGTGTTCGATCGGAGTCCGTTCCAGGCGGTTTCTTCGTCCACGCCACTGAGGATCTTGAGCGTGAACTGCACCGAGACCTTGAAGCCGGCCAGCATGAACGCGGCGGCTTCCGCTTCCGATACGAGTGGATCGGCCACTTGCTGAAAGTGCGCGCACTTGGGCAACTGGGCAATCAACTTGCGTGTCACCTCCAGACGATGAGACCACTCGGGACCACTGGCATCCGCGGCCTGGCGCTTGATCACAGGCCCGAGTGTGCGGGTGAGTGGCGGCAGATACGACAGACTCCACAAGCCTTTTTTGGTCAGCGTGTAAGGCATTTCGCCAATGATCTCATTGCCGACTTCGATGACGGCCATGTGCCAGTTCTCGCCGATAGTGGCATTCAGCCACCAGGGTTCGTGAAAGATCGATCTCTCCGTTAGCCCTCCATATGAACTCGCCGGAGGAACAGGCCTCAGTTTATTGTCGGATTTTGACTTGATCGTATGAGGTTTTAAGGACGCAGGCACGACTACCGCCGAAACGTTCTCTATCGACATAGCGGTTGATCCCTCTCATTTGGCTACACGATATTATGGAAGCCTATCGATCTGTTTCCGTCAAACCTGTGGCTTTAAACGACAATGTCTGCACACAGGGAGTCATGACCGCGAGCGGCAGACCTCTATTTCTTTCATTCTGCAAGAAAGACTCAACGTTGGCGGATTTGCTCACAATAGTGACCGAATTCGCCATGTTGCCTGCCATAGGCTTAAGTCCTACGACACTTGTCCGTCTCAGCAACACGACTTCAACGTTGAGGTTGATCGATATGGCAGAAAAGCGGCTGTCCATAATGGGAATCCGGGGTATTCCGGCGCAGCACGGCGGCTTCGAGACATTCGCTGAGCGACTTGCGCTCTATCTGACGAAGCGCGGATGGAGCGTGACCGTCTATTGCCAGGGACAGAATAGCGACGCTGACGTGGCCGAAGATAGTTGGTGCGGGATCAGGCGCATTTTTGTACCGGTCCAGCGCGATGGCGCGATGGGAACCGTCGAGTTCGACTGGAAATCGGTTCGAATAGCCGCGAAGCGGGACACTGGGCTGGTGCTGACGTTGGGCTACAACACCGCTATCTTCTGTAGTTATCTGCGTTGGCGCGGCATCAGAAACCTGATCAACATGGACGGCCTGGAATGGCGTCGTACGAAATGGCGCTGGTATGAGCGCACGTGGTTATATATCAACGAACGCATCGGTTGCTGGACTGGCAATCATCTGATAGCCGATCATCCGTCCATCGCCGTGCATCTCGCGACGCGCGTGAATCAGCGGAAGATCACGATGATTCCCTACGGCGCAGACCGGATCGATGAATATAGGGGCCTCGTACCCAAGGAACTCGGCCTCGGTGATTCGCCTTATGCGCTGGCCATTGCGCGTCCTGAACCCGAGAATTCGATTGTCGAGATCGTGACTGCCTTCTCACGCCGACCTCGGGGCGCCAAACTTGTCGTACTGGGGAAGTACGATCCGGTTGGTAATCCGTATCATCGCGAAGTCGTCGATGCGGCGGGTCCGGAGGTCGTATTCCCCGGGGCTATCTACGACCAGAACACTGTACAGGCGCTGAGACGCCATGCACTGTTTTATCTGCACGGGCATCAGGTCGGCGGCACCAATCCTTCACTCGTGGAAGCGTTGGGAGCCAGTTCCGCCGTTATCGCTCATGAGAATGAGTTCAACCGTTGGGTAGCCGGCCCCGACGCACGCTTCTTCTCGAACGAATCCGACTGCGATCTGCATATCTCGGCGCTGCTGGCCGATCACGCCACAGTGCGTGCGATGCGCGAAGCGAGCGGCCGTCGTTTCGACAGCGCCTTTCGGTGGGACAGCGTGTTGGCTCAGTATGAGGCGCTGCTCGAGCGCAATCTGCGAGACGAGAAGAAGCCAAAAGTTTCACCTGTACACGCGCCAGCCGAGCCGGCATCGCTCGGCGCGGTACTCGAATCGGTCGCAACGACAGCGGGTCCACTCGAAGCGACGGGCATGCTCGCTCCGGCAGCAGATTTCGAGGCAGAAGGGATCTTCGCGGAGCAGGAGATAGCCAGCCATCAGTAGGCGTTGGCGAGACCGGCATTCATACCCGGCCACGCTACCGCACGATCCCGTAAGGCAGCGAGATGTCAGCAAAACCCGGAACGAATTTTCGACTATGAACAACCGCAATCCTCCGCCGTCAGATCGCGTGGAAGAGTCTGACGAATACGGACTGGTCCGGCTCATCGACATAGCCATCGAGCAGCGCCGGATGATCATCCTCGTCACGCTTGCCTTTCTCCTGGCCGGGGCGTCATATGCATTTCTGGCTCCGCCGGTGTATCAGGCCGACATCATGTTGCAGGTCGAGGATAATCCCGACACGTCGGCAAGCAGAAGTACGCTTGCTGACGTGTCGGCACTCTTCGACGTGAAGTCGAACGCTTCCGCTGAAGCGCAAATACTCGGATCGCGTCTGATCGTGACTCGCGCAGTGGACGCGGTTCATGCCTATATCAGCGCGTCGCCGAAGCAGTTTCCACTGGTTGGGCGCCTGTTCGCGCGCGAAGCAACCGACATATCGAATCCCGGCTTCTTCGGTTGGGGCGGCTATACATGGGGCACCGAGGAGATCCACGTTCCGCTCTTCGACGTACCGGATCGAAGCGAGGAAAAAAGTTTCGATTTGACGCTGCTGGGCGAGGGACGCTATGCGTTGTCCGGGCCGGGACTTGAACCGCCAGTGCAGGGGCGCATTGGACAGCGCGAAGTGTTTCATGCTCGCAATGGCGACATCTCCCTCACTGTAAAATCGGCAACGGGAAAGCCCGGCGCCACATTCGTCCTCATGCGCCACTCGAGAGCCACGACGATCCACGACGTCCAGGCCGGGCTGAATATCCAGGAAAAGATCAAGCAATCGGGTGTGGTCATCGCTACGCTTCAGGGTAACAATGCAGTGTACCTGCACGATTTGATGACGCAGATAGGCAACGAATACATCAAGCAGAATGTCGACCGGAAGACAGAAGATGCGGCTTTGTCGATGAATTTCCTCGACGCCCAGTTGCCGGTACTCAAGCAGCGGCTCCTGGCATCGCAGCAGCACCTGACGGCACTCCGCGATACGAACGGGACGTTCGATCTGGGCGAGGAGGCGAAGATCACGCTCGGACAGGCAGCGGACGTCCAGACCCGATTGATCCAGTTCGTGCAGAAGAAGCAGGAGTTATCCGCTCACTTCGGTGCCAACGCCAAAGAGGTTATGGCAACCAATCAGCAAATCGATACCTTGCAGCAACGGGCCGCCGTACTCGACGACAAAATCAAGCGGCTCCCGGGCTTGGAACAGGAACTAGCCAAGGCGCTGCTGGATGTCAAAGTGAATACGGATCTCTATGCCTCGCTCGTGACCAACGCGCAGCAACTTTTATTGGTCAAGGCAGGAAAGCTCGGCAATGTAAGACTTGTCGATACCCCCGACTTGCCTCGGGAATCGGTCAAGCCAAAGAAATCCCTGGTGCTGGCGGCGTCTGTGATATTCGGGCTTATCGTAGCCAGTGCGGCAGCTTACGCGCGTAGCGTCCTGTTCGGCGGCTTTAGTTCGCCGTCCCAGATTGAAAAGAACATTGGTCTCAGCGTGTATGCGACCATTCCATATAGCAAGATTCAAAAGGGCATCACGCGGGCAGAGACCGATGGTCAACCGCGCATGAATTTGCTCGCATCCGAAGCACCACATGATGCAGCAGTAGAAAGCCTGCGCGCGTTGCGCACCGCCTTGCAGTTTGTGCTCTTCGAAGCCAAGAACGGCGTGGTGCTGGTGACCGGCCCGACACCGGGCGTCGGCAAATCATTCGTGTCCGCCAACCTTGCAGCACTGCTCGCTGCGGCGGGGAAGCGCGTGCTGCTTCTGGACTGCGATATTCGCCAAGGACATTTGCATCGTTGCTTCGACGGCCAGGTGAACGCTGGCTTTACCGAACTGATCACCGGGCACGCCTCGTTTGAATCAGCGATCAGAAAGGTCGCTCCTAATCTCGATTTCATTTCCAGAGGCTCTATTGTGTCGAATCCGTCAGAACTGTTGATGAGGGATCGCGTACACGACGTCATCAAAGAACTATCGAATGCATACGACGTTCTGCTCATCGATTCGGCGCCGATCCTCACCGTTACCGATGCAACCGTCATGGCACCAGCCGCGGGAACAGTATTCATCGTCGCACGGGCGGGAGCGACCAAGGCGGGCGAAGTGAAAGAGTCGATAAAGCGGCTATCGCAGAATGGCGCGATACCGACCGGCGTACTCTTTAATGGCGCCAATCCGGATCTCGGTCGATACGGCCTCGGTTCCATGTACGGAAGTTACCGGTACTCCCCGTACTCTTACCCGGAGCCTCCCAGAGTTCCCAGATAGCGCACTCGACATCCAAGTTTATTCGCGGTATCGCGCCAGTCACCACAACCTGATGATCTGGCGGTATCAGGCTCACATTACGTTTGTGATCGAAACATGCCAGAACTAAAGATATCCGTGTTGATGCCGGTGCATAACGGCGCTCGATTTATCGAGGAGGCCGTCAACTCGATCTTGCAACAGGACTATCGAAACTTCGAGTTATTGATCGTCGACGATGGGTCGGACGATGACACTCCGATGATCGCGAGTCGGATGAGCCGCAGTGACAAGCGCATTCACGTTCTTCGGCAAGACAAGAGCGGCATCGTCGCGGCGCTGAACCATGGGATAAACCGGGCGGCCGGAAGGTATCTGGCGAGAATGGATGCAGACGACATCGCACATCCCAAGCGGCTCGGACTCCAACTGGCAAAGATGGAAGCGGAACCCCGTCTTGTTGCTTGTGGCACCGATATCGTCAAATTCGGAGAGGTGGATCAATATGTCGCCACTCCGCCTACCGATGAAGCGTGCAAGGCACTCCTGATGATCGAGAGTTGTTTTGCGCATCCTACGGTCATGATGCGTGCTCAGGTGATTAGGCAGAAAGGTATCGAGTACCGCGCCGACGCTGAATACGTCGAAGATTACCGGTTGTGGACTGACCTCGTTCCGTACGGGGAGTTCGCCAACATTTCGCTGCCGTTGCTCCGTTACCGAATCCATGGCGGCCAGGTTGGATCGCGACGAATTGCACGTCAGAGGGATGCCCACGTTGGAATAGCGAAAGACGTTCTGAAGCGACACGGTTGCACGGTTCAAACGGGTGAACTCAGCGAGTTCCTCTGGCCGTCGGACTCCGGCGTGCAGAAGGCGATTGCGTATTTCCTCGGCACGGGCGATCTGGCAAGGAACATCAACGCGACCGCTCCTACATGTAGCTGGCTGCATAAACGTACCAGAAGAATTCGGGTGCGCAACACCGTGAAGATGGCGGCTCGTAAAGACATATAGGCAAGCTGGGATGAAGACGGTTCAGGAGTCGTGCATGCAGACGAGAGCGACAGTAGATGTCAGCATGGTAGTGGCCAATTTTAATAACGGTCGCTACCTCGAAGACTTTTTCCATTCGATACTAAATTCGACGTCTCAGCCGCGCGAGGTCATTTTCGTCGACGACGGCTCGACTGACAACTCGCTGATCATTGCGCAACGAGCGTCGGATGCGCTGGACCATGTGAAGATCATCGCGCTATCGAAGAACGTCGGCTTTGCGAATGCATTGAACATCGGTATAGCGAACTGTTCTTCTACCTATATCATGCGAATGGATCCCGACGATGTTCTTCTTCCGGAGCGCATTGAGCGTCAGTACGAATACATCACCAGAGACGCGCTGGATGTAGTCGGAAGCAACGCGGTGATCTTTCACGACTCGACCAATCTGCCGATAGGAAGGACGAATTTTCCTGCACGGCACGCGGACATCGAAACAACGATTCTGAGGGGCGAGCACGGAGTGCTCCATCCTACCGTTCTAGGGCGCGCTTCTTTCTTCAAGAATGTCCCCTACATTCAGGAAAACGTTCCCGCGGAAGATTACGATATCTTTGCCCGTTTTCTCAAAGCCGGCGCAAGATTTGGCAACGTCGCGGAACCGCTGATCCATTACCGGATACACGACAAGAGTGCATCCAGCCGGCTTCGATACGCGACGATCGCGAGGACATTTCGACTTCGCGACACCATTTTCGGGGGATACACATCGCGTTGGAAGATAGTTTCCTATTACTGCTTCATCAAGTCGTATCGAAACTATCTGGGTTCACGATCGGTAGTCTCGAAATCGCTATGGGGCGCGCTGTCCTCCCTCTGCTATCCCCAAAAGCTGGTGCGTAAGATCGCAACGCGTACTGTTTACCGTCCGGGAAGATGACCATGACAGAACAAATCCATGAACAGGCGACGGTGACGACAAGGACATTGCACGATGGGCTTCTCGAGCTTGAGGACCGGCCTCCCCGAGTCTCTCTGTTCTCCATGATCAGGGAGGATTGGCGCGTCAATTCGCATATGAAGTCGCGATTCGTTCTCGTACTTTTCAGGTGCGCCCATGCTTCGTACAACGATCGTAGGCGATTGACGCGAGCGCTGACGGCGCCGTACCGATTCGTGTACCGATTGATCGTGGACTGGGTGATGGGCATCGACATCCCGTGTCGGGTCACGCTTGGCAGAGGCGTAGTGCTGTATCACTCTGTCGGTATCGTGATCAATGAGGCCGTGAAGATGGGCGATGGCTGCATCATCCGCCACGGCGTCACGATAGGAAACAAGCTAGGCGATGATGGTGAAAGTTATCCGCCGACCATCGGGAATCGGGTCGAGTTTGGTGCGGGTGCGATCGTGATCGGCGATATTCTTATTGGCGATGAGGCGATCATTGGCGCGGGATCCGTGGTGACCCGCGATGTGGCACCCGGTGCGGTCGTGGCCGGCAATCCTGCCCGGGAGATCGCTCGCCATGCGCCACGAGTCCGATGACCTGATCATCTACTACATTGTCGGGGCGTTCGCCCTGGATAACGTCGTCAATTACTTTTCAGCAATACCGGTCTTCGTGGCATCGATCCCCGTATCGATACTACTGATGTTCCGTTTCACGCGTGACAAGATCGACCGGTTCTGGTTTATCGCATGCATCTTGTGTCTCCTGACATCGGCGCTGATCAACTTTCTGCGCTTCTCCATGACGATAGAAGATGTATCTGACATCCTGTTTCTCATGCAGTTCTTTGCCGCATTTTTCTACGCTAAAAACACCCGTATTAGTCCGTCTGCGATCAGCCACGCGACCTACGTGTTCGCGGCGCTTTTTCTGCCAGCGTTCATCGGTATCAACGGAAGCGACTATGGCGGCGAAGCCGATGTCTTCACGTCGGGATCGAACGACATCGAGTTCCTGAGAATTTACAACCAGGGCTTGTATCGACTCCCTCACGTGGCGTCCTATTTGCTCGCGTTCGGAAGCCTCTGGTGGATCTACGTTGCCTCGTTCAGCCGGAAGAAACGGCACTTCATGCTTGCCGCCCTGTTTCTCTATTTCACGCTGTACACAGGATCGCGCACGCCGATTATCGTGATTGTGGCGGCCTATCTCGTCGCGAACATCCGGCTCCAGGCGCGGCAGTTGTTGATAACGGCAAGCATCTTCATGCTCGCCGGATTGTTTGTCGTGCACATAAGAGAGGTTCTCGACTTTTTGTTCGGAAGCTTTCTGTACCAGTACCTTTCTTTCTTCGAGACAGTACTGGACAATTTCGACCGCTTGAGCCGCGTGATCATATGGGACAGTTGGCTCTCGGCGATCGCCTCGTTCAACGGACTCGATTTCTTCATTGGTCGTAATTTCTCGAGTTCGTACGACTTCAACATGCGCCAAATAGGTCTTTACATATGGTTCCATAACGACTTTCTTAGCGCGTTTTATTCATACGGAATGCCGGTTCTCATTGCGTACGCTATTCCGCACCTGATGGCGGTAAAGATCGCTATTCAACGGCGCTCATCGGCAATCCTGCTGTCGGTGCTGGGATTCTTCATCTTCGCAACCGCATTCGTGAACGGCTTCTATAAGTACTTGCCGGTGATGTTCTTCGTGCTGCTATTTTCTGATCGTGCGGCTGTGGCCGCATACGCGAGGGGTATCACCTCTGCCGGTGGCTCGACGCAGGGCCGCCTTCAACTCGATGAAGGCAACCGCGCGGCGGAGGCGCAATGAAGGAGTCGGCGCGTGCGTACGTTCTGGCATGGATGGCCACGCTCTTGGTCATCTCGGCATTCGCCGGCGAGGCACCCACGAAAGCCTATTCTGTCGGCGTGTACTACTTTCCCGGCTGGAAATTTGCTCCCCCGTTCGCCAAAAGTCCGCCGTGGGACGCCATTCGTCAGTACGGTGGTCGCAAGCCGCTTCTGGGTTTCTACGATGACAGCCGGATCGACATCGCTACGCAACACATTCGCTGGATGCACGACTATGGCATCGACTTTGTTGTTTACGACTGGTACTGGATCAACGATGGCGGTGCGGTTCTCACGCAGGCCATTGACGCCTATCTGGCATCGCCGGCCCGATCGGCCGTCAAGTTTTCGATACTGTGGGCCAACCATACCGATACACCGTCTTCGCTGGCGCAATTCGATGCTATCGTCGACTATTGGATCCGTCACTATTTTTTGCAGGAGTCCTATTACCGCATTGACGGTTTGCCGGTCGTCTTCATCTTTGCGCCCGAGGACCTCGATCGCAAGGCCAGCTCGTTCGGTATGAATGTCGCGCAGCTTTTTGAACGGGCGCGCAAAGAGGCGGCTGCAGCTGGCATACCCGGAATCTATTTCGTCGCCACGAGCCAGGCGGTTGCGGAACCTGTCGAACATGGCCTTCCAGCGGCCGGGTATTCGGCCATCAGTGCCTACAACTATCACATGGGGCTGTCGGGGAATTATTCACCGGACATGCCGCAATCGCACTCGTATTCCGAGTTGAGCAATGGATACCGCCAGAGCTGGACATGGATTCTCACACATTCCCGACTACCTTACTTCGTACCCGTTACCTCTGGCTGGGACAAGCGTCCCTGGGGCGGAAGTCCGGACAAATTGCACGACCTGTCCTTTAGCGTGCCACACGAATTTGAAGAACATTTGAAGCAGGCAAGATCGATACTCGATCAATATCCAGACAAAACGCATCGCACCGTGGTCATCTGTTGCTGGAACGAGTTCGGTGAAGGTTCATTCATCGAGCCGACAGAGAAGTGGAGGTTCGACTATCTGCAACAAGTAAAGGATGTATTTGGCAGTCCCGTGCAGTAACCGGAAAAGACTTTGTCTTGTCGTCCGCGCCGAACCAAGCCAGAATCCATGGATGCTTGGATCCCCGAATGATCAGTTCGATTCCCGTGTACGTTGATCGAAAAAATTTGAGAGGCTAGTCCGATGCTTCGCCAACAGCGTGCAACCCTCACGAATCCAAGGGATTCGGTGGTCTCGCTCTGCGGCGTCATCGTCGGTCAGCTTGCGATGTTCGTTTGCGTGTATCTTCTGGGCCACTGGCACGGACCCGCGACGCTTGGGCGATTCAACTACTGGCTCGCGATAGGCTCTTTTACCAGTTCCATACTGGCCTTTCGCTATGAACTCGCCTGCGTCGATGACCAGCCTGCAAACTCCTTCAATGCTTTCGTCAACGCGGGCGTGTTGGCGGTTGTTGTCGCTCTGACTGCTCTATTCATCACGCTTTTGCTTGGTCATTCGGAGTTCTGGGTCGTCGAAGTCTTCTCGCTGGTGTCGTTCATGCAAATGGCCGCATCGCTGTACTACAACAGCTTGCGCTTGTACGGCGTTATTGCGCTCTCGCGGATTGCGATCAACGCACTGTTCGTCGGCTATCTCCTGCTCGATCATTCCCGCACGCACGCCGATGGTTCGGACCCGTTCGTCTGGTACACATGGATCACCACAGGCGTTGCCCTCGCAATGGTATTCGACATCTTGAGGCAAGGGCGCAAAGCGGGTTTTCCATTTCGGATTTCGAAGCGCTTCTTCGTCGACAATCGTCGCTTCGCGATCTATATCCTTCCGTCGACACTGTGTAATTCGGTATCCAACTATGCGCTCGCGATCGTCATCCCGAGATGGTATGGCGTGGAGAGTGCCGGTTACTTCGCCGCGGCTTTTCGTTTAGGTTTCTTCCCCGTCTCGTTGATCGGGCAGAGCCTGGGCGGCGTATTCAGACGGGACGCGATTGCAGCCGTATCGGAGGATGATCAGGGTATGGGCTTGCGACGTGTCTATGTCGCCTACGCACGCACGTTGATTTTGCTTGGCGTGCTCTATGCGCTTGGAGGCGGTGTACTATTCGCGCCACTTGTCAAACTGAGTCTGGGTCCGAACTGGCAGGAAACGATCGATCTGTTCTACCGTCTCATTCCAATGTTCACGCTGCAACTCATTTTTCTTCCGTTGGCCCAAGTCTTCCTTGCGGCCAAGGCGCAGCGCACCGATTTCCTTTTTCAGCTTACGTCGTGCATAGGGCTTTTAGCAACTTTGTATTTGACGAAGCTGGCAGGTCTTTCGGTTCAGCAAAGCGTCCAGGCTTTTTCCCTGTCAGGTGCGGTACTCACGGCCTTGGGGATTGTGCTGACGTATCGAGCGTCGTTTGGGAAAAGTCTGCTGTCTGGTAAGGCGGCTTAGTAGCCGGACTCTCGCTGTTCTGACAAAGCGCGGAATCTTGGCGGGTGCGCGGCGTGGAACTCCAGATGCTCACCTGCTGACAGGTTCCCTCGTCATAGCCGATTTCATCGTCGGCATAGGGTACCGTCCCGCAGTAGCGACGCTCCAGCAAAGGCGATGAATCGAAGACTTCTGCACAAACGGGATTCAGGTAGATGACGGCGAACGCCTCGATCGTACCGCGCTCATGTGCAGTGACGAGTTTGGCGAGAAGGCGCGTCATCGTCTGGTTGCCGAATGGATTGAAAAGGTACACGACAAGCTTGCCTGACGGAAAATCGACCGCGAGCGCATCGGTCGCGAACGCACGCATTGGCACGCGCTCGGGATAACGGCGCCCTACGATCTGCGCATTGTGATTGGCGATATCCACCAGACGCGGCGCTAAATCAAAGCCTGTGACCTCGAGAAACGAAAATTCGGTCGCGACGATCATCGGCCGCCCTTTGCCGCAGCCGATATCGATGAATGTGTGGTCGTGCAAGTCGCCGAGTTGCTGCAGCGCGAAGCGGATCGTGCTTGGCTGCGAGCCCATATAGGGGAGATTGCCCGCGTCGTTGTCATCGCCGAAAATGGATTCGGGCGGCTCGATACCGCCGGTATCCGTGCCGAGTGCCGTGTCAATGGGATGCGTGCGATAGCAACCGGTATAGACGACCTTCAGAACCGGCACATGTCGCGCGAATTTCCGGATGTGCGGAATGAAAAGCATGGTTTGTACGGGATCGGGTAGAGACGCCACCGCACGAATTAACGGCCACTTGATGCGTCGCCTCAGACGCTGCTTTACACTGCCGATATTCATTGTCCCCATCAGTAAAGACCCTCATGCTTGATCGAGTAAATACAACCGATATCGATAAGTAACTACTTGTACTACACGCGGTTCAACGTATTATAGCTATGAGGTTCTCGATCTACTCATGTAATTTTGCAATGCGAAATATAAGTGCGTGGCTAGCGGGGGGCCGAAAAGGGCCGGGTTTTCTTCCTCTCCTGATGCGCTTTGCGCACTCAGGACGGACTACTCCCATGACAGGCCAACAACGATTTTTTGGCCAGCATCAAATTTTCCAGAGCAAACAGGCTCAACAACTGCGCCGTGTTCTTCGCCAGACCTTTGTGGCGTACCTTGCTAGTTCGAGCGATACCGCCAACACCAGCTCCCCGGTACCCGTGTAAGCCTGATCTGTACGCATGGTCTCTCCTGAAAGCCAAGCTCGGCAAACCGGTTTTATGCGTCGGCTTGTCGACGTCCTGCGCTTCATAGGATCTAAACAATATCGGTCGATCGCCAGGAGTGAAAGTCAGTAAGCTCCCAATCAAGGATTTGACGGAAAATTGTTTGGAGACCTCGGGTAGATGTTATGTATGGGCTTCGCGGCGAATGCTTGCCCGCGCGCTACGCGCTTCGCAAGCGACTTTGTGCGTCAGCGCACGTTGCGTAAATCACTCTGCGATGCAATATATCTAGCCAGCCCGGCAGCGAGATAAAGCGTGTGTACGCCGCGTGACGCATTAGTTCAATGAACAGATAAGACGAAAAAATCTTGGGAAAGCACATGAATGCACCGGTCGAAGACATCGATGTAATCAAGATACCTGAGGGATTCGAGGCCCTGCGCAGTGAATGGCGCGAACTATGGGTCCGTGCGAAAGGCCTCCATCATGAGTCGTTCGACGTTTGCTGGATCGGCTGGAATTGTGTTGCGAAACGAACAGGGAAATCGCTTCGGATCGTCACTGCACGCCGCAATGGAAAGCTCATTGCGGTCTGGCCACTGGTGCGTTCGCGCAATCGCCTGTGGACCATGCTGCGGCCATTGGGTCCGGATTCGGCAGACTATACGACGATACTCGTCGATCCCGAGCATTCCTCAGATAAACTAATCGAATCGATATGGTTCGCCACACGGAAGCAATGCGCATCAGACATCATTCTGCTTCCTTTTCTCGACTGCGAGAGTCATCTTTATCGGCTGGCCATGGAGCACGATGGCCTGGTGACGCATAAGGAAGATTCCTGTGCAGTTGCGCGATTGTCGCGTGAAGTGAACTGGGAAAGTTTCGCTGCGTCGCTCGGTACGCTGTCGGGAAGAAAGGCGGGCGCGCTGCGCAGACGTCTCGAACGGCAAGGCAAGGTTGACGTACGCGTGCTTGGCCCCGAAGACGGCGATAGCAATGTGTGCATGATCGACTGGATGCTTGCCAGCAAGCGCGACTGGGCGGAACGCGTGGACAAGAAGGGACAGTGGCTCTATTCGAGCATATATCGCGATTACCTCATTGCGCTCGCAAATCAGAAGAGCGAGGGTGACGAAGAGGCTTGCGCAAGAATACTGATCCTATCGATGAACGATGCACCCATCGCGGTGTGCATGGTCGGCATGGGAAAGCAGAGCCTCCTGGGAATCATGAACAGCTTCGACCGCCAGCATGCCAAACTCGCGCCCGGTGCGATCGCGATGGAAGCGTGGGTGCGCTGGGCAATTGAACATGGCAACGACTTCGATCTCGGTGTCGGCTCCGAAACCTTCAAACCTTATTGGAGCAAGGGAAACATCTCCAGGGTTTCCAGCATCGAGATCGCTCATTCGGCATGGGGCCGGGTGGCGTATGCGATGCGCGATGGCGCGAGCAGACTGTCCGCGATTCGTGCCGATATGCGTCGTGGAAAAATCGCCGCGGGGCTGGCGAAAACACATCATGCCCACGGCGCCGCGTCGAACGCCAACCGCGGTGAAAGCGATGAACGCCCGGACGAAGCTTCATCGCCGGAGCGCACCGGGGCGGAGCGAGAGTCATAGGCATGTGAAGCCTCGCGGCGGCACGACGGCGTGGCGACGATCAACCAAGTGCGTCCGGCGCGGGGCTGATGCTAACCGGAGGAGGTGCTTTACTGGATGGTCTCGATGACAGGCTTCGGGAGGAAACAGGAGTGCCCGTGGTCGTGGCGGAGGAATCCATGACCTGCGTAGTGCGTGGCGCAGCCATGGCTATTGAAACGCTCGAAGCGCATTTCTTCCAATAACATAAATGTGGGTTTTTCGGGCGCGGCAACGTCGGCTGACGTTTTTCAGCTCGAGGCAGAACATACATGCGACAAATAAAAATGAAAGCGACGCTACTCAAAACGACGATCGTAATTGGAGTTCAAATTATTTCGGTTGCCCACGCTCAAGGCTCAGGTTCCCCTGACGTGATCGCGTACTGAATTAATCCGAAGAGCAAATTTGCTCGAAGCAGACCTTGATGCGCGGATGTCAGATCGCTAGCCGCGCGGGCAGCAACATTCGTGGACTTAGCCATGACTCATCTCCGCGCGGGATTGCAGCGTGCGGGCGATATGGACGATGTGGACGGCGCATTTAACGTCCTATGCCCGCCAGGAATAGATGTTATTTGCCTCGAGAGTCTTCTGCCAGCGCGACGCCGCGCGCATCATCTGCATAACACGAATTTCCCGTTTGGAAAAGAACGTGAGCATGTTCCCGTCGTACACGATCGCGACCGCACTGGCCGCTTTGAAACCCGACCCGGGCCAGAACGTGCTTGAAGTGGTACCCGGAGTTGCCACGAAGGGCAGAGCAACTATACGAACCACCTCGTACATACGCAATACGACCCGTTCATGAAGGGCAACGAGTAGGACATGACGGTAAAGTCCGCCGTCTGACCCGTGCGCATGGTGCGCCGATATCTTATGGAGGTCTCCTAACATGACCAACACAACCGCAGAAAAACCTGATGAACTTGCTATCGCTTATCAGCTGCCTCAACCCCCTGACATGTCACCCGACATCGTGCATCCGGGCGTACTCGACAAATGGCTGGAGGACGATAACCTTTGGGTGCCGATGACGCCGACTGTTTCGTTCAAGCCGCTGCTTCTCAGCGCCAGCCAGGGCTACTACGTCAATCTGCTTAGAGTGCGCCAGTCCGGCGTGCTCTCGCGCCACCGGCATACCGGGCCTGTGCACGCGATCGTTCTGAGAGGCAGATGGTATTACCTCGAGCACAACTGGGTTGCGGAGCAGGGTGGCTACGCACACGAGCCGGCAGGCGAGACGCACACCTTGTACGTGCCCGAGGACGTAACAGAGATGATCACGTGGTTCCACGTCACGGGAGGGTACACCTACGTCGATCCCCAAGGCACAGCAGTGGGATACGAAGATGTGTTCACGAAAATCGAAGCGGCTCGCAAGCATTATGAAGAGATCGGCCTCGGAGCCGACCACGTAAAGCAGTTCATTCGCTAAGCGTATTCGCTACGTACGAACTTTCGCATGCCGCGAAAGCAGAAAGGAAGATGTGCCCTATGCGCGGCGACGGCCGGGCACCTCGATCGCCCGGCACCACGGGCCGCAACGGAGGATTTTTCACCATGGAACGACGAACTGTTGACGTGGCTGGCGTACCGGTCAGCTACCTGAGCGCCGGTGACCCGGCAGGCCCCGTCTTGCTGTTGCTGCACGGCACCTATTGGAGCCGGGTATGGCAGCCGGTGCTCGACGACCTGGCCGCGGCCGGATTACGCCCCATCGCGGTAGATTTCCCTGGCTCCGGTCGCTCGGGTGGCGAGCTGGCCATTGCGGATGCCTCGATTCCCGCTTTGGCGGATTGGCTGCCGCGCCTCCTGGAAGCGCTCGGTATCGTGGGACCGGTGGGCGTCGCGGGGCACGACATTGGGGGCATTGCGCAGCAGGTGCTCGTCGATGGGAAGATAGAGGTCAGCAAGCTCGCACTCGTCAACGCAGTGATGTTCGATTCATGGCCGGTGCCCGGCGTTGCCCGGTTTCGCGATCCGGCGGTGGCCGCTGCGACGACGACGGAGGATATCCTTGCGGCCCGTCGCAAGTCAGTCCTCACGGCACTGGCCAGGCCAACAACGGAAAGCGAAGTGGCCGAGTATCTCGAACCCTGGACGGACCCGCGCGTCGCACGGTCGTGGATCGCCTTGGCCGGTGCGGCGGACAATCGTTACACGATGGAGCTGTTGCCGCGCCTTCGCGCGTCGCAGACGCCAAAGTTGCTCGTCTGGGGCGAAGACGACAGCTTCCAGCTCGTCGAGCACGCGGAGCGCTTCGCCAAAGAGATCCCGAACACGCAGCTTGTCCGGATTCCCAAGGCGGGCCACATCCCCATGGAAAATGACGCTGTCGCAGTGGCTCGCGCGTTGGCTGGGTTCTTCATCTGACGCAGAGCAGCAGGCGCGAGCGGTTGTCGCTCGCCGGTCCTTTCCCCGCTCGCGTATGGGAGTCATGCAAGGTTCGGCAAGGTACTTGCCAGCCAGGCGTCCGGTCAATTGCGTGCGGGTTTCGAAAGCGAGGCTGCGAGCCCTCGTGTTTCTCCAAGGGGCTTGGCAAGAAGCCCTTCCAAAGTATCTGGTGACGCCGGCCCGCTGCAGACTGGCAGCGGCTAATGCAGTCCGTTCGGACATAGGAGAGCATCATGCAAACGAATCTGGAAAACTATTTCACTGCCTACAGCAACCTGAAGTTGATGCGGGACGAGGACGGCGTGCTGGTCGTGCAATTCCATAGCAATGGCGGCCCGCTCACTTTCACGGCGGAGGTCCACACGGAGGTTGTCGATGCGTTCTACCGGATTTCGCAGGACCGGGCGAACAAGATCGTCATCCTCACGGGCACAGGCGGGGACTTCATGACCGGGGTTGACTGGGCATCTTTCAAGGATGTCTCCGATCCCGACGTTTGGAGCCAGATCCATGACGAAGGCGTTCAGGTCCTGGAAAACATTGCCAATATTGCGTATTCCGGTGATCGTGACCACTCATTCCGGCTGAACGTGACCGCTGCGCACAAGATGGTGTTACGCGATTAGATCGTAATATCCGCGGTCACGATGGGTCGATAGTTTGCTCCTTTTTGCTGGTTGTTGGTCGTTCCGTTCGCAGCGAGTCGCCGGTCAGCGTAAAGCGATGATGGCGCTGCATGATCCGGTCGAGAATGGCGTCGGCAATGGTGGCGTCGCCGATCCAGGCATGCCAATGCTCAACTGGTAATTGACTCGTAATGATCGTGGCTTTGTTGGCAGCGCGATCGTCAATGACTTCCAGGAGATCGGATCGGGTCGTGCTGTCGATTGCGCCCATGCCCCAGTCGTCCAGGACCAGCACATCAGTTTTGGCCAACTGGAGTAGCCATTTGCCGAAGGCCCCGCTACCGTGCCGAATGCGTAGTTCTTCCTGCAGGCGGGGTACACGCTGATAGATGGCGGAGTACCCTCGACGACAGGCGTGTTGCGCCAATGCGCAAGCGAGCCAGGATTTTCCGGCGCCAGTCGGACCGGTGACCAAGACACTGTGGCCGGCACTAACCCAGTCTCCCAATGCCAGGCTCATTACCTCGCGCCGGTCGATCCCGCGGCCCGAGCGAGCGTCGATGTCCTCGATGGCCGCCTGCGCATATTTCAGATGCGCGTTCTTCAGCAGACGCAGCAACTTGCGGTCGTTGCGGCAATGTACTTCGCGGTCAACTAGCAACGCCACGCGTTCCTCGAAGCTCATCGCAGCCATGCCGGGCTGGGTCAGTTGTTCTTCCAGGCCCGTCGCCAAGCCGTCCAGTTTCAATGTACGCAGTTGCGCCAAAGTGGTGTGCATCATCATTGCAGAATTCCTCATTGGTAGTAGCCGGGGCCGCGGACGTGGGCATGATTGGGACTGACCCAGTCGCTGGCTGTTGCTGGCGCGCTTTGGTCACGGTTGTTGACCAGGATGTCGCGTACGTGGCGGTACTGGCAGGCGCCGATCTGCAATGCCAGGGTGCAGCCCGCTTCAAGCCTGGGCTTGCCGAAGCGCTTAGCCAGCGACAGCAAACCCAGGCAGGCGCGGTAGCCGTGCTCGGGATGCTTGTTCTCCTGCATCAGTCGCGTCACCGCCTCGGCGGTGGCCGGGCCGATACTTTGTCCCCAGTGGATCAGTCGCTGCGGCGTCCACTCCATGTGGGCGCGATGCGCGGCCGGCATGTGCGCGGCGGTGGTGGTGAAGCCACCGTGCCGGCTGCTGCGCGCATGGCTGGCCACCCGCTGCCCGCGGTGCATGAGCTCGATCACCGCGATCGTAATACGCGCTTCCAGCACTTGCCCGACCAGTGCATGCGGCACACTGTAGCGATGCTGCTCGACTTCGACGTGATAGTCGATGTGGGCCTTGACGGTCTTGAAGTGCGCCATCTCATAGCGCTGCAACGGCAAAGGCAGCAAGGCCGGCGCGTCGAGCGCGGCAAAGGTGCTTGCACGGCTACCGGGCAGCTTCTGGAACGGCTTCTCGTTGAGCCGCGTCAGCAACGGCGCGACAGCCTGGTTCACCTCATGCACGCTGGCGAACTGCTGATGACGCAGGCGCGCCATGATCCAGCGTTCGACGATCTGTACCGCCGACTCCGCCTTCGCCTTCTCGTAAGTCAGCAACTGTCTGTCATGAGGAACAACGCGTAGTCAAAGGCGGGTTGTTCGAGATCACCCATCCG
>NZ_FCOK02000015.1 GCF_001544555.2 Caballeronia udeis | reverse complement strand
GCACGCCCTTGTCCGGCCACGGCTCCGGGCTCCTTTAGTCGCCGGGACAACGAACTCAGGGGAACGGCGGCAGCACGGTAGCAGCTGCCGGCTCGGCAAAAACAAAACCTACGCCGGGACTCGAATCTAGGGGCCCGGTCAGCTTTGAACCAACACCATAGGAGCTTTAAATGCGCAAACGTCGCGGGCGTGTTCTGAATTCAACCAAAGTGCGCCGGGCCATCGTCAGGCTGAATCGGCAGGATAAAAACACGGATCGACTGAATCAGCATCGTACTGCGCCCAAGGGCTTTTCGGTCTGCGTGAACCTGATCCGCAATCGTCGCTTTTACGTGTCTGTTCGAGGCATCGAGCAAGGCGAGCGCCTGATGCGCAACAGCCGAAAGCTGGGTGTCGCTTCCGCAAGCATCGTGTCCTATGGCTTGCGTCTGAACGGCGACCGCTACTAAACCACCGGACCCATTGACCATGAAAAACACGCTTCTTCGCCGCATTGCTGCTCACTTCACCGGTGCAGATATTTCCGCCACGTTTCGCGTGATGCACACATGGCGTCGGCCCGAGGATGACGTGCGCGCCGTGCGTCTGGAAACGGTGATCAATGGCAACGCCAAGCGTGTGACGCTGTACCGCCACGCGCCAGGCAAGTGGTCCCTCATGCCCCTTTAATGAGATATTCCGATGAACACATACAGCAACGCACTCGACGCAAGGACGCATTGGGCGCTGCATCGGATCAGCGTGATAGCGGGCAACGAAAGGGCCGCGAAGGATCGATTGTTCTGGGCGCTCAGCTTCGCGAAGCGCAGCGGCGACGCGAGCGGCCACGGCGATGAAGTGACCCAATGTCCGGCGCTCCTGTCGGATGTCCCCCCGTTGCGCGACGCATTTCTGGCCGCTTTCGATGCGGTGCGCGACCGGCGACAAAAGCGGCGCACGCGGGAAGGGCTTGAGAACGAACTCGCGCAGATGGCAGAGGAAGCGAACCGGGGTTGTGGGCTGTCGTATGAACTGTTCGTGAAGCGCTTTTCGCAGGAAGTGGATAACCTGCTCGAAGGGGTGGAGCAACCTTTTCAGGACATCGCCCTTGAGATTGCTACGAGCAAAGGCTACGCCACGCCGGAGGAACGCAGCGTGATGCAGGACGAGATCGAGGAGTCGGGCGGTTGCAGCCTCACCGGAATTGATCCCCACTGCTGCCCGTGCGGCAGGCACGAATAGCGGGATTCTGAACCATCCCGCCCGCGCCATGCGTGGCGGGAAATTGCGCATGCGAAAATTTCTCTCGTCGTTCGGCCGGACTGCATTATTGCGGTCGGCTCGGTCGGCTCGGTCGGCGCGTGCGTGGCGCCTTCTGCGCTGCGCTCCGAAGACACCACGCACGCGCCGGGGCCTGCACTCGCTATTGTGAGCAATGACTTGCTCACAATAGGTTCGTCCGATCTGCTTCCCGGCGCTTGCGCGCCGCTCAGCAGATCTACCGCACGAGTATCCGCTGCGCGTCGCATTGCCTTGCAATGCCCGACGCTCGCGCATCCACGCTCCTGAGCGCTTCGCGCTCCATCGCATATCAGACCCGGCCGAGACCCAGCGCCCCCGAATCGCTATCTTCGTCGCCGACGTCCTCGGCACACCGCGGTCCGAAAAGCGCACTCCAGATTCCGGGCTGTGCCAGCCCGGAATGATGTTCTATTGTGCTTTCGCGCCGGCTCCGTTGTCGCCCGCGCTCCCGGCATCCACAAATGGAAACTGCGCCCGGTCGCGAGGTTCGTGGCTGACGCCACTCGCCATGCGACCGGGCGCAGTCATTGGACTACCCGGCGCTACTGGTTCTAATCCGCCACACTTACCACAAGCTCCACCGCCCCCCGCTTTGCCGAGTTGCCCACAACAAACATCGTTGTGGACAACTCTCGCGGCGTCCGGCTCTTGCGATTCACGGGAATCGCGGCCGTCCGTTCGGTGCCGTGGATTTGTGGAAACTGCTACGCGGGTTGTTCGACCGGCGTCTCCCGAACCGGCGCGCTTTTGTCGGCGGCCGGCTGCTCGCTCTCGCTCGACGCCGCCAAACCGACCAGCGCTTTCAGTTGCGGCACCACGTTACGCCAAACTTCGACGTCGATCGTATCGAGACGCTCTGACTTGAACAGATCGGAAATCGCCTTTCGGTTCTTATCGAGGTTTTCCCTTTCCTCACGCCTTGCCTGTTCTCTTAACGATGCGAGGAGTTTTTCTGCTTCGGCGATTTTCTCAGTGATAGACGCTGCCGGTCGGCGGCCGCGGGGCTTCTTCGGTGTTTCAGTTTTTGTGGTCATGAGAGTCCTCCTATAGTGAAGGTTGAAGTCGGGTAATTCCGGTTAGCGTGTGCCGATGCATCATGGCTTGTTCACGCGCAAAATGCAATTCCCCGGAATTCCCCGACGCGGTTGGGGCGAGCCTTTTCCCGATATTCCGAGGCAGCAGGAAAAGTCAAAACCGCCCCCCCGAAGAGCACACACACATTACGCACGTACCGTGCATGCGTCAAAACCATCGCAAGCTCATGATTTATAGGGCTATTTTGCGCTCCAAAATATTTTAATCACGTCTTTTACTGATAGACATTTAACGGTAAAATGGCGCTTAGAATCAAGTAGATAGGTAGTGGTGCGAAACGCACCACTACTCCTCAAAAAACAGGCCAACCACGCGAGACCAACATGAGCCAAGAGTCCGTCCACATTCGCATCGATCGGGATGAACACGACTATCTGAGGGAAGAAGCCCGCAAACGAAAAATCTCCGCTAATGCACTCGCTCGCATTTTCGTGCGCGACGGCCTTGCGAAGTTTGACCGCCGAAATGACGCGCTCATGGAGCGGATCGACGCGCTGATAAATCTCGTCACGAAGTCAAATGTGCTCGCCGCGAGTGCGGTCGTTTCTGCAGCACTGCCGGTCGGATTGGGAGCGACGCTCGACGAGGCAATCAAGGCGCAAATGCGGAGTCACATCATGGAGGCTGTCAAGCTCGGGCAGAACATCAGCTCGACCTACGACAAAGGCACTTTCGACCAAGGGGGCGCGAATGTTTCTTCCAATTGAGATCCAGTCGGTCAACCAGCCGGGGCAACTTCTGGCTGGGGAATACAGGGCGAACTGTGCCGTCTACTCGTCGCCAAACAGCAAGACCGTGGTCATGCACTACGAATACACGCGGATTGGGGCGGCTGTCGCGGACGCGTGCGATCTCCTGTTTGTCGAGGAATCGGGCACGACCAGAATGTGTGACTTCCTCCGTATGCCGGACCGCAGCTGGCGTGACAGTTTCGGAGCAAGGTCCGACTCGCTTCTGGACTTGCTTCCCGCCGAGTTTGCCGAATACCGGCTGGTTGATGAAAGGGACATGGGGTCACAATTCGTCGGGGAGCCCGCATGAGCGAAAAGATTATTTCGGACGCCGGCGCTGGCCGCGCGCTCTTTCTGACGCGTATCAAGCTGACAGCCCATGCCATTTCAATGGCGCTTTGGGCGGGTGCGCTGCCCGGTCTTATTATCCCGTTTGTCCTGTGGCTCGCCTGTCTGTCACCCAAGGATGTTGATCTCGTAAAGGAGAATCTTGTTTCGCATATGGTGAGCGAAACGACTGCGCGGAAATGGAAAGTTCGGGACGAGGCCGGCGAGGTCAAGGTGCTCACGGTCGTGAAATCGGACGGGGGCGAGGTTCAGTTGCTTACGCCGTCGCAATTCCGCGTCGTGACCCTGCCACTGTCGCGGCCGGTCAGGGTCTTTGGATACGTGGTCTGGTCGGCGGTCGTACTGGCCGTCCTGGGATATATCGTCGTCTGGCGCTCGCTTGCCAAGCTTGGGAAGAATGCGCGGGAGAACAAGCGGATCGACGGCGCAAAGGATCTGGTGAAGCCGCAGGAGCTTTCGACGCTCGTGAAGCGCGAGGAGCCGGGCGACTACCGTCTGCTTGATGTCCTGTTGCCACGATCGGCGCCTATGCAGGGAATTATCTTTCAAGGCGCGCAAGGCACCGGGAAGTCGCTGGGCCAGCATGACCTGATGCAACAGGTTTTTGCCCGCAAGCGCAAGGCCATCATTTACGATCCCAGCGGCGAATACTTCCGGGCCTACTACCGGCCCGGAAAGGATTTCTTCTTCAATCCGGCGCTTCTCGGGTCAGTGCCTTGGTCGATCTTTTCCGAGCTGGTGTACGCATACGATGCGAACACCCTTGCACAGGCATTCCTGCCGCCGAAGGCGGGTGTCGTTCACGGAGCTAATGCGTTTTTTGAAGATGCAGCACGCGCGCTGTTTTCGGTCATCCTGCTGCGCCTTGCTCAACGCGGGGCGAAGCACACCCGCCTGATTGCCGATGCGTTCCTTGACATGCCTGACGACGAAATGGAGTTGCTGATCCGCAAGTCCGTCGCCAGTTCCGCAGTCGGTGGTGATTCGAAGGGCCAACGTCAGGGCGTCATCAGCTCGATCGCGATTTACCTCGACGGTATTTCGGCGGTACAGGAGGGCACGTGGTCAATTCGCGATTTCATCAACCGCGAAGACGACGCACGCTTTTTCATTCTCGGCACAGATGACACGCAGGCGATGTTCACGCCGCTCTATCGTTTGTTGCTGACGGTTTCGTTCGGGCTGATCGCCGCGAAACAGGAGATCGTTCACGAGGACAAGTACTGGTACTTCCTGGACGAGGTTGCGAAACTCGGAGATATCAAGCTCGATGAGGTGCAGGCCGAACTTCGGAAATATGGCGTTTGCGTATCGGCTGGCATCCAGAGCGACAAGCAGCTCGTGACATCAATGGGACAGGACCGCGGTGAGACGGTCATGAACTGCTTTAACACGGTAGTGATGCTCCGGGCGAACGAGCCGAACATGGCCAAGCGGATGGCCGAGCGCCTCGGTCGCAGAGATATGGCTGTGGTGTCGAATGGCCAGGCCCTAGCTGTGACTGACTGGCGGGACGGCGGCAACCTGAATCAGGGCGAGCAGGAAAAGTGGCTGGTCATGCCTTCCAAGATCGGACAGATGAAGAACTGCACAGCGTATCTCCGGCTCCCCGGCGACTACCCGGCCACCTTCGTCAACTATCGTCATTGGTTGCCGAGGTGGTATCGCCTGTGGCCACGTCTGGCCCGGTTTAAGCCGATTCAGGACACGCCACCGCGCGATCCGCGATTCAAGGTAATTCGGGCGGAAGGGCAGGATGCGCTCGCGAGCGTGCGTGCAGAGACTGAACGGGAAAAGGCTGAAGCAGCACGAGCCCAGGCAGCGAAGGAGGCAATTGAAAGCGAGGGCATATGGATTGTCAAAGATCCTGAGACGGGCGAGCTGGAGAAGGTTGACGGCACCGCGGTGACGCAGAGCGCACAGGCGAGGAAGCAGAGCGAAACGCCGGTGATCGACGAAGGGGGATTGTTCCAATGAAATCGATTATCTACAAATGGCTGTTCATTCTCGGCGGCCTGATCGTCGCGGTCTTCACCGTATTTTTCCAGCAGGTCCGAGCGGTCAGCGCCGACTGGCTTTCGTCCAGCCACCCCGGCGAGGCGACGCTTCTCGATTCCGACCTTGGTTCGATCAAGGAAGTGAAATTTGTCGACGAAGGTGCCAGCATTGCGTACGTGACCGTGGGCGAACTAGCGGTCATTTCGCACCAAGGCAGTAACGCTCTGGTCGGGATCAGTCTGCACAGCAATGCACCGACGAGCACGTACCCGAGCTTGCGCATTTTCCTCAAGTCAGGAACCCGGACTGTCCGGACTCTGGTGCTCGGTCCCACCGAATACACGCATGGTGGCAGTCTGGTAACCGAACAGGTTCGTATCCCGATTTCGCTCCAACCGGGTGAATCCAGTTTCACAGCTCAGGCGTTCTATGCAGATGCGGGAGACGCCAAATGATTTCGATGACTCATATCGCAGGGTCAGGTGTCGGCAACGCCGCCCGGTATCACGACAAGTCTTTCACGAAGGATGCGAGCCAGAAAGCCGACAACTACTATGTCAATGAGAAGGCATCGGCGCACTGGCAGGGACGGGGAGCGGAACTGCTTGGTATCAGCGGCAAGGACGTCGAGCGCGAGGACTTCGTTAATTTCCTGAGTGGCAAACTGGTCAATCCAGAGACCGGCGAGATTCAGAACCTGGCGGATAACAGCAAGGGCGATGATCGGCGGGCCGGTATGGATTTCACGATTGCGCCGTCCAAGAGCGTTTCGATCGCCGGGCTGGTAGGAAAGGATGATCGCGTGGTCGAGGCCCACCTGCAGGCCAACGGGCGGGCGATGGAATGGCTGGAAAAGCACGGGGCTGTCATTCGCATGAAAGACGAGAATGGGCGCAACAAGGCGGTCCAGGCCGGTAACCTTTTGTATGCCACGGTAATGCACGAGACGAACCGTGAAAACGAGCCACAGATCCACAGCCATAACGTAATTGTCTCGGCGGTCTATGACGAGAGCGGCAAGAAGTGGCGAAGCCTAACAAACGATCAGATGCTCAAGCTTCGGGCCAAGGCCGATGTGATCTACAAGGCCGAATTGGCTGAAGGTCTGCGGCGCGCGGGATATGAGCTGGAATATGCCAAGAACGGCGTTGATTTCGAGATCAAGGGTTTTACGCCGGAGCATCTAGAGACCTACGCAAGCCGGAAGGCACAGATCAAGGAGGCGTTGATCAAGCGCGGTATTGAACCGGGTGAGGCGAGCTTCGATGCCCGGCAGGCAGCTGCGCTGGATAGTCGATCGGCGAAGCAGGAGCTTCCCCGTGATGCGCTTCAGGCGATCTGGCAGGAGACAGCCCAGCAGGCCGGTTTGAAGGTCGAGAACATCGTGAACGCCGCCAGGGAGCGGTCCGGCTATTCGGCGCCCGAGCAGGTGCAATCTCAGGGGCAGACAGCGACCAATGAACAGACCCAGCAACCTGGGCCGACCGCTGCCCGTGCCACGACGAAACCCGTTCGCGAGGTCGACGAGAAGGCGCGCAAAGCCGGTGTGCGTGCGGTGTCGTGGGCTATTGAACATCTGACGGAGCGTGAGCAGTCGTTCAGTCTGGCCGAGCTGGAAGAGACCGCGGTAAGGTTCAGTCGCGGCGGTATCAATGCGGTCGATTGGGCGGTCGAACAGCACGTGAAAAACCATTTAATCGTCGAGCGGGGAACCGACGATGACGGCGTGCTGATGTACACCACCCACAAGGCTATTGACAGCGAAATGCGGCTTGCCGAGAACATCCGTGCCGGCATGGCAAAGGGAAATGTCGTTCTTTCGGACCGTGAGGAGTTCGTGTCAGCGGTCAAAGCGTTCAACGCGAAGATGGAACTGGAGACCAATGGCAAGTTCGAGCTTTCGCGTGAACAGGTTCGGGCGGCCTATAACGTCCTGATGCATCCGGATACCTATCAGGGCATCCAGGGCGAGGCTGGAACGGGCAAGACTGCTGCACTGGCTATGGTGAACGACGTAGCAACCGCCAAGGGTTGGGAAGTGATTGGCGTAGCGACGTCTGCGGCCGCAGCGAAGGAACTGGAGGCCGCAAGTGGCATCAAGAGTGACACCGTAGCAGGTTACTTCGCCACCCAGGAGAACCGCATCAAGGCGACCGAGCTGCGGCTCGAGGAGCTACGCGCAGCGATCAACGCGGACACCAAGATCCGCGATATGCCGGCGTCAAGGATCGAATCCCGGCGCCTCGACGTTGCCGGCGCGGACATCGACTACGGCCAGCATCGGTACACATTCGATCATCAACGAGGCGAGGTATTCCGGTCGCCGGATGATTTCCGCAATGCGATCGGAGTGATGCTGACGGGTGTCGCCAATCGAAACCGTGACGCGGCCGCGGAAGCTCGCGAGAGTGCCGCTACCTTCGGCCAGCGTGTTCGGGCCGGGGCGTTGAACACCGGCGTTGAGTTCGCGGAATCGCTGGGTCGACGGTTCACCACGTTCGAACAGGTTGGCACCGTGGAGGCCGTTGCGGCACGAAACACTCTCTATCTGGACAAGGACGGAGCGGGTAGTGAACTGAAGCGGGAGTACGAGACGAAACAGGCCGAACTGGCGAACCTCAAACGCTTTGGCAATGCAGAAGGCCGGAAAACCCTAATCGTTATGGACGAATCGTCCCTGACCGGGGCATTCGACACGGAGAAGATCTCGAACCTCGCTCGCGAGATCGGCGCGCGAGTCGTGTTTCAGGGCGATACGAAGCAGCACGGGAGTGTGGCAGCCGGCCGGGCTTTCGAGCAGGCGCAAAACTCCGGGATGAAGGTATCGGTGCTGCAGGAGACCCGCCGCTTCGACAAGGCGACGCAACAGACCAAACAGGCGTTGCTGGACATGAAGGCGGGCCAGTATGCGACGGCGATAGGACGCCTAGATACCCGCGTGGTCGAGGAGGACGCGCTGGCCCGCGAGGTAGCACAACGTTATCTGACCAACATGATCGAGTTGAAGGAGCGGGGCCGTGACAACCCGAGGGTTGGTGTCGTTGCCGTCACGAACAACGACCGCAAGGCGATCAACGCGGAGATCCATGGTCTGCTTGCAGAGAAGGGGCTTATCTCAGACAAGTCGTTTCCGAAACGACATTTGGACGATCCCAAGCTAACCGAGGCCGAGCAAACGCAGGCCGTGATGCTCCAGCAGAAGTTTGTGGACACACTGATCTTTCGAAAGACGTACCGTGAAATCGGCGTTGAGAAGGGCGACGTCATTTCAGTTGTCGGCTATGACCTGTCCGCTAACCGGATCATCGCGGTGAATTCGCAAGGCAAGAAGGTCGAGATCAACCCCCAGCGGCAAGACTACTTTTCTCCGGCGAAACTTGAGGACCGCGAGTACGCCGCCGGCGATCGCATCGAGACACGCGCGATCATCCGGTTGGAAAATCAGGACCGCAAGCGGATTGCCAACGGCACACCTGGCGTGATTACCGAGATCGACGCCAAGGGGGCCAAGATCAGATGGACAGACAATGAAAAGGGCGCCAAGAGCCGACAGGACGGGGAGCGATCTGAGTCGTATCTGACAAACGCCGAGTTGAGGTTCATCGATCATGCGTACGCGCATACCTCGTACAAGGAACAGGGCGCGACCAACGACCGGGAGATCATAGCCGTCAGTGAGATAGGCGCAAAGGTGTTCAATAAACAGGCCGCCTACGTCGCAGCGTCGCGCGCCAAGGACAACACCGAAATCGTCACTTCGGCGCTTGAGGCCCTCAAAAAGAACGCCGGGCAGGAGGTCGAGAAAACGACCGCGATCGACATGCAGAAGCAACCGGAACGGACCCAGGCTCGAACGACCCAGCAGAATCTCAACCAGGGCCGCGATCCGGGACGGCAGCAGCAACCGGGCCGTTCGGGTGTGCAGCAGACGCCGGCCGAGAAGGTCAAGGACAAGGGGCAGATCCTGGAGCTTTGATTGTCCTGGTCAACTTCCTCGACGCTCTAACGAAAAACGGCCCGCTCAAATCGCAGCGGGCCGTTTTTTTGGTCTTCCAACGCCTAGTGATGTTGCACGAGGGAGATTACGGCAACGACCGCGATCGCGGCAAATGCCACCCACGTGATCCAGCCATTCTTCTTCGCAAACTTCTGGCCAAACGTTTCTTTTTTTGCGTTGTCACTTTGAGTCATTAGATGCCTCCTTTTGGCATTTTCCATCAGCTACACATGCGTCCCAAATGGCGACGCGTTTCTCAAAATCCCGTTGGCGTGACTGTTCTACAGCCTCGGGGGTGGTATCGGCGCCCGTCACGGAGACGATCGCCTTGATCAGTGCGTCCTGCTCGGCCTGCGGTGTCTTGTCAGCCTTGTACGCGATGATGATTTCGCCGGGCGTGTCCGGCTTGAACTCAACGCGTCGAACGTCGATTTCCTTGTAGGCGCTGGGGTCGAGTGCCGGAAGCGCTGAGGGCGTCAACACCGACCGCGCCGGTCGGGGGATGTTTCCGATATCCTCCGCAAGCCCGGAGTTGGCCATAACCTGCGCGCCCATACCGGCACCCAAAGCGTGAGCGGGAATGAACAACGCCCCCACCGAGAGCACATTACCCACAAAGTTGCGGACCCGGACGCTGCCCGGCAACGTCCGCGGATCGCCTTGGCGAAGAACGAACTGCGTGTAGTACTGGTCCTGCGTTTTGGCAAGGAGCGGGTAGTCGGCGGGAGCCAGCGCGGTGTAGTCCAGCACATGAAACAGGTAGGCACCGTTCCTGACGAGGCTGGTGTCGCGTTCCTTCAAGGCCGACTCCACACCGAGCGTGACGGGATTGTCGCTCACGCCCTGCAGGACGAGCGGGCTACCGCGATAGCGCGTGCCGTCGAGCTTTACATCGTACGAGACCTTGCGTTCACGCACAGCGGCCAGCGTTGCGTCGAGCGTCGACGTGTCGCCGGACCACATGTCGATTGGACGTACCACGATGATGTGCGCTGCGTCCGTATCGAGTTCTACCGGCTGCGCATGCGCAGCCGATGCTCCCAGGGCAGCGATGGCAACGCCGATCGACGTCACGAACCTTGATCGCTTCATTTCTGTCTCCTAGCTCTTGATGTTCAGCGACTGCCTGATGGTCTCGCATGCCGCTGCCTGCGTTGCAAACGCTCCGACGCTTTGCTTGAGCTTGTCGTAGTCGGGTTGCATGGTCTGCAGCTGGTCGCGCATCGATGCGAGCTGCGTCTCGTCGTCCGTTTTCGTCCTGTCCAGATCCACGACCTGTTTGTCGAGTTTGGCGAGCTTGTCGGACTGTTGCTTGTTCGTCCTTTCGAGCGACCTGTTTCCGAGGTACATCACTCCGGAGAACCCGAGGGAAGCGACAAGCGCGATCGAGCCGATCACGATCAGGGCCTTGCGAATAAGCTGTTTGGTGTTCGTCATGGTTATCTGGCGGTTTAGTAGGTAGGAAGAACCGATGAACCGGCTTTTTGCGCGGTGCCGTTTGAGCTGTTCTGCTCGATAGGGTTGTAGTTGCCGCTGATGTTCTTCGGCAGGTTCGAAAGTGCCTGATTCATCATCTGCGACGTGAAAGCGCTGAAGTCGATCTTGGTGAAGTCGATCGCACTGATCTGTGCGGGCGACAATCCGCTACATCCGGCGAGCGGTAGACCCAGCTGGGTTTTGCCCTGGATGTTGATGATCTCTGCAAGCAGCGAGTTAAACGAGCAGTAGTTGTCGACGTACTGAACACAGGAGCCCAGCACGCTCTTTGCGCACGTTTCGTTAATGTAGGTGCTCAGGCCTGATCCCTTGTGCAGCGCGAGTAACTGTTCCGACTGCGAGCACTGCGCAAGGTGTTCGATCACCTGGATCGCGACCATTGCAGCGAAAACGTACGGGTTAAAAGCAAGGTAGCCATCTGAACCGAAGGACGCCAGTTCCATATTGCCGCCCAACACACCGGCGGACATCGTGCCGGTGCCGACCGTGAAGCCGTAAGCGCCGACAGAAAGGCCGTTCGTCGCCAGACTTGTCCCTAGCGTACCGCCGCCATCGGCGGCATTCAACGAAAACGCCGTCGTGAAGTTCTCTGTCAGCGCCTGCGAGAAAATGCCGTTCGAGTACATGGCGTCAAAGACATAAGGCGAGGCCATGTCGATTGCCTTCTCACCGGCGTATTTGACAACGGACGCGGCCGCACCGATCGCCACACTCATAACGGCCGAATTGGTCTGGCCGCCCGGCGTGCTCTTGCAGCAGTTCTGGATCCCTTCATATCCCTTCCGGCAACTCTCGGAGACTCCAGCGAAGATGCTGTTTCCGTCCGTGTAGGTCTGGCCTTCGCCAGTGATTTCCAGACCGAGGGCGCCACGTGCGAACGAATTGTTGTTGTTAGGCGGCGTCGTGAACCCTCCATCGTTAAAGAGGCCACTGGTGCAGCTCATTTGCTGCGCGGTCTGCTGTGCCTGCGTCAAACATGAGTACGTATACGTCCATTCGTCGCACTGTCCAGTCTCAGCGATCGTGTCGTTACAGACGCTACCCTTGACGCCGCAGGCAGAGTTGTTTCGATACTGCGCGCAGGTGTCTGTCGTCGTGCCCGTGCAGGCGTATTGATACGAATATTGCCAGCAACTATAGGGAACGGCCAGCGCGCCAGATGGTAGGGAAGCGGTGGAGAGACACACTTGCTGACCGTTCGAATCTGTCTTGCAGGGTGTAGTGTCGATACACGTTTGTGAGCCCGGGATTTGGGAGCAGGCACCCGCCGCATAGGTTTCCTGACTCTGCGCACGCGGGGCATGGGCCAGCGACAGCGCACACACGCTCGCGGCCAGTGCGCGCCAAAGCGTCAGCGAAGACGCGAGATTGAGCGTTTTCAATTTTGTGGCACCCCAAGTGAAACACCGGCGCTTTTCTCGTAGGTTCCGCACGTGTCGGTCCAGCTTGTCGTGACCGTTTTCTGTATGCAATTCGTGCCGTTCAACGTCTGCCCGGTCGGGCAACTGTACGTGGTTGTGGACGATGTAGTCGTGGTCGTCACGCAGGTCTGTCCCTGCAGGGATCCGCCACTCGGGCAGCTGTAAGTAACACCTACGGTATTGGTCTGCGTACAGGCCGACCCGTCCCACGTGTAGCCAGCCGGACACGATTGCAGGGGCAGGTAGTCACCGAGACACGTGCCCCCTAACGAGAAAACAATGGCCTCGAGCGGCATCCCGGCGTAGGAAGCCGGGCAACCATTACTGAATTGCGGCGCGAGACACAGCATCGTGCCGTTGTTCGTATGGTTTTCCGTGGTGCCACCCGGGCAATAAGGAGTGCCCGCCAGTTGCGAATACTGGATGCACTCATTCACGTTGTCCTGGATGTAGCCAGCGGGGCAGGAGATCGTAGGGTTGTAGTTAATGGTATGCACGCATACACCGGCCTGAAGCGTGCCGCCATCGGGGCAGCTTGTGGTCGACAAAGCCTGATTGATCGAGTTGGTGATCGTCGTGTTCAGATATTGAGAACACGTGTTGTCTTCTTCGTCGGTGGAGACGATGCAGGTATTGGTCGCGTACTGAGCCGGCGTCGTCACGACCGTTTGGGTAGAGCACGTTTGGGTGAGCGTGTTCGGCGCAGTATTGCCGAGATTTTGCGTTCCCGAAAAGATCGGGTCGCTGGGGGTGACCTGATTGCCGTAACCGAACTGCGACTGACCGGCGCCATAGGTACCCGCGCAGTTGGCGGAGCTGCCCTGCACCGTACCGGTTTTTCCGAGCACCGACTTTTCGCCCGTGGTGGGCTGCATGCACTGGTTGTTCAGGAAGTTCACTGCGGCGCAATACTGGTTTTGGTATGGATCGCTGCCGGGGGTATAACTGGCGCAGTCGATCTGGGCCTGATTGCCCAACGCCGTCAGACTGCCGGACTTTGCCGCGGTCAACGCGGAGGATGACGTATTCGGATTGGAGAAGCCGGCGAAGCCCGACGGCACGGTGGTCGGCGTCGTCGTGCTTCCGGACCAGGCGCTGCTAACCCCGGACGGATTCACGATCTGAGAGGGCGAGGTCGGGGCGATCGAGTGGGCGAAGCTTGTCCCGTTCGCCACGTCGGCCGCGCTTTGCGCGAAGATGGCGGGCGCGCAGAGTGCAAGGATTAATGGCAGCAGACGCTTCATGCCTATTGCCCCTTTGCGCCTTGCGCAGCGCCGTCATGCTGCGCACGAACCATTTTCGATGCATCTTCCGGTGTCATGCTGCCGCTTGCGACAGCCGCCTGAATCGCTGCGGTGACCTCGGCAGTGTCCACTGGCGTGGATCGATCCGGGCAAAGGCTGTTGGCCAACACGAGCTTGTCAGGGTGACCGGCGCACATGCGCAACGGGGGTTGGCCGTCCTCGCAGATGTTCAACTGGCCGCCCATATCTGGCCACGCAAGGTGAGCGCTTGGCTGTGCAATCACGTACGCCACGCGACCGCATCGAGGCTGTTCCTTGAAAGTCAGGATGCGTGCGGCGTAGAGCATCACCGGGCCGTCGTTTCCCGTCCTTTGCTTGATTGCCGCGATAGCGGCCGCAAACTGTCCGTTATCGTCAAGAGGCGCGTTTGCCTTTCCGTCTACGACAGCCTGCGTGAGTACGCTCTTTGGCGAGTCGTCAGTCGCGTGTCCAACAATCGGTAACACGAGCGCAATGGCACTCACTGCCAGTGCAGAGATGGTCAGTCTCATTTCTTGTTCGCCCTTATTGTTTTGTATGACTTACGAATGGTGAAAAGAGGTCCACGTCCTCTTGACGGAACGGCAGGTACGGCACGCTCCACGCGTAGTGAAACTTGTTGGAAGCACGCGACTTTTCGAGCGCGCGGATCTCCGTAGGCACGAACCCGATAATCCCCGGAACGACGGTGTTGAGCTTGAGAAGTGCCTCTTTGGGATCAGTAGGTGCCGAACCGGACTGCCGGTAGCAGCTCACCGCATCGTCCTTCAGCGTGTTGCCGTTGAGCGTGCGGCGGTATTTGTCGACCAGCATGTATTTGCATGCGAGATACTGGGGCTCTGGCCCGGCGTCGTGAGTGACGCGCGCGAGCAATCCGTAGCCGTCGTCAACGCCTGTCGCGATCGAGGCGCGCAGCAGCATGACGCGTTGATTCGGTGTGACCTGATCGTTGTACAGCGCTTTCGGAATGCCCGCGAGATCGGACCAGCAGGATTTTGTATAGGTCAGCGCCCGTTGCTGATCGCCCTGGCGATAGCTGAGAAACGCGCCGAATCCACAGACACGGTAGGAGGCATCCGGAGCGATGGCTGCAGCCTGACTTATCAGCGCGGACGCCGTGCCGGGGTCCGGGCGTTGGCCCTTGCCATACGCAGCGGCAACGGCGAGATCGTAGATCGCCGGCTGGTAGTTGAATGCCGCAGCGTTCCGGTACAGGTCCATAGCTTTCGGGACGCTTTGCGGTTCGCCGAAGAGACCATACTCGGACACAAAACCCTCGAAGGTCATTGCTTCAGGGTTGCGCTGGGAAGCCAGATTGGCAAGCTTTGTCAGGAAGTCTTTCCGTTGTGCGGCGTTCGCGCCGGTCAGTTGGATCATCCACGAAACGATCGTTTCTCCGTCGTTGGTCACAACGTTATGGGTTCCGTAGCGAATCCTGTCGCCATATTCCGATGCTTTCGGCAGCGCAGTCTTGCCCTGTGCGACAGCGAGATCGTTCACGCTATTGACGACCGCCGAATTTTGATGCTGGTAGTTCTGTACCAGTCCTTTGAAGACTTCTGAATTGAACGTTGACTCGGCGAAGCCCTTCACGCTCTCGGGCGTCGTCGGCATGCCTTGCGCAAACGCCGCGGTACAGAATAGCGCGGCCAGGACTGCGCTTGAGCACATGGCGACTGGACGGCGAACACCCGGGACATTGGTCTGCATCGTTATGTTGAGAGCTAGGTATAGTTAAATTATAATCAGTTCCATTGCCGACTCAAATCAATATTTGAGTGCTTGACGAAAGCGCGACAACCTAACGAGTCAGAACAGTAAACGGGGGCTAGGATGGCCGAGAAAGATCTACCTGCAGTAAAGGGACTGGATGCCCTGACGCCTGACCAGCGGAGGGCGATCATGATGGTGAAGGAGGGTTCGAGCGAGCATGCGCCCATCGAGCAGGCCATACGCCAGCTATTCGTGTGGGCGATCGTCACGCAGTCATCCGATGTCCACATAAGTGGGCGCGGCCACAGGGACTCGCCCGACGTGTTTGTGAATGTCCGCACTCCGGGCGGATTCAAGAACTTCAAGTTCAGATACGACGGTGCGGCGATTGGCCGACATTGGGAAACCAAGATGTTCCAACTGACTGGTACATCGCAAGGCGCCACGACCCCTGAAATTGCGTCTACCCGTTTCGAGCTGGAGCTACCGGCCGAGTTCGCTCGCGAACATGGCCTGCGACCGTTCGAGGGTGAATCCTTGTATATGGTTGACGTGCGGGTCGAATACACGAAGACCTATAACGGGTTCTCGTTCAAGTGCCGGCTACTCGACCCGCAGCGCGCTCCAAAGCTCCATGAGCTTCGTCTTTCTTATGCGCTGCTTCGCACGATCCTGCGCGCGCTTTCGGAGCCTAGTGGACTGATCCTCGTCACTGGCCCTACAGGATCGGGGAAGACCACATTGCTCAACGCGATGCTGGACTGGTTGAACGACGAGCAGAAAGCGATCCACACGATTGAAAACCCGGTGGAAATCGCTATTCGCGGCGACGGGCCAATTACGCAGGTCCAGATTGGCGGCAACATCACGTTCAAACGCGCGTTGCGCTCTTCGCTGCGTCAGGATCCGGACATCATCATGGTGGCCGAGATCCGCGACTCGGAGACGATGGAGATCGCCCTGCAGGCCGCGCAAACGGGGCATCTGGTGCTTGCAACACTTCACACCAACAGCAGCTTCGAGACGTATTCCCGCTCCATTGATCTGACCGAGGACAAGGTGCGCGACGCGTACCGTGTCGCGCAGGTGCTGAAACTGGTGGTTGCGCAGCGGCTCATAGATCGCTACGAAGGCGTGCCCACGACCCGCAGGCTGACCCGGGATGAGCAGTTCTGGTTGAAGTCCAACGGAATGTATCTCGGAGACACCATCACGGAGGTTAAGGATGGCGTGAAGAAGGGCAAGGTTGCGCTCCTTGAAGTCATCACGACGACTCCTGAAATCAAGGGCTTGCTGCAAGCCGACCGGGTTGACACTTCCGCGATCTATCGCGCTGCTTGCGAGCAGGACCAGTTCGAGCCTCTCGCGGTGGCCGGCATTCGCGCCGTTCAGTCGTTTGGGTCGACCATGGCGGAAGTCGTTACCAAACTCGAAGGGAACATCGACGCGGAGGCGCATCCGAGCCTTCGCGTTCGACTTTCCAAGACACACGGATTGAACTATGTCCAGGTTGCGAACGCGATCGACGCTTACCACCAGGCGGCCGATGCCGGTAGCGACGAACCGCTTTCGGCACATATGGACCGTGCGCAGGTTGACGCCATCACCGAAGTTATCGAAGCCGAAGAGGTCTGATATGAAGCGACTCGCGTCACTGGTTCTGGCCGTCGCCGTAGCGCTGCCCGTTGCTGCTCACGCCCAGGTTCCGGCCGGCATGGAGCAGCTCAAGCCGTACCTGCAGGTCAAGCCCGTTGCGGGCGATGAGGAGACTGTACGGGTCTTCTTTTCGCCTAGCTGCCCGTTCTCCCGTATGTATTTCCAGTTCTTCAAGAATCTGGAGGCGACACTGCCACAGGATAAAACCTTTGCTTTTACGCCGCTCGTCAATAAAGCCGATGGAATCCAGTTTGCGTTGAGTTATCTCGCTGTGCAGAAGTATTACCCAGCGTACATACATAACTTTATGGAAGCGGCATTTATAGGGGTGCAGGATAAAGGGTTGTCCACGCTGAATTGGGCGGGCATTGACAGGATAGGGCGTGCGGCGCACGTGCCGGTATCGGTGCCGGCACTGGTGCAGGCGCACGGTGACACGCTCAGGGCTAGTCTGCAGTCGCTTCTGGTGCTCCAGAAGTCATTGCAGATCACCAACACGCCGGCCGTTTCGGTTGCAGGAACTTACATCGTGACGCCGGAATTTACGGGAGGGGATACCGCGATGTTCAGTCAGCTGGTGAACGGAATCATCTCGATGGCACGCTGATATGCCACGCGGGCAGTACGGCGGGCAGGGCGGGGACAGAGCGTCGCAGGCTGCCAAATGCTCTTTGCATTTTCCTTACATTACAATTATTAACAGTCTTGTCATGTTCAATCCGATACTATTGCGCGCGCCAGTCCCGCGTCCGTGGTTTAGTAAACCACGGTAAACACCTTTTGTGACGGGCGTCACAGCTACATTCTTTCCGAACTTTAAATGACGATGTACAGTGGCAGGGGTGTTCCGGCACCTTTTTTAGGGTCCGGTTCCTTGTTATGTATTTGTAATGTAATATCTAGTCCGGGTAGCGGCGCTCCGCACATGCTCGATACGCTTCGCAAGTCGCTTTCCCCCGGATCTGATCTGTCGGTTTTCGCCATGCTTGTGTCGCTGCCAGCGGGCCGCGGCATGGCAGAGTCTGATCCTGTACGTGGCATCCCAATGCTCCCGATGGACCGCTATGCTGACTGACGAACAAAAAACACTTATTAAAAAAGGTCTGGGCAAGGGTGTCGCCGATACTCAAATCGCGGAGTCCATCGGCGCGAAGCACATGCAGGTCTTTTCCTATCGCAAGCAACTAGGCATCACGGCCAGCCAGGTACTGGAGATTCGCTACGACACGTGGATCCGCCTGCTCGAGTCCGGCATGAGCGTCGACCTCGTGGCCTCGCTCTACAAGGTCAAGCCCGAGTCCGTCTTGAACACGCTGTACCGCAAGCGGAAATTTTCCTACACCGAGGCGAAGAAGCGCGGCCAGAAGGCCATCGAGGCGGGCTTTCGGAAGGCAATGGGCTTGACGGCGCAGGACGTCAGAGAGCAGCGGCTGGAGACATGGCTGAAACTTTTCGATTCGGGCATGACGATCGATGCGATCGCTGACCTGTACAAGGTGAAACCGTCTACGGTGCGCAATGCGTTGAAAAAGCGAACGGCCGGCTCGGAGCAGCCGATGTGCGAGGGCGCTGCGTTCGACTGGTAGGCGGCGGCGCCATAGAAAAAGGGCTGGTTTCGCATGCGAAAACCAGCCCTTTGCTATTTCCCGTTTAGCGCAGCCAGACCGAAACCGGTACGACACGCCAGCTCAGCCGGCGCTCAATACCCCGAGCGGCCGTTCATGCCGAACTTGTTCTTCGGACCCGGAGCGCCCAGGCCAACCCCGTTGTGATTTATTCCTTTTGCCGGGCCACCATAAGAATTGCCGCCGTTGTAGCCGCCGGGGCCTGCTGCAATCGGAATACGCTTGATCAGTTCGAGGACTTTCAGCGCCGCCTTTTTTAACATCGCCATTTTTCACCTCTATTTGCATTGATTTTCTTTCAGACTAGCACGAAACGGTATTTACCGAAACCCATCTCTTTTAACGAAAGATTTAAGAATTAATAGGTGTCCGCGCATTCGTTTGGCACTTATGAAAGCCCGTTTCCAAATTACTGCAGGGGCTGTGAACCGGAAGAGGTACTGTCGTTAATCGCAGTCAATAGCCCACGCCGAACGCGGTCCAGTTTGGCACGGGCGGTTCTCCTGTCCGTTTCTCCACGCTCACTACCGCATGTCCATGCCTCCTGAAGCTCGGTGTCGTCTTGCAGCAGATGCGGCATCGGCTCGCCCGAAAAGAGATACCCGGCGCGCTCGGCAAACGTCCATGCATCCGACCTGTGCCGGTCGAAGGCTTCCGTGCCGACATCGCCCGCAGTGACCAGGAGCCACATGAGCGCGGACTCAACGCGGGCATTGAGCGCAAGGCTGAAAAGGCTTTCTGCTGCCGTATCGTCGGTCGGCGAATCGGGCCAGAGCCTCTCAAGCATCAACAGGGCGGCGCTATCACACGCATCGAACCGATCGTCTTCGGGCGAGCGGCGATCATCGTCGTCCGGATCCTGGCAATACGGCGGAACCGGACCGAGGTCTTCGCCTCTCCTGACGGATTCCAGCAGCCATTCGAAATGACCCTCGCGCGACAGGAACGCGCAGTTGTCCACACCGTACGCGTTGGTCAAAGACCAGCCATCGCACTCCCGCCAGAGTGTGTAGCCGTGGAAGTCGTAACTCCCTTCAGAAGCATTCACTTCGGCCATCAATTCGGCTGCAGTCGGCAGTGAGGCGAGCCAGATGGCATGATTGCCGGCGGCCTTTCGTTGCGCTTCCTTTGATGTCGCGTATCGTTGTGCCGCGTCGTGGATTGGCGCAAGCTCGGGAATCGCATCGAGCTGGGACAGATCCACGTCGGGTGCAGTCAGCGCTGTTTCGAATGCATGATCGAAGGCGGAATATAAGTCGCCCCAATCTGGTTCGTTGAGCACGGCGAGGAAAGCAGTTGCTACCGCAACCAAGCCAGCAGGCACGACCTTTGCAACAGTGTCCTCTATCACCTTTCCTCCGGGACAAAATTGGTTTCGCGGTTCGGGGCGTATTGTGTCGACGTGGAGCGCACCATCGCGCTCCACGTATCAGGGATCAACTCAACGCGGCCCGCGTCTGACAAAGCGCGACTTCGGTTCGGCAGCCGGCGGCGTCGGCGCCGGTTTTGCCGGAGTATCGGTGTTGCCGAGACGCGTACGGGACGAAGCGCCCGCCGGCCGGCCTGCGTCGACCACGTTGTCTGCCACGTTTGCTGCCGTTCTCGCAACGGTGCCGTGGCCATTCGCATCGAGCCCGGAGTCAGCCGCCAGGTGCTCCGCGCCAGTGACCTGCTTTTCGATCCCTCGTTGGGCAGCTGGCACGCCCGTCTCAACCTCTCTCTTCAGATCCGGAGCAAGGTTGAATTGGGGCGCGGGCGCTACTGGCAGGCTTGGAACGCCCGCGATTTGGGGCGCTGCAGGTGCTGCAGGAGCGGCACCCGCGCTCGCAGGCGCCGGCGAGCGGCCAGCGTCATGATGCGTAACGCCAGATGCGCGACGGTGAGCTGCCGCTACCGGGTCGTTGGCGGCCGGTGCAGTAAACGGGCTGCGCTGGGTCGTCGGCACGGCAGGAACGATCGCGCCAGGTGTCCTTGAATTGGCAGCGCCCTGCAACCCGCCACTGTTGACGCCGGTGCGGTCCGCAGGAGCCGCGATGTCCATGTTCATCGGGCCCGTGTTGGTCGGGTCGAATCGCATGTGCTGCATCGCCCGACCTTCATCGGTCAGATAGCGGGCTGCTGCAAGCCTGTCTTCCGGCTTGGCGCTCTGATCCTGCGCGAGCATGACGGCCGCCCGGTGACGGTTGATCGCTTCCTGTCCTGCGGAGTCACCTACAAGTCGACCTGTCGAGCCGGAATTCGCGTCGGACGAAGCGGTGGCCAGGTACTTGCCGGCCGCTGCGTTATCGTTGAATTTGCGCCCGTCAATGGCCTGGAACGCCGCGTATTCTGGATTGGTTTTCTGTTGCCATGCAATTTCTTCGGAACCGATCTTCGAGCTGAGGTCCACGAAACTGGAGCTTTCGTGGACGCCTTGAGACGCAGCGTCGCTCGTCGATTGAACCTCGCTGAGCGTCTTTTGATAGGACTGCTGGGTACTCAGGCTTCTCGACAGATCGCTTGACGCCTGTTTGCCCGCGCTGGTGTTCTGATACTGCGACATCGTGTCGGACAACGCCTTGGTCAGCGCGACAGAATTGTTGAAATTTTCAGAACGACCACGATCCTGATTGGCCTGCAATGAGTCCTGCGCGGCCGTACCGGTGTCGCCGTGCGCGCCTGCGGAAAGGCTAAGCCCGCCCATCTTGCCGGTGCTCGCACCGATGTTGCCGCCCATGCCGGCGTTTGTCGCATTGGTGTTGCTCCGTAGCCCGGTCAGGCCGCTACCGGCATGCAACTGGTTCTGCGCCTGCTGTTCCTTGTTGTAGTTCGTGGCAACCGACTGCCCGATTGACTGATCAATGCCGAGTTTGCTGTAGTTGCCTGTACTCATCGCCTCCCGCCACTCGGCGAGATTCGTCTGTCCCGAGCTGATCGCCTGACTGCGGGTGTCAGACTGCGTCAGCACGCGGCCCGCGTCCCGCACCGAATTGCCGAAGGTGGACGTCGTCGACACGGCATCCAGGCTGCCTTGCATTGCGAGCTTGCCGGACCCATTTCCCAGCTGGCTGATAGTGCCGACCGAGCTGTTCTCAAACATGGGCCGTGTTGATGCAGGCGTAGGCGCAAGGTTCTCTTCGACATCTTTGCTCTTGGGCGCAATGGTCGTGGCCACGCTCGTCATTGCGGACGACTCGCCGAGGCCGAAAATCAGACTCATCAGAACCGGCAGGCTTGCCATGATGTGCGAGCCGACGCCGATCTGCAGGCTGAGTTCCTTGTACGCGGCCAGCGTGGTCGCCTGCGACAGCCAGCCACCTTGCCGGATCGATTGAAGGTAGTTCGCCACGTCGATGCACAGCATGCCGTTGACCAGCTCCGCGCCAACGTTCACGACGAGCAGCGGCCACACCATAATGTGCGCAGCGGTCTTGACACACTTTCCAGCGTCTACGCCGGCGAACATCATGAACATGATGATGACGGGCCCGAGGCCGATGATCAGGGCGATCAGGTAATTGCCGAAGCTGCCGGCATAGCGGAGCATGGGCACTTCACTCGCTGCCTGCTGCAAATTGTTGCGCTCGACTTCCGAAGCTTGCAGCGCTGTCGCTTCACATTCGGTCAGCGTGTCGCTGCTCGCCCGCAAACAGTTGAGGTCGTTCTGCACCATCTCCGAGAAGATCAGGTTCATGAACTCCGCATTCGACTGCCCGGTGCCGCCGGCAAACACACCACCGAGCGTGTTCGCGGTAGTGACTGCGTTGTATTGCGACGCGACGGTGTTAAAGCTGTAATCCGCTCCCGGAACAGGCGAGTCCATCCCGTTGACCGCGCCCTGGATCACGCGCGTAAATTCGACCGAGTTGAGCGCATTCGTGACGTCGTTCGCCACTTGATTGGCCGCTGCCGAGCACGAGAGCATGTTCGTGGCGTTCAGGCCCGGATCGTTGACCATCCCGCTGGTATTGAGTGACGCCTGATAGAGCAGCGCGCCGAGCGCGGTCGGATTTGTGCCGTTGATTTCGATTGACTGTGAAGTGGTCGCGCCCGTGTTGCCGGCGTTCATCACAAGATTCTGGATATTCGCGTAGTTCACGCCCGAGTCCGGACCAAGACACGCGGCCAGTACAGTCTTCACTTCCGAATCGACACCACCCAGCCGAACCATGGCCGTACGGGAGGTCAACAACACTTTCAGTGGGTTCAGAAAGCCGTTGGCCGTGGCCGAAATCGCTGGATATTCGGCGTCGACGTTCTGGAACGCAGTAGAGAAAAGCTGGTTCAGATTCTGTGAAAGCACGCTGCCGAAAGCCGGGATGGCCGAGATCGCCAGCGGAACGTGATCGACTTCGGTCACGGCTCCGTTGATGGTCGACTCCAGCTGGACGGTTCCCTGCAGCATGGGATTGGTGAGTGTCATCGCCAGAATGAACGGCATGAAAGCACTCATTGATCCGGACGCGAGCACCGCGCCCCCCTGCCCGTTCGCGCCTTTCAGCGCGGCACTGGTCGCGGTCGAAAGCAGACGCCACAGCCCCACGGCGAACGCGAAACCCCAGATCAGGGCGTTCTGCTGACAGATCATCGCGACGCCGTTGAGGACGGCACTCAGGGTCGTGAGGTCCGCGCTGACCGAATAGTACGTTAAGGTAGGTATAGCCACTGATACGCCCCGTTCGGTTACTTGATGTTGGAGGCCGTGAAACGCGTGTCCTCGTTGATTTCCGAGACGATCTTGAACAGCACGTCGCTGTTGTTGCACGCCGTTTCCTTGGTCAGAAAATCGCCACGCAGCTGTGCAATACGATCCTTCTCGTCCTTGGTGATATCGAAACCTGTCGTTGTCTGGATGAGGTTCGATCCCTTGTAGAGAACCTCTCCTACATGCGACGCCACGCAATCGACAATGTGCGGCGCAAGACGCTCGGCGATTGCGATACGGGTATTCGGATTCGAGGTCTTGGCCAGCAGAGCCGCCAGCGGCACGCCAGCCTGGTTCATGAACTGGATTTGCGATGCCGTAAATTGTGTCGACTGCCCGCTGTTCACCTGCCCGATGATCGAGGTTCCGGTAATGGACGAGGCGGGGTCCGGCGACCCAAACAACATCGTATTCACCCACCCCTGGATGCCTTGATAGTTGAACGGAATCACCCGCATCTGCGTACAGATCTGATCGTCCACACCGCCGGTAATGCTTCCGCTCGGATTGACACACTGATACAGCGACAACGGTGTATTTGGGTTCAATGAGCCGCTGCCGCCACCCTTGATAATGTCGTCGAGGGTAATGAGAGCCGGTCCAGAGCACGTGACCTGTCCCACCGTATTATTCGCGGGAGTGCTGGTTGACGGCGCTTGACCTGCACCGTTGTAGCTATTGCAAGGCACGGCATCAATGTTGTAGCCGAGCAGCGCGTAGAGGATCTCGTTGTTCAGACTGTTCGGATTGGTCGGATCATCACCGCTGCCGTCGACGTTGCCGAGACCGGCAAGCCCCATGATCGAGGATGCGCCAGAAGACACAACCGTCTTGACCAGTGCGTTGCCGCTCTTCGGGTTATTAGCCGACTGCTGTTTGAGGTACGAATTCGCCTGCGACAGATAGTTGGTCAGTCCACCGAAGGCGTCGGAGAACATGTTCGAGTTCGTACCCGCAATGTTGCCGTCACCATTGACTGCATTCGACAACGCCGAAGCCGCGGGATCGACAAGCATGTGCGCCATCTGGCAGGAATTCTTTGCCAGGTTATTCATGTTTTGCAGCAGCGTCTGAAACTCGGTGATCAACGCGTCGAGCGAGGGCGAGATCGCCTTGATAGCAGCCTTGAACGCGAGGCCAGCGGCGTCGGCCGCAACCTGACGGAAGATCTGGATCAATTGCTGGCCATTGATGAAGCTAAACGAACCCCCGTACAGGTCAATGCCACCGCACCCAGCGTCAATGCGTGGCGGGTCGAAGGTAATGAGGTTCACGGCCGAGATCGGAGTCCGCATGGTGAATCCTCCCATGAACACTCCGACCCGGTCTTTGGTGCTCATTGTGCTGGGCGCTGTCGAATTGCTCATGACCATCGAGCCGAGGTCCGCAAAGATCCCCGCGAAGGCGAATATCGGGGCGACCATAAGCACGATGGCCGCCAGGAAATGTTTTAGACGCATGGGCGACTCCTAGTACTGCTTGAGCAAGTAAGGTTGGAGGGTTTCTCTGAACGTATCCGGCTTGTTCGGGTCGAGCTTCAGGCTTTGCAGGTCAGTGCTCGTCGCTACGCCACGATCCCACACGCTCAAATCCCGCATGACATCAGCGCTGAGTAATCGCGTATCGTGACCGGCATAGGCGATCTGTTTGATCAGTTCGTCTTCCGCATAGAAGCCTTGCGACACGACGAGATACCGGTTCGGATCGGTCGAGCCGTCATAGGCCTTGGGATGAGGAACGAAAACGACAGACGGAGTGAGCTTGAGATTCAGCTTGTGAAACAGCCCGTTGTCCTGCATCACGTTGCCCTTGAATCCCTTGGGCTTCGTGCCGTCGAGCGATATCACGACGTACTCAAGGCCGTATCCATTTTTAAGCATCCCCAGCACTGGCAGCTCCATCGCGCAGAACCTGCAGGAGCTATCTACGAACACGACCAGACCGCCAACTTGAGAAAGCTCCTGTACAGCCTTCTGCTGGGCCTGATAGTCCGCGTTTCGTACCGCGATCGCGCCCGTCGACGCATAGGGGACACGATTGTTTTCGTCCAGCACAGGATCCTCGTGCAGCACCCGCGTAACGGCCTCGCTGAACCGTTGAGCCTTATCCATGACGATGCGCTTGGTGTACATGTAGGCGGAAACATTGGCGTCAGTCGGGTCGTTGATCGCGCGCTCTTCCAGCATTGGATAAACCTTACGCAGAAAAGCGACGTCGACGGTTTGGCTACCGGTCGGCTTGGCAGCGGAAGCAGGTGCCGGCGCTGCGGCCTGCGGCGCCGGTTTGGGTTCGGCGTCGGGTTTCTGGCCCGGTGTCACGTAGGGTTCGTAGTTCAGAAAGGCGTCGCCGTAGTCGTCGCCGCGCGGAGCGACTTGCTGCGCGAACGCAACGGCAGATGCCGCCAGTGAACTGACGGCAACCAGCAGGGCGAGAACGGTATTTCGGCGGCCGGGCATGTTGTAGTCGTCAGAAAAGTTTGTAGGCAAAACCGGATATCTGGTGCGCGTCCAGATAGCCCCAATAGCGCGAGTCGTTCGACAGCGGATGCACGCCGACCATAAAGAACTCGCCCGCAGGAATGGTTTCATCGCGATTGAAATCATTTGCGCTTCGGTGATAGAAGCGGGCCAGCGGAAACCCCTGAACCACAGTCTTTCCATTGATCTGCACCTTGCCGTCCCTGATCGTCACGTGGTCCCCAGGAACGCCGGCGACTTCCTTGAGAATGAACTGTTCCTTGAAGCCAGCGAGTGCGCCGCTCGGCTTCCAGAAGATGAGGTCTCCATCGTGTACGGTCTGCGGAGCTTCGTGAACGAGCAGCGCAAGATGCAGGTCAGGCAGGCAGCGCTCGCTTTGAGGATCGAAACCGAGCGTGAGGATCGGCTTGCACCAGAACCCGACAACCAGCAGAAGCACACCGAGAAAAAACGCGGCGAATTTGCCGCGCTGGTTGCTGGGCTTCGACCCATCGTTGACTACGGGTGCCGCGCTATTCATGATTGCCCACGGCCGCCGCGTTGGAGGCCCCAGCCGGAGGCGCGGCCAGGGCAGGCTTCTGGATCGGAAGATGAACGGCCGTACGCAGTTCATTCGTGATGTCAATCGTGTTCGGCGGGATAGCGGCCACGGTGATTTCGCCCTGGTCATTGCGGCTGGTGTCGATGACGACGTAGCCGTTTTTCTGATAGCGGCGTAGCACTGCCTTGATCGGCTCGCTGACCTGGGCCTTGATTTGCGCCTCAGACAGGTTCGGGCGGTCGAGGGTCGCTTCGAGGATGACAGCGCCCTTCTCCACGACCGCAACGTTCTTTGCCGGCGTCGCGGCCTGGTGACCCATCAGATATGTCGCGAGGCACAGCATGATCGCGACTGAGTATGGAAGGTCTCCGGCGGTAAAGTAGTTTTTCATTGGAGCAGCTCCGTTATCTCGTTAATGATTTCCCTCGGCGAAAGACCGTCGTGATCCGTCCAAAGGTTGAGCGCTTTCTTCATCCACTCTGTGCGCCGTGCCTTCGTATCGCCCATGACCTTCGCAACGGCGTCGAGCACGTCCATGCCCTCTTCCATGAGCTTGAACACGACGTCCTTGTCATCGCCTTCGGAGCTAAACAGGGTCGCGGTAAATTTGTCGACATACAGACGCGCGACCTCGTAAGTCTTCTCGCCCATGATGAGCATCTCGCTCCAGAATCCCTTCTTGGATTCGACGCTCCGCAGCAGACGGTTGAAATACGCATCCTCGGCAAAAGCGGTCATCACCTTCTGGTCGATCACAGCGTCAATTTCTTCAGACTTCTGAGCCATGATGACCTTCCATGCCGACTGCCGGAGAATGACCGAGCCGGCGGGGAACATAGAAACCTTCATGAGCGACTGAACAATGATCCAGACCGCCAACTCTTCCTTACGCCCCTTCAGATACAGTCCCTCCAGGGCGTCAGCAGCAGACGGGACCTTGATCAGATCCTGAGCTTCGTCGACGTAGATCCGTTTGCGCCCTCGCACCGTCCGGATTCGGGTCATCAAGACGTTCAGGCAGCAAAACAGCACGCAACGCTTCAGGTGATCGTCGTCGCCCAGGCTGGCCAGTTCGAACACGGTCAGCTGCTTTTTGGGGTTCAGCGTGCTCGGGCCGCGGAAATACACTCCACGGGTCGGAGATTCGATAAAAGCCTTGAGGCGGGGAATCAGGTTCAAAGCTGCCGTGACGGGCTCGCTTCTCATGGGATTCTCGATGGCAGATGCAACGATGCGCTCAAGGCAGTCGATGACCGTCGCAATTTCTGCCTTGTTGCCCTGTTGACCCCACGCAGCCTTGACGGCTTCGTTTGCCGCAATACGGGAGCCACGGTCCTGTTCCTCGTTGTCGTACGCCATCATCGTCAGCAGGGCGGTAATAGTCTCCTGCTGCTCATCGAACTCGTCGTCGGTGAGGCCAGTAAACGGATTGAGAGACGGCCTGAAACCCGATGCACCGCCGAACTCGTTGAATTCCCCGCCGACCGAATAGCAATACTTCTTGGAGCTTCGACCATTGTCGAAAAGGACCACGTTCGTGCCTTCAGCCAGGTCACAGTCAATCATGTACTGCAGATTGAAGGACTTGCCTGCACCCGATTCCGCTGCCATGACGCCACAGAAGTTGGAGTTGCTGATGAACGGGTCAAAATAATGGGCGCTGCCCCGCCGCGTAATGTAGGACGCGCCGGTCGTAGGAAAACGATTGTTGACGTTGCCAAGAGCGTCGCCATAGACCGGCAGGAGGCACCCGACCTCGGATGCCGCCATGACCGCTTCGCCATCGACCTTATTGGCGATAGCCGACGAGAAATTCAGCGGCAGTGACTGTGCCCAGCGCACGAGCCCATTTCCTACTACTTCCCGCGCGTCAAAACCGAGCTTGTTCAACGTCCCCTTAACCGTTGCAGCTGCGCGAACTGCGTCTTCACGCTTCCTGCCGAACAGGAACACGTTGGTGGACGCGTAGACGAATTTGTTGCCGTCCTCGGCCGCCTGCTTCTTCAGCTCGAGGAGGTCGTTCAGCTTGGCGGCCGCGTCTTCGACGCCCAGCTTCACCGGGAAGTTTTGCGTTGCGGTGCGCGACTTGATCGCGCTCTCCATGCGAGTCCATTCCTTACGTTGGCTCGCGACGCGCACGGTTGTGGTGAGGATATACGGTGTGTCGATACGCTTACCGCCGCCTTCCTTGGTCGTGCCGCTATTGAAGGGGGCACCGCTGACGAGATTCATGATCCCGTGGAATGGTTTTTCCGGGTATGACTTGCAGGTTACAACCGTGCAGTAGGTCTTCTCATTGAAGATTCCCACACGGGAATCCCGGAAATCAAAATTCTGGTCGGGGCCGTAGATCTGGTACTTCAGGTCAACGAGCTGGTCGAGTGCGACCTCGGTCTGCGGTTCAAAGATATCGGCGAACAGTCGGTACACCCCTACGAGCTTGGGTGCACTCAGAACTTCGGCGTCATAGAAGCCACAATCTTTCAGATTCGCATAGAACTCGTTGTGCAGATGTTCCGCGTTTTCCAGTACATCGCTGTCGACCTTGCGGCTCGGGAATGCGAGTGAGATAACGACGGTACGCTTGTTCAGGATCGGCATGTCGACGAGCGATCCAGTCGTCAGAGCCGACTGCAGCAGCTTCTTGTGGCGGCCGATCAGATCCTGAACGACGTGGCCACCGTATAGCTTTCCTTTGGCGAACGTTTCCGGGGCTTCGTGATCGGGATGGACGACGAGACTAACCTGAATAACAGAGTCATCCGGAACGGCCTTGAAGATGTTTTGCACAACCGTGCTGAACTCTCCACCGCCGCCGGCGAGAGGTGTCATCCGATAGACCGCGCCCACATAGGGCTTCTCCGCTTCCGCCTTGCTGATGACAAGGTTTGTATCGGAAGTGTAGGTCTCGAGATTGACCATGTCACTGGCCGGTTTCTTTTGTAGCTTTTGGGTGGTAGCAGTCAAGGTGAATCTCTCTCGGCGTCAGCGGAACGCGGCGTGACCAGGAAGGCTCACGCCGCGCTTTGAAGGCCTTTCGCATGCGAAAGGCCGCGGGGTTTTAATGCGCGAGATCGAAGGTGCTCATTTGCACCTGGTCGACGGTCGAAGGCACGCCAGTAGCCGTCGCGACCGTGGTCATAAGGGACGGCCCGATGAGGGCAACGGCGAGGATGCCCAGCACAACCGTCAGGTTTCGATAACCTTGACCGTGTGCCAGCTGCCAGATCGTGACGATCAACGAAAGAAGCACCAGCGCCATCACCAGCGTGCTGCCCAGCATGCTCTGGATGGTTGAGACGAGTGTGTCCCACGCGCTGGCCCCGAGTGCGGTACCGCCGTTCAGCGCGCCAACGGAAATGAGCATTGCGCCCATGGCAAGAACGATGACAGCAGCGGGACGAAACGGGCGGACAGACGTGGTCAGCGGACTTACTGCGGCTTGTTGTTTCATTGGTTTCCTCTCTTATTACTGTGGCATTGAATTCGGCATTGAGGTGCCTGGGCTACTTTCACCAGCCGACGTTTGACTGCCCGGCTGGATGAAATCGGTACGCGGAGACGGATCGGGTGCGGCCTTCGTATCGGCAACAATCTTTGTCTCTGCGATCTTGTGGGGGTAGTTGCCTTGCGTGCCGCCGGCGGGATTGCCGCCATCGAACCCAGCCCAACGGGTCGGCACGATCTCTTTGTAGACGGTCATGTCGCTGGTCAACATGTCGCTGTCGTCAACGAAGTGCTTGATCCACGTTCGCTGTACGACCGGGCCTTGGCGAACCGGGGCCCCATCTGTCGGGGCGGGATCGGCGCCGCCGAGTAGCGGAAGCGAACCTGAACCCATGACGAGTGCCTCGCCACCACCGGACTTCATGCCCGTATGCGACTTGTCGCCCACGGGGGCGATCTCGGTGTCCTTGTCGTACTGGCTGAACTTCAGCTCGGCGTCGAACCGGCTGTCGGGGAGTTCTCCGTTCGTGGAAGACTCGACGGCCTTGAAGCTGTGGCAGTACTTACTGCTGGGGTCTTGCTTGCGGTTGCAGTCGTACGAGTTCGACCCGATCGGGTTAAAGGCTGTCGAACAGCCGGAGAGCGCCACGAGCAGGCCAGCGGCCACGGTTGCGGTCAGGATGTTGGAGCGGCGTATCTGCTTCATTGGTCAGTGTCCTTCTTTGGGGTCCGCTTCTTCAGCACGATGTCTTCCTTTAGGATCCACGTCACACGCGTGCCCGCGGTAACCTCCACGACGGGGAAGGTCTCTTTGGCGAAATTGAGGTAAAACTGCGAAAGCTCGGTTGCGGCGTGGTTAATGCCTTGCCCTACTGCAGTGCCGGCCAGATAGCTCGGGCTCGGGTAGGTGAAGCTCTGTTCCGAACCGCTGCCAACATTGGTGTTATACGAAGGCACCGAGCTGGGTGAGAGTGCCGAGCCGAGCCCGGCGGCCACGCCGGTTAGTGCGGCCTGCATCAGCATGGCCCCCTGTTTGTTGACCACCTTGCCAGCGAGGCCGAGGGTGCCGTCCACATCCAGCGCGTACGCCTTCATCGGCGCTTCGTATACGTCGCCGTTCTTGAAAATGCAGCTAATGTGGTCCGCAATGCCGTACGCCCGCTCGGCGCTCAGAACAGCTGTGGCGGAACCACCGATGAAGCAGTTTTCGAGATCTGATGCCTTCCAGGAATTAGGCATGATCGCAACGCCCTTCACGCGCGAAACGAACGGTGCGCCGACGTCGATCGCCGAGGTCACGCTGCCGACCGCTCCACCACTCGATCCGCTCGGGCGAGCGTTGATGCCAGAAAGCATGACCGCCTCAACGCCCGTGTACATCGGTAGAACGAGATCGGGGCGACGGTTGGCATCGTCAGCCGACGACGTTTTTTGGACTGGATCAGAGACCATCATCGGACGTGCTGGCGCTACGGGCACAGGCGGGTCCATCGGTGCGGCGGCTCCGTCCGGCGAACCGGCCCCGGCTTTGCCAGCACGCGACCCGGGCTGGTCGAAGCTCACAGATGCGGGCAGATCCTTGCCAAGGCCATTGTTCGATGCTGTGTCGGCGCCGCTTGCCGCAGCAGGAGCCGCGGCGTTCGTTGGCTGGCTGACGACATGGACGTACCCCGTCGAACCGCCACCCGCGTTGCCCGTGCCTTGTCCGCGCTGCAACGCCGCCACCTGCTGCTTGAGCGAATCGATCTGCGTCGTCAGGTCCTCCAGCCCCTGATTCCGCGGAGACGTAGGCAGAACGTTGATGTTCTGGTTAAACCCCGGTTGCTGCGGTGCAGGCGTGCCGGGAGCGGCTGCAGTCGCCGGCACTACCTGCGCGGGCAATGCGGCGGCGGTCGACGGCGCAGGGGCCTGGTGGATAATGCGCTGATAGATGATGAAGGCCGTACCGATAACGGTAACGCCGATCAACAGATAGCGGAACTTGGGATCCATGTCGTCCCACTCCTGCCGCTTCTGCTGAATGAATGATGGCATTTCCATGCTTACTGTTCCTCACGCTTGCGGGCAAGCACAATGACCTTCGTTCTCTCGCCAGGCTGCAGCAGCGGCTTGGGGAAAATCGAAACGGCGAGGACGTTCGCCCCGTCGAATTCCTGCTCCCTCAGAAGCGCACGGGATTGCCCCGGATTGCGAACGCTGTAGACGAAGATATCGCCGTCGCGATCGCTATAACGTTCGTCAACGGTGACAGCAAGACCGTCCATTGCGATAGGCGGCAGATTCACGTCGACCTGTGAATATCCGTCCGGCGCATGACCGAGGGCGACCGTCGCCATGACGTCCTGCACGTGGCTGATGTAGTCGCTGCTGCTGGATTCCGACTTCCGATGTCCCGACACAATCCCGGTGTCGTCCGTCACGATCACGGTCTGGCCCGGAATGTCTTTCGGAACCAGCTCAAGGCCGAGCGTCGGCCCACCGTCCGGCGGTTCGATGAACAACTGCCGCGCCTGCGCCGGCAGCTGAGGCCAGTACACATAGATGTTGTTACTGGCCGGGCGGTGATCGACCTTCACATCGCTGGTTTGAACGATATAAGGGTTCTTGAATGGCAGCTGGATGCGGTTGGGCTCGTTGATGCTCATGTAAACGGTCTGCGAGCCGCCGTTTGTCCATGCGATCCTTCGCGCCTTGGTCGGATCGAGCACGTCCATGCTCTCACCCGGCACCTTGAGCACGCCCGGCAGATCGATCTCCTTCGGCGCGGTCGCTTTCACCGCAACGCTGGGATCGACGGCGAGCGGGTCACGCGCCTTCTGGTGAACTGTATGCACGACCTTGTGCTTTACATCTGCACTCTTGGGTGCGGTCGGGGCCGGTTGACCAAAATCAACCGCGGCGGGGGCACTGTCTGCTTGGGCAGTGCCGGCAACTGAAAGGCCGATCGACGCGGTTAGCAGCGCGGCCAGATAACGGTTCGTTGTCTGCATCATTTCTTTTGTTGCGCCTGGATCCAAGTTGAGTTGTGCACCCTGTCACCGGAGTAGGAGGTGACGTCGTCGAAGATCATCTGGTAGTTAGCGAAATGCACCGGATATTCGAAAACGTAGGGCTCGGAGGTATCTTTCGCAGCGTTGACCGTATGTAGCTCTCCCTTCACGAAGACCCGGCCGAGCTTCGGGTCGGCCTCAAAACCCCGAAGAACAAAGTAGTAACTGCCGAGTTCGTGCTGCGAGCTGAGCAACGCGACCTTGTTATCGATCGCCTGACTGACTTTGGTGAAACAGGCCGGCGACAGAAATGGCTGAACGAACTTCTTCACGCTATCGCCATTGCTCGGATTGATTGACGCCAGCGCATTCGTAACGGCGTACGCGTATGCCTGCATCGCGCCGGCGTCCATACCATTCCGTTCGATCTTCGCGCCGTCCGGCATGCCGGGAACCTGATTGATAACAACGTCTGACTGGAAGAAAGACTTTGCGGCGATGAGCAACGCCGCGATGGCAATGCACATCACGGCGGTGATCAGCTTGTTGTTGTCCTTGCGCAGTTCGGCGACGGACTTGTTTCGATTTGGAAGATCCATATAACTTTCCTCTTACTCCCCGTCAGGAAGGATTCGTTTGAGCAGCCGTTTAGAGCCGGGATTGATCACTTTCGAGTCTCCGACGTACACCGTGCGCTGCGAGTTGAAGCCCTTGGAGTATTTGGCAAGACCGAACCTGAAAAGGAACACCGTTACGAAGCCTGGAAGACGCGAACTGCGCCATTCCAGATACTTGCGGTTCGCGTGATAGCCGACGAAGGGAATCCCGAGGTATGCGCCCGTTCCGTAGAACCGGCCAGCGACCAGGGCGACAAAGACACTGATGATCAGGATGTAGGTGTCCTGAAACTCGACGCCTAGAAACGCGCTTTCCGCACCGCCGTACTTGGGAATATGGAATGACCTATTCGACACGAGAGTCTCCGGCGCTCCAGCAGACGAGATGATCCTTCCAGTCGGCCGAGCTGGCGAACGGCAGCTGCGGCACGCAGGTCTTGTCTCCCATCAGAACCACTTTGGGCCAGTTCAGCTTCGGTTGCGCATGAAAACGCACGTGGCGCAGACGGGCTCGGTTGCGAGCTGCAGCGGCAATCTGATCGGCGCGCACCTGAGAGAGCGCAGCTTCTTCCTCGGCGCTGAAAAGATCGTAGGTCTGCCGGGCCGGCTTCCCGACCATGAAACGCATCGGGCGACGGCCATCCTCGACGGGCTTGGATGAATACACGTACATACCACCGTTCGCGGGCTGGACCGTGGCCGCCCCTGCGGCGTATGGTCCGTGCGTAACGAAGGTGACCCCGTCATTCGGCAGTGCTGCGAAAGCGCTTGCGGGCAGTGCGGCACAGATCCAGATGAGTAATTTGTGTTTGTTCATATCTTTATTTTAATCACTAGATGAACTGATCACAATTAATATTTGTCGCCGTATGCAGCGTAATAGACACGCTTTGCATAGTCGCTTGCGGAAATGAGTTTTGAGTCCTGCGCGAAGAACTTCAGGGCCTGTGCGAGGCTCATTTCGCCGGAGACTTTCGAGTATTCGCCCGGGTTATCGCTGCTGCCGTGACCGACCACGAAAGTCGGCGCAGCAGTTACGCCATAGCGCTTCGTGAGATTCGGATCGATGATCCAGCGCGCGGGCTGCTTGCCGCAGCAAACCGCGTTGACGTCGGCCGCGAACTTTTGCGTCGACGTCAGCGTGTTGCCGGGGCCGCCAAAGCCGGTCAGCACGATGACGGCGTGGGCCTGGCTTGCCTCACGGGCGAGTTCAAGCACAGTCTGTCGCGGCATTTGCGTCGAAATGAAGATGAACGTGTTCCAGCGGGCCGTCATTGCGTCCACGAGCGGAGTATCAGCGTGCGTGCCCATTGATGCGGCAGCGAGTGCGAGAAATGCGAACAGCTTTTTCATGCGTGTGCCTTTATTGGATGGTCGTGGTTGCGCAGCAGTCCTTGCGCTGGAAGACGAAGTAGCCGTAATCCTTGTCCTGCGGCCGCGACGCGCCAATCTCCTGAAAGGCCAACGGTCGACCGATCGGCGTACACATGTTGTCCGGGAACGGGAAGGTTCGATTGGTCTTGTATTGGCGCTTGTCCATGATGAGCTGCGGGACGCCGAGCGCACCGCAGGAGTCCAGCGCATCCTGTCCCGCCGAGGTCTGCTGTGCGCCTGCTGCATGAAGCTTGGCGAAGATGCGGGCCACCATCAGGTGAGAGACTTGTTCCTGCGTATTGGCGACCGCCACATTGCCATCCAGCGGATACATTGGCCCCCAGGCGCCGGCTACCCAGAAAAGGACTTCCATGGGAAACCCAAAGGTTGCGGAAATGGCGTCGGGCAGTTCTGCCGCTACGCTCGCCACCCCGGCGAACGGATATGCGTAGGGAGTGAGCATTAGCGACAGGGCGTCATCGTTCCACGTAGGATCGGCCCAGCTGAGGAACGGCACGTCGAACGAGCGGCTGTCCAGACATGGGTTGTTGACCACCACGCCTAGCGCAGACATTACGGGGTTTATGTATTCGTTGACCTGCATGAAGGCGGCTTTTCGCTTGCCCCCTAGTGGCGCGGTCGTGAAGTTCTCGCTTCCGTATTCAGCCGAGTTGTATGGTGTGTCAATGTCGATCCCGCCGAGGAGTGGCATACAGCCCGGCTTGGTCGTCGTGTCGACCATGTACCGCGGCTCCCAAAAAGAGACCGGCGTACCGATTGCAAGGTTGTTAGCGCAAATACAGATCGGCGACCCGCTCACCCCCGTATCGTAGTCATCGCCCGACACGCCGAGATTGATGAACCCTCCCATGATCGAGATCGGGAAAATGCAGTCGTAACAAACGTCGGTAATCAGGTTGGGAAAGCTGCCGTTACAGATCTCCTGGGCTTGTGCGCCACCAGAAAGCCCGAAGCCGACAACGAGGGCAAACCAAAGACGGATCAGATATTTCAATTTGAGGCTCCCATGCCAAACTGGATCGCGAGCTTGTCGCCCTGCTGGAACAGCGCGGCCGGCACGCTGTTGATCTCGACGCCGTAGAGTTTCGAGAGGGTGCTGATGATCATCTTTCGCTGGTCAAAGTAAAACGGCACACCCATGCCGCCATGCCACGGAACGTTGCGGTACTTGATCCGCATGAGGTACGGCGAGCCAGCGGTCAGAACGATTTTCAGAGGCTCTGACTCGCTGCGCTTGATCGCATACTCGACTTGTCGGGGATCGTTGCCGTCAATAAACAGCAACCCGTACGTCAGCGGCATGATCTTCAGCGGCTCGACAACGGTGCCGCGCTTGACAATCACGCGCCCGTTCTGATCCTTGTAGTCTTCCGGAATCGCGAACTGCAGCGCACGCAGCTCGGCGTGCGCCGTGTAGTCCGTCTTGATACCGAGAGACGGCGGATTCTTGATCGCGGCAATCGTGCGGTCGCGATAGGTCTTCCAGAACTGGTCCATTTCACCGCTTGCCTTCTTGCGGCGCATCACGTCCTTGATCTGGTCCGCGGCGTCGCGGTCGAGCGCATAGGTCTGCGCCTTAACCCCGAGGTCTTCCGCGCGGGCTCCGCCGGCGACTGCCGAGACGGCGAGCGCGACTGCAATCAGAATTCGTTGTTTCATTGCTGCACCACCATCGTTGGTCTTTCTGGTTCTACTCGGACAGCGCCGCGGGAGACGCGGGCTGTGGCGGATTTGGTCGGCGCGGGATTTGTGATGCGGTCGTACGCCTGTTGCACCAGTTGGGCGTAACCGATCCGGGCCTGCTCCTTGTCGGCCGCCATCCCAGCGCCGTATGCGCCAACTGCTCGCCACGTATTGCCGTACATCCGGACGAAATCAGACAAGAGGAACGCGCCTACATTGATGTTCGTGCAGGCGTCGTACAGGTCGCGCTCGTAGATGCCGTACTTCTTCAGCCAGTTCAGATGAAACGGCATGATCTGCATCTCTCCGATCGCATACGTCTTCGTGTTCGTCACGTACGGCCTGTAGTTCGACTCGACCCTTGCGATCGCGCGCAGCAGGTTGACGTTCAGGTGCCGACGTTGCGCAGCATGGGCAAAACACTCGTCAGTGTCCGCCCGTGCTGCATTGCTTGCGATTAGTAATACTAAAAGAGGCGCAATAAAGCGAATCATCACGAATAACGACGCAGGCCGCCCTGCGCGAATTTTCTGACGAGGGCAAACACACCGAGAACGATCTCAATCATCACCGCGGCGAACACGACGTAAAAAGACATCGCTATGATCAGCGGACCCATCGCCCCCATCTCACCTGCCGTGTACATCATGAAAACCGCCGTGGCAATGAGCGTGACCACGCCGGCGTGGAGGACCGAGTGCTGGCCACGCACGGCCAGCCGCGAAAGCAGTCGGGTAAGAAGGTTCTTCATTTGGAGGCCGTCGCGATGTTGGCGTGAGACTTTGCGAGTTGCGCCTCGATCCGTTCAGCCGGGGCCGAGCCGGGGATTAGCGTGCCGTCTTCGAAGACCAGCGCGGGCGTGCCATTCAGATGCCACTTTTCGCCGAACGCGAGATTGCGGGCGATCGGGTTGTCGCACACCGGTTGTTCCGGTTGTTTGTGTTGATGGAGATAGTCGTGCCATGCAGGCAGCAGCGCATCGGCTTTGACCAACTGCGCCATGTTCTGGTAGTCGTGCCACGCCTGTACGCGGTCGGCCTGACACCAGATCGCTTCGGCAACGCCCGGAGCGTTCGGGTGTAGCTGGGCGAGCGGAAAGGGGAAGATGTAGATCGTGACGTCGGTCAGCTTGGTCAGGCTGCCTTCGAGCATCCGGCAGTAAGGGCAATCCGGATCGGAGAACACGTAGAGGTGCCGGGAGCCGCTACCGAACTTGATTGCGTCCTTGGTGTCGAGCTGCGAGACGTCGATCTTGGGACGGTTCGCTTCTTCGAGGTCGTTCGTGATGGAGTGGTTGGTCTTCAGGTCGATGACGTTGCCAGAAATCAGGACCGACATGTCGTCGCGGACGAAGAAAACCTCGCTGCCTTTGACGACGGACCAGAACCCCGGAAACGCCTTTTCGATCTTCGCGCCCTGAGCGGCAGGGAATCGTTTGACCAGATCATCGGGAAACCCTGCGTGAGCCAACAGGGTGTAACCGGCAAAAATCAGTGCTGCGGATGCTTTGACAAAGAAGCGCATGAATCCTCTAAGTAGGGTGAGAGCGCCTCATGAGGCGGATCGTCACCTCTGGCAGCTCGGGTTTGTAATGCAGGATGAACTCAATGAGCGGGTTCACATTTGCCCATGTGCGTACGCGATTACGCTGCGTGTACAGGGTGTGCTCGACATTGGATCGGTTAAAAACGGTGAGAAGGACATAGCCCGTCTCTGCTTCTTCGATTACGAAATTCTTGATCGTTCCGGCCGCAGCTGCGTCCTTCAGATCCTGTTCAACAATGGCGGTCATTTTTCGCTCCCGGTTGCTAGATCCCGAAATGATACCGAAGCGAGCCAGCACGCCGGGCGTTTCTCCTTTGCAGTGCCGAGAGGGGAGCCTTACGAGTCAGGTCAGAGCAATGATACACATCTCAACATCAGAATATCAATATTGATGTTATGAGGCGTAGTTATTGACTACCACCGCGCTGTAGACCAGCGCCGACACGCACAGGCAGACCGTGAACTCGAAGTCGTACACGCCCTTGTGTTTGCGCCAGTAGAGGAATCCCACGAAAAGGATGGCGATGAAGAACAGCTTGACGATGGAAATCACGAGCGCGAAGCCCATCCACTGACTGAGCCAGTTCAAAAGCTTGTTCGTCTCGAAGCGCCCCCTGGGGGCGATGAGAGTGCTATGCCAGTCCAGCACTTGAAGAACCGCAACTGCGCCGAGAAGGATCGGCGTGCGGTTCCCTAAAACCGTTTTTAGAGATTGGTCTCGTGTCATTTTGCCCCCGTATAGGCTGCGCCGAGTGCTTAACTTGTATCATGCGCGGTAGTGAGTATAATTTAATTTTCAATGAGTTGCATTACCTGACGCAGCCTTACCACAACGAAATCTTCGCAAATGCGGTCAGAAATATGCATCCGCGATTTCACAGGTTCGTGAGACCTCTTGTGAGCCCGATCAGCTGGCCGAAATGTGTGTCGATACGAGGGGCGTCTCGCAACTTCTGCCAATGGAAGCCACAAATTCGCAAGAGTTGAGCGCCGCTGTCCGTTCGCTTTGAGAGCGGATAGTTGGCGAGTTCGTGCGGCGGATCGGGTGTTTGCCTTGAAGGAAAGAGCAGCTTTTAAAATCGGTGTTGTATTGAAGAAGTCCCGCCATTAAGTGGTCTCAATGACCGGAGTGTGCCTATGCAGCTTGAAAATATTCGGTATGTGAATTTCGATGAACCGGATAGACGCCTTGTGCAGGAGAAAGCGATTGAATCGGCGCAGGCCGAACCGGAAAAATACATCGAGGCATACCGGCAGGATGCTCGGTCTTTCGATGGTCGGTATGTCGCTGCGGATCTGTTCAAGGAGACGTTTCCGGAGTTCAGCGCGTCCCGTGAATCGCGCAACCGCTACAACAATCCGGTCCACAACACGGCTGCGGTGCTTTCTTCCGCCCTGTTCGCGGAGAATCTGCAGGGCAACCGTGAATCAGGGCGCGACGTCGTCTACTTTCTGACCGGGTCACCAGGCGCGGGCAAGACGTCGATGGTGTTGAAGGAGAATGCTCTGCCGGCGGACGCGCACATGATTTTTGAGGGGCAGATGTCAACGTTTGCGACCAGCGTCGACAAGATCCAGCAAGCGATTGACGCCGGGTTCATTCCTCATATCATCGTGGTTCACGCGCGCTCGGAGAACGCACTGGACAACACGCTTCGGCGGTTCTACGAGGAAGGACGCGGCTCGAGCGTCGCGACGATCGCCAAGATTCAGGGTGGCCTGCCGGTGTCACTGGAGCAACTTGGCGCATACTTTGGGAATAACCTGCTGCTGGACATCATCGACGTCCGCGATCGGGCAAATCCGGTCAATCTGCAGGGATTCGACAACATCAATGTTCTGAAATCAGAGGGTACCCATGAACACATCCAGCAACGACTCGAAGCCCGAGTCGAGCAATACCGTGAAGCCGGACGAATCAACGACGACGCCTACCGGCAAGCCCTTGGACTCGCACCGAGAGATCGCCTCGCAGTGGATCAACAGCGCGATGAAAGGCATCAAGGAGATGCACGAGAACGAGGAAGCACGCCAGGACGTCGCGAAGAGGCTGTTCTAGCAGCAGATCGCCCCGCCGAGGCCGGACAGGCACAGTCTGCGCAGACGCGGTTACGGATTACCGAGGCGAGCCAGGTACGCGCGAGCGTGGCGGGCAAGGTCGTGGAAGTCACGGACACCCACGTCCTGGTGCAGACGGGTCGAACGGACGCCGTGCGCTTCACGCGGGCTCAATTGAGTGGCGAGGTGCATGTAGGCAAGAGCGTCGAACTCGAATACCGGGCGAACGAGCGCAAGCAGACGCCGGAGCAGACCCGACAGCAGCAATCGACGCAGCAGCTCGATCAGAGCCGTCAGCGTGACACCACGCAACAGAACACGCAGAAGCGGTCGATAGATGGGCTATGAATCCGGTGAGGCGGGCCCGCCGGAGTCACCAGAGGCCCACGGATAACGGCAACACTACGGGGAAGTGGAGATGCACCAATATTCGATCGACGGGAAGATATATACCGAGGATGACCCGGGCCTGCAGGCAGCGCTGGGGCGCGTACACCACACGAAGATCCGGCCGCTGTGCCTGTGTGTGAGGCCGGGGGCACCGATGTATGTCTCTAAGGTCTCCGGGCACTTCCAGATCAAGCGGATGCCCGAGTCAGGCGCAGAACACTCAGCGGACTGCGACTCGTACGAGCCGCCCGCCGAATTGAGCGGCCTGGGCGAGGTGATGGGACACGCGATCAAGGAGGACACCGAGGAGGGCAAGACCATGCTCAAACTCGACTTTGCCCTCAACAAGATTGCGGGCCGGGCGCCGCCCGCCCCGTCCGATTCGGAGCCCGGCAGCGTCAAGGCGGATAGCTCCAAGCTGACGATCAGGTCACTGCTGCATTTCCTGTGGGACGCCTCGCACCTGACACACTGGAACCCGGGCATGGGTGGTAAGCGCAGCTGGGCGACGGTTCACAAGTACCTGACGCGCGCAGCGCAGGGAAAATTCACCAAGGGCTTGCACCTGCCAACCACACTCTATGTGCCGGAGCCCTTCTATGTGGACAGGAAAGACGAAATCACGCAGCGACGGAAGGCCTTCATCGCGGCTGCCGAGCAGTCGGACCGACCCGGTCAGAAGCTTTTTATTGTGATCGGCGAAGTCAAGGAAGTCACTGCGGCCCGGTATGGCAAAAAGATGGTCCTGAAGCAGGTTCCGGACTTCTTTTTCATGATCAGCGAGGATCTGAACAAGAAGCTGAAGGTATTCAAGGACGAGGTCAGCCTGTGGAATGCGTTTCCAGAGATCCACCTGGTGACGATCGCAACGTTTAGCGTCGATCGAACCGGTGTGGCGCAGATTGAGGAAATGGCACTCATGGTGATGACGGAGCAGTGGATCCCTTTTACGAACGTCGACGAAAAGAACCTCATTGAGTCGCTGATCGGCTCGCAACGGAGGTTTGTGAAGGGGCTGCGATACAATCTGGCCGCTTCGAAGCCGCTTGCTAGTGTCATCCTGAGCGACACGCAGGGCAAGCACACGGCGATGTATCTGGTGCCGTCGAACGCGTCAGAGGACTATATGATGGCCCTGAACGATCTGACGGATAAGAGCGATCTGGAGCACGTGCGTTGGATCGCAGGCGACATCATGCCTGCAATCCCGCCCGCTGCCGCTCCCTCACGCGCCGCGTAATGGTCGAGATAGCAGTCTTTCGCATGCGAAAGACTGTCCTACCCTGTCTCAGTCCTCTTGCGGTTGACTCGCATTTCCGGTGATCCACTTCCCAGCTCTTGACCATGTTGCGATTCGCCCGATCGCGGCCTACCTCACGCCGGCAGTTCTCGGCGCGCTTCTGCTTGCTCGGTGCGCGCGGGGCAACGCTCTGTTCGCCCTCATCGCCCTGCCCGGCACGCTCGCCCATGAGCTTCTGCACTTCCTGGTTGGATTCGTGACACTTGCGCGGCCGGTGAGCCTGTCGGTGTGGCCACAACGCACACAGGGCGGCTCATACGTGCTGGGTGAAGTCCTGTTTGAGAATCTGCGTTGGTGGAACGCAGCGCCCGCAAGCCTTGCCCCTATGCTTGGCTATGCCATAGCGGCGGCGGTCGCGATGATGCGCCTGCGAAGCGGCTACACGTTCTCGTCGTGGGACCTGGCCGTATGGGTAGCTCTCGCGCAGTTGATCTTCGCAGCGTGGCCGTCGACGGTGGACTGGCGTCTCTCCCTGAAATCATGGCCGCTGTTGCTCACCGCGTTCGGAGCTTTATGGCTTCACTACTATTCCCACGGTCTTGCACCCGGTTAGTCCGGGCATGGAATGCAAAAGGGGCGCTCATGGAGCGCCCCTTTTTTTGACAGCCTGATTGTTACCCTACTCCACCCCCACCGAGAGGACTACTTGCCCAGCCCGCTTTTGGCGACTTGCTGCTCGACGTACTGAGCGAATAGCGCGTGCAGATGCGTCGACGGGTGCACGTTGTCTGCAAACATGTACGTCTGGTCAGCCCCGGCCACGGTGTAGGTTTGGGGCGAGCAGAACAGCGCCGAGGCGAACGAAGCGCCGTATTGGGCGGGGGTCAATCCATTCAGCACGCTCGGATTCTGCGTACCGTATGCGGTCGCATTGGCCGCCATCGACTGCAGATTGCACGCAGTGCCAGTGTTCGACACGGTGAAGCCGTTCGTCTGATAGCTCGCGTTGATGCCGTCCTGCCAGCTGAAGGCGTCGATCTGGATCACCTTGCTGGCCGGCAGTCCAAGGCCCTGGATCGCCTGGGTAAGCGCGGCGTTATAGACGCTCGAGAGCGCGGTGAGCAGTTGCTGCGCGGACGATCCGCCCGTGACGCCGAGCGGAGTCTGCCCGATGTCCGGAACGTTCGAAACGACAACGTGTGAGGCGCCGGCCGCTACGATCTGCTGGATCACCCCGGCGAAGGTCTGTGCGACCGGACCGAGGCTGGCAGTCGCCTCGTTCTGGATCGCGGTGGCAGGGTCCATGCCGCCGGCTACGTCAGCAGTGACGGCCGCTTGGATGGTGGATTCCAGTTCGAAAATGTCATTGGCGCCGCCGTTGATCAGCACGAGCTGGTTCGCGTTGAAGCTGCCATGAGCGGCGAGGTAGTTCTGTAGCTGCTGCGTGACAGGAACGGTTGTCGCGGCCGAGTAGTCCGCATTGGCGGTGCCGACCGGCGCATGCCCTTCGCCAACCGGATCCTGCACGCGCGCCCCGCCCTGTGCGTAACCAAGGCCGGTCGACGCCGCGAGAGGCTGGCCGAAGCCGCCGAGGTAGGCCGAGCTGAGCGTACCACCGTAATATTCCGCGACCTTTTGGGTCCACACTTCGCCGGGGTTCGTCGTGAAACGGCCACCACCGAAGCTCGCGGTAATGACCGGAGCATAGGTGCCGACATCGGAGAGGCTGTCACCGAACGAAACGACCTGAAGGTTGACGCCGCCTGTCGGCGTGCTGGTGTTGGCCGAGCTGGTGTTGCTGCTACCACCGCCGCCACCACCGCCGCATGCTGCCAGCATCGCGAAAGCAGCGCCGGCGATCGCCAGTTGCGCGAAGCGCGCGAGCGCGTTGCGGTCCGAACCGGTCTGAATATTGGTTTGATTGATCGACTTCATCGGGTCATGTCCTCGTTTTGTGTGGCGACGGTCTAGCCGTCCAAGTTATTTGATTTGAGTCATTGATGCGGCCGCAGCGTCAGAGCAAAACTACGTCGCATTGTGTTTAACATTGTAACATCAAAACATCAAAAACGATATTTTGATGTTTTAGAAGAAACGTTCTTCAAAAGAAAAAACAACAACCGTTCTACTCCCCCAACGTGATGCGAGGTCGGCGACGAGTACCGCCGACAAGACTTCTGCCCAACAGGGAACTGACGCCGAAAAGCAACGCTACGAGTATCGCGATCGTCAACTGGTACATCGACGTTTCGCTGAGGGGACCGTGACTCAGATACCAGAGTAGCCAGCCAAGCGGCCCAAGGGCGGCGCCGATCCCCACGATGCCACCCACCCCGAACAGTGTTTTCATTACAGATTCCCGGACTTCGTTGAAGGCTGCCCGCTGCTATCGACCAATGGTGATGCTGCAGGGGAGTTCGATGGTGCCAGTGCAACAGCCTGCGTAGGTGCAACTTCCGCGCCGACAAGCTGCGTGTGCAAGCTCATTGCATCACGGACGCTGTCGCGCTTACCGCGGGGCGTGTCGCCCTGCCACAGCATGTAAACGGGCGCATCGCTTACGTTGTATTTCGCGATAGTCCATCCGCTGGGATGCGACATGTAGTACTCGTTCTCGATCTTCCACTGTCCCATCGCTGAGTCCGATCCTATTCGTCGCGTGCAACGAGGTGACGCTTCAGACGCTGCTGAAAGGCACAGTCAGCAATGGGTCGATCCGCGCGTGGTACGCGCAGCGTCATCTTGCGGCATGGCTCGATCTGTTCGAAGCGGTACGCAGCTGCTGCTGCGAGGGTCGAATGCCAGACCGCACTACGCGCGGGTTCCTCAAAGTCGACGTCGGCAAGCATGACGACGCGCACACGACCCGCGCGATCCTTTAGGTACTCGCATGGCATCCAGTTGCCAGCGATCTCAACGTCCGTCACGTTGATTTCGCGAGGCACACGGGCCGCGGATTGTTTCTCGGCGTGCATATACGTCCTGCTCCACATCAAGCGGCGGTAGGTCGAGCGGCGCTCAACCGTTCCACCATCTTTTCCACGTCCCTGCCGTACAGATAGACCGGTCCGAGTTCTTCGTAGCCAAACGAGCGAATGTAAGCGTACGCAAAGCAGGGATATTCCTTCGGCTCCCGTTCGTTGTCCGCGTCCCCCTTCGGCATGCTTAGGTCGTTCAGCAGGAATCGGCGCCACGCGCGTCTGTCTCGGAGTAGTTTCATGGCTGTGTCATTGAGACGGGTTGTCCGTTGGTGAGCCGTCTCGCGATCGAGAACAGGACGGCCCGTTCCTTGTCCGCATCGGGCGTATGGGTAAATTCTGCCCAGCTGCCTACAGCGGTGTTCGGTCCGGGCCAGATGTTTCCCTGCGGCCGCACGACTTCCCGTATGGTGTGCCCTACCGCGTAGAGCAGCCCCCATCTTGGCGGCAACTCGTCGACTGCGATCAGCCCGAGCGGGCAGAGGTAGAACCGGTACACACCCAACCCCGAGCCAGCCGTCTGTCGTTCTGGTTTCAAGGCGTCCGCGAGAAAGTCGCCGCGGCTTATCTTGACCTCGATCAAGGCCGAGCAGAGGGAGCGAAAACCAATTACGTCTGGCTGTTCGCGACTTCCGGCGGCAATGATCTCCGTTCCGACGACGTCGAAGCCCTGCCGCTTCATCCAGCGGGCTCCCAGTGTGGTCAGCCTGATGTGTTCAGGGCTAGGCATTCCATCGCCTCGGTGTGGTCATGTCGGTGTGCCGAAGGTGACGCCAAGTCATTCGGCGGATCCCGCTTGCGCCTGGGCTTGTGTGTGCTGTGACATCGCGAAAAGGTTTGGATGCGCCCTATCCACCAGATGAGCCATCTGGATCAGCGTGCCCAATGCGATGACGACCAGGCCGCTACGGCAGTACGTCGAGGCGTTCACTAGGGCCTTGACGGTCAATGTCTCGATAGCGGTCGGCTGCGCAGCTCCAGGGGGCGGAGTCAGCAGGGCGAGCATGTTGCTCTCTTCTTTCTTCGTCATCACCGCGCCAATCGCCACCCAGCACGTTCCCACAAGGACAACACAGGCAGACATCCAGTCGAACGTGTCTTCACGAAGCACGAGATTGAACGGGAAATTGACACAGAGCGCGATCCAGCCCGCGATCGCGAGGACGAACGCGATGTTGTGTTGCTGTGTCGCCGTACCGGCATTTTGCTTGTGCTTCAAGCGACGGAAGAAGCGTGGGACCGAGTAAACCGTAGCTGCGATTGAGGCAAAGAAGAGGAAGGATTCCTGCTGCGACATGGTGAGCAGCGCGTGGGCGATGGTTTGGGTCGTCATTTGGATTGGTCAGTCGTTGGTTTGTTGGTATTGGCCATTGCCAATCACGTTCTTTCCAGCTCTGCGAGCGAAGCCTTGCGCGAATTACCCCGGAACAGGCTGGCGTTTTGTGTTGGACTCGGATTGCGTGCGTCCGGAACTACAACGAACAAACATAATTTTAATCAGTTAAATGAGTGAGCACAATCAATATTGAAGCGTGTTCGATTGCCTATATTTCGCCGCGCGTGGAGACTCGAACGCGCGGTCGGAAGGGCAATTTTAGGAGGCTCGGCGAGTGAGGCTGCGGGCAAATGGCGCGAGCGGGCGCCGCTTCAAGAGTGCTTGACAGCCACCGCGGTCAGGGTAATCGACGGGCTCACATAGACCGAGCAGGGGTGTATGCGGACACCCCTAGACAGCCCGAAACTACTGCGCCGGCATCACGCGAATCTCGCTCGCGGGGATGGCGACGACGACTCCACCTTTCGATGCAGCGACAGCCGCGCTCGCGCTCTCGGACTCACGTTTCAGTTGCCTGCCGTCAGCCTCGCCTTGGGTGAACGAAGGCCAGGGCAGAAAAGGTTCGCTGTAGTCCCTACCAAACTCGACAGAGTGCGGGCAACGGTAGATAGCCTTGTCGCCGTCGAGCCGAACGAGGACTGCCGTTTCGCACTTGACAGAGGGACCGACGAACGAGGGGTCGACCACGCCCGCTTGCTCCGGATGCCGGAAGAACAGCCAGTGATCGGCGACAGTACCGCAAATATAGAGGCCCGCAATGACTGCCCAAATCGCCAGTCCGAAACGTAACGCGACGCCCTTGTGCGCAGATCTGTCGCGGGCCAGTCCGACAAGCCGCGCGCCGAACATGAGAACTGTAAGCAGGCCAAACATGAAGAACGCGACGACGGACCAGTTGTACGCGTCACCGGCAATGCCCTTCCTGGGGTCCGGCACCAGTTCAAATCCAAGGAGCAATCCAAGCGCCCCAACCATACACACGATGAAGTGAGCTTGGGCGACGACGGCCGCTCGCCCCTGGGCCAAAAGACCGCGCACCGCAAGAATCAGATTCGCATAGGCCGCAAAGAGAAAAACGGGGAGAAAGACCATGGTCAGTGTGCCGCTTCCGCGCCCTTATTACGCTTGTAACGAGCGTCGGCCAGCTTCCCGACGTACATCGCGACAAAGGCCCCGATCAGTAATAGCGTACCCGACGCAAGCAAATCTCTCGGCGTCGCCTTGGTGTGCCAGCCATAAAAATGCGCCATGAGCAGCTCCTGAACGATGACCCACGCAATGAATGTGGCGATCGCACAGTTGCGACCGTATTTCGATGCGGCAATTTCAATCGGTTTTCTCGACTTCACAGTAGTTCCTTTCGTGTGACTGCAGGAGGTAGATATATGGCCTAGTGGGCGTACAGAAAATTGTTACTCGGATTGCGACTTGGACAGATATGCCCCGCGAATCAGCTCATCGCGTGAGCCGTAACGCTTTACAGCATCGTGAACTGTCGAGCGCGTGGCCCCGGTAAATCGCATTGCGTCAGCCTGTGTCATTCCGTCAACGAGTACTGCCCTAGCGGCATGGTTTGCCGGGCTATCCGGGTCGCCGCCGAGCAGTATTGTGAGCACATCGAATTGCTCGCCTGTCATTTGATTCATTCACCTACAACAAAGCCATCTGAGCGGTCAGAAAGTGTCTCGAGCTGGCCTTCCGCGTATCCGGCCCGCCGGCGACGTGTTACGTCAATGAAGCGATCTCGATCCGCCTTAGCGTGCTCCGCACGTCACCGCAAGCAGTGCGATGAGTACAAACATGTCGCCGAATCCCCAAACAATTGCAACCAGCAGACTGCTTTTCATTCGGCAGACTCCGGCAGGTTAGAAGCGAATCCGGTCGGGCTTGATGCCATCGGCCAGCAGGTTGGCCTCAACATGACTAATGATTTTGTTCCCGCGCCAAGCCTTAGAGAAACGAAAGCCAGTAAGGCGCATGACCGGCGCAGCAATGTGAGCTGCTGCGCGCATCATTTCGTAGTGAAGTCTCAACACGACGAGTTTTGGGAGCATCGCCATTTCGTTACCTCCAGACGGTGATGCTTCGATTGACTGGCAGAAACTCGCTTACGCCGAGGTCCGTGTCGATCTTCACATTGACACCAATCACCGTTACTCCGACCACGTTAGCCAGCCGGCCACACGCGCTGCCGCTGTGCACCGTGGCTAGTCGGATCGCGTCGCCCACGATCACGTCCTTGCTGGCCACCTGCAGCTCTTCACTCGTCACTTTTCTTACCCTTGATTGAGAGGTTTATCGGGACCACTGTCGCGACATCAGGCGACGTGCTCTCCAGAGAACATACCGCGTAAGCAGCGGTTCAGCGAACAACCTGACTGCAAGAACTCCCGCCATGACACCTGCGACAGCGGCTACTGAGTCAGGCATGTCGATATTGGCAAGGACGGCCGCTTTCCCCGCGACGAACTGAACCACGACGCACCCACCGATTGCCAAGAGGGCCCGAATACCGAGCGCAACATGCCTGTCTTTGATTCGCATGGTTGTCCTTTTCCTTCGAGTTATTCAACGCTCCTGGCGAGCTGGGACTGAACATAGTCGGCCGGACTGTAGCCTTCGTTAAACACCTGTCGCATATCGTCCGAACTACCGAGCAGCCACGTCACATCGCCAGTCGTGCGGTCGAGCACGCGGCGGGCGTCTGCTTCCGCTTCTACTGTCCATTCGGCAAAGGTCATACCGGGCTCGATCTGCATCGTCATTTTCTAGACGTTTTGGTTGCGGATTCAGCTGGGCTTGGCAATGGACGCTTGCAGCATCAGGAGCGTCATGTACGGGCGCTGTTCGTCGGTGGTGGCTGTCAGCGTCCCGTCCTTAGCTTCCCAATGAATGCCACCAATGATCCCGGGCAAACCTGACGTGGATTTAGGCGATCCCAATTTCTCGGTCAGGCTCGTCACGATCGGATCGAACGCATTACCGGCGATCTCAACCGAGAAACTCTTTAGAGTGCCATCCGAATTATCGAATGCAAACTGCTGCTCCGCACTCGTGGAGTTCCCAATAGTGACCTGGGAACGGACTCGCGCCCCTGCGGCATCGAGACTGGTCCACGTGCAGAACGTGAGCGTAGTGCTCGGCGGGAGGCCTGAGACCTGATCAAATGCGGTGTCGCCATCTCCACGACAATACAAGGACGATCCGGAAGGTGATGCTGTCTTAACCGCATCCCGAGTCATACCAGGGTGGACGCCCAGCAGCTCAATGTGAGCGGGTTTGCCGCAGCCCGCGAGAGTGAAAGCCGCAGCGCAGGAAAGCGCTGCGAAGTAGGTCTTTGAACGAATCGTCATACGTGCGTGGCCGTTTTGTTTGTTGATTTTAATCATGCTTTGTACTGATTTAATTTAAGTATGAATATACGCCTACAAAGACGTATGTTCAAGAGGAATTGCCATCGGTGATTGACCGGCTTGGCATTCGAAATCTGCTGACGGAAACGCCCCTCGAACCTCAATATCGGCAATTCCAGCCAAAACCTTGATCGCATAGTCTGTGGCGCGAGAGGACGTCGGTACGAGGCGGATCGCTGCCGCGGGCTTGCAATCGCCGATAGCGGCGGGTCGCCTCAAGCGTCATAGGAAAAGCGCGCGCCTCCCCCGGCGCGCGCTGCTTTTACTTCAGTAGGAAGCCGATCAACATCAGCGAAGCAGCGAGCATGAGGCTGCCCCGGTACTCTTGCCGAATCGCACCGCATAGGCACGCCACCAGTCCAGCCGAAACAAAGAGAATCTGCAACATCGTTACCTCCTTTGATGGGTTCGTTGCAGAGAGGCTATGTCAAACAGGTGTACATAAGCAGGTGCGCCAGAGCGCGTGGGGATTCGTCGGCGAGGCAGGTCAGGCGCGGGGTATCAGCAGAGTTTCGGCGATTTCTCGGACGAGGATTGCACCGCTCGCTCAAAGGAACATAATACTGTATGGATATACAGGTCTTGATATGGGCGCTCTCCCCGCATCCCTCGACGCGATACACCCAGGGCTCTGGCGAGCCTCCCAACTCGGCCGAGCCAGCGGGCGCACGGTTGAGACGGGCTATGCGGCGCTGTCTGCCGAGCTTCCGGGCGGAGGCTGGCCCGAAGGTGCGCTTGTCGAACTGTTGGTCCAGCAGACTGGCATTGGTGAGCTTCGGCTGCTCGCGCCGGCGCTGGCCACCGTTGGCTCCCGCGCACTTGCCTTCCTGCGGCCGCCGCAGCAGCTGAATGCCATAGCGCTCCCGCACATAGGCGTGCCGGTCGACAAGGTCCTGTTGTTGCGCCCGAGGCTCAGCGCCGACGCGTTGTGGTCGGCCGAGCAGATCCTGAAGGCCGGTAGCTGCGGCGCACTCATTTTCTGGCAAGAGGCGATCCGCGCGGAGTCGTTGCGGCGTCTTCAACTCGCGGCTCGCTCAGGGCACACTCTCTTTTTCGTGGTCAGACCGCTGATCCGGGCTACAGATCCATCGCCGGCGGAGCTAAGGCTGACCGTCCGCCCAAGCGCGGAGGGCGTTACGGTCGAGGTGATCAAGCGCAAGGGGCCATCAATGGCGGGCAACGTGACGATCGAACTGCGTCCGTCGCCGCTTCTTCTCAGCCCGCACCGTCGCGCAGCGCGCGTGACGCCGGGGGCGGCAATGGCGTTGGTCAACGAACGAGCCTGAACGGGTTCCAGTGGTCGGCGCGCAAGGATGACAGTTTCGCACGCAGCGATTGCTACGCTCAGTCAGGAAGGTTGAACTTCACGCCATCGTCCCATTCCAGGGTCACAGGGGCGCTGCAGACATCGCACGTCGTTTCTTCGCCGTCATGCGCTTCATCGGGGAGCCGTCGTTGACCGCTATGCCCGCACGCTTTGCAACGATATGTGTACAGAACATCGCTCCGATCGGACATTGCACTTTCCTCCGCTGGCTGCTGTCTATCGGGTCTTCAGTTGCGCACGTACAGTCTCGACGTGTTTGGGCGGCACTGAGAACGTCGCGTACTCGAGTTGCAGGAACTTCATCATTGCGACAATCCGGTGACGGCCATCAGTCAGCGTGGCCTTGCCCTGCTCAACTCCCATGTACGGCGTGTAGCACCATCCTTCGCTGAGGTCGCGCCGAACCCGGCTCCAGCGTGCGGGATTCAGGTGCAGGCGTTCGCTCGCCAGCATCGTGTCCAGAGCACTCCGCAGGTCGATTGTGACGAGCTGGAAGTCCCTGCAGATCGGAGGCACACGGAACTCAATATCAAGCGTCGGATAGTCGTGCTTGAGGCACGGCGGCAGGTCCTCCATCGCTTCGAACCTATACCACTCGTCGCCGAACGTTTCATTGCCCGCGGCGAACTTCATGTAAAAGTACATCGACACGCCGTCAGGCACAGGCGGCAGCATTTTTGTTGGCATTCTCAGAATCCGTATGGTTGTTCCTGCCAGCGTTTCAGCACGCGGTAATCATGTTCCGGCAACACGATCAGGCCGTCTTCGGCCGCGGAAACGATGCGTTCGAGCGCGCCGGCTTTCACCAGGTTGCCGTGCAGGCCATAGAAATACCAGCTGAACGGCACGCCAATACGCTCATCGAACTTGTTCAACCGGCCATACAGCGCATAGTCGTCCATATTGCGGATCTTTTCGACGGCCGCGACCTTACGGTTGTGGCCCCACTGCGGGATGAAGTACAGATGACGCGGCTGGCTCTTGTCGGCTTGGTAGCCCTGTGAATCCTGTGGTTCAAATATCCATCGCCGGCAGATCCGTTCGCCGCCGCTGCCCGCGCTGGACTCAGACCAGTCGTCAAAGAAGCGTTGCGATTTGTTCGGATATTTGTCGAATCCCGGATGAAATTCGGCAAACGATTGTGTCCCGGATTCGCCTGTCTGCAAATTAGTGAATTTGAGGCGACGAGCTGCTGCGACGCGACGTTCCTCATCAGCACACGCCGCGGCCACACGAAGGAATATCTGCATGTCGATCGCGTCGTAGAGGCGGTATCGTTCCGCGCCCAACGGACGCGGCTCGATCGGGTCCCCGAGATAGTCGTGATACACCAGAAGATCATTCGGGCTCTGCGGCCGCCGCCAGTCGGCGGTTGTGAAGAGGTTTCTGGTGATCGCCTCGGTCTCTGTGAAGATGCGCAACTGCGTAAAGTTGTCCAGGGAGCCGCCGCGGTCATGGGCGAAGAAATGCAATACAGGCTGGACTTCGGACAGCAGATAGCCCTTGTCCTTGTTGTGCTCCCACACTGCGGCGACGTCGCCGTTGTGCACCTCGATCTCGGCCTTGACCCAATCGCGATAGCTCTCCCCGATCCTCACTCCGGACGCGTCAAAGACAGCGCCAGGATGTGCCGCATACGTGTCGCGCGACGTCACGTACGCGGCCGACCTGTACTCGCTGCGTGTAGCAAGCGTGGCAAGCAGTGCGGCATGGCGCGGCTCGACCCGGGCGGAGGCCACGATGGTTTCGAGGACATCCGTCTGGACGCAGTATTCGTGCTTCATGTCTGTGCCTTTATTCGTGCCTACTTGTCGTCGATGGGGTCGTTGAACGTTGGACTATCGCCGCCCGTACGATTCAAGCCGGGCGTGACCTTGTGCCAATGAAAATCGTCAGCGGACTTCCCGGCGGTATTTGCAAGATGTACGGCTTCCTCGAACGTCGTCGCGGGGTCGAGCCACACTTTGGCCTCTTCGAGCGTCAGCACAAGAGGGCGCCGGTCGTGAACGTCGAGCATGCCGCTATCGGCCGCTGCGGTGACGATAACAAACCCGAACACAACCCCGGGCGTTTCTGACGGAGCTGCGTCCGGCCGCACGCTGCTTAGCCCGGCAAAATAGACAGGAGGCCCGTCATTCGATTTGATGAAATAGGGCTGCTTTCTGCCTTCAACAGTTACCCATTCGTACCAACCGTCAGCGGGAACCAAGACCCGCCCCGAGCTGAACATCCATTTCCACGTACTCGATCCAGCTTTGTCCATCCGCGCGTTGACCATCATTTTGGTCTTTCTGGCCACCGCCCATGCGGGCCGGAATCCCCATATTTCAAGCCGCGGGCCGTCCGGGCCGATGATCGGCTGTTTTGTGCCCGGGGAAACGTTCCAGCTCGGCCGGAAGATCTCCGCGTGGCGCGGAAATCGCTGATCGCCAGCGTCAGACATCAGTGGCTCGACGTAGAACAGATCTTTCTGACCGCGAGAATAACGCCCACACATGATGAACCTCCGGCGACGGCAGTTTTCTAGAAGAGCGACGGCTGTTCGGACGGACGTGTAACCGGCTTTTGTGTCTTGCCGGGCTCGCTCATACGGACCATCAGCGGCACGCCCATGCGGTCGATCGTCAGACTCAATCCGTAGACCCCGGGACCAAGGTGAGTCAGCCGCTTCCAGCTCGGCATGAAGCCCCGATCACGGGCCATCCTGGTCATGTCTGCCCGGCCTATGCCCTTCACGCAGTCCCGTACGAACTGAGCCCCTGCCGCTGGCATCAGGTAGGCTGGGAAACTGTCGGGCAAACCGAACGATTCAAGCCGCTCCATGGGTCACCCCTGCGTGGCGCGTGATGAATCTCGTGCGACCAATCTCGATCATGAAAGCTCCCGATTCCTGAAAATTGTCGTTAGCGGCTCGATGGACAAACGCAACTAACTATCAGCTTTTCAAGCCACCCCACTGGACGCCCTCTCGCCCGCCGATCCGGCCCAAGCATCCAGGCAACCCGGTTGCAGTCTCGGGCGCTCAATGCTCGACGCGTCCGAGACGCACCAACCGGGAGTCGATCGCGCCTTTGGTGCGACCGTGCTTCGCGGCGAGCTGCTTCGGCGACATGCCGGCGTCGAAGTCCCTCAACAACGCCTGGTCTTCTTCCGGCGGCCACGCCCGACCGGCGTTCTGCGGCCGCTCACGCTCCGCTTTCCCAGCCGGATCCGGTTGGATGAGCTTGTCGAGTTCGGTCACGGCAAGAAACAATGCCCGGATCACCTGCGGGTTATTGAACGGGCTCTGTTCGGAAAGGATCTCTCCCGTAGCAGGATCGACGCCGCGCGCGAGCGTCTCAAGGGTCGATTTCGCTTCAAGGTGATTCATACTGCATCCGCTCCGTTTCTCGGTCCTGTTGTCTATCCACGTTGCTCAGGTGACTCATGCGTTGGCAACATTCCTACTTCTTGATTCGGCTGTCATAGAGCCATTTGCGCAGCTTCGTCGCGGTCAACGTGGCGGCGTCCGGATGCAACGGATTGACAAGCGCGTTGAATTCTTCCGGAACGATCACTGATGGCACCAGCAAAAGCGCAGACTTCTTCGCGCTGACCCAGCCGTCGCCGAGGTCCAGACTTACCTTGCCTTCAGGTATGGCGTCCCAACCCACCGGACCCGCGTCGGCCGTCACGATCGTCGCTGCGTTCCAAACGTCATCCGGCACATCTATCCGGACGAGATACCGGTTCAAAGGCAGGCCCCCGGCATTCCAATGCACAACCGTTTCAAGGCAGGCCAACGCAATGCTCGACGCGCAGTACAGCACCGGCATACCTGCCCTGTTCCATCGTCCTCCGGTTCGCTTGGCGCCCTCGCCAGACAGGTCATCGGCGGTGTAATCGGGAGTGTCAGTGGCGATCCGCCAGATCGCCACCGTCATGCGTATGCCCCGCTCTGCATCTTAGCGAGAAGGCCGGAGATCACTTCCTGTCCTTGAACCGTGTCCATCAGCTCGGCGGGAGGCATGCCCCCGAGTGCGCCGTTCGCTTGCTCAAGCCACTGCCCAACCCATTGAGCGGCGTCAAAGCCTTCCGGCTCGCCCGACTGCTCGACCATCGTCTTCACCTGGCCGACGAGCTTCATCAGGCCAATGACGCGCTCTGACTGCTCCTGCGAGAGATTCTGCTTGTTACGTGCTTTCCGGTCGACCGTCGCGCGCGGAAGCCCAAGCCGCTTGAAGAGCTGATCCTTTGTCGTATGCATCGACGTCGCCAGATCAACAAGCCCATCGGCGCTGATTCCGCTTTTGATCAACTCGATCCGTTCCATTGGACCCGCTTCGTAAATCTGCACGAAGTCGCCGATCGTTCGGGGCGTGCGGCCGATGGCCGGCCGCGCTGCCTGCGCGACAACGGCGGCCGCCGTTTTCCGGGTGGAGGGTCGTTTGGCACGCTGGATAGTAACGGTCATGATTTCGTTTCTCCGCATATGAGCATTTAGTATAGATCAAATGAGCAACAACGGGTGTTCTTCGGATTGTGCGTTTTCGGGTCGGCGGGTTCGGCAGCATCTATGCTTTATGTCACACGAGCGCACGGCGAGAGAATCGTGAGCGATCTGACCCCGGAAGCATGTAATGACCAGATCGGGATGCTGTTGCGGGACTTGCCGCGCGGCACGGTTGCCGAATTGACGGATTTCGCGGTCGCGTATTGGGACGGGCGACGCGTGGTGTACGCGTATTTGCGGGACGACTGTCCCGAACAGATCGAAGAAGAATTCGATCTGTTGGACTGCGTTTGGCTCGACCTCCAACCCGAGTTCGCCGCATGGATCGCAGCACCGAGATTTAGCGTGCGAGACGAAGTGATGAACTGGCTGAAAGACACACCGCCTTTCGACGAGGCATCAAGCCGTTAGTAAGGAGGACCGGCGAAAAAAAGCCGACCGCAATGGTCGGCTAAAAGATTCTGCCAATTCCGAGGGCCGTAGCAGAACCTGAGAGAGGCTGAATTATGCCAGCACTCCGGCCGCGCCATTTCGTCCCTTTTTTCGCATGCGAAAGAGTTTGCTCGCCATGCCCCTACATCAGCCGTGCGAACCAGAAATATCCGAGTACCGAGGCAACAGATCCTGATCAACAAGGCGTACCTCGATACGGTTGGCAATCTCGACGTGTTCGGGATTGGCCAGGGAAAAAACCGCGTCCGTCACGCTCACGATGATCGTGCCGGTTTGCCTGTTGCCGGCGGCGTACACCGGAATCAGGGCGCGGGCCTCTGGAATCTGCTGCGCGGTAATGACCTTTGGCAGGTATAGCATCCAGCCGACGCCCGGCTTGTCGTCGAAGACCTGTTTCGCCATGTATTTGCGCGGTGCTGCGGTCACATAAGCCGGCGCATATGCATGAGCAACCGCCGCCACGATTTGCGCTATCGCGTCGCCGTCTCCAAGGCGGGACGATGTCGCGCTTTCTTCTCCGATCGATATGTCGACGTCCCCCGGCATGGGAGCCGTGTCGAAGGTCACGACGATCGAGGCGCCGTCTTTTTTGACGGTCTGTCCGTTCCACATGCCGATCGTTTTCGCGAGTGCTTTTTCATTCCGGTATTGCTCCTTGAGCACCGCCATTGCCGCCGGCGATGGCGTCGCCTTCGCGTCGTAGACCGGATAGAGCTGCGCGTCCTTTTCGTTCGCGCCTTGGAGAAACCATTCGGCCAGCCGCGGATCCTTGGAGGCAAGCACGCTTATGACTGGCCACAGCCGCGTCAGCTGAAACTGAAAATCGGATAATCCGATGTCCTTACTGTCCTGGTATTGGGCAATGAATTGCATGGTCTTAAGGCTGGTAGACGGAAGGCACGCGGGCGCGGTTCAGCACGGGCAACATGTACTCTCGCGCTTTCGGGGTCATGAAATACCACATCAATTTTGCCGGTGGATTGGAGTTGACCACGACCGACTGCCGGACAATCTGTCTCTGCATGTCGGTGAAGCCGCCGAAGAAAAACTTTGGCTCATCGTCCTCGTCCAGGAACTGATCGTAGTTCCCTTTCGTTTCCTGCAGGAGGCACTCCCCTTGCTGGAAACCGTCAAAGTCCAGTCCGAGCCATGCCCACTCGTCACTCCAGCGGCACTCTTCCGCATCAAATGCAAAGCCGGTTATCCGGGCCTGATAGCGATACGATGGCCAGTTTACGCCATGATTTTCGCGGACTTTCCTACCTGCTTCCGGAGGACACTTCTTGCAGCTCTCATCGGTGCGCGGCAGTGTGCGCGCGACAGGTGCGGCTTTGCTGTCATCTTTCGTTGTATCGCCTGACAGACTACCGGCCGCTGCCGTCGCCGCCCCTCCCAACAAGGCGGCGCCAGCGCGTGCCAAGATTGGCCCAAGCTCCGTGACTGCTGCCTCCACTACCGGTGCGAGTACCACCGCCATAGCTCAATCCTCCCACATATTCAGGGTGTTCAATTCGCCAGCGCATCACGCGCAGATAATCGTGAAACCGTTCGTCGGCCGAGCGCCCTGGGCGCATAAGCCATGTACGCGTCGCCGGCTTCTCGTAGAAGCCCGGCGCGTAGGCCTCGACGCGAAGGAACGCGACGAGGTTAGTGTCTTCCGTGATACCGAGCGCACGCGCGGCCCGCAACGCTCGCCGCAATCGCTCCGCGAGGGCTGGGTCTGCTGCAAGTTTCGGATCGTCCTTCACAAGGTCCTGCCGTACGCGCTCGACGAAACCTTTGGCATCAATATCTGCAAGGGCCGCAACCTGGTCGGGAGTCAGATCAAGCATGCGGCTGCACCCTGGTCAGTTCGTCGTTGATCTGGACTAGCCAGTCGAAGGTCGATACAAAAAACTCCGCGCGCTGCGAAAACGACAACAGGTCTGCGATGTCGCCGACGATGCGTGCGTCGTAGAAGCGCAGCAGTGCGGTGTTGCCGTTCGGCATCCGGACGTCGAGCCGTTCGCGCAGCTCCTGGGCGAGTGACATGAAAGGGTACGCGCTGATGAGCCACGACAGGCCCGATGCGCCGGCAGCGAGGTCAAGCAGAGTCCGTCGCGTGGCGCTCGAGGCCTGTTCGAAGTCGATCAGCCAGGGACCTGCATCGGCCAATGACGCGTCAGGCGTGCCGTCGAACAGGGCGATCGCGGCCGAAGAACGTTCCAGCGTCGACGCGCTGGGCGTGCCTGCATAAAGCAGCGCGTCTACCAGCGCGTAAAGCCTTACTGGCAAGGAGGCGTGCGCCTGACGCTCCGCGAGGTAGCTTTCTATCTTCAACGGCTGCACGGCCTACCCTCGCATCACGGTCGTAGCACCGCTTTCGGCCGCGGCCTTCAGGCATTCGAGGCACAGCGTTGGACTCGCCGCGAGCGGCAGTGCGGCGATCGCTGCAGCGCTGGTCCCGTGGCTCGGATCGCCGTCGCCGGTATCTTCAATTGTTGCGGTCGACTGAGAGGCGATGAGCACGGCGCCGCACGCGGTACGCATGCCCTCAACGGCGGTATCGCGATCGTGGATCCGGTGCGGATAACGGCGGCCCAGCACGTCGGGGAGAATCGGAAAGGTGCCCTTGCACTGTGGGCACAGGACCATGTGCCCGACGCCGACGATCGCTTTGCCGTCAATGTTGGCTGTCTCGGTGCCTTCCAGCACCCTGCCGCCGTGCGACGTGGTGTCGCCAGCCCGAATAATGGCGCGCTTTCCCACTTGCCGTATTCCTCAGACAAAGGGCCAGCCTGCCACAACAGCGGCAGTTACGCTACCTGCCTAGATTGGCAGGGTGCGAACAGTTGGCCCGCCGTTCCGCCATCCGGTCAGGCCGCGCGTGCCTGCTCCAGCATCGCTTCTGCGAATTGCCGGCGCAGCGCCATCGCCCTAGCCTGAGAGCACCGGAACAACTTACGGATCTCGGCGACGGTAGCGCGCGTTCGACCTGCGGCCACTTCCGTGGCGAGCATCGCAAGATCCGCGCTAACGGTCTTCGCTACCATCACCGCTACGGTCTGATCCTGATCTCTCGTCAGTTGCCCGTCGTTGTGACCCGTTGCGACCGATGCGTTACTGGCGGGAATGGCGGAGTTACCTGCAGGAACGCCGTCAGCCAAGACTGACGTCCCGTTGTTACCAGCGCGATGCGTGACGTTACTCGGCACGACTGCCGCGTTACTATGAGCCGTCGAAGGCGCGTCGGTGATCGGAGAGCCGTGCAACGCGAGCAACCAGCCAAGACATGCGATGCACTCAAGCACCGCGCCGAATCCAAGACCCACAACCAGATTGATTGTGTCCGTTGACGTACCTAGAAGAAGAGCAACGCGACTGGTTACCGGATCGCTCATTGCATCCGCTCGCAGAGCCGCCTGCCGATCGCGGGCCACGCTCAGCTTGTCGTCCGCACGTTCATGACGGCGGGCTTCCTCCAGCGCGATGTTCAGTGCGTCCAGCCGGGACGACAGCGCCACACGGCGTAGCGTTTGAGCTGTGCAACGGTCGACACATTTCCGCGCCGTCGCGTTGGCTAGTTCTGTCGCAACCCGCGCACGTTCACTGGCTATTGTCGTCAGGTCCGGCCCGATTGAAACCGGAGACGTGGCGATCGAGGCGCGCGCGTCAACGGCTGCCGCACGAAGCTCACCGGCATGCCGCTGCGCCTGCATGAAAAATGTGGCGTGACCGTATCCGGTTGCGAGCATCGACAGGATCCACAGCATGAGCGCAGGAACACGCAGCATCAGCGGTGCGGATCGCGCGAGTGCTGGCAGGAGATGCGCGCCGAGCAGCAGAACTAGACCCACGCCAACCCAAACGAGCCGTTCGGATAACTGGCCACCGCGCTCCCATGAGGCGAGGAATGATACGCATGCAGATGTACCAGTCGTGGCCATCGCGAGCGCTGCAGCACACCGTCTCAGCGCCGAGGCAGCGCGAGCAGGTGCGCGGCGCACAGTCGCGACACAGGCGACATCGACGGGGTTCATTGTGTGGTCGGCCGATGCCGGCGCCGATTGCATGAGCGTGGGGGAAAGCAGCGACTTGAGCGGAAGGATGGAATGTTGATGCACGGTGCGGCCTCTTGTGTGAGCGTTACCCGACTTCTCATCGCCAAATGAGGTGAGCGGGCGCATGGCAGGGTTGGCGAACCGGTCACACAAGCAGCCGGCAGACCCGAAGGTCTCCCCACCAAGGCCCGCCCATAGAAGTCGGCGCGCAGAGGCAATACGCACAAAAAAGCCGCATAGCGCGGCCGTGCGCTTGTATGAATCGGGTCGCCAAACCCGGCACTCGTTGTCTGGAGTGCGTGGTGAGTATACCGCAGCTATCGACGCGGCCAAAGCCCCGCCGACCGCAACGCGCTGCTAGACGAGATGCGGATCATGATGGCTCAGCAATGGTGGACGCAGGCCGGTTGGCGGACGAGCGGGTCACCGCAAAATGCGTCTTCAGAAAATCTCCAAGCGGGACTTTTCCTTTCTCGTCCAGCTCGCAGAAATAGTAGATGCCGAGGTGTACAAGGGCAAGACTTGCAGGTCCCACAATCAGCCCATCGGACAGGCCTGCTCCGCCGACGCGAGCGGTTCCATTCGCAGCATGGCAAACATAACCAAGATAGACGTCCACGGGAAAGCCCGCGATGAATGCGAGCGTGAAGATGGCCGCGGCCGGCACTTCCAAATTGCGCCCGCGCGCCCTGGGTAGCCAGAGGGCAACGCACAGCAGGATAGTGCCGGGAGCGACGTGAACGGCGTTGCTGTCGCAAAAGGAGAAGCGCGTCGAGACCAGCATGGAGAGGCCGAAGATCGCACCGTAGAACCACCCCAATGCACGTACGGTGCGCGGCAGATACAGGAGCGACACGGCCAGTGGAAGAAGTCCGCCGACAGCATCAATGGAGACAATATTCAAACGCCATTCCCTCTCGGTTGTTGTTTTCCGGAGCCGTCGTCGCTCCCCGTTTCGCATGCGAAATAGCGCTGGTCTTGCCAGCTCACCTGACGTGAGACGGGAAGAATATTTTTGCAGTATGCCGCAATCATATTTTGCACCCGTCAGGTGGTGGCGCGATAAGGCCGCACCTCAAAAGCGAAAGCTTGTTTGCAGGCATATTTTTGCACTTTGCCCAAACGATCAGTATTTCTTTGCACATTGGTCGCTTTCGCGCCAACCGGGACGTGCGGCCGATGCCTATTGCGGTTCCCGTTGCAGTCGCGGCGGCTCCTGTTACGAGGCTCGCAGAAAGACCGCAGCCGGCCAAGAGGGGCCGTCAGCCCAGGAGGTCAGTCGATCGGCGGCCGCTTCGGAACCTTGCCATACAAGTCCGAAAAGGCCCGTACCAGGGCTTCGTGATCTGGCATCCAATCGAGTTCGAAAAGTATGTCGCTATCTTCTGGCATGATGAAATCGCGCCGCGCGAGACGCACCAAGAGATAGCTCAGCGCATAAACCGACAAGGTCGTGACGAAGGCCAGCGTTATGGCTTCGTTGTTGTAGACGGGACCATTGCTTTGCCAAAGAGCACCGTCACTCGCATCCGGCCGGGAATGGCTGTAGTTGCACAGCGTTTGATACGCCGCAGCGAGCAGATCGTCATCTTTGAACATCCATTTCGCTTGTTCTTTTCTCAGGCTGCCCGATATCCCCCTTCGGCATCGACCAAAACCCAAATCCGATTTTTTTCCTGCCTTCCAGTCAACGTAATCTTTATTGTTTGGATTGAGGCTTCCGTATATCCCGATCATCACGAGTTCGAGCACCGTGCGCAATTCGGCAATCGCGGCCCGGTAGAAGCCGTGCAGGAAATTGAAGTTCGCGCACTGAAAGCAGTCCGCAGCATCAAGCAGGCAGTTATACATCTCGTCTGGTCGGCTTGGATCGCCGATCGCCTCGATCCAATCTCGCCAAAGCCCGTGCATGAGACGAAGCCGCTTGCCGTTATGGTCCGAGATCCTTATCGAGACATCCTCGGGAATGTGCATGATCCCGTCCCAAACATCCTTATCGATCAAATCGGAGGGTGGCACATCCTGCCCTTCGCTGATCGCAAAGTCGTGAGGCTCGAGCTTACTGCGGACCGCCCGAAAATCTGTGAGTAGGAGCTTTTTTGACATGCTGCGAGTTATGCAAGGGTCATAGTTAAACGCCCACCTTCCACGGTCAGCGGCTTGCGGGAGGGGTTTTCGTGTGGCCCGGCGGGATGACGAACGTGACATGGTGAAACGGCAGGGAGTCGAAAATCTTCGGTTGGGAGGGTGCCGCCCGACGGATCGCAGACCCAACGGCCGGACGTCAGCTTACATTTTCTTTGCGCCGTTGACGGCATCCTTGAACGCCTTCCCCGCCGCGAACTTGACGGTCCTTGCGGCCGGGATCTTGATCTCTGCGCCTGTCGTCGGGTTGCGACCGGTGCGTGCGGCGCGATTCCCGGAGCTGAAGCTGCCGAAGCCGATCAACTGCACCGTCTCCCCGTCGGCAACCGCTTTAGTGATTGCTTCGATCGTGGCGTCGAGGATTTCGCCGGTCTGCGCCTTGCTCGCATCGGTTTGCGTAGCGATAGCGTCAATCAGTTTGCTCTTGTTCATGTTGCGGTTTCTCCTGTCGTCAAAATGGGTGCCGCGCGATTATTCTAACGAAGAGCCGGACCTGACGATGGTCTGCGGCGTGCGTGCTCCCCCCTGCACGGGTAAGATCGGACTGCACAGAAGGAAAAGCTGGTCGAAGCCGCACCACCGACCGGTTGGGCAACGAAGGACAAGGTGGAACAAATGAAAACGCACAGCGACGCGGAGAAACTGATCGAAGAGTCGCGATAATCAGCCTGCCACCGTCGCACACGTGGTGCGCGACGGCCTGCTGGATTCTGCATCAAAGGAGGAGGCGTTAATGAATCGCGATCTTCGGCAAGAGGCAGCACCGGCAAAGCTCTCCATGCTGCTGGACCAGCTCGAAACAGCACTGCCTGTGCTGGTCGGCGCGCCGTCGCTGCGGCCAGCCGACTGGTCGGAGCTCGACCGGCGATTGAACGGCGTGCGCTCATTGCTCGCCAACGCGACATACCGTGGTCGGACGCGCCGTGCGCGATCGCCGACGGTGCGGCCGGCGCGAAGTGACGGGATGCCAATCGCGACGCTGTTCTGACGAAGCGTGCCCCCCCTGGACCGGGCCCGGGAGAATGGAGCGATGGCACAGTCACCGGGACGCGGAATCTATTTGTGCCCAAAGTGCCGCAAACCAATGCGTCGGCTCGACGATCTTTTGCCGCCACGTTGGGAATGTTCGATGGCGCCAGTCTGTTCGTACACGCAGGCGGATGACGATGGCCGACCAGCCCCGCCTCCGGACCTGGCTGGCAACGCCGGCGCTGCGGGTCGACGTCCGGAGAACCCGTCGCCGCGCTCGGTAGCATCTGCACGGGTCGGTGATCATTGTCCCGACTGCGGCAAAGGCTTTCTGGTCCTGAAGACGCTGAGTCGCACCGGCAAGCCGTTCATCGGATGCACGCGTTTTCCGCGGTGCCGGTTTTTCAGTTGGCTGGGGAATTGAGGACTTCGCTAATTGGCGCACGTAGCATGGGCAACATCCTCTCAACGCTGAATTGAAATGTCGTAGGCGCCGCTATCTTCAAATGTCGCAGAGGGGGCTCTGTTGGACCGGAAGGGCCGAGTTCGGCCATCTACAGTCATAGGCTCATACATTCGCACGGACATTCGAACGTTGGCTGCGGCCAAGTGCCGGTCATTCACGTATAAAAGCGATCCGGCAAATCATCGGCCATTGCGGTCATTCAGGCATCGGCGTTGGTCAGGCGGCTATGGCGCGCTTTCCCGACGTTCGTAGGTCGACCGGCGCGAGTGGCCGGTTTCACGGCAGCTGAATTCGTACTTTCGACCCGAACCGGACGTAGCGCGGCCCTACTACAAGGGGGTGTCAATCCGGGCATTGTCGCTCGACCAGCGGCTTCTGGCGAACGTTGCCATCCCGTTACGGGCCGAAGGTCAGGCGTGCGCCAGCACAGCAATCAAGTATCATTGCCCAACCAGCACGATAGTAATAAAGCAGCATCAGAAGCGAGCACTTGTCTGCTTGCGAGCAACATATACGAAGCGTCGCGCTACGCGGGGAGCAATGTCCACAAGCGTCATCTCCTTGCACGATTCGCATGTCAAGCAGTGGTCGGCAAAGGAGGGACAGTGATTTCAATCAGCGACATCTATGACAAGGACATCAACTTCTTGTTTGGATCGGGTGCGTCATTCGGCCTGTTACCGACCCTGCAGTTGCAGCTACGAACCGGCGACGGCGACGCCCGTTACACCCTGGAAGAGCTTGCGACCAAGTTTGAGCGGGAGAACGACCGGCGCTTGATCCCGCTGTTCATGCACTACTACGCGAACTGCATCCTGCCTGCTGAACGGCTCAGCCTGGATGGCGCGATGGCTACTGATTCAGGCGCCACAGTCATCAAGAACTACCGCACCTTCCTGATGACGGCGCTGGAGATGGTGAAACGCCGCAAGGCGTTGGACCGCCGCTGTAACGTGTTCACGACGAACTACGATGGCTGCTTCCCGCTCGTGGCTGATGCCCTCATCAGAGAAGGCCAGATTGACTTCGTGCTGAACGACGGAGCGCGGGGCTTCACTCAGCGCATTCTGCAGGCCAGGAACTTCGGAGCCTACCTTTGCCAGGCTGGTGTCTTTGGCCGTTATCAGAGCAGCATCCCGCAGATCAACCTGATCCACCTGCACGGGTCAGTGTACTGGAGCAAGTTAGGCGCCGCGATTCAGGTTGGCTACGACCTGTCGGCACGTGAGACTCTGCTTGATGGCGAAGCGACCGCGTTGCTGCAACCATTTTCCGCTGCCCTCGACAATCCAGCCTTCACGCATGCAGACCTCCCTGAAACAGGGTTTACCGACGAGGCGATGAAGGCGTTCTGGACAAAGTATGAGCAGATGCCCATCGTGAACCCGACGAAGTGGAAGTTCCACGAGACGGTTTATGAGGAGCACTACTACCAGATGTTGCGGCTGCTAAGCTACGAGCTCGAAAAGCCCAACGCAGTACTTATCACCTTTGGTTTCTCGTTCGCCGACGAGCACATCCTTAACCTCGTCATGCGTTCCCTTTCCAACCCCGGCTTGCAGGTATTCGTATGCTGCTTCAATAAGTCGGGTCATACTGCGACGGAGGGCAAGTTCAAAGGTCACCGCAACGTCCAGTGCGTGGTGCTCGACGAAGGGGTGATGGACTTCACCTCCTTCAATGAGCAGGTGCTGGCCTGGCCAGAGGCGCTCGAATCTACATCCGCCGCGCTTACAGTTCCCCCTGCAGAGCCCGTGGCACCGGCGGCCGACGATGCGGGCGTCGAAGGCCTGGTATGAGCATCCGCGTGGGAGAAGTCATCGCCGTCCATGGCACCAAGGTGGTCCTGAAGATCGACGAGCAATCGAGCAAGGAAACTCTCTTCCACGCGGGCGACAAGTACAAGGGGGTTTCGATCCGCGAGTACCTGTCGATTCAGCGCGGGTTCCGCGACATCATCTGTATGGTCGAGGGCGAGTTTCTGGACGAGAGCCGGATAGAGACCCGTGACGGCAGGACGACGTTTGTGCGGAAGGTCGAGGCCAGGCCGATTGGCTTCTTCGACCGCACTGGGTTCACTCAAGGTATTAAGTATCTGCCGATGATCCAGGACGCGGCTTACCTGCTTCCCGAGGAGCGCATCCGGTCTATCTTCGACCGCGGGGCGGACAGCGAATTTAGGATCGGGCGCATGCTCAAGGAGGAGATCGCGGTCGGGCTGCCGTGGAAGCGTCTCTTCAACAGCCACATCGGCATATTCGGCAACACTGGCAGCGGCAAGTCGAACACTCTGGCCAAGCTTCATACCGTCCTCTTCGATCTCAAGCTGCCGCTCATCGCGGGAAAAAGCCGCTTCATTATCTTAGACTTCAATGGCGAGTACGGTGGTGAGCAGCTAGCTCCAGCGAACCACAAGACGGTCTACCAACTGTCCACGCAAACAGATCCAGACCTGAACGATCCAACGGCCCGTTTTCCCCTAGCACCGCAGGAGTTCTGGGAGCTTGAGACGATGTCGCTGCTTTTCCAGGCCACGCCCAACACGCAGCGCCCATTTCTCAATCGCGTCATCACGGGCAAGCTTAGGTTCGGAGCCAACCCGGGGGCGCTGGCCAACTACGCAAAGATGAAATTCCAGCAGTCGTTCTGCGCTGGCGAAGTCAAGCCCGCAACGCTGGACCTGATGCGAACCGTGGCACGGCGCATGGGAAACCAGGCGCTGTTGGATCTGCTGGCAGATGTTACTTGGTACCGCAACGGTCGCTTCAACTACCACGGTGCGTTCATCGACCCCGATGGTGTTCAGTACACCGCGCGCATTGCGCCAACTGTCGACACACTTGACGTCCTGGGGCTCGACGAATTCGACCAACTCGTGCTGCGCGTCAATCTGCAACTGATGTCAGACCTGAATGCCGGCTACGTTCAGTTCGAACACATCCAACCACTTCTCAAACGCGTCGAGTCCTCCTTGCTCAGTCTTCGCAAGGTCTTGTCGATCTCGGATGCTCCACCAGTCGAGCGTCTGCTCACGGTAATCTCGATGCGTCGCTGCAACAACGAGGTCAAAAAGGTCTTGCCGTTGCTGTTCGCGAAACACTACTACAACAGTCACAAAGCTACGGTCTCCAATCCGCCCGACCGCACCATCCATCTCATAGTAGACGAGGCGCACAACATTCTGTCCGACCAGTCCACGCGCGAGAGCGAAACTTGGAAGGACTATCGGCTGGAGCAGTTCGAAGAAATTATCAAGGAGGGACGCAAGTTCGGAATGTTCATCACCATCGCCAGCCAGCGGCCGGCCGACATCTCGCCTACGATCGTTTCCCAACTACACAACTTTTTTATCCATCGGCTAGTGAATGACCGAGACTTGTATTTGATTGATAACACTATCTCGACGCTGGACGCGCTCTCGCGCGGGCTCATCCCGGGGTTGTCCCAAGGATGCTGTGTGGTGACGGGTACGGCATTCGAGCTGCCGATGGTGATTCAGGTGGACCGCTTGCCGAACAACAAGCAGCCAGCTAGTGAGGACGTCGACCTAGAGAGGCTTTGGAGTCCGCCACCGGCTGCTGAGGAGTGAGCGGCCTTCATATCCTTTCACTATAGATGGGCCTTAATCAAGCGAACGACCGCTCATGGTCGGGAGTGTGAGTTCGCCGATGCAGGAAGCCGCCGTCAAACTGCTCGACGCTGCCACCGTCAGCAATCCGCCACATTGCTGACGTAGGGGTGGCTTGAGAATTCGGGAAAAATCGCACGCCAGCAGTCCGGAGAGCCTTGTCCTGCTTGCCTTGCGCACATCGCGCTTTCCGCAGACGAGGTTGATCAGATGTGCAGCGTCTAAACATTTGATTCCATTGATTGTGCGCCGCAGCTATCGTGCTTTAAATTCCGAATTCTCAAGCTACCCCATGTTGTGCGCCTTGACGCGGGCAAGTGCAGCGATGTCAAGCAACTGCAGTTCGCGTGTGATTTCGAATGCAGCGGCCACACCATGCGCACCGACCGGCGCACGGACTTCGCCCAGGCAGGTTTCGACATCCGCGGCGCCGTAGAAGGGGCGGCTTCAGAAAACGGAATTTAAAGCACGTTAAGGCAATTTGTGCCGTCGTTACGGCGATGCGCGCGCGGCAAAAGCTGCGCCCATCTGCCGCGCGCGCTTGATCTCGTCGCTGTGAAGGTAAATAGACGTGGTTGCGATGGATGCGTGACGAAGGTTGTCGCGCACGCTTGTGAGATCGGCGCCCCGGGCCAGGGCATGAGTGGCGTGTGAATGCCGCTTATCTACCCGGCGATATAAGAGGCACTATATGCCCTTCCGGATTATGTCTTGTAATCGCGCGACGGTGCGGTTTTCAGGGCAAACGGGCGACTCCGAATAGAGATAATCTTGACTCCTTCCACCCGCTCCCCATGTCGGGGAAGGAGGTCATCGTGAAGTACGTCATTCATAATCAGGTCGTTCTCGCGCGAGCACCGGAAGGTCCGCTCGCAGCTTATTTGGTAGCCTTTGCGAATGCGCTCGGCGCGCAGGGATACAGCGTGGAGCGACTGAAGGTGCAGGTCCGAATCGCCGCACGCTTTAGCCAATGGCTAAAGCAGAGAGGCGTAGGTGCACGGGACATCCGCTTCGACCACACGATACTGTACTTACGTTATCGCATCCGGCATGTCCGAGGCCAATCATGCGTTAACGATCGGGCTGCGCTCAGGCATCTCATCGATTTTTTGCGGAGTGAGGGCGTGATTGCTGTCGAGAAGGCAGCGACCCGTCGGGTGCCACCGGCTGAGATCTGTGCACAGGCATACGCAGAATACTTGCGTGACGCACAGGCTCTCGTCGCAGTAACGATCATTAACTACGTGCCGTTCGTTCGCGATTTTCTTCACTATTGTTTCGGTGACGGGAAGGTCACGCTTTCGCGACTACGTGCCGCAGATGTCGTGGGTTTTGTGCAGCTTAACGCACCACGTCTGCATTTAAAGCGCGCGAAACTCATGACCACTGCCCTGCGATCTTTTCTACGCTACGTGCGCTCTCGTGGCGACGTTACGCTGGACCTGGCTGCCGCCGTTCCGGTCGTCGCCAACTGGTCGATGCCATCAATTCCTCGTGCGATTTCTGCTGACCAGACGCGACAGCTGCTGGCTAGCATCGATCGACACACTGCAGTCGGTCGCCGGAACTACGCCATCCTGCTCCTGCTCGCGCGACTGGGATTGCGCTCTGGTGAGGTGGCCTTTCTCGAGCTCGATGATATCGACTGGGGCTCGGGCCAGTTGAACGTGCGTGGCAAGAGTGGACAACGCAATGAGCTACCCTTACCCGCAGACGTCGGCAAGGCAATCGCCGGATACTTGCAGAACGGGCGTCCTCCTAGCGCCAGTCGCCGCGTATTTTTAAGTGCAAGAGCGCCTATCACAGGCTTTGGACCAAATGGCGTCGGCTCGCTCGTCCGGCGTTCGCTTCAGCGCGCTGGCATCGACGCGCCCACGACGGGTGCCCATCAGTTCCGACATGGCCTGGCCACCCAGATGTTAAATCACGGCGCCTCGATCAGCGAGATCGGCGGGGTGTTGGGGCATCGTTGTCCACAGACCACGAAGATATATTGCAAGGTGGACATCAAGGCGTTGCGCACACTCGCTTTGCCCTGGCCGGGAGGTGTGCGATGAACACGCTCCGCAAAGCCGTGCAGGATTACCTCGATCTGAGGCGCAGCCTGGGATTCAAGCTGAAGGAGGCAGGCAGGGCGCTACCAGATTTCGTCGCGTTCATGGAACGGCATCGCGCTTCTTACGTTACTCAGGCGTTGGCTCTCGCGTGGGCTCGACAGCCATTGAATGTCCAACCCGCGGAATGGGCGCGACGACTGTGCTATGTGCGCCAGTTTGCGCGCCATCGCAGTGCCACCGATCTTCGCACCGAGATACCAGCGCCGGGTTTGTTACCGTTCCAACCCAAGAGGGCTCGACCGTACTTATATTCGGCCAGCGAGATCCGCGCATTATTGCAGGCTGCGCTTGAGATGCCATACCGCAATGAAGGGGAAGCGCTTCTGCCGTTGACCTATCATTGTTTGTTCGGGCTACTGAGCGTATCAGGAATGCGCCTGGGCGAGGTGCGCAATCTCGAGATACAGGACGTGGATCTGACGGCGGGGATACTGACGATCCGTGGCGCGAAGCTAGGCAAGTCGAGATTCGTTCCTTTGCATGCCTCGACCTGCAAGGTGCTCGCAGACTATATCGCACGACGCGAGCATCATTGGGCGGGGCGGCCGGTGTCTTCCTACCTGTTCGTTTCGAGTTGGGGAAACCCGATGGACACTGGACAAATTCACCGCGCTTTCTATGCGTTGTCGCGGCAAATCGGCTTGCGCGGCGCATCCGACAGTCACGGCCCGCGTCTGCACGACATGAGGCACGTTTTCGCGACGAACACACTTGTACGCTGGTACAAGTCTGGAGATGACCCGGAGCGCCGTCTGCCAATCCTGTCAGCCTACCTCGGCCATGCTCACGTAGAGGATACGCAGTGGTATCTGAACGGCTCGCCCGAACTGATGCGTGAGGCGATGCGCCGACTCGAACAGCGCTGGGGGGACCGGCCATGACTACTTTTGCTACCTTTGCTCCGTTACTGGAACGTTTCTTCACGCAGCGCCTGATGCAGCAGCGCCAGGCAAGTCCTCACACCATCAGTTCCTATCGCGACACGTTTCGGCAATTTCTTAAGTTCGTGCAGCAGCGCCTGCATAAGCCACCGTCCCGGCTGAACTTCGAGGACATCGATGCTCCCCTGATTGCCTCGTTCCTCGATGAGCTAGAGAAGCACCAGGGCGTTAGCATTCGCACTCGCAATCTGCGCCTCGCGGCAATCCATTCCTTCTTTCGTTACGCCGCTTTCGAAGCACCAGCCAATTCTGCCCAGATCCAGCGGGTGCTTGCCATCCCCAGCAAGCGCTTCACCCGTACGTTGATCCACTTCCTGACGCCTCCGGAAGTCGACGCCTTGCTTGCCGCCCCTGATCAGGGCACCTGGTCTGGCCGGCGCGACCACGCCTTTCTATTGGTCGCCGTACAGACCGGTCTGCGCCTATCCGAGATGACCGGGCTCAATCGCGAGGATCTGATCCTAGGGGCGGGCGCTCACGTGCGGGTGATCGGTAAAGGTCGAAAGGAGCGCTGTTCACCTATCGCCAGATCCACACGTGCCGTACTGAAAGCGTGGTTGCGGGAACCACAACGCGGTGATGGCACAGTCCTGTTTCCCAGCGAGCGGGGTGAACGCCTCAGTGTCCATGGTGTGCAGTACCTGCTAAACAAGCACCGCAAGACCGCGTGTGAAGTTTGCCCCTCATTGAAGCAGAAGCGGGTCACTGTCCACTGTTTGAGACACACCATGGCCATGGACCTTCTGCAGCAAGGTGTTTGTCGCTCGGTCATCGCGTTGTGGCTCGGGCATGAATCGGTGGAAACCACCGAGATTTATGTCGAAGCGACTCTTGCGATGAAGGAACAGGCACTTGAGAAGGCAACTCCGCGACAGGGCAAGCCAGGACGTTTCAAACCGACGGACGAGCTCCTCGACTTTCTGAACAGTCTTTAAACCCTGCGAATTATGTCGGGTGATTGCTTGAGCACATCTGCTGGACGACCCGCAATCTTCGGTCGATCGTCGGAGCTCAATCGCGTAACCCGACATAATCCGGAACGGCATATAGTGCCTCATCCAATGCGGGCTTGCCCGCCTCAGCTTTTCGGCCGTCGCTGGTTGCTCCGCTTTAATCACGTCGGCCGCTTGCAAGAAGAACCGCCGCATAACGTGCCACAGCCGTGCGCCCGTAATACCATCTGTGGAATCTTGATCGAGACTTCCAATCAACGGGGTCTTTGGATTCCAACGCGCTGGCGTGACCGATAGCCCACGGCTCAGCAGATATTGATCAAGCGCCGTGCGCGCCAGCGGTGGAAGTGCCACTTTGCCGGCCTTGCTTCCCTTGCCGACTAGATGGAGCCAATGGTCGTCGCGTCCGTCTGTTTTGATGCTGCCCAGAGTTGCGCCGACCAGTTCGTTGGCACGTAAGCCGGTTGCGTATCCGAAATCGAGCAGGAAACGCAGTCGTTGGGCGGCAGGAGCCCCCCAACCATAGGACCATTCGAGTCCGTCGGCGAGCGCGCGTAGCAACAACCATTCGCCTTCGCTGAAGCCACGTGAAGTGTCCAGCATCGCAACGCCGGCGTTTCCGCGCACCTTGACGCCAGCGAATGGGTTGGCAAGGATATAGCGCTGCTCAATGAGCCAGCGAAACAGCGCGCCAAGCACCGACAACGCATACGCGCTTGAGCGCGCTGATAGGCCGCCTACAAACGGGCGCCACTCGGCCGAATTGCGGGGGCGTAACGGACCGATCCATTTATCACGGGGCGTTGGCCGTCGCAAAAAACTACGGTATGCGATCGCATCGTCGGTGGTAAGCGACGACAAGGCCCTGTTGCGCTCGACAATCGCCCACAAGATCAGCCGCTCCGCTTCCTTGCGATAGGCGCGTTGCGTCGCGGGAGTCTCATTTAGCGCAAGCCACGCCTGCACCGCTTGATAGTCATTCGTCGCATTGAGCGTGCAGGAGTGAAGCGGCGCGCGGAAATTGCCCTGCGAACCGTTGAGCTCTTGCGGCAAGCGTAACTCCTCCCACGGAACGAGCGCGGCGTGCCGCGATGCCACGATCAAGGCGCGAGCTCGCTCAGTCAGTTGGGGACGAGAAGCGAAGAACGCCTCGATGTTTCGCGCGCTCGCCGGTCCTAAACCGTCAATGACTTTCCACCAGCCGCGTCGGCGCGGAATGCGCACGGTTAGATCAGCCAGCGTATTGATGCCGTATGCACGTAACGCTTGCACCGCGCGCGGCGCGAGCCATAGGCCAATATCGTCGCTGATCTGTGGTTGCGGCACCGGTACCAAGCGCAACACTTCGATGGCGCGTTCAACCGCACTGGCGCGGTCTGCACGGGCACTAATCGAGTGGTCGAACACCACCGCCAGGTCGTCGCGTTGACGGCTGTACGCAAACGCAATCAGTTGTCGCCGGATGCGGCCCAGGATGCCCCGGGCAGACTGGCCTGCAGCTTTGCTACCCGGTAGATAACGGGCGACAGCGTTGCGAGAGCTAAGGCCTGCGTACCAACCGCGCAATGCCATGAGTGACGCTGGATCTGGAAATTCCGGTTCGAGCGGGGTTGGGTCCGAAGACTGACGCGTTTTCATGGAAGCCAGTTTATCGTTAAAACGACCGTAGTTTGATAATGCCGATTATTTAAATAGCTTCGATTAAACTGCCACTTCGCTGAGTCGCCAGACTCCTGGAATCGGTGTGAAACAGACGTCACACCATCCCTATCGCTGCCGAGGACGTAGATGCCCCGTCGATCAATCTTGTCCGCCACCGAGCGCGAGAATCTCCTCGCGTTGCCACAAAGTCGCGATGACCTGATTCGCTACTACACGTTCAGCGAGTCTGACCTCTCCCTGATTCGACAGCGCCGAGGGGCTGCTAATCGATTTGGTTTCGCCGTCCAGCTTTGCTATATGCGATTCCCCGGGATCATGCTAGCTGCGGGCGAATCGCCGCCTCAACTTCTATTGGATACCATCGCACAGCAACTGCAACTTCCGCCGGAGCATTGGACCGAATATGGTCGACGGGACCAGACGCGCCGGGAACATCTTCTGGAACTGCAAATTATCCTTTGTGTAGCACCATTCACGACGACGCACTACCGCTCGGCCATTCAATGGCTACTTGAATTGGCCGCGCAAACCGACAGGGGCATCGTCCTCGCCGGCGAATTGATGGAGCATTTGCGAAGACAATCGATCTTGCTGCCTAGCGTAAATGTCATCGAACGAATCTGCTCCGAGGCCATCACGCGAGCTACCCGACGCATTTATCGGACATTGAACGAGCCCCTGTCGGAAGACCATCGGAAAAAGCTCGATCAACTGCTGCTACAACGAAAGCCCGATAGCCGGATGACCTGGCTGGCTTGGTTGCGCTTGTCGCCGGGCAAGCCAAACTCGCGCCAGATGGTCCAGCACATACAGCGTCTCAAAATCTTCCAGGCACTTGACCTACCTCTGGAAATCGATCGGTTGATACACCAAAACCGCTTGCTGAAGATGGCTCGCGAAGGCGCGCAGATGACACCGGCCGATCTCGCCAAATTCGAGCCGGAGCGTCGGTACGCGACACTCGTTGCCTTGGCGACGGAAGGCATGGCGACCGTCATCGACGAAATTGTGGATCTACACGATCGCATCATCGGAAAGCTTTTCAATTTCGCGAAGAAGAAACACCAAAGCCAGTTTCAGCAGTCAGGGAGGTCCATCAATGACAAGGTACGACAATACTGGAAGGTGGGCAACGCTTTGCTAGAAGCCAAGAAGAGTGGCGGCGATGCCTTTGCAGCGATTGAATCAGTCATGTCGTGGGATGCATTCACAAAGAGTGTTGTCGAAGCCCAAAAGCTTGCACAACCCGAATCTTTCGATTTTCTGCATCACCTTGGCGAGCACTACGCGACCCTACGACGCTATGCTCCCGAACTGCTAGTGTAGTGCGTCACAAATAATGCAACTTAATCGCGATTTACGAGTCTCCTTGATACGGAGGGAGAACTCATGCGAATCGCGGCGAAAGTTGAGCTAAGTGAAGCACAGCGCAAACAGTTAAAGACGTGGGCTACTGGCCGGACGATTCCGGTTCGACTGGCTGAGCGCGCCAAGATGATTTTGCTCGCAGCGCAGGGAAAGACAGACAAAGAGATCGGTGCGGACCTGGCTATCTGGCGAGGCACAGTAGCACGCTGGCGCGCTCGCTTTATAGCTGACGGTGTGACGGGGATCGAGCGGGATGAGACGCGACCCGGGCGCAAGCCGAAGATCTCCGCGCGCAAGGTCAAGACCGTTGTGGCACTGACGACGCAGCAACGTCCGGATAACGCGACGCATTGGAGCACACGCAGCATGGCAGCGGTGGCCGGCATAAGTGAGGCGAGCGTGCGGCGCATCTGGCAGGCGCATGGCCTCAAGCCGCATCGGTTAGAGAGCTTCAAGGTATCGAACGACAAGCACTTTGCCGAGAAACTCGAGGACATCGTCGGGCTGTATCTCGATCCCCCGGAGCACGCCTTGGTCCTGTGCTGCGATGAGAAGTCCCAGATCCAGGCGCTTGATCGGACCCAGCCGGGCTTGCCGCTCAAGCGAGGTCGCGCTCAAACGATGACGCACGATTACAAGCGCCATGGTGTGACGACGCTGTTTGCCGCGATGAACACGCTCGATGGCAGTGTCATTGGCCAGTGCCAGACTAAACATCGTCACCAGGAGTGGCTGAGCTTCTTGCGCAAGATCGATCGCAACACGCCCAAGGACAAGGAGCTGCATTTGATCGCTGACAACTATGCAACCCAGAAGCACCCCGAAGTACAGGCATGGCTTGCCAAGCACCCGCGATTCCACATGCATTTCACGCCCACCAGTGCCTCTTGGCTCAACATGGTCGAACGCTTCTTTCGTGACTTATCAGTGAACCAGTTACGACGTGCGGCGTTCCGCTCGGTACCCGAATTGGTCAGCACAATCGAACAGTACGTGCAGAAGCACAATCGTCATCCGAAACCATTCATCTGGACAGCAAAAGCCTCCGACATCCTCGCGAAAGTCACGCGTGCCAGGGCCAAACTGAATAAGATGCAATCTGTTTGACGCAGACCACTAGAAGTATTGAAGCTGAGAGCGGCGCCGGCAGCAAAAAATCTCATCGACGCTGTGGATGTCATCCGCGACATGAATTCGAATAGTGCCCGCAAGATGCCTCCGAATGCGCCCGTCGCGTTCGTCAAAACTCGATGGAAAGGGTTGGTAATCAACGACGACGGCATCGATCGGCGCTACTACGAGCTTTGCGCGTTATCGGAACTGCGCAACGCTCTGCGCTCCGGCGATATTTGGGTGCAAGGATCTCGGCAGTTCAAGGACTTCGACGAATACTTGATACCTACCGAAAAGTATACCGAACTTAAGTCCGTCGGCAGCTTGCCACTTCCCATCGAAACCGACTGTGACCATTATTTGAATGAGCGACGAGAGCGTCTGGCACAGCAACTCGAAACCGTTAATCGCATGGCGGCTGCAAACGATCTGCCTGACGCGATCATCACGGAATCGGGCTTAAAAATTACGCCCCTGGACGCGCTGGTGCCCAGCCAGGCTCAGGCGCTAATCGACCAAACGTCGATGATGCTGCCGCGCGTGAAGATTACCGAGCTGCTGATGGAAGTCGACGAGTGGACGGACTTCACGCGACACTTTACGCATCTCAAGAGCGGCGAGACCGCCAAGGACAAGACAATGCTGCTGTCTGCCATTCTGGCCGATGGGATAAATCTCGGGTTGACCAAAATGGCGGACTCTTGCCCCGGGGCTACGTATGCGAGGTTGTCGTGGCTACAGGCTTGGCATATCCGCGACGACACATACTCTCAGGGATTGGCGGCATTGGTCAATGCGCAATCGTCGCAAGCGTTCGCGGCTCATTGGGGTGATGGGAGTACGTCGTCCTCAGATGGCCAGCGATTCAAAGTCGGTGGACGCGCTGAAAGTACCGGTCACATCAATCCGAAATACGGGGCCGAGCCTGGAAGGATGTTTTACACACACATCTCCGATCAGTACGCGCCTTTCAATATGAAACTCGTCAACGTTGGCGTGCGAGATTCGACATATGTCCTGGACGGCCTGCTGTATCACGAATCCGATTTGCGGATCGAAGAGCATTACACCGATACGAATGGTTTCACCGATCATGTCTTTGCGCTAATGCATTTCCTCGGATATCGGTTCGCTCCGCGGATCCGGGATCTTGGTGACACGAAGCTTTACGTTCCCGGCAAGTCGAGCGACTATCCCGCACTTGCGGCAATGATCGGCGGCACCATCAATGAAAAATGCATTCGCGAACACTGGGACGAGATTTTGCGTCTTGCTGCATCGATCAAGCAAGGAACCGTGACAGCATCGCTCATGCTGCGAAAGTTGGGTAGCTACCCCCGTCAGAATGGGTTAGCGGTGGCGTTGCGTGAGCTCGGCCGCATCGAGCGGACCTTGTTCATCCTCGACTGGCTACAAAGCATTGAACTTCGCCGGCGCGTGCACGCGGGACTCAACAAAGGCGAAGCACGCAATGCGCTGGCACGTGCCGTATTCTTTTACCGCCTTGGCGAAATCCGAGACCGCAGCTTCGACCAACAGCGATTTCGGGCCAGCGGCTTGAATCTGGTGACCGCGGCTATCGTCTTGTGGAACACGGTCTACCTCGAGCGAACCGTTCAAGCATTGCACGCCAAAGGCATGTTGATCGGCGACGACTTGCTGACATACCTATCGCCACTGGGTTGGGAGCACATCAACCTCGCGGGAGATTACCTATGGTTAAGAAATCAGAAGCCCGAACAGGGGAAATTTAGGCCGCTTCGTCCATCGAGGGAAGCTTAGCGTGCTTTAAATTCCGTTTTCTGAAGCCGCCCCTTGAAGCGCAAGGTCATCAACCCTACCCGCGTGCCAATTGAAGAGAAGGAGAGCTATCGCTGGCTGGAAAACCTGAGGCAATCCACGGCATTACTGGGCGAACCGGAACGCTGCGTACATATCGGCGATCGCGAAAGCGATATTTACGAGCTGTTCTGTGAAGCGCATGAGCTGGGCAACTTCCTGGTGCGCACATGCGTTGACCGCCTGGCTGGCGACGGAGAGCATACAATCGCCGACGAGATGGCCGAGACGAAGATCAGGGGTTTCCATTGTGTCGAGCTTCGCGATTCGAAAGGCTGTCCCGACGAAGCCTTCCTTGCGATTTGGTATCGCCGCATCACGGTACTACCACCTCTCTACAAGCAGCGTCGCTATCCCGAGCTACGTCTGACCGTCATTCATGCTCAGGAAACGACCGCTCCCGCCGGTCGGCCTCCGACGAGTGGAAGTTGATCACTGATCTGTCAATCAAATCTCGTGCGGACGCCATCGAGAAGCTCGACTGGTACGCGATGCGCTGGAAAATTGAGACCTTCCATAAGATTCTGAAGTCGGGGGAGACTGAAGAATCAAAATTGCGTACCGCTGATCGCTTGGCCAATCTCATCTCAGTGTTCTGTATCCTGAGTTGGCGTATCTTCTGGCTGACCATGCTCAACCGGTGCGCCGCCCACGCCCCCGCCCAGTTGGCCCTCACACAAACCGAGGTCGAGCTCCTCGATCGGATCGTCAAGGACACGCCTCGCACTACTCGGGCGCCGCCACCAGCCTCATCAAGCTTGCGCAACTCGGTGGTTACCTTGCACGGGCCAACGACCCGCCGCCCGGCAATACCGTGATGTGGCGCGGCATTCGGCGCCTGATTGACATTCAGCTTGGCTATGAGCTTGCACAGGAACATTGTGGGTAATTGCAAGCTTCGCGGGCTGCTTACCGATCATGGGAGTCAGCCATTCGACTTTTTCACCCGGTAGTCCAACTGTGCACGCGTCAATCCGAGCAGACGGGCCGCCTCTGAAATATTGCCTTTCGCTGCTGAAAGTGCCGCGCGAACAAGAGCGTCGTCCACTTCGCCAAGAGTCGCTTTGTTCATTTTTACTGCTTGCGCCGCCCAGTCGTCCAGCCCATAGGACGGCTCATTCGGTTTTGTGCGCCGATCGACTTGAACATCAGTGCTGATTGAATCGGGAACGAGCGAACCCAAATCGCTTAATCCGAAGGCGCCTTTAGATTCCAGGGCATCGTCACTGCTCAACAAGTGAGATACCTCCAGTGTCCCGAACTCGTCAGCAAGAATTACGCCTCGTTCAAGCACGTTTTCGAGCTCCCTAATATTTCCGGGCCACGCATAGTCCAACATTAGATGGAGCGCCCTACTCGAAATGCCGCGTAGATGTCGACAATGCCGCTGCGAAAATTTCTTTATGAAGTGTTCGATCAACAGTGGAATATCGTCTTTTCTAGCTCTTAACGAGGGGATCAAAATAGGAAAGACGTTGAGCCGATAAAAAAGATCTTCTCGAAAAAGTCCGTTTTTAATCGCGCTTTTGAGATTGTCGTTGGTTGCCGCTATCACCCGTACGTCTACCTGTATCGTCGTCGAGCTGCCGAGGTGCTCAAGCTCTCCAATCTGTAAGACTTTGAGAAGCTTGGCTTGCGCGGTCAAACTCAACGAGCTAATTTCATCCAAAAAAATTGTCCCTTCGTTGGCACTCTCGAACTTGCCAGCTCGCGACGCGAATGCGCCAGTAAAGGCCCCTTTTTCTGCACCAAATAGCTCAGATTCCATTAAGGACTCGGGGATAGCTGCGCAATTGATCTCAACGAAAGGTTTGGTTGCTCGAGAGCTTCTACGGTGGACTTCACGAGCGAACATGCTCTTACCGACGCCACTTTCCCCAGTTAATAAAACTGTTGCTTTTGTAGCCGCGACCCGAAATATCTTATGCAAGACAGCGTTGTAGGCGGCGGACGAACCTATAGGACCTTCTTGGAGTAGCTTGTCGTCAGCATGGCCTGAAAGCGGCGTTTCATCGAGCTTACCAGCAGGCGCGACCTCGTAGGTACTCGTTGCCGCGACACGGCGACTACCTTTTGATTGAGGTGCAAGATACTTTAAGTCCGAGTCGGCATCCTCCCATTCTTCCGCGGGCTTGCCCACGATCCGACACGCGGCGTTGCCCAGTGCGCGGCATTCAATTTCTCGATACAGGATTCGCCTTCCCATGAAGGCGCTTGTATAACCGCATGCGTAACCCGTCTGCATCCAACATGCGGGGTCCGCGCCGATACCGTAGATAGCGACATGAGCCTCGTCTTCCGACGAATCCTTCCAAAGGAATTCGCCGTAGTAATGGCCCGTAGTGCTGTCGATTTCGACCTTGACCGGCTCCACCAGAACAATGCCCTCAAGCGCATGAAGTTGTGGTCCCACCGCAAACGCGTCGAAAGCGCTGTCGTCACCGCGAATTTTACGTGCAAGCGCTGCGTCTCGCGAGCCCGATATATAGCCCATCCGCGTCAACAACCCGCGCGCTGCCTCGGTACCGAGCGCTTCAATGAGTTCCTGCCTCAAAGATCCAAACGCCTCCGTGTGGATCAAAACCATGCGGCGGTCGTCAAGCCAAATACGCCCGTCCATCGGGTTGAAGCGGAGCCTTTCCGCTAAATCGCGGATATTTGGAAAATGCAGATCTGCTACCACGTCAGGGACGAAGAGTGGAATCCCTCTTTCGACCGTGCCACCCGTCTTTTCGTTGTTGTGCTCCATGCCTCCGCCTCAAGAGACGGTCAAACCGCCCCTTCCATTTTTGCGCTCGACTGCGTGTTACGTCCATCCAAGCTCTTCAGTTTGATCCAAGCAGGCGTTGATTCAAATAGGGAGGCGCCCCATACCTCCCTAAACTTCAACCGCAATTTGCTTCGTCAGACGGACTAAGTTGCACCCTCATCGAAAAAGTCGCCGACCAGGCGGTTAAAACGCCGCCCGTGCTCAATTTGCGTCCAATGCCCACAACCACCGAATGCATGAAACTGAGCATGCGGAATCATCTCGAACAACTTCTCAGAGTTCGACAGCGGAATAACCCTATCTTCGCGCCCGTGTACGATAAGGGTTTCGTGAGGTAATGAACGGATATCCTCCTCCCGGCTTGCCATCGCATCCACCCATCGCTGACGCGGTGCAGGAAACATGCTCGAGAACGCCTCTTGAAAGTTCGGACGTATGCTTGCTTCATACCGCAGTCGCGCAAGTTCGTCGTTCACCAGGTTGCGGTCGTAAGCAAACACGTCGAGCAGCCCGCGCATATTTTCAATCGATGGCGTATACCCCCACACTCGATCTAGCCCATCCGTGATGGGAAAGCTTACGCCCACGCTACCCATTAGTACGAGTCTACGCACGCGATCGGGAGCACTGATTGCCATTGCAAGAGCGAGTGCGCCGCCGAAAGAGTTGCCGACGACATGCACTTTGTCGATCTCCAACGCGTCTAACAGTCCGAGAGCATGTTTCACCCAAGTACCCATGTCATAACGGATGCCCGGCGGTCGCTCCGTGTAGCCGAAGCCAACCATGTCCGGAGCAATCACCCGAAATCGTGTCGAAAGATCGGGTATAGTAAGTCGCCAGTTCGCCCACGCAGTAACGCCCGGGCCTGATCCGTGAATCAAGAGGACGGGCACTCCAGAGCCGCAGTCGTGGTAGTTGGTATTAATGCCGTCTGCATTAATATTGTTCGCAATCTCTACTGACTCAGACATAGAACTCCTTTCAGCATACCTATTTGTTAAAAATCGCGCCACAGCTTTCGGACCAAAATTCCCAACAAAAGCTTCTCGACTTATTGCCAAAGATATTCTCATCTGCATTGCTGCGACCTGATCAATCTCAGTCATCGAACTACCGCTCACGGTTTCAGTGCACCGGCATTCTCCATTAAATAAAATTGTAATTAATGACGGTTGATACGCTGCTTAGAGGAACCGAACAGTATCTGCGTAAAATAACTTGCGATCTAAAACCGTCGTTGATAGTTCAGCAGCAAATTCACCTGAGAGTGCGTTACTTTAATCGGAACTGCGGTATTCGGTTGGCTATCGTTAGACACTGTCTTCTGCAATCCTACTGACATTGCAAAAGCGAGAACGTTATCTTTATTAAAGGCATAAGAGACGCCGCCGCTAAGATGCGTCGTGGGTATTGCTGGTGCTATAGTTAAGAGCGTGTTATTTGGTATAGCTTCCTGAGCATATTGGGCACCCCCGCGGAAGGTCCACTTATCGTTATAACGGTATTCTGCACCAAGCGCGAAGACGTTGATATCTCGATAATTTTGGGGAAGCAGTACGTTAAGGTTAGCTCCGGTTCCGTTTTGTACAAAACCAACATTTATGTTTTTGAAGGCATCGGCCCAAAAGACACGCTGATACTCTAGGGAAACCGAAAGCTGGTCGCTGAATTTATGATTAATTCCGATCGACAATTGCGCTGGCATCTGAAAATCTCGGACGACGATGCGGCCGCTCAATGGAATGTTCCCGGCAACTGAACTCACTGCTGTCAGATTGGCGCCGCCAGACAGATCCCCAACATCCGCCTTGAAATTATAAGCAACTCCGAGCCGGGTGTCCGGTGCAATTTGATAGGTCAAGCCCAGCTTGCCTCCGATGCCCCAAGCGCTTGCTCCGCCTCCGACGATGCCACTGTGAGAGAAGTTAAAATAACCGCCAGATAGTCCGGGTACGCCCAATAGTGTCGGAACCAGCGATCCGTTAATTCGACCCTGGGACGCGAGATTGCCAATCTGCGACGTGTCGAGCAGTAGTCCCAAATTTAGTGACGTCCATACCGCTTCAACCGAGCCGCCCAGCGTCAATTTATCAGTGACTTTATAAGCGATTGAAAAAGGAATACGAAGCACTAGCAATCTCGAGAAATTATCGAGTCCCGTATCAATATCGTTGGTTGTGGTTCGCGAGAGAAAACTACTTCCACCGAATTGAGTACCCAGGCCCCCTCCGGCAAACGCGCCAATTCCAAATGCGTAGTCTTTGTGGCGGTAGACGTACGCTAATTCAGGAGCAAAGTACGGACCATTGTTGTTTCCATGATTTTTGGATAAAACAGATTCGCCCGTGTTTTTATCGATAGCTCTGATATCCGGGTTAATTACGTCAGCACCCAGTTCAAAATAACTTCCTTCTTCCATCAAACCCAGAGTTGCGGGGTTTTCCATCATTGCTGCCGTTCCCACATTGTAGGCGACCCCGGTGCCCCCCATCGCACGGGAGATCGGACCATAGCCTTCGAGATTAAAAACGTCAGTCGCGTTGGCATTAGTCATCGTCGATAACGCGACCGACAGTCCCATCAAGCCCCTTACAGCCGCAAAAACGTTGTTGCTTTTCATCTTTGTCTCCTGTCGGATTTTTTTGTGTGTCGAGCGCTCGGCAGTCTAATCACTCTGCGTTGGACTACTTCACGGTCGAATCAGAACTTTCGATACGCCGTCCTTCTTCTCATCAAACAAAGAGAACGCCTTATCTACTGACGTCAGCTCGAAAGTATGGGAAAAATACGCAGCGGGAGTGATCACGCCTTGTTCGATCATGCGCATGGCCTCCCACATGTATGGCCGAACACTAGCAAATCCGTTCATGTGCAGGCTAATGTTGCGCAAGAACACATCGGCCAGATTAAGGTTGAATGTAGCGTCGCAGAAAACGCCTATAGCGGCTACGGTGCCCCCGGGTCGGACCAAATCAAGACACATCTGAAACGTCTCCGGGTAGCCGACAACCTCGATCACCTTATCGAAGCCGCGACCTCCGGTTTCGCTAAGCGCCATTTGCTTCCAGTCAACGTGGTTTACATCGATAGCGACCGCACCCTTCTGCCTCGCTCCTTCGAGGCGTTCGGTCACTTTGTCCAAAACAACCACCCGGCCAGGCCCTCTTTGCAAAGCGATGTCTAGCGTCATCATCCCCGTGGGGCCGCAACCGATGAGCGCGACCTTCTCACCGACCTGAATGTCGGCTAAGCGATTCGCTATTATTGCGGATGGCAGATTGCACGAAAGCGTAATGGCTGCTTCGTCGGACACGCTCAGCGGTATTTTCATTGCATGGCCATCCGCGTGAGGGATTACCAAGGCTTCCGCATGTGTGCCGTTCATATCGCCAAAGGGCAGCCCGAAACCATAGACAGCATTCTTGGTCGTCTCACAGTGCGCGGTCTGGCCGACCTCACACATGTAGCAGTGACCGCAGGAGACTGAGTAACCCATGCTAACTCGATCGCCCGGAGTAAATCTCCCGACTCCTTTTCCGACTTGTATCACCTCGCCGATGAGTTCATGGCCGGTCTGCGAATGCCCCCTTTCCATTATTGCGTCCAGAGCACCTCTATAAAGATGCAAATCTGACCCACAAATCGAAGTAGCCTTTACCTTGACCAATATTTCATGATGAGCGCGTATGGCCGCGTCAGGAACATTTGTGCAACGGATGTCCTTAGGGCCGAAGTAGACTGATGCCTTCATTTTGTACTCCGTACTTTTGCTAACTCGAACAGTTCTATAACCCGTGCACCAAACTGAACTGTCACCGAAATCACAGACAGCATGACGTGCCTCTGACACTGCAGCTTTGTTGGAGATTTTCTTCGCTGCGTGCCTCTTATCTGTCACTTCTCCGAGGTCGCGGTCCTCACCCCACCTATTAGAAAAACCGATCGAAATGGATCTGATCGAACGGAACCTTGTAGCCCACCATCAACATCTCTTGCAAAGTCTGTGTCATAGGCGGCGGTCCAGCGAAGTAAAATTCGAACTCACGCAAAGACTCTTCAAAAACCCGTTGAACTGCGTCGTGAACATAGCCCGTCTCACCGCTCCACTGTGAACCAGGAATCTCATTTGGCAAGGACACCACAGGATAAAAATGAATCTGCTCGTCGTATCCCTTTAGTTCACTCAGAAACGACGTCCCACAGATGTCTGCCGGTGTTCTTCCACCGTAGAAAAAATGAAGACGACGGGTATCGAGCATGCCCAATTGCGAGGCTGCGCGAGCTATTGAAACCATCGGTGCCAAACCTGAACCACCCGCTACGCAAACGATATCGCGCTTAACCTCCGTTCGAAGGAACGCGACACCATATCCACCGTCGATCTCCACCTCATCGCCCGCATGAAGATGATGAAAAAGGCGTTCGGTGGCTCGCCCATGGGGTACGCGTCGAATCTGGAATTGCCACTCGCCCAGTTCATTGCCAATGTTCGACATCGAATAAGCTCGAGGCTCAGTGACCCCCGGGATTGAAAGCATCGCATATTGGCCAGCAAGGAACGCCGCCTTGTCTTCCGTGACAAACCTGAATTCCCGGATATCGTGCGTTACGTCATGCGACTCGACGAAACGAGCCGACCTTCGCTTAGGGGGTTGTATCGGCTCATAAGCCGGATCGGTTCGGATCTTGATCCCCAAAGCGCTCTTCGCCCGGCACTGACAAGCCAACAAACGACCTTTACGCCGATCACGTTCCGTCAGACCAGGTGCTTCAGGCCAGATGCTCTCGACATCGCCCGTTACGAGCTCAAACTTACAACTCCCGCATCCACCAGAGTTGCACTCATACGGGAAGCCAATGCCGGAGCGCAGGGCTGCCCGTAGAATGGTGTCGTTCCCGCTTTGAAGAAAGACACGATCTTCGCCATGGACCGATATTTTATGTTGAGACATTTTTTAAGCTCCTTTTGCTGCTCTTGGAGTGCTCATCGGGAGCACGAATACGTCCCCTCCAAGAGCGCTCGCAGATTGCGATCAGTTGCATGTCCCTTCATAAGCCGAGAGAGTTTCGGAACTCCCGCGTCGCGAGTCTCGCTGATGCGGACGCGTCCGGTACATCCGAGAGCGCCGTGCAATAGGCGTTGATCGCAGAGTCGGCGAGCGGTTCCCATTTCAGAACCCATCTTTTAATCACGTCTGCGTTGCCGGCCCTTTCCACCGCCATTTTGACCAGCGCTGCGGCCCAGCGCCGATGCCGCGCGGCATCAACAAGCTGCGCATCGTTTAGCAATCCGACCAACGTGTCGCCGTTGTGTCGACCTGACTCACCCAACTTGCGCAAAACCGCTTCCTCAACGGCCGGCTTCGCCACCAGACTAAATGCAACAAATGCCTCGGCCCAATCCCAGGTTACGAGGACCTTTTCCATTAGCTCGCGAAACCCCTGCCAGGCCGGATCAGTCTCCCAGTACTGGCGCTCGTCTGTGCCAAAGCCCTTGTCGTCGAATGCTAAGGACAACTCTTTGGTGCGGTAGGCCGTATGACTCAACCACCGGAAAGAATCAGCCATCTGAAAGTAATTACAGTTCGTGATCGTGCTTGCAGGAGCCATCTGTCCCACGTAAGCAGACGCCATCTGGAGCGTATGGAATAAGTAGCGAGCCGGGGTGTACAGGCGCGCAAGTTTTCCTGCCCAACGCGGATCCAGAGCCTTGTCATGTTCACGGGCATTGAATTGGTCAAATAGCCCGTACACGTACGCCTCCTGCCCATCCTGCATTAGGTTGTAGGTGCGATAGATGACCTGATCCGGGTCGCGGAAGGCGTTCCAGTCATCGTGTTTGAGTGGGCTATTCAGCGTGTTCTGCTTGTACCAACGATTCATCCACATATCGGGATCAAGCTCGTAAGGAGCATTCGGATCCCGGTCTGTGAAGTGCAAATTGGTCGATACGATTTCGTATTCGCTGGGTTTGCGCCGCCGCTCTGCAAGATGGCTCCACGTCTTGAGTGGCTTTAATACTTGAACTTCTGACATACTTGTCTCCTTAACTCAGAATTCTTTGTTCGCCGATCAGTTTCAATCGTCGGTCAGACCGTCGTTTTAAAATAAAATCGAATCTGCTCGGGCAAGGTTTCGATGCGGCCCGCAAACGAACTGAGCTCCACCTCAAGATCCGGAATCTTGAACGGACGCCCCAAAGCGCGTTCAATCGTTTCCCGGCGCAATATCAATTCACCCTCGGTGTCGATGCGCAGGTATGCCCGCTTATCGTCTACGCGAATTTCCTTCCCCGGATTGTCCTCGAGCGCAGCCTCAACGACGGCATCAGCGAGTTCTCCAGCGCGCATGATCGGACCTACCCGATTGTTGAGGTGGGCCGATGCTATATCGTTTGTAGTCACAAACTTCTCCTTGGGTTTAAATGGCGGCCGGAGCGCTGCTTATGTATGTGCGAACAACGGCTTCACGCCGTCTGTTTCTACGAAAACCGCCTCGCCTTCAATTCTAACTAGATACTGGGCGAGCGCGCAGTCCGACGGGTTAATACCTTTTCCAGAGCAGGCATCGAACTGCCAAAGATGCGCCCTGCAGATCACTGTCTTACCGTCGAATTTGCCTTCAATCAGCGGAATGTCCTGGTGTGGGCAAATACCTTGGAAAGCCTTCAGGTCGCCGCCCTCCGGCCAAACCATCAGAACTTCCTGCCCATCAACCTCGAACGACTCCATTTCGCCCTCCCAAAGATCGTCAAGAGAGCACACTTTCTTAAATGTCATGAACTTCTTTCCTATTGGTGAAAAGGTTCGAGCACATCAACCGTCGAATGCCTGGTTACGGCTGCGAGGGTTCCCAAATAATTTCTACACACTCGGTGGGCTTGAGGCCCGCATCCTCCACTTTCATCGCTCGGGGCAGAAACTCCTTGCTACCCTGTCTGCGCACGCGAAGGATATGCCCGGGGCGAGCTTTCACGCGCCGTCCGACTGAGTGATGCGCGGCGGCACTCGCCACTTCGTCCATCGTGTTCTCGGTATCGACCGGCAATAGTTGAAGCACGAAGTCGCCTTCGAAATTGGAGCTTAAGGGAAACAAAGCCATTATGTTGTCCTCCATTTAGTTGGTGATTGCGCCGGTGGTCATACCGCCACCGGCCTGTCAGGCAGCAGCGCTCAACTCGCCTTCTTCATGCGCATCTGCTTGTAGATGTCGACCCACGAGTAGCCGTGGGCATCATCACCGATTTCGCCAGGCGCGAGGCCCATGTAAGCCAGAGCCCCACCCAAGTCCATAGGCTGTACCAAGCCAGCGAGGAAACGGTCCACCAAAGTCATGTGACCCGCATAACGCTCCGGCTCCTGCTCGAAGCACCAACGATCCGGCTCCGAACCGAAGTGATACAGTCGCCCCTTGTATTCGAGCGGGTAGTCCTGCACTGCCCAGCCGTTGCCAGGCGTGTAATTGATCGGCAGGTTGCACATGTTGCACACAATCGGCAGCGTCTCCGGGTACGTTTGCGCCATGTTTCCATCGACCAGGTTGTCGATGATCACATCCCAGCACTGGCCCCAGGTGTCGTTCCAGCCGGGATATTTCTCTTCCAGCCAATCGCGTTCCGCCGGCGTGACGCCAGCAGCGGGGTTCCACCAGACGGTGGGACGCCAATACCAGACGCCGAGATGCATGCCGTGATGCTGTTGGTCCAGCTGCCGCAGGAACGTATCCCAATACCATGGCTTGTCGAGCCCAAGATCGCCCAGTGCGCGTTCGAACTGCGTGACGATCCACTCCTGCATAAACTCCTTGAACGACTGCTTGCGGTGCTCAAGTGGAGTGTAGTAGTCCATCACAGGACCAGTCAGCACCGAAAACAGCCTCCACGCGCGCCAGAAAGCAATGTCAACCTTTTTCTGGGCCTCGGCTTTCTTGCCGTTTGCGATCAGTATCTCAAGCGTTGGACCGCCGATCTGTGCATGGCGCGACTCGTCGGTCTGCACACTCGATATCAGACTGGCGAAAGTGTGATCCCCAGCCTCCGCCGCGTCGGCCGCCAGTCCCAGAAATTGCATGTTGGTGAAACCGGTTTCGAAGCTGAAAGTCAGCATGATGCCGACACTGATCGCGTCGCGCGTCATCATGATGTCATCGAAGAAATGACGTGCCGCAATGGCGGCCCACTCGTTCGTATGGAAGGCCTTGGCAGCCCAGTCGAACTGACGGTCTTTCGAGACATGCTCGTGAGGAAAATACAACTGGATCTGGCCGTGACGGATTTCATCCAGACTACCCATCGTTGCCATATTGCGCATGCCCGGCGCCTTGGAGAAACGCATCATCCTTGCCTCTGCGCTCGCGGCTGCGTACTCGGCGAGAGCGATCGCGCCATAGTGCTGCTTCATCACCGTGAGCCAACCCGGATCTGCTTTTTCATAGATTTGACTGCGCTCGAGCGCGGCTTTTACTGAGTAGGCGCCGGAGTCCTTCTCGCGTTGAATTTTCACGTATTCCGGGTAGGTCTGCTTATAGGGCTCGTCATAGACTTCCCACTTTTCCATGGGAATGTCATACCCTCCGCTCAACTCAGGCGGAAATAGTTCGCTCTCTGTGACATATCTCGGCGACCAGTTGGTCGTCCTGGCAAGGTCGTACCAGTCCATCCGGTTGAGTAAAGCCATTTTTTCGTCTCCTAGATTTCGCAGGCCATCGCGGCCTTAACGCACGACAAGAAAAACTTCTAACGTCCGCGCTTGAGCGCACTTTGTCCTGCAATGCCGAAGTGCTGTTTCGGCATCTCGGTGATGATGACTCGAATGGACTCGATCGGCGCATCAATGGCGCGGTGAATCGCATCGGTGACTTCGACGATCAACCGCTCCTTCTTCTCGTCATCACGCCCTTCGATGATGTACAGCTGTGCTATTGGCATCACTATCCCCGTTAGATAAAACGCAAACCCGTACTGCCCATGCCCTGAACCCGAAGAGATATAGCATCTCCCGCTTGCACGGCGATGGCCTCAGTGATACCACCGGAAAGAATGATGCTGCCGGCCGGAATTTCCTCACCACGCTCGCTTAGGTGATTGGCCAGCATCGCAATCGCTGCAGCGGGATGCCCTAGTACCGCGGCGCCCGCCCCAAACGCGACCGCTTCACCGTTTTTTTCCAACACAATCCCGACCGTGCGCAAATCGAGATGGGATGCAGATACCGGTTGGCCACCGATCACAAAGCGAGCGGCCGATGTGTTGTCCGCCACCACACTCTTAAGATCAAACTTAAAATCGCGGTATCGCGAATCGATGACCTCGATGCCAGGCATGACGAAATCGATCGCCGCAAACACTGCCCCGATGTGGCATCCTGGGCCTCGTAGCACAGTCTTCGTAAAAAACGCGATTTCCGGTTCCACCTTCGGGTGAATCAAGGCTTTGACGTCACACGTACCGCCGTCGGGTATCGCGAAGTAGTCGGCCAGAAACCCGAAAACAGGGTTCTGAACGCCCATCTGCTTCATCTTGGCGTGCGACGTCAGTCCCGCCTTCAGTCCGATGATTTTGCTGCCGCGCGCGACTTTGCGGCGCCGGATTTCATCCTGGATCGCGTAAGCATCTTCCCAGTCCATCTCCGGATGTTCTTCGGTGATCTTGAGCGTATCTTCCGCCTGCAGCTCGCAGTTCTCGAGACGCTCGGCGAGAAGAGCAACCGTTGTGGCATCAAGCTTCATGCGGCCACCTTTGTCTGTTGGACGCGCGCCTTGGCCAACGTCATTGCGGTGTCCTCGATCATGTCCTCCTGGCCACCGACCATGCCACGCCGACCCAGCTCCACGAGGATGTCGCGAGCCGGTACGCCATACTTTTGCGAAGCACGTTTAGCAAACAACAGGAACGAGCCGTACACGCCCGCGTACCCTAACGTAAGCGAATCTCGGTCAATGCGAATGGGGAAGTCCATGATCGGGACCACCAGTTCTTCGGCCACGTCCTGGATGGCCCATACATCCACCCCAGTCTGAATTCCCATCCGGTCGCATACAGCCACCAATACTTCCATCGGTGTGTTGCCTGCCCCGGCACCAAGCCCCGCGGAGGCGGCGTCAATGCGAATGGCCCCCGACTCGACGGCCGCAACGGAGTTAGCAACTCCCATCGCGAGATTATGGTGCCCATGAAAGCCGAGTTCCGTCTCGGGCTTGAGTGCCTCACGCACGGCGCCGAGCCGAGCCCTGACATCGTCGGGCAGCATATATCCGGCCGAATCGGTGATATAGACACAGTTCGCGCCGTACGACTCCATCAGCTTTGCCTGCTTAACCAACCCCTGCGGGCTGTTCATATGCGCCATCATGAGGAACCCTACGGTGTCCATCTCAAGGCTGCGCGCAAGACTAATGTGCTGCTCCGATACGTCCGCCTCGGTGCAGTGAGTCGCCACCCGGATCGTGTGAACGCCGAGATCCTTGGCCATCCTCAAATGATCGACGGTACCGATGCCCGGTATCAGCAGGGCCGACACCTTAGCCTGTTTCATCAGTGGGATGACAGTACCGAGGTATTCCTCGTCGCTATGAGCAGGAAATCCATAGTTAACCGACGAACCGCCGAGACCATCGCCATGCGTGACCTCAATGAGCGGAATGCCAGCTGCATCCAATCCGCAGGCTATCCCCTTCATCTGCTCCAGCGTCATCTGATGACGCTTCGGATGCATGCCGTCACGCAAAGTCATGTCGTGGACGGTAATCTTCTTGCCTTGCAAGTTCATGGTGTTCTCCTTGATCAATCAGACGACGACGGGTTCGAGCGCGAGCTTGCCAGTCAACATCTCTTCGGCAAACATCTCGGCAGTACGCGCCGCTGCGGCGGTCATGATGTCCAGGTTGCCGGCGTACTTTGGCAAATAGTCTCCTAACCCCGACACTTCCATGAAGATCGTGACCCGCTTACCGTCAAACACTGGGCCATTCACCAACCGGTAGCCTGGCACGTACTTCTGAACCTCTTCGATCATCGCGTGCACGGACTCGGTTATTTTCTGCTGATCCGGCTCAGTTTCGGTCAGACAATGAATGGTGTCGCGCATCATCATTGGAGGCTCCGCCGGGTTGATGATGATGATTGCCTTGCCTTTTTTTGCGCCTCCGACCTTTTCGACGGCGGCAGCGGTGGTGCGCGTAAATTCGTCAATGTTCTTGCGGGTACCCGGTCCCACCGAGCGGCTTGACACAGTCGCCACGATTTCGCCGTACGCCACCGGCTGCACGCGAGAGACTGCCGCGACCATTGGAATGGTGGCCTGTCCACCACACGTCACCATGTTCACATTCATCTCGCGCTTACCAAGATGTTCTTTCAGATTAACCGGTGGCACACAGTATGGGCCGATCGCCGCCGGCGTCAGATCAATCATCATGACGCCCAGTGCATTAAGCTTGCGGGAATTTTCTGCATGCACGTAGGCGCTCGTTGCATCAAATGCAATCCGCACGCCGTCGGCCAACACATGCGGCAGTAATCCGTCGACACCGTCAGCCGTGGTCTTGATGCCCATTTCACGGGCTCGCTTCAGTCCGTCCGACTCCGGATCGATGCCCACCATCCACACCGGTTCGAGCACGGTGCTGCGCCGAAGTTTGGCCAGTAGATCGGTACCAATGTTGCCAGGTCCGATGAGTGCACACTTGATTTTCTTCATGAAACGATCCTTAACGTGGAAGCGACTTTTAAATCGGATGGCAGACAAACGGCCCGACCGGGTGCTTTTCCATACGTGGTCACTGAAACCGAACCGAACAACTGCCGAGGCCACCTATGCTGACTCTGAAACTGTCGCCTGCCGTGGCCGGAAACATCGCGGCAAGCGCGCCTGACAGAATCACTTCGCCGGCTTTGAGCGGAATCCCGAGAGTGCCCAAGCGGTTCGCGAGCCACGCCACTGCATTGAGCGGCGAACCGAGCGCGGCGGCGCCACACCCCGTGGCAATGATGTCCCCATTGCGCTCCAGCACCATCCCGCAAAGCGTCAGGTCAAGCTTGCGTGGGTCAACCGCCTGATCTCCCAGTACAAACACACCACATGAGGCGTTGTCTGCAATGGTGTCCTGAATCTTGATCTTCCAGTCGCGAATGCGGGAGTCCACAATCTCGAAACACGGCATCACACATTCAGTCGCCGCGAGGACAGCAGCGCTGGTGACACCCGGGCCCATCAGGTCTTTTTTAAGGATAAAGGCTATCTCTCCTTCCGCCTTTGGCTGAATCAGCGTTGCAGCCTCGATCGCCTGCCCCTCGTTGTAGATCATCCCGTCAAGCATGTATCCAAAGTCCGGCTGATACACGCCCAGCATGTTCATCACCGCAGCAGACGTAACGCCGATTTTCTTGCCAATGATCCGTTCGCCGGCCTCAACGCGGCGGCCAATCATCTGCTGCTGAATTTGATAAGCGTCCTCGATCGTCATGCCCGAATGTCGCTCCGTCAGCGGTGCAACCACCGAGCGCGTCACCAGTGCCTGATATAGATCGTCGCCGAATTGCGTGATTTGCGTTTTTTCCATGATCACAGTTTGATGCACACGTTTTTGAGTTCCGTATAAAACTCAAGTGAATGGGTCCCACCTTCGCGGCCTATCCCAGATTGCTTGGCACCCCCGAACGGAGTGCGCAAATCACGCAGGAACCAGGAGTTCACCCACGCGATACCGACCTCGATGGAGGCCGCGACTCGGTGCGCGCGCGAAAGATTTGTGGTCCAGATAGCCGTGGCCAATCCATAGTCGTTGTCGTTGGCGCGGCCAATGACCTCTTCTTCACTGTCAAACGGTGCAATGTGACAGCACGGCCCGAAAACTTCCTCTCGCAACACCGTTGCCGAGTCCGGCAGGCCGGTCCAAATGGTCGGCTGCACCCAAGACCCCCCTCGGAGAGCGTCCGGCATATCAGGGATGCCCCCTCCTGTGATCACCGTAGCCCCTTCGTCGACTGCCTTCTTGTAATACGACAGCACCTTGTCACGATGCTCTTGTGAAATCAGCGGACCCATACGGCTCTCCGGATCCGTAGGCACTCCCAGCTTCCACGCTTCTACTCCTGCCTTCAGGCGGCCAACGAATTTGTCGAAGACGGGGCGCTCGACATACACGCGTTCAGTACCCAGACACACTTGTCCGCAATTGGCGAATACGGACCGCAATGTTCCCTCGATGGCAGCGTCCATGTCGCAGTCGGCAAACACGATTGCGGCGTTTTTCCCACCCATCTCAAGCGACACCGGGCGCGCGCCGTTTGACGCTGCCCTCATGATTGCCGCACCCGTGCGCGTTTCGCCGGTGAACGTGATTGCGTTCACCTGCGCATGAGTCGTCAGGAACTCTCCTGCCGCTTCGGGTCCAAAACCGTGAACGACATTGAAGACGCCTTTGGGGACGCCGACGCTTGCCATCACTTCAGCTAAGAGCGTGGCCGCCTGCGGTGTCTCCTCTGACGGCTTGACGACGACTGTATTGCCACATGCCAGTGCGGGTCCGACCTTCCAGGTCATCAAGAGGAAGGGCAGATTCCAAGGGCAGATCACAGCCACTACGCCCACCGGCTTGCGAACCGAGTAGTTGAATGCGCCTCTGCCGTCTGGTGTCGCCATTTCGAAGAATTCGGTCGGAACATTTTTGACGACGTCGGCGAAAACTCTGAAATTTGCAGCGCCTCGCGGGACATCAACATGACGAATGAAATGCGCGGGTTGGCCCATGTCGGTCATCTCGGCGCCGACAAAGTCTTCGAAGCGTCGATCGATTTCAGTTGCGATCGCGTAGAGCATCTCAACCCGCTCGGTTACTGCCAGTTGTCCCCACGGACCACGTAACGCTTCTCGCGCGGCACACACCGCCGCGTGCACCTCGGCTTGTCCCGCCTCTGCGACGCGTGCGATCACTTTTCCGTCATATGGCGAACGCTTGTCAAACCAGCGTTCGGTCGAAACGAACTCGCCGTCGATAAAGTTTTTGATGTCTTTCACGTCCGTACTTCCTATGGTGTTTTACTTGTCGAGCAGACCCGCTGCCGCAAGCCCAGCGTTCGCACAGGCTTCGTCCTGCACTTCCGACGCACCCGACACGCCAATCCCTCCGACGACTTCGTCCGCGAGCCGTATCGGCACGCCCCCGCCGAACATTACGAAGCGTGGCCGAAGTGGCAGGCCTTGTCGCAATGCATCTGATTGCGCCTGCAGTTCTGCCGCCCACTGACTCGTGGCCAAACCAAAGCTCGCTGCCGTGTACGCCTTGTCTTCGCTGATGCTGATCGAGTGAAGCGGCGCTCCCGGCATCCGCAGGAAAGATAGGGGATTGCCGCCAATGTCAACTACGGTCACATTCACACGTGCCCCGAGGTCGATAGCCTTTCGTACCGCGCCTTCGACCGCGCGGTGGGCCGCCTCCCAACTTAGGCGCGGCGTGCAAGTCATATTTGCCATCCTCAAATTACCTTCGTCCCTATGCGGGCCGTTCAAGCGCGACTATCGAAAGTCACTTCGAGCACGAGGTCGTTGTTCGAACGGCAAACGTCAGCAACCGGCCTGCTTTCATTAATCTCATCACGTATAGACAGTGGTGAATCCCTCAGCCATCACCCCCGTGTGATAAAAAATGCTGCGACCGGCCTGATCTTCAGTCCACGTGACAACCGGCTTGTCGCGCTGCGCCTGATACCCCAGGCCGGCAAACGTTTCGTTGCGGTTACCCGATGGATCGAAGAAGTAAATAGTCTCCCCACGCGTCAAACCATGGCGCGTCGGCGCGACATCGATCCGGACCTTGTTCTTGGCCATTACGTCCGCGGCCTTCAAGATGTCATGCCATGAGTCCAGGAAAAATGACAGATGGTGAAGCCCGGCCCGCTCGCCACCGACAAAGGCTATGTCGTGAGGCTTACTCGAATGCGACAGGAAGGAGGCGAGCTGAATCGAACCTTGCGGCCCCACAGTAACCTGCTCGGTCTGAAAGAAGTCGAGCACGTCAATGAAGAAACGGGTGTTTTCTGCGACCTTGTTAATCCCCTTCTCAGGATTCATTTCGCACATCAGCAGGCAATGATCCAGCCAATGCACGCCAGCCCCGCGAAGGCCGTCAGGCCAGGGATCAGGGTTGGTCGAGCCGACATCAGTCCCGACGCATTCCTTTTCAGCGTACAGATACATGTCATGACCACTGGGCAATGTGAATTGCAGCATGCGTCCGACGAACGGCATTGAGCCAGCTGCGACCAATTCCGTTTGGATGCCAAACTTCTCAATACGCCCTTTCAGGTCATCGAGATCTGCGTTCTTTTCGACCTTGTAGGCCACGTGATTCATTCCTGCCTGATCGGACAGAGTAAGAACCACCGAATACTTGTCCCATTCATCCCAGCACTTCATATACACCGCGCCCTGTGCATCGCGATGAGTAACCTTCAGTCCCACCACGTTTTCGTAATGTTTGACTGCGGCCTCAAGGTCCATCACCCTTATGCTGATATGCCCAATCCTCATGATGCCCATCTCAGTCTCCAATTTAATGTTGGACCATGCATTAATCAGGTCACCTTACACATGGATTGTCTTCAACCCACTGTCGGCGCTCGATGTCCGAATCAGGCGGAGCTTGCGCCCCACCGGTCATATACAACCGTCTTCTTCATCTTTCCGACAATGCGAAGGTCAAGGTCACCGGTCGGCGCGGTTCGACACGCCAACACTACCCCACTTGCCTCTTCTTCGGCTGAAACGTGCGCACGGCTCATCGCGCCCGTTTTCCGGACGCAACCGCGGTTCACTTCGACTTTGCACACCCCACACCCACCATTTAGACAACCTGCAGGAATACCCTTGCGACCGAGCCTCGCCATCGCCTCCAGCAACGTCTCGGACGAGCTGCATTCAAAAGTTTCCCCCGTCTCCGAAAGTTGGATCATGTACATCCGGCAGTCGGGCACGGCCGACCAATCTTCTACTACGTGCATTTCAGATCGCCTTGAAGAGCGGGCTCTTGCGAGCTGACGTGGTTAAATCGGCTGCGGAAATGAACTTCTCCATGTACATGTCACGCTCGAAAAGACGACCGCGGATCAGTGCACTAATACAAGCATCTATCATGACGGGTGGCCCACACATGTACGCCTTGAAATGTCGGAAATCACCGTCAAAATGTCGAGTCGCTACCTCGTGGACATAGCCCCTTTCGCCGAGCCACTCCACATCAGGATCGGGTTCAGACAATGTCGGTACGTAAGTCAAATTTGGATAACGAATAGCCAGATCACGAAACAAATCGTCGTCGTACAGTTCGCGTACGTTGCGTGCACCATAGAACAACTTTATTGAGCGTGTTTCGCCTTTCTCAAGCAAATCCAGAATCATTGACTTCGGGCTTGAAAGACCAGTGCCGCCCGCCAGAAACAAGAAACTTTCGGGCGAAGAGCGTCTGACAAAAAAACGCCCGTATGGACCGCTCAACCGGATTTTCTCGCCTTCCTTAAGCCGCGTATGTACATATTCAGTGGCCTTGCCGCCTGGCACCCGGCGAATATTCAATTCAATTAAACGCTTTGAAGATGGCGCCGTCGCGATCGAAAAAGCCCGTGGCTCTGCTACACCCGGCAAGTGCAGATTGACGTATTGCCCGGCCTGAAAATCTATGCCGCTGCCATCGAGCTCAATCCAAACGCCCTTCGCGGTCGGCGTGAGGTCCGAGACCTTTCGCACGGTGCCAATAAAATCTTGCATCGGATGCGACTCCGCATCCGGTTCGTCATCGATATCAGCTTCGATGACGAGGTCCGACTGCGCGATAGCTACGCATGCCAAGCACTTTCCCTCATCACGCTCGACGTCCATCAAAGCGAACGGTGACGCGTCGCCCAAGTCCACTTCCCCCTCGACGACCTGGACTTTGCAGGTGCCGCAAAGCCCGTGCAAACAGGCGTGCGGGATGTAGACTCCAGATCTCAATGCCGCCTCCAGCAGCGTCTGTCCGGCTGCAACTTCGACGGTGTGAGACAGCGGTTCTATGGTCATTTTGAAGCTCACGCTGGCTCCCTTTAGTATCCGATCCCACCAATGCCATGCAAACCGGGAGTAGCAAGGCGAATCAGCGACTTATGCTTAACGCCATTTCCAGCAAGGCTTGCGGTAAGTTCCGGATCGAACGCCTCGCCATCGAGTGTCCATTTGACATCAGACCATTCGATCTTAGCGAAGTCTGGATGTATGCCGTACACGGAAGGGAGAACGTCTTTCACCAATGCGTCGAAGGGCATGGTTGGTGGAAATGGAAACGCGGCTGCACAGGGAAACATCAGATGTTCGTCCCACGCAACGTAGACGAGCTGGTTTCCGTGGAAATTTTCAATCGCGTCACGGACTGGGCCGGTATATTCCGCGAAGGCTGCTTTGACTGACATGTTGGATTTCCTTATTACCTATGCGCGCGGCTAGAAGCGCCGGTTTCGTGCAACGCTGCAGCGCGGTCGCCGCGCTGCACGATGCTCATTGTTGGCCTATCAGGCAGCTTCGCTCTCTTTGGTTAAACCCTTCCAAAGATTCCAGTTTGCGTTATCAGCTGAATGCAAAAATTCTCCGCCATCTTGGGCTGTAAAGTGGTAGTAGTCCAAGACGTCCGGGATTGTCGGGCCACCGCAGTTGCCTTGGAAGATCTGGTGCGGCGGCATCCATGCCTGGACATATTTTTCAGGCTCGCGCTCGAAAATGGCCTGGCAGCCATCTGAGCAAAAGTGGTAGCTATCGTCTCTGTATTGCGTCCGGCGGTACACCGTGTTGGTCGGATTCTCAGGATCCGTAAAAACCATTGGGACCTGGCAAACCTGACACAATTGCGGAAGCATGGATCCGTACAGTCGCTTTCCCGCCTTTTCCTGCTCGCGCAAGTATTCGAACCGCGGACGATAGTACTTATCGAAAGTATTAGGGTATTTCTCAGACAGCCAATCAAGCTCTTTGTCTTCAGGGATCCAGGTGTGAAAACCTGTGGCGTTACCGAAGTAATAGAAAGTGAGCCACAATTGATGAGTAATGTGCTCCTTTTCGGCAACCGATTGCTCCCAAAATTTCGGCATAGTGATACCGTATCGGGCCAAGTCATCGAACAGAGCCTTGCCGTTCTGCTCAAAATACATCTCCCAGCCTTCCTTCCACGACATCACACGTTTTGGATGCATGTAGTCCATCATCATTCCGACGATGCCCAACAAACGATAACCGCGCCAGAAGTACTTATCGATCCAGCGTTGTACGATTGGCAAGTTGTCGGGATGCTGCTCGAGCATGAACTTGATCACCTCGAGTCCAAGCGTCATATGACGCGACTCGTCCGATTGCGCCGAGAACCCGAAGTTCACGGTCGCCATATCGCCGTTGTAAGCCGCGCCTGACATGAAAGGCATGAACAAGAGGTTGGTCAGTACATATTCGAAAGAGAACGAAATGGCTGCAACGAATTCGAATGGTCCAGCCGAAAGTGCGTCTTCGAAATATGATTTCGGAACGGAGAGGTACCACACACGATCATGCGCGTGAAAAGGATCATGCAGTCCGTTGAAATATTTGTTGTACTGGCTAATCGTGTGCAGTTGTGTTTGCGTGTGGCGTAACTCGTCAACCGACTGCATCTGCGATGCGACCTGTGCACCGACACCTGGAAACGCACGACCAGCCATCGCAAAACCGCGATGCGCACCATATTCGAGCGGCGTAACTGCAGTTAAAAATAGTTTGAGAGAATTGATATAGCGCGCATCGGAAACGCCCAAGTGGGCATTGTTTTGCGCGAAGGCGTCAATCACCGCATAGAGCTTTCTTTCCTTTTCACCCTGGTACTTCCAATATGCATCCATGGTCAGACGGAAGGGATCTTCCCATTTACTCCAATCTTCAATCTTGATTCCTTCGAAGTCGGCAAGGGGAAAGACTTCAGACGGCTTCTTGTACGTCAAGTCCCACGCGAGATCGGCGGTCATCGTTGTGTATTTCTCACGCAAACTCATCTTTTTGGTGGCTGCCATTGCTAGCTCCTTGCTCGGAAAATGTTAGATGCGCTCGAGCGCAAAATAGTCGTCGGTCTCGTCGATGTTGCCCGACAGTGATACAAGCGTGAGATGTATATCTTGTGGATTCCAGCGCCGCCCAAGGCGCGCCTCCACGCTTTCACGGTTCACCACTATTCGACCTGGCGCATCGATTTTGTACACGCCTGGGAATTGCGATATCACCGCTTGAGGGTTATCTGCCTCAATGGCTTCTCGAATCGGACGCGAATCTTCGTTATCCTGAAGAGCTAAAAAAACCATTTTTCCTGACATTTGTGCCGTCTCCCGACAAATTCGTTAAAGTCCGACTTTGTTCATACGGGCGTCGAGCAATGCACTGGCCGCTTCAAGGGCCGAGGGTCCCGTTTCGCCAAGCGCTTTGATCGCGACAGGCGCAAGCGCTGTTAGAGCTTGCTCATGCCAAGTCGCTACCCATCCCGCTATCCGCGTTTTGTTTTCGGTTGACTCGGCTGCCGCGACTTTCACAAGGTTGTCACTCCATCGGATGTGCTCGTCGTACCATTCGCTCATGAATTCCGTAAGCATCGCGAAGGCCGATCCTCCTTGAGCACTCAATGCGTCGCTAACGGATCGATATACCAGTGGATAAACAAGTCCGTCGATAACGACGTTTTGTGCGATCAGCAGCTCGAACCAGTCTTTAGTCACAAGCATGGTCTCGGCGAGCTTGCGCAGGGGCTGCCAGATCGCGTCACTCTGCCAAGTGCACTTCGCGCTACGAAGTGATTCCGCTGAATTTCCGTCAAGCAACAGGCCGATGCGCGTGATGTATTGAGCGATGCCTAGCCTATCCATAGCACACATCATCGTAGCTTGCGTGACGGAAGCACCGTAGCCGTAAGCAGACATGTAGCAATTGTTCAAATTCGCTGCGTATTCCAGATGTCTGAGTGGCAACACGATGTCGATTATCTTTTGGCGTAGTTCAGGTGCCGTAGAAGCCAGCATTTCGCGCTTTTCGACGAACGCGAAACTGCGCTCAGCCGCATCCTGCTGCCTGCTGCGTGCGATTGCCCAGCTGCCGTAATAGTACTGCCTCGGATCCAGCAGCTTATCCCACTCTCCCATGACAATCGCAGTGTTCCGCTTGTCATATATCTCCCGCCCTTCTGCCCAAAGCGGCTTGTAATGAAAATTCGCTTCTGGCTGTACCCCAATAGTTGCTTCGAGATAGCGTGAGGCTGTTTTGTCAGTGCCAGTGAAGCGGGCTACCTGATCGAAAGTATTCCTAAGTGGCTTAATGCTTAGGCTTTTGATATCGACTTGCATCGAGCTACCTCTAAAATGGATTATTTAACTGTTTGTAGGAGACCTTGGCCTTTAGTTGGGCTTGAGCCACGATCGAGGTTCCTAATTACCGTTACGCTGTTAGTAGTGCAGAATTCAGAGAATGCTGCCTCTGGCAGTATGAGCTCTACGGTCAGGTCCTCGTCGGAGACGATGAAATCGAATTCAACGAAACCATCGACGCCGGTGCGAGTAACTCGCACATAGCGTTGGGTTATGTCCGGCAAAGGCATTTTGTCTCCGACTTTTGCTTTGCACACAACTATGCAATACCTGTGCCAATTAGCGCACATCATGAATTTGCTGGGGTGCAGCAAAACCTGCCTTTCGTCGATCGGTCTTTGCCGCAAAGCTACAGGGTTCTCACAGCAGCCATATGCAAAGCGGCACAAGAGAGATTTTTGATTGTTGCCAGGGCACTCCTTCCTATCTGTCTAACTCACATTTACTCCGGCTACGGGGCCACGCTTCAGGGTAAATCCTTAGCCCATTAACCCGACGTTGCGCCGACTGCTGCAGGTGCGAGCGCAGGCGCGTCAATTTGCGTTTCATGGATTTATGAAGTCTCACCGCGCGTCACACTCGAGGATTTCATCAATTTCGCAGACGCAATGGAGTTACGGTCATCAGCAGTTGGCTTGGACATTCGAGCCTTGATACGACCAATCAGTATGCCCGCGCTAACATGCAAACGATGCGCGACGCACTTTAACGGTTCGATGCGCCTTCCTGGATCAGGCCACTCCCTCGCTGGAAGCGGTCCGCTTCGTTATTGGATTGGCTTGATTCGCTTTGAGACGTCATCTCGTAATGTGAAGGAAAGAAGCATTCGGACTAGCTTCGACAACGCGTAGCGGGGTTTCCTTCACATTACAAAATCCTCAGTATTAGCGAACGCGCATATCCTCGACCATGCGCTGACGTAGGCGTGTCATGACAGGACTCCTTTCGGGATGAGCAGGTGCGGTGAATTGCACTGTCATCGTCGCACCCGGAAAGGAATACCCGCGGCGCCGGCCAGGACGGGGACGTCGGCCAGCCACCATACCGCGTCAGCGGTTTAGTTCAATTCCAGTTATAACAATAGGACGCGTTTCGCCTCGCATCCTCTCCGACCAGTTAGACCGTCTGAGGCCGATCGGCTTGCGCTAACGTGCTTCAAATTCCGAATTCTGAAGCCGCTTCTTATTCCTCGATTCCAGTGTGATGAGCGATTAGGTCTGCGAGGACCGCGCGCGATGCGCGCGTTGCCCAATCCGTTTTTAACGGCAACTGCGCTGTTTTCTTGACCCCGAGAAGGAGCCGCAGGGATCACAGAGCGTGCGGTTGCTCTAGCGTTGCTTCGGCCAACTGTGTAAGCGGCTCGGCTGGGCCGTGGCCTCACGCGCGCGCGCGTGAGGCATGATGGTGATGGCGTGGTGGAATTCGTGTCGATCACGAGAGATCGTGTCCACGATCGGCGATCATGGACACGATCCATCCAAATCTATCCAGATCTAGCCGGTTGATAGTGTGGGCGGGTTGGCTGGTTTCAGCTTGTCGGCCACGTTCCAGGGTAGCAGTTCGTCGATGCGAGAGATCTGTAAGCGATCCATTATCGACGTCTACCAACTGACGCTCTGAGCGAGGAGCATAGGTGTCCACCTATTTTGAACTGACCCCGCAAAGTTGGACACTTTTGCAGGGAGTCTTGTGGGCAAGTATTCGGAAGAGACGAAGCTCGCGGTCGTCAAGGATTATTGTTCGGGAACGGCGGGGCTCAAAGTCGTTGCTCGCCGCCATGATGTGAATGTTACTTCGCTACGCAAATGGGTGGCAGGTTATCGTTCGCATGGTGCTGCAGGCGTCAGGGAAAAGGCGCGGGCCACCTATAGCTTAAAATTCAAGCTGTCGGTGTTGCGACGCATGCGTGACGAGGGCCTTTCCTATCGGCAGGCCGCCGCGCTGTTTGATATTCGCAACTTCAATATTATCGCTACGTGGGAGCGCAACTACGATCAGGGCGGACTGGAGGCCTTGTCTCCGCACGCTTCCTTACGCCGCAAGAAGATGACAAAGCATCAGACCACAGAATCTCCGAGATCATCAAAGGGCGACGCAAGGCGCACTCGCGACGAATTGATAAAGGAACTGGACAACCTCCGCATGGAGAATGCCTATCTAAAAAAGCTCAATGCCTTGGTTCAAACGACCGCGCCGCAAGCGCAGCGCAAAAAGCACAAATCGTGATCGAGCTAAGGCACCAATACCCTCTTGCCGGTCTGCTCAAGCTAGCGGGCTTGGCGCGCAGCACTTTCTACTATCAACAGAAGGCGCTGCAGGTGGCCGACAAGTATGCTGGCCTCAAAGCCCGGATCAAGACGATCTTCGACAGGCATAAAGGGCGGTATGGCTACCGCCGCATCACCGCTACGATTCGGCAAGAGGGCCTCGCCGTCAACCACAAGACGATCCAGCGTCTAATGGCTGATCTGCGACTGAAGTCCTGCGTGCGAGTCAAGAAATATCGCGCCTACAAGGGCGAGGTAGGAAAGATTGCGCCAAATGTTCTCGAACGTCAGTTCGACGCAGAATCGCCGAACCAGAAGTGGGTAACAGACGTGACCGAATTCAACGTTCGTGGGGAAAAGCTCTATCTGTCTCCAGTGCTTGACCTTTACAACGGTGAGATCGTTGCGTACCAAATGGCACGACGTCCTTTGTTTGACATGGTAGGCACTATGCTGAAAAAAGCATTTGGTCGACTCAAGCAGAGCGACAAGCCAATCTTGCATTCCGACCAGGGCTGGCAATATCAGATGGCGGTGTACCGGCGCCTTCTTGAAAACCATTCGATCACACAAAGCATGTCGCGCAAGGGCAACTGCTATGACAACGCCGCCATGGAGAGCTTCTTCGGCACCCTCAAAGCGGAGTTCTTTTACCTCAACAAATTTGATAATCTTGACGAGCTGGAGGTCGGCATAAAGGACTATATCCGGTACTACAACCATGATCGTATCAAGCTGAAACTGCAAGGCATGAGCCCCGTAAAATATCGGACTCAATGCGGTCAGGCGTAGCCATCTAACCGTCCAACTTCTGGGGGTCAGTCCAATTTGGAGGTGGACACCTATGACTGGCAAAGACTCAGAGTTGAAAGTAGTTCGTCAAAGCCGCGACGGGCGCCGTCGCTATGACGAGGGAGGCAAGCGCGTACTGATCGAGGCCGCGTTGCGACCAGGTGCGTCGGTCGCCCGTTTGGCACAGGAGCATGGGATCAACGCTAACCTGCTGCGCAAATGGATCGCGAAGTATCTGATGGAGCGCGAGAAAGGCATCCCATTTGCATCGCAGGAAACGCGCGCCGACGAGCGCGATCTACCGTCATCTGCCATCGACGCAATTGCCAACGAAGACTTCCGTCGTTGCGTGGATGACGGTTCGACCGACGTTGCGGGCTCACGTAAGCACTTGCTGTGCGCACCGTCTACTTCTGCATTTGTGCCGGTCGTTTCAACGTCATCGGTGCCGCCGTTACCACTCGTGTTGACTGCAACTGCGCCGATCACGCTTTCGCTGCATGTGCGACTGTCGAATGGCGTGGAGCTTGATCTCAGTGCAGCGAGCATCGACGAACTGAGCACCGTGGTCCAGATGTTCGGGAGGATGCCGTGTTCCGGTTCGACGAAAATCTGAAGGTGTACCTGTACCGCGATCCCGTCGATTTCCGGTACGGAATGAACAGTCTGTCGATTCTCGTCGAACAGGCGATGCGCCTGAATCCCATGGATTCCTCGCTCTACGTTTTTACCAACCGGAGATGCGATCGCGTCAAGATCCTGGGCTGGCAGGACAACGGTTTCTGGCTCATGCTCAAGAGACTCGAGGCCAATGATCGCTTCGTCTGGCCTGATGACAATAGCGAGGTCGTGGCACTGACCGTCGAACTGCTGCACTGGCTTCTCGGGGGTGTCGACATCGCTGCGCTCCAGCGTCATCCGAGGCGACATTATGCGCGTGTGAGCTGAACATGTCGTCGGCATACTGGTCTAAGCGGTATGCCGATCAACGTGACCATCGACGCTGACGAACTCAGGATGCTCCTCGCGATGCGCGAGGAGCATGACGCCCTTCAGTCAGAGCGCGACGGGTTACGCAGCGCACTGCGTCTCGTGACTGCGGAGCGCGACCTGGCTGAGGAACGACTGCGCGCTTACCGGCGCGAGCTGTTCGGCGCGAAGAGCGAAGCTCGCGCATCGGATCAGCCGGGTCTGTTCAATGAAGCCGAAGTGCTCGGCACGAACGCAACACCGGCGCAGGAAGATACTCCCGAAACCAGAATCGCCGCGCACACGCGCAAGAAGCGCGGTCATCGCAAACCGCTCGATCCCAACTTGCCGCGCGAAGTCGTTCGGCACGAACTTCCCGAAGGCGAACGCTTCTGCAACCACGACGGCCATGCGCTCGTCGAGATCGGTGTCGAAACGAGCGAGCAGCTCGACGTGATCCCCGAACAGCTTCGCGTCATCCAGCACCAGCGCGTCAAGTATGCCTGCCCGTGCTGCGATCTTGGCATCAAGGTCACGCCGGCACCGCTGCGCATCATCCCGCGTGGACTGCTCACGGAATCGGCGCTCGCGTGGGTCGCCTCCGGCAAGTATCAGTTTGGCATGCCGATCTATCGCCAGGCGGTCCTGCTGCGACGCTTCGGTGGCGACATCTCATCGAACACGCTCGCCGCGAGCATGGTACGCGTCGGTCTCGCAACGCAGCCCGTTATCAACCTGATGCGCGACGCGTTGCTCGATGCTGACGTGATCTACTGCGACGAGACGACGTTCCAGGTCCTGAAGGAAGAAGGGCGCAAGCCGCAAACGAAAAGCTATCTCTGGGCGCAAATGACCGGATCGGGAACTCCCATCCGCTGTTTCGCCTATACGGCTGGTCGCGGCGCGAAGCTGGCCGACAAACTGTTCACCGGCATTCGCAAGGGTGCGGTTCTGATGACTGACGGATACGAGCCCTACAACGGCATCGCTGAACAGTATCAGCTCGTGCATCTCGGATGCTGGGCTCACGCGAGACGGTATCTGGTCAAGGCCGAAGATAACGTGCCGAAGGCCGCACGCTCGTCCAACCTGCTCGCGACGCGCTTCATCAAACTGATCGGCAAGCTGTTCGCGGCGGAGGCGCACAGTGAAACGTGGGCGGCTGAACGACGACAGCGATTGCGACGACGATACAGTGCACGCGTGCTCGATGCCATCGAAACGCTGATGCTTGAACAGTTGCCTGGCGTCGTGCCTCAAAGTTTGCTCGGTAAGGCCCTGACCTATCTGCTTGGGCAGTGGCCCAAGCTGATCCGATACATTGAGAACGGCAACTGGCCCATATCGAACAATCCCTGCGAAAATTCCATTCGCCCGTTTGTCGTCGCGCGCAAAAGCTTCCTATTTGCCGATACAGTTGCTGGCGCACATGCGAGTGCGAATCTTTATGTGCGACGTGAAAGTCGCGCAGTTCGTTGTTTCGCCGTCGCTGTAGGGCGGCAGGAAACCGGGCGTTCCGTCGCCCGTAGTCTATCGGTGCATGCGAGGCTGGCAACGGCATCGTGTGAAGCCACCGAGACAAAGAAGCTCGGCGTAAGCCACGCTGAAGTTGTGAGACCAAGGCGCTTCTGCGAGTGTCGACGCGGAAGGAGATCTGACTGGATGGCAAGGTTAAGGCATCTGAATCGCTGTTTAAACACCGTCATCGCGAACAGGCCAAAGACACTGACAGGCCTGACCCAAAATGGGAATGTAGCGGGTCCGCTCTTTGTATAGTGGGGCGGCACGGACGACAACGCTACCGGTGAAAAGGCGGAACCTAAACCATTCTTGCGAGCTGTGTGGAACACGGAAACCCCGTACAGCCGCCCAATCGGGCAGGCCGACCGCGAGGAAGGCTGATGGCGGTGCGGGCATGGGAGTGCGGAAAAAGCGAAGGCTGACCTGTAATGGGTCGGATAGGGGTTGAGTTACACGACAACATCATCCCGCGCGAAAGCGGGCAGACTTCCGCATGGTCTTTCGTCACGAGATAGCTTGATTAACCGTTCAAGGAGGAAAAGCAGATGACTGTGCAGCAACTCGGCGCGGGTGCGTCCTTCGACCGCGCGACACATTGGCACCGCATTGATTGGGTCAAATGTCATCGCGAGGTTCGACGGCTGCAAGCACGCATCGTGAAGGCCGAACAGGCCGGCAAACATAGCAAGGTGAAATCCCTGCAATGGTTGCTGACCCACTCGTTCAGCGGCAAGGCACTCGCCGTGAAACGGGTGACTGGTAATCGCGGCAAACGTACTCCCGGCGTTGATGGAGTCATATGGTCAACGCCGGGGGCCAAGCTCAAAGCAGTGTCGTCGCTCAATCGGCGCGGCTACCAGCCGCGTCCGTTGAGGCGGATATACATCCCCAAGGCCGACGGGAAAAAGATGCGGCCCCTCGGAATTCCGTGCATGATCGACAGAGCGTGGCAGGCGCTGCATCTGCTCGCTCTTGAGCCCATCGCGGAGACGACGGCAGACCTTAATTCCTATGGATTCAGGTCTGCTCGGTCCACGCACGATGCGATCGGTCAGTGCTTCATAGCATTGGGCGGACGTGCTTGCGCTCAGTGGATTCTAGAGGCTGACATCCGCAGCTGCTTTGACGAAATCTCGCATGACTGGCTGATCGCCAACATCCCCACGGACAAGGCGATATTGCGGAAGTGGTTGAAGGCTGGCTACCTTCATAATCGTGTCCTTCACTCAACGGATGCGGGTACACCGCAGGGCGGTATTATCTCGCCCTCGTTGATGAACATGACGCTCGACGGGTTGGAACGAACGCTACGGGTTAAGTTCAACCGGCGCGGTCGTAATGTGTCGAAAATCAACCTCGTTCGTTATGCAGACGACTTTGTTATCACCGGTGCAACGCGTGAAGTGCTGGTAGATGAGGTTCGGCCCGTGGTTGAGCGGTTTCTGGCGGAACGGGGGTTATCGCTATCGCCAGAAAAGACCCGGATCACGCATATTGAAGATGGGTTCGATTTCCTTGGTATGAACGTGCGCAAGTATGGCCGCAAGCTGTTGATTAAGCCTGCGAAAGCGAACGTTCAGCGCTTCCTGCGCAAGCTGAGGGATATCGTGAAGGACAACGCGACAGTACGGCACGACTGGCTGATCAGGAAACTCAACCCGTTGATTCGCGGATGGGCAAACTATCATCGTCATGTCGTATCAAAGCGCGTCTTCGGCAAGGTGAGTCTCGAGATCTGGCGGTGTCTATGGCGCTGGGCACAGCGTCGGCATCCGAACAAAGGCGCACGCTGGGTCCGACGGAAGTACTTCCGAACCGTCGACGCCCGGCACTGGGTCTTTGGTACGGAGACTGGCAAAGTGCCCAGTACAGGAGCGCCTGAACTCCTGGCGCTCCATGACATCGCCAACACGCCGATCCGGCGGCACCGAAAAATCAAGGCTGCCGCCAACCCGTTCGACCCTCAGTGGGAAAGTTATTTCGAGGAGCGTCTTGGCTTCGAGATGATGGACTCACTCAAAGGTCGGAAGCGGCTCATCCGGCTATGGTGGAATCAGGGACGCACATGCCCAACCTGCAACCAGCCGATTACCAAATCCAGTGGGTGGCGTCTCTTCCATCTGGAACGCGTAATCGATGGTGGCACGGACGCGAGTCGTAACCTGGTGATGCTGCATCCGGACTGCCATCAGATCGCGCGTGGCCAGCGGTCCTCAGCGGTGAAACCGGCTCCGGCAACGGGGCTTTGAAAGGCTTGAGCGGAATGCGGGGAAACTCGCCCGTTCCGTTCTTAGGGGGCGGCGACGTAGCAATGCGTCGCTGCTACCCGACTCGCTGGTCGAGTCAGCAAAAGCCAACGGCATCGATCCGTATCGCTATCTCACCTGGCTGTTCCAGCGGTTGCCTCTGGCAAAGACGGTCGACGACTACGACGCGCTGCTTCCCTGGAAGCTGCCGGCCAACCTACGCTGATCCGCGTTCCCACCACATGTCACACGCTCCGTCACCTGAATTGAGGGGCGTCGCTGATGGACCGCATACTTTCGATCTCTGGGTTCACAGTGGCGCGAGTCCGCGAACCTCAGCCTGGGTCAGTTGAAGGTCGTGTCAGCAATCGAGCAGTGCCGTAGCGCGGCACTGGGGGGACATGTGTTGCGTTGCGAAGGGTGCGCGGCGGTCGAAGTCGCCTACAACTCGTGCCGCAACCGACACTGCCCAAAGTGCCAGGCCACGGCCGCACGACGGTGGTTAGACGCACGCCAGGAAGATCTTCTGCCCGTCGAGTATTACCACGTGGTCTTCACACTACCGGCTCCGATCAGCGAGATTGCGTATTACAACAAGGCGGTGATGTACGGCCTGTTGTTTGATATGGCCGCCGAGGCGCTGCGCACGATTGCCGCGGATCCGAAGCACCTCGGAGCACAGGTCGGCGCGACTCTGGTCTTACACACATGGGGCTCAGCGCTCACGCACCATCCTCATGTCCACGGAATCGTCCCTGGCGGTGGCCTGTCTCCTGATCGAGGCCGATGGGTCGCTTGCAAGCCAGGCTTCTTCCTACCCGTGCGCGTGCTCTCGCGACTGTTCCGGCGCCGCTTCCTCGAAGAGCTGGCCGCGGCGTATGACCGCGGTCAATTGCGGTTCTTCGGTAAATGCGCCGCGCTTGCCGATCCGGAAGTGTTCGCCGAGTGGCTTGCCCCGATGCGTGCGTGCGAATGGGTGGTGTATGCCAAGCGACCATTTGCGGGACCGCAAGCCGTGTTGGCTTATCTGTCGCGCTATACGCACCGGGTGGCGATCTCAAATCAACGACTGATCGCACTCGATGAGCGTGGCGTCACCTTCCGCTGGAAAGACTATCGGATGGACGGGCACACACGCAATAAGACGATGACGCTCATGGCCGATGAGTTCGTCCGCCGATTCCTGCTGCACGTGTTGCCGGGTGGCTTCCACCGAATTCGCCACTACGGCCTGCTCGCAAACCCGTCACGCCGCGACAATCTCTCGAGGATACGAGCGTTGCTGCATGTGTTGCCACGCGCGGTCGATCCCGTCGCAGATGCATCAACGTGCGCGGCAGGCCCAAGCTTCGTGTGTCGACATTGCGGGTCGTTGATGATCGTTATCGACATCTTTCAACGCAGCGCTCCGATTCGAGCCCCACCTGTGGAGAACTGTCACGCGTGAATCTCATCGCGCCGCAGTGCATTAACCTACGGTCGGCTCTTCGGCAACGAGAGCCGCTAGGGGACCGTTGCGTCCGACGCCCCAAACCAGTCGATCGCAGCCAAATGACATCGCGCGACTTTGCAAAAACAGGGGCATCGAGGCTCTCACCTCAGCATCCGCTGCCATTTCTACAGGTTTGTCGAGACCTAGGCGACAATGCCACTGGTCTAATCACCATAACGGCTGCCAGTTCGAGCTGCCTCTGAGCATCCCGCGGTTTCCTCCCTCGAGGATTGTTGGACGCCTGCCCGCCGGCGCCAGGGTAGTCACACGCCTGCGGTTTGGGGCAGGCGTCCAACAATCCTTAACAACAGCGGCCGTTTGCGCCAAGCATAGTAGCCACTCGTGGACACGCCCAGGAACCGGCACATCGGCGGCACAGGGTACTGCTGTCGCATCTGCTCAATTGCGCCGTACTTCACCGCGACTCCTTCGCGAAGTACGTTGCAAACTTCCTGAGAAACTCCTCCCGATCAGGCCGGTTTGGGTTGCAATACAAAGCCCAAGGATTCGGCTCGTCGGGTGAGATTTTTCAGGACCCGCTGCCGGTAGCGTTCTTCATAGTATTCGGCACCGGGATCGACATACTTTATCCCGAAACGCAATGTGTTATAGAACAGCACCGCGACCTTGCGGGCCGTAGCCGTGACGGCCTTTGCTTTTCCAATCCGCGCGGACAACCGTCGGTAGAAACCGCCGAGTGCGGTGTCCGTCTTGCCAATCGTGACGGCAGCGAGACGCAGCGCAGCAGCAGCCTTGCTGGATGAGCGACGCGTTTTGGAGGACAGCACTTTGCCGCCGGAAATCTTGTTGCCCGGCGCCAGACACAGCCACGATGTGAAGTGTTTCACCGTCGGCCAGCGCGACATGTCGGTGCCGCATTCGGCGACCAGTTTCAGCGCAAGGTAGGGGCCGAGCCCGTGGATCTGTGTCAGGTCCACGCCGAGCACGTCGTAGAGTTCTGCGCGCACATCGAACGAGAAGTCGTTTGACTGCTTGCTCCGACGACGCGCGGCAGGCAGTGGGGTGCTCACCGGCGTCGCATTTTCCTGTAGTTGCCGAAGCACGAGTTCAATACGTTCGTCGCACTGCTTAACTTGCGTCTGATAAAAGTCATAGAGCGCGACTGCCTGGGTCAATTCGAACACGTGTTCGTCCTGATAATGACCGACCAGCGCATCGCGAATCGTTTCTATTGATGCCCTGCAGCGGACGTCACGATGTCGGGCTAGTTCTTCTGGATTACGTTCTCCGGCGACGATCGCGCGGATGATCTTCATGCCGGTAACGCCGGTGACGTCCTGCACAACATGATGCAGTTGCAGGTTCATCTGCATCAGCGCCTTCTGCATGTGCTGGATATGAGCTGCGGCATACTCGAGTAGTCGTTCGCGTTGACGCAGATAGGCGCGTAACGTCGCAATATCATGCCGGGGACGGAAGCTGGCCCGCAGCAGGCCGTACGCGTGAAGCTTCTGCAGCCACTGTGCGTCGTTGACATCAGTTTTGCGGCCCGGGACGTTCCTCACGTCCCGCGCATTAACCAACACCACTTCGAAGCCGTACGCTTCTAATACTTCGAACGCGGGAATCCAATAAATGCCGGTTGACTCCATGGCAATCGTGGTGACTTCCACCTGCTTGAGCCACTGCGCGAGCTGGTGAAGCTCCTGCGTGAAGCTGCGAAATGAGCGGACCGGTTCCGGATCACGTTCCGGTCCGACCGCGACCACATGAAACTGCGCGCCGATGTCGATCGCCGCAGCATGAGGGTGCACTACCGTGATCTGTGCCGCGTTGGCGGCGCCTCGGGACTTCGTCGTCTTCATGTCTGCCCTCCACCTATAGGATGGTCAGAGGGCGGGACAGCGGAGTTGATCACCTTCCTGAACGGGATCGCCTGGCGGCGTCACCAATGCTGGGTCCGCATCAGTCCCTGGACCATGTTTTTTAACGGGATGAATCACCAATAATTCGACGGCCGCTCCCTCTGATGCGTATCAGTGTAGCGCCGCCCGGGAGTTTCTGCCCTTCGGGCAGGGGCGCGCCTCTTAACCTGTTTTTTAACAGATCGCGCTCCATCTTCACTTCTGCCAACTCTCGCTTGAGCCGGCTCAGCTCCGCCTCGATCTCTGTCAGTGGTTTCTGGGTTTGCCCGACGTTCTCCAGCTTGCCGTCCTTTGCGGCGCGAACCCAGTTCGCCAACGTCTTCATCGATATTGACAATCGACGGGCAGCTTCAGACACGCCCACTCCGTCAGTCATTGTCAGTTTTACTGCTTCTTCACGAAATTCCTTCGTGTACACAGCCTTCGGGATTCGCTTCATCAATGCCTCCATTCCTCAATTCTACGGAATGTTGGCGTCCACTTTTTTCAGCCGACCTCACTGCGCCTCGGTGGCTCACCCCTTCGCTCGAACGATTAGCGGACCGTCTGCGCTAGGTGCAGATCGGTCGGCCACGCACCCTAATGCCGGCAAACGATCAGATGTAGATGAATTGCCGGTACAAACCATCCAACTGACGGCGGATATCCTCGACGCGCTGTTCATCACCGGTATCGGTAAATTCGAGTAGCTGCTGTTCCTTGGCAGTAATTTGATCGCAAAGGTCGGACAAATTCTCGCAGAAGGCCTCAGTATGAACTGTGGGTTCCTCCGTACTCGTCTCTTCTCCTGCTAGTTTTCGCACAGAAGAGACCGGAGAAATTCCATTGTCTTCGTTAAAGGCAATTTGAAGCTGCCTGCGCCTATCTGTCTCATCGATCGCCTGTTTCATCGCCCGAGTCGTCACGTCAGCGTACAAGATCGCCTTCTCGTTTCCATTCCGAGCAACTCGACCTATCATCTGAATGAGTGCCTGGGCTGACCGCAGGAAAACCGAGGCAACTTATCAATTAAAGATCGTGATGGCGCACAACACTCGGTAGACGCCCTCGATTCACAGCTTCGCAAGATCGAAGGGCAGAGCATTGGGTATAAAGTGGCTCATTTCTTCGATCTTCTGGGGCGGTGATTTACGCGACCTGCAGCGTCGGATAGTCTGTATAGCCCTTGGCGCCACCTGCGTAGAACGTGTTGGAGTCAGGCGCGTTCAGCGGTACCTTGGCCCTGATGCGTGCGGGCAGGTCCGGGTTAGCCAGGAAGGCGGTGCCAAAGGCCACAGCGTCAAGCTTACTTTCGGCAATAGCTGCCTCTGCCTCATCAGCGCTGTAACCCATATTGCCCACCAACACACCCTTGTACTTTTCACGCGCTACGGGCATGACATCGGCCTTCTGCACGCCGAAGAAATCGGCGCGCATCACGTGCAGGTAGGCCAGCTTGAAGACATTGAGCCTATCGGCCAGGAAGCCGATGAGGGCCAGCGGGTCGCTGTCTTTCATGCTGTTGAAGCTGTTGAGAGGCGACAGGCGCAGACCCACACGTTCGGAGCCGATCGCCTGGGTCACGGCAGTGAGTACCTCGAACAGCAAACGTGCACGGTTTTCCAGCGATCCGCCGTAAGCATCGGTGCGCTGGTTGGGCGTGTCGCGCAGAAACTGGTCAATCAGGTAGCCGTTGGCGCCGTGTACTTCCACACCATCAAAGCCGGCGGCAATGGCGTTGCGTGCGCCTTGAGCAAACGCAGCCACGATGCCGGGAATCTCTTCGACGGTCAGGGGGCGAGGCACCGCGTGCGGCACCTTGCCTTGGGGCGTGTGGATCTCACCCTCAATGGCGGTGGCGCTGCTGGAGACAATGGGGGCGCCATCGGCAGCGCCAGGGTAGGCTGCGCGGCCAGCGTGCCAGATCTGCATGAAGATGCGTCCGCCCTTGGCGTGCACCGCGTCGGTCACCTGCCTCCAGGCTGCAATCTGCGCGTCGTTGTAGATGCCAGGCTCATTGACGAAGGCCGATGTACCAGGCGCCACCATGGTGCATTCGGAAATCAGCAGGCCGCCGGTGGCACGCTGGCTGTAGTACTCGGCCATCAGCGCGTTGGGCATGTGGCCAGCGTCGGCACGGGCGCGTGTCAGTGGTGCCAGAAGGATGCGGTTGGGCAGGGTGAGAGAACCTACTTGAAGTGGATTGAATAGCATGCGAATGAAAACCCAGATTAGTGAACAGAAAACAGTGGTAAAGCTAACAGTACTCCCAATACTCAGACCTTTGAAAGGTCACTGAAGACTGCTTTGGCACGGCTGGTGCTTTTGCACCCAACGCACGATGTAGTAGACGCAAGTGGGTAAGCCTTTGCTTCCGACAGTTTGGCGGCGGTCTCCAGCCGTACATGCACCAAACGCCTCCGGTCATCCACCGCGTCGCAACTCCCTGACACCCCTGCCCAGCTTGCGGCGCAACAGGGCCCGCAGGGTCACCCCATCCGAGTACCCGACCTGTGCGGCGACTTGGTCGACGCTCGCGTTTCCGGTGCGCAAGAGATGGACAGCATGCTCCACGCGCAGGTCCTGGAAATACGACAGCGGTGTCTTGCCCAAAACGCTTTGCAGCCGCCGCGCCAAGGTGCGCTCGCTTGTGCCCGCGGCGCTGGCCGCCTCGGCCAGCGAGAACCCCTTCGCGAGCCGACTTCTGGCCCAGCACTCGAAGCGCTCCACCATCGGGTCGGCATGCGCAAGGTGGTCGGGAATCACGAACTCGGCTTGCGAACTGCGTGCCTCGACCAGCAGATAGCGTGCCACTAGGGCCGCCAGCGCCGGACTGCGCCCCCTGATGATGCGCAAGGCCAAGTCGACGTGGGCCAAAGCGGCACCCGCGGTAGTGAAGCGTGTCGAGTTCACGATCATGCGTGACTCGTCCAACGTGACGTTCGGATAGCGCTGCCGAAACATCGGCCCCAGCCACCATGACGTCGTCGCACGATGCCCATCAAGCAGGCCACTCTCTGCAAGCAAGAAACTACCGGAGCAGGCGGCACCAAGGTGCGCGCCAGCGGTGGACCACTGCTGTAGCACGGCGACCGCATCGGGCACGTCGGGGCGTGTGAGCCGAGCCGAGAGCGTGTCAGGCATCTTGTCACCAAACGCGGGCACGAGCACGACGTCTGGTTCCGGCACACCACGCGCAGTGACCACGGGGACCGTCAAGCCTTGCGCAGTTCGGATGCGACGCCGCACGCCCACCAGCGTGAGCTCTATGTGCGCGGGAGCCTGTGGCAGCGAGCCCGACATCGCATTGGCCAAGCCCACTGTGTCGGTGAGCGCCGCAAGCCCCAGATCAAACACGCCATCACAAACAAGGATGTGGAGTTTCATGGCAACAATGATATCAATGTTGTCATTATTGTCTATAGAAATGGCTGTCATGAAGACTTAGACTGCAGGCTCGTCGATCCATTCACCTAACCCATTTACCCAAAGGATTACAGTATGACCAAGCTCGCCCTGTTTGTTCGCCTCGAAGCCAAACCCGGCCAGGAGGCTGCGCTTGCCGACTTCCTGGCCAGCGCACTGCCGCTCGCCAACGCCGAGTCCGGCACCACTGCCTGGTTCGCATTGAAGTTTGGCCCTTCGACGTTCGGTGTGTTCGATGCCTTTGCCGATGAGGCAGGTCGCCAAGCACATCTGAACGGCCAGATCGCCGCGGCCTTGATGGCCAACGCCGCGACCTTGCTCAGTTCTCCGCCCAATATCGAGAAGGTCGAACTGCTTGCAGCCAAACTGCCTGCATGACAACCCGGCCTTGACCCAATCAGGTCACGCTGCAGGATGGGGTCACACGGCCCTACGCAGCGATCCCAACCTCCTTGCTGTCATTCTTGCAATCTATGGATTCTCCGGCAAGAAAAGGGCAGATTCAAACCTGCCCACCCACACCTGACCCTGCCTCGATTTCACGTACAGCAAGAAGTTGATAACATCAGAGGTACGGAGAATCGAAATGAAAGAAGGCAAGCTGCCCAAGCGGCAGTACACACAGGAATTCAAGGCTGAGGCCGTCAGACTCGCGGCGTCAGTCGGCGGACACGGCACGTCGCTTGGGCGTGCCGGTGGCAACGTTGGGCAACTGGTCCAGGCGAGGTGTCGCAGCGACCGGCGGCAGTGGCGCGGCTGTGCCGCCCACCGAGGCGCCTGCGCGCCGCCCGGTGTGTGAACTGGAGGCGGAGAACAGCCGCCTGCGCAGAGAACTGGCCGACGCGAAGCTGGATGTGGAAGTCCTTCGAAAAGCGACGGCGTACTTCGCCAGGGGGTCGCGATGAAGTACGCCTGGATCGACGAGCATCGCGACCAATACACCGTCAGTCGGCTTTGCCGCGTGCTGCAGGTGTCTCGCAGCGGCTACTGCCAATGGCGCGTGCGCCCGCCCAGTCCCAACACGCTGGCCAACCAGGCTCTGGACGCCAAGGTGGCGGCCATCCACGATGCCAGCCGTCGAAGCTATGGCCGCCCTCGGATCGTTCACAAGCTGCGCCAGCAGGGAGAGGTCGTCAGCGCCGAGCGAGTGCGAAAGAGCCTGCGGCGCCAGGGCCTGCGCCCGGTGTACAGAAAGCCGTTCGTGACGACCACCGACTCGGCGTACCGTTTGCCGGTGGCGCCGAATCTGCTGGATCGGCGCTTTGATAGTTGGCAGAGCGACCAGGCGTGGGTGGCGGACATCACGTACGTGCCCACCGGCGAGGGCTGGCTGTACCTGGCCGCCGTGCTGGACCTGGCCAGTCGGCGCATCGTCGGCTGGTCGATGTCCGAGACCATCGACGCCACGCTGGTGTGCTCCGCTTTGAACTCGGCATGGTGGCTGCGCAAACCTGCCAAGGGGTGCTGGTCCACACCGACCGCGGGTCGCAGTATGCCGGCGGGCGCTACCGGGCACTGGCCGCCGAGCTGGGCATCACGATGTCCATGAGCAGGAAGGCCAATGCCTGGGACAACGCGCCGATGGAGAGCTTCTTCAAGACGCTGAAGGTCGAGCGCATCCATCAGGTACGCTACGACACGCGAGCGCAGGCCAGGCTGGACATAGTCGATTGGATCGAGGGCTGGTACAACCGCCAGCGCCTGCACTCGGCCAACGGCTTCCTGCCCCCAGTGACCTGGGAGAACGCTCGTTTGGCTGCATGACTTGGTGTACGTGGAAACGAGGCAGGGTCACTGCGCTTCCATGGCCAGCTCGAGCCGCTGCGCGATCCGCGAGCGTTCGCCGCGTGGCTTGCGCCCGCCGCTCACGCGGAGTGGGTCGTCTACGCGAAGCCACCGTTTGGTGGCGCCGCCCCGGTGCTCGACTACCTGGGCCGCTACACCCATCGCGTCGCCATCTCGAACAACCGGCTGCTGAGCTTCGACGGACACGTCGTGCAGTTCCGCTGGAAGGACTACCGGCATGAAGCCCGACACAGGACCATGACGCTCACGGCCGACGAGTTCATCCGCCGCTTCCTGCTGCACGTGCTGCCCGCCGGCTTCAAGCGCATCCGCAGCTACGGGTGGCTCGCCAACGGCTTTGTCAACTTACCGAGAGTGAGACGGCACGGCGGCAGATACGACTACTGGTCAGAAAGCAGTCGACGGATTTTGGGCGAGTTCGGCGAAGTCGCGCCATGCAACGAACCGAGCTGCGAGTTGTTTGCGATAGAGTGAAGCACGCAGCAGATGCCGCTTGAGCGCGAAATGTTGTCGGATCGGCCCGAAGCACGAGAGAAATTTCTGTGTGCGGTTAGGGTCGCGAAAGCCGCGCATGCGCCGCTCGCGCTCGCGTGTCGGTTGGTGGCTATTCTCCGCGCGGTTGTTCAGCCGAGCTGCCGCTTTGACGAACACATGCTTCACGTTCGCAAGCTTCGGGATCTCGGCTTTTGCCGCCGGATAGCTGCGCAATTGATCGGTGACGATCTTGCGCGGCACCGGGCTCGAACGCAGCACACGCTTGAAGAAGCGTTTGGCGGCAGCCTTGTCGCGCCGCTTTTGCACCAGGATGTCGAGTTCGGCGCCATGCTCGTCGACCGCACGCCACAGCAGATACGGTTCGCCACGCAGGGTGACGAACATCTCGTCGAGGTGCCACGTGCTACCCGGCTTGCGCCGCGCGGCTTTCACCCGGTGAGCAAAGCCCTTGCCAAACTTGTCGCACCAGCATCGGATCGTCTCGTATGTCACGATCACCCCACGCTCGAAGAGCAGTTCCTCGATGTCGCGCAAGCTCAACTGAAAGCGGAAATACCAGCGCACAGCGCAACTGATGACTCCGGCTGGAAAACGGTGACCGTGATAGAGCGATTTCGATTTCTTCATCCCGCCATCTTACGTGACTGACACAACAACCTGACAACGCCCGCCCGGGCCTGATCCGTGAATCAAGAGGACGGGCACTCCAGAGCCGCAGTCGTGGTAGTTGGTATTAATGCCGTCTGCATTAATATTGTTCGCAATCTCTACTGACTCAGACATAGAACTCCTTTCAGCATACCTATTTGTTAAAAATCGCGCCACAGCTTTCGGACCAAAATTCCCAACAAAAGCTTCTCGACTTATTGCCAAAGATATTCTCATCTGCATTGCTGCGACCTGATCAATCTCAGTCATCGAACTACCGCTCACGGTTTCAGTGCACCGGCATTCTCCATTAAATAAAATTGTAATTAATGACGGTTGATACGCTGCTTAGAGGAACCGAACAGTATCTGCGTAAAATAACTTGCGATCTAAAACCGTCGTTGATAGTTCAGCAGCAAATTCACCTGAGAGTGCGTTACTTTAATCGGAACTGCGGTATTCGGTTGGCTATCGTTAGACACTGTCTTCTGCAATCCTACTGACATTGCAAAAGCGAGAACGTTATCTTTATTAAAGGCATAAGAGACGCCGCCGCTAAGATGCGTCGTGGGTATTGCTGGTGCTATAGTTAAGAGCGTGTTATTTGGTATAGCTTCCTGAGCATATTGGGCACCCCCGCGGAAGGTCCACTTATCGTTATAACGGTATTCTGCACCAAGCGCGAAGACGTTGATATCTCGATAATTTTGGGGAAGCAGTACGTTAAGGTTAGCTCCGGTTCCGTTTTGTACAAAACCAACATTTATGTTTTTGAAGGCATCGGCCCAAAAGACACGCTGATACTCTAGGGAAACCGAAAGCTGGTCGCTGAATTTATGATTAATTCCGATCGACAATTGCGCTGGCATCTGAAAATCTCGGACGACGATGCGGCCGCTCAATGGAATGTTCCCGGCAACTGAACTCACTGCTGTCAGATTGGCGCCGCCAGACAGATCCCCAACATCCGCCTTGAAATTATAAGCAACTCCGAGCCGGGTGTCCGGTGCAATTTGATAGGTCAAGCCCAGCTTGCCTCCGATGCCCCAAGCGCTTGCTCCGCCTCCGACGATGCCACTGTGAGAGAAGTTAAAATAACCGCCAGATAGTCCGGGTACGCCCAATAGTGTCGGAACCAGCGATCCGTTAATTCGACCCTGGGACGCGAGATTGCCAATCTGCGACGTGTCGAGCAGTAGTCCCAAATTTAGTGACGTCCATACCGCTTCAACCGAGCCGCCCAGCGTCAATTTATCAGTGACTTTATAAGCGATTGAAAAAGGAATACGAAGCACTAGCAATCTCGAGAAATTATCGAGTCCCGTATCAATATCGTTGGTTGTGGTTCGCGAGAGAAAACTACTTCCACCGAATTGAGTACCCAGGCCCCCTCCGGCAAACGCGCCAATTCCAAATGCGTAGTCTTTGTGGCGGTAGACGTACGCTAATTCAGGAGCAAAGTACGGACCATTGTTGTTTCCATGATTTTTGGATAAAACAGATTCGCCCGTGTTTTTATCGATAGCTCTGATATCCGGGTTAATTACGTCAGCACCCAGTTCAAAATAACTTCCTTCTTCCATCAAACCCAGAGTTGCGGGGTTTTCCATCATTGCTGCCGTTCCCACATTGTAGGCGACCCCGGTGCCCCCCATCGCACGGGAGATCGGACCATAGCCTTCGAGATTAAAAACGTCAGTCGCGTTGGCATTAGTCATCGTCGATAACGCGACCGACAGTCCCATCAAGCCCCTTACAGCCGCAAAAACGTTGTTGCTTTTCATCTTTGTCTCCTGTCGGATTTTTTTGTGTGTCGAGCGCTCGGCAGTCTAATCACTCTGCGTTGGACTACTTCACGGTCGAATCAGAACTTTCGATACGCCGTCCTTCTTCTCATCAAACAAAGAGAACGCCTTATCTACTGACGTCAGCTCGAAAGTATGGGAAAAATACGCAGCGGGAGTGATCACGCCTTGTTCTGACGTCAAAGCCTTGATTCACCCGAAGGTGGAAGCCAGCCGAGGCATGCAGCAAACTCCATCATCGCTCCGAATGCGATGCCGAAAGTTAGGTCCACGTGGCCCGTCGACGTGCCGAGCAGCTGGGCAACGCGATCGGTAACCGGGTCGTTGATTGCCTCAGCGCGCAACGTGGCCTGATGATCCCGCGCGGCGTTCAGTCGGTCGGCTGCTTGCTCGGGGCGCCGGGCTTCATCGAACGCGACGTTCAACGCGTCCAGACGGGACGACAGGGAGACGCGGCGCAACGACAACGAGGTGCAGCGTGCTGTGCATTTCTGCGTCTTGGCCGTGGCCAGATCTGCAGTTACCTGCGCGCGCTCAGCGGCGATCGAGGTCAGGTCGCGGACGGGACTGTTCGGAAACAATCGATACCCGAGTTCGGCGAGAAAGGCGGCATTGTCTTTACGTCCGCTTCTGCACCGGGGACAGTATTACCTGCAAGCTTGAGTTCTGCCTTTTCGTCAAAGGCTACCCATGCTGGACCGGCCCGCACCCACCATTGATCGTCGTCCGACCGTGCTGCAACGCTTTGCGCCTGGGCAGTCGTGGCCAGGCTGGCGAACAGCGCAAGACCGATGGCTGCTTTACCTCTCACTGCCATGAATTCCTTAAAAAAAGTCACTTTTGCTGTCTCCGAAGAATTTTATGTTTTATCTAGAAACTTTCGTATACCTAAATTTTGTAAAAGATCTACGTCTTCTGTTTTTCAGGGTAGCACGAAGGACATATGCTGCATTGTCGGCCAGAATACTTCCGGGCCTCTGTAACGATTTGGATCCGCCCTGGTCAGATCCCCCTTGTCGCTCCGGTTCCTGATGACAGCGCGCCTGTCATAGATTGACCCTTTGTCGCACGCCAAGCTAACCGGCGCATGGCGTCACATAAGGTCCTCTGAGACGGCAATTTCCTACTCGAGGTGGTGCCCAAAGCCCGTCTCGCGCAGGCTAATCCGCACCGCGCAGACAACGCCCCTGAGTCTGGGAATCTTTCACGGCACTCAGTGCAAATCGTCTCCGCCGCACACTTTCATGATGCCGCGCACACCAAATCCACCATCCGTATTGATAACCACGCCGGTCATCGGACCTGAGTTTTCACGTGATGCAAGCAGTACATATGGCCCACAATAATCGGCGGGAACAGGGGCCATACGAAGTGGCGTATTTTCGACGAGCATCTCCTCCAGACTGTCAACCTGGTTCAGCGTCTGCGCAGAGGTGCCGGTCGCACTTAGTCCGCCGAGATTGGTGCGCATACCGCCTGGCGCAACACCGTTCACGCGTACTTTGGGCGCCAATTCGTGAGCCAGCTCTCGAATCAACCCAACTAATGCGTGTTTCGATGCCGTGTAGAGCGGTCCACCGCCCCCAGGATAGAACCCGGCATTCGATACCGTGAAAATCAGGCTCCCTTGACTCTTGACGAGTTCGGCCAACGCAGCCTTGGCGCCGAGCAGCGCTGCCTTGACATTAACTGCAAACAATTCATCAAAGGCTCGCGAAATACTGCCCGCGTCCATTTGAGGCAACGTCTGGAAAAAATCAAAGACCCCCGCGTTACCAACGAAATTGTCCAACCGGCCAAACCGCGCGACAGTTTTCTCCACCACCAGGACGTTGTCCTCATAGAGGGTCACGTCTCCGACCACAACTTCGACCGCGTCTCCGAACTCCCGCGCAAGCTCGGCCGCCCTCTCGCCACTTCGTTCAAGGACGCCCACCCGCCCCCCTTCGTTGATGAAGCGCTCAACCAACGCTTTTCCAAGTCCCGAACCGCCGCCGGTAATGATTGTGACAGTATTATTCAACCAGCCCATGACCTCCCCCCTCCCACAATAATTCGGCATACTAATTTTATTCCCGGCGTGCCGCATGCATTGCACGCCGATCGCGTAACATCTCCTCACAGAAAAATCAGCATATTTCGGCCTTGAACACAACGCTCTGGATAGTCAATTACGCGACTGAGCAAGCGCAACGTGCCCGCCGAACTCCTTCGCACCACATCCTCTCGTGTGTAGAAAAATTGATCCACTTCATAGGACCGCCGCGCACGAACAATCAAACAATTGCTGCGGACGTTAATCTGGTCCTCCCGCTCGCTCTCGAACGCCTCGATGTTGGTAACGGTGTGGCAGTATTTTTCGGGGGGATCGATGCGCCAATGCTGGGGGTCATAATACTGGTTCACGCGAATGCCTAGCTGTCTGTGGTCATCGTCATAAATGAAAACCTTGTCAGGTTGGGCATACCGGCGTTCTCTTCTGGAACGAAGCTGGGTACTGGTTACAACGTAACGTATGTCCGGATCCAGCATCTGTTGATGCCATTCGCGAAACCGCTCGGTATCCATCAGCCGGGCTTCCCGGAACAAAAACCGTTCGACCTCTCTGCGAAGATCCTCACTGACATAACGTTCCGGATACTCATTCGCCAGATCCGCTTTCACCGGCGCTTGAGTCGTTTCCATAGTTGCTTGATTCGTTTCCATCGCTCTTTATTTCCAGGGTCTGTTTATTTCGATGATTTGCAAGGCCGCTAAGGACCGGACCTTATTTTTCGGGCCTCGCGGTAATCAGTTCATTCACCCAGTCATTGCTACGCGCATTGACCTCTTCCCAATTTGAGGATTGGATGAGGGCGTTGTAAAAGCGGTAGTAGCCGCGATACGACGTCTCTCCGACAGCAGAATCACCGACGATACCAGGATAATCCGGATCCTGACGGTCCCCGCTGATCCCCATTTGGGAATTCAACATTTTCTTGCCAGCCATGAAACCTCGCCCCATATGGGTTTCCGACTCCATGTTGTCATTGTCTTCCGTTTCCCAATAACCGGCGATCCCAAACGTCCTTTGCACCGACCTTGAAATTCTCTCTTTCATGTCCGGAGGCATGTCTTTTTCGACCATGGCCCACGTCAATACCTCGGTCTTTTTTGGCCCGTGTGGCTGCCAAACCTTGAATACGCCCGATCCTGTGAGGAAACTGGTATTGGGGAAGATGGTTCCATTCAAATGTGACCGATAAAGCCGGGCACGTATCGGGCCAATTTTGTCTTTAAGAACCTGCTCTTTGGCCACGCCCCATGCCATCAGCTCTTCGGATAACTCGTTGTCGTGGACGCCCGCATAGACGTCATATAGCGCACCGATCCCGTGACCGTGCTGTGTGGTAACTTGCAGACCGGCGCCTGCTGGCGGAAGCACATTATTCCCTGCCATGCCGGCGAACCCGGACTGACCAGATCTGAGCGCGGATGCATGTGTCCAGCCGACATGATAGGCGTCACCGACAAAATTCTCTGACGGCGCTTTCCAATTGGCTTCGATAAAGCAGCGGGCAGGCGGCCCGACGAGTTCGATGCCGCCGCCGGCTTCCATCCACAGATCGAGATACCATGCAAAATCGCCCAGATATTCCTTTAGATTGGGCGCATCTGTATCGAAGCAGCCGTAAACGAATCCATGGTAGGACTCCACCTTGCCAATTTCATGCAGACCGTTTTTGCATTTATCCAGACGCTTTTGATAAATTTCATTCTCAAATGGAACACTTAGAAGCGATCCATCTGCCCCATACGCCCAGCCATGATAATTGCAGGCGAAGCCCCGCGCGTTACCCGCTTCGACTGCGCATAGCCGCGCACCGCGATGCCTGCAAACGTTGAGAAAGGCTTTAATCGAGTTATCCTTCTGCCGCATCACAATCACCTCATCCGTTCCCATGCGCGTGGTCACGAAATCGCCGTAATTGGGAATGGCGCATTCATGCGTCAAAAAAAGCCAGCAGCGCGCGAAGATGCGCTCACACTCCAGCTCGAATAATGTCTGGTCCTGATAGATTTTATGACTTTGACGTCCATGCTCAACGTCGATGAAGTTAATTGTATGAGTGGTATCCATTTGTCATCCTCCTATGTTTATGATCCATCAAGTAAATCCGGCTTTTCCAAAAAATTACGTTATCTACCTGGCAATGCGACCCAGATGGGTTTCAAGAAAATCGATGCGGTCGTTACCCCACCACATGTCCCGACCGACAGCCATCGTCGGAACGCCAAAGACGCCGGCAGAGATCGCCTCTAAAGTTGATTCGTTGTAGGCCGTCTCGGCCTTCGACGAGTCGAGAAATCGCAAGAAGTCGGCTGCGTCCCACCCCATTGACACGGCGATCGAGCGCAACGCCGCGTCGTCGTCCGGCGCGCCTCCTTCGCCCCACGCCAGGTGGTATGCCTGTCGGACGTAGTCGGCCTGCTGCCCCCTTGCTTCGGCATAGAACGTGCCGACGTTCATTCGCTTTGTGTTGAAGTTCTTGATGAATTCGATTGGAATCCGATAGCGCGCGGCCCAGCGCTTAAGATCCTCCACGACATATGCCAGCTTGACTGGCATGTCGCGGTTTGCTGGACCGGTGTTGCCGATGGCCAGCTTGGCACGCGCCAGGTCAATCGGTTTATACGCGATTGCACAACCGTGCAGCGCCGCGACCTCGGCCAACCGATGGCGGGCCAGGTAGGCATACGGGCTGAGAAAATCAAAGAAGAAATCGATCGTCATGACACACTCTCCATCGAGACACAACAGGACCTCACGCCACCTTCATTTCCATATAACCGCAGCCGCATACCCACTCGGCCACCGGCTCGTACGCGATCACTTCACCCCGACAGGCGCCGAGCGCCCCCATCGCGCAAATCCAGTTCTTGATCTCAATTCCGCCATTGCCACCGTCGCGTAAGATCTCTTCATCGCTGAGGGCGATCAGGGACTCTACGTCGCCTTGCGCCACCAGTTTCATGATCTTGCGATCCCACTCCTCATTGATTGCCCCCATTTCGGCCATGCCTGGCCAATGGCTGAGACCGCCGGTACCGTAAATCGCCACCCGTTCGTCGCCCTGCCAGTTGGCGACCGCGTCGCCGATCACACGTCCAATCTCGTGAGCGCGCCAGCTGGTGATAAACGGTTCGATTCCAGTATTGAGATAAACCGGAATCGCTCGCATCCCCTTCACCGGACGCGCCGCGTAGTGGATCGGTACGGTCGCCGAGTGATCGAGAACGAGCGACTTCGAAACCGCCCAATCGATGCCGTACTCGAGGCCGTACTGCATGATGTGATGTGCCAGCGGCCTGTTGTTTTCGATCTGGGCGCGCGGAATCCCCAGCCACGACTCGTAAGGACCCTCGATGTCACCGATGCCGATCATCGCCATCGGGATGCAGTACGGCCCGTTCAGGGTGTAGTGGTCATCCGCGATCACCACTACAGTGTCGACCTGTAGTGCACGCAGGCGCTCGACAATGATTGCGTAAGCGTGCATGCAAATCTCGCGCTGCGCTGCGGGTGGCGCAGTAGGCGTCGCGGGGATCAGTGGGTCGTGGGGCATCATGAATCCCCCTACGATTTTCGCCATCTTGTCTCTCCTTGTTGATGGTCTCTCTGGACCACCCGGTTATTCATCCCCGTCTTTAAAGACGAGTGTTCATCCGCCGCATGTATTCCGGCGTAGTGCCGGGTCCCTGCAACGCCATCCAGGCAACGAACAACAGCATCTGGCTGGCGCCGCGATCAGCCATCGCACGCACATCCAACGACATAACCAGCCCGCGCTCGTCCCCTTCCAGCGTGTACCCGTCGAGCACCCCCTCCGGCTCCGCGCGGAAGCGGCTGGCGAGATCGGGCTGGGCATGCAGATCCCACAGCACGCGTTCTACGGTGTAGATGCTCATCCTCATCTCCATTTTTTTCAGTTAGCCGCCGTACCCCGGTTACCGGCAGTCGGTGCTGTTCTCAAAATTTTCACATAATTTAGTTTACCTAATTACATTACAGATCTGAATATTGCTGATGCAATTCGGCCCATGCCCTGCCCGACTGGCGTGCACCATCCAGATACTCTTCTGGCGCAATGTGGTAGGGAGGTCGGCATGGCCCCGCTCTGAGCCAGCCAGCGGCGTTCATGCGCTCCTTCTCGATGGCGATGTTGTATTTGGAGAATTCGGCGAAATCCCCGCGCGGAAACAGCGTGGCGTCGGCACGCCGCATCGCGTCTGAAAGTTCCTTGGCGAGACGCCAATCCCCGGTTTGCTTGGCCTTCGCCACCTCGTCGCGCAGTCGAATAGCGGTGGCCGGCCCGCACATCGCACCACTGGACCAAAACGCGGTCACGCGCTCTGGCGCCACGCGCGCGGCCGCATAGTAGTCGTCCTCGTGCGGCAGGAAGCGAATGCCCGGTGCCAGCGTGAGATCTAGGTCCAGCATTCCGATGCCCAGATACTTGGCGGTGACGACCTGCGGAATCTGGGCTACCTGGGCCCAAAAGGCGCGCGGGAATTCAAACTTGAACGCATCCGCGTTTGCATAGACCGCGATCGCGGCTTCGGGGCAGGCCTCCGCGACGTCGCGGTAGAACTGCACAGCGGCAGGCACTTCCATCCTGGACCACATTGGTACGCCGAGCATCGTGCCGTCGACGCCGATGTCCAGCGCGGCACGCGTCTGGCGGACCACCTCACGCGTGTTGAGCGCAGTGGTACCGCAGAAAAATGGCACGCGGCCACGCGTAGTCTCGACGACGGCGCCAATAAAAGCCTGCTTTTCCTCCCAGGTCAGCGTGGCACATTCGCCGAAAGTGCCCAGGCTAAGAATGCCGTTCACGCCGGAATCGATCAGCGCCTCGACAATGCGGGCGGTCTCATCCAGATCGACCGTGTCGGTGGCGCGCCAGTCAGAGGCTTCCGGTTTAGCTGGGGTGGGCATGATGACCCATGCCCCGTTGACGTCTTCGGTTCCGAGACGTTGTTTGCGTTGTTTGCTCATTAGTATGCCTATTTTTCGAATTGGATCAAGACAGTTGCCGGCCGCGAGATTCAGAAGGGGTAGGACTGCGGTGTGGGCTCGATCGTGATCCACTTTAGTTCGGTAAACTCATCGATGACCGCGCGCCCGTCGAAGCGTCCGTAGCCGCTCGCCTTGGTCCCGCCGTAGGGCGCCTGGGCTTCGTTCTGCACGGTGGAGCCGTTGATGTGGCAGGAGCCGGCCTCGATGCGCATCGCGACGCTCAGTGCTCGTGTCACGTCGCGGCCGAACACCGCGGACGACAGTCCGTACGCAGTGTCGTTGGCGATCCGCACCGCATCATCCGCGTCCTTCGCTCGCACCACGGTGGTGATCGGGCCGAAGGTTTCCTCGTCATAGATACGCATGGCCGGAGTAACGCGGTCGACGATCGTGGCCGGCATCACCGCGCCGTCAGCAAACCCGCCAGCCACCACCTTGGCACCCCGGTTCATCGCGTCGTCGATCATCGCGTTGATGCGATCACCGGATTCACGGACGATCATCGGTCCCACAACACAGCCACCGCGCGTAGCGGGGTCGCCTACCGGCAACTCGCGCGCCCGCGCGGCAAACCTGGCGACAAATGTGTCAGCGATCTTCTCGTCGACCACGATGCGTTCGGTCGACATGCAGATCTGCCCCTGGTAGAGAAAGGCACCGAACACCGCGGCCTTCACCGCTTCGTCGATGTCCGCGTCGTCGAGCACCACCAGCGGCGCCTTGCCGCCGAGTTCAAGCAGGCAGCGCTTGAGGTGGCGAGCCGCCTTCTCGGCGATGACGCGACCGACACGGGTGGAGCCGGTAAAGTTGATCCGCCGCACCGCGGGGTGAGCGATCAGGGCGTCAACCACTTCCGGGGCATCCTGCGGCGCGTTGGTGACTGCGTTCAGCACCCCCGGCGGCAGGCCCGCGTCACGCAGCACATCGACGATCAGCATGTGGGTCTTCGGGCTCAGCTCGGAAGCGCGAAACACAACCGTGTTTCCGCAAACCAGCGGATAAGCGATTGCCCGCGCAGCAAGTACGACCGGTCCGTTCCAGGGCGCGATGCTGAGAATCACGCCGACTGGCTGACGCACGGTCATCGACAACACACCTGCTTTGTCAGTAGGGATGGTCTCGCCCTGGATCTGCGTCGTCAGAGCGGCGGCCTCACGGAAGAGGTTCGCGGCAAGCATCACGTTGACGCCTGCCCACAAGTCCGAGGCGCCGACTTCCAGCGCCATTACGCGGCTGAATTCCGGCGTGCGGGCTTCCAGCAGGTCAGCCGCCTTGAGCAGGATGCGGCGCCGTTCGGTCGGCCCGGTGGCGGACCACGACCGGTAGGCGGCAGCGGCAGAGTCAGCCGCGGCAATGGCATCCGCCACGCTGGCGGCAGCCGCGCGGGTCACCAGCTCGCCGGTGGTCGGGCTGCGGCGTTCGAAGGTCGCCGCTGTTGTTGCTGGCACATCGGCGTTGTCGATGATGAGCTGGGTGTCCATGGTGTCCTGCGTCTCCTTTGTTCGTCGCGTGGCGGGCGGCATGGCCCGGTGTTATTGAGGAAAAGATATCAAAGCGCTGCTGGACGGAGAAACGGACTCTTCCGATACCCGGTATCGGTTTTCCCCATGACCTGGGCGTGCGAGCGCGCGAGGTGGCAGAAGCGGAGTTCCCGCGGTCGTGACATCGACATCCGTTGGAGCGCAAGCGGAAGCCGTCTCGAGGCAACCGCCTTCGTTCCCGATGTCGAGGAAGCTGGATGCGGAATCGCGCACGATCTTGCGTAGCCAATACAGGTCGGCGCGATCGGCGCGGTGGCAAGCGCCTATCATCACCAGATCGAGCGAAGGGAACGGAACGGGCGGTTCGAATACGTCGAGGGGAAAGAGCCGCGCGTAGTGGTTGGCGAGAGAAAGCGGGATCAGCGCCACCAGATGGCTGTCGACCACCAATTGGGGAAGCAGCGTGAAATACGGCACCAGGAACTGTATGCGCTGCACGAGCCCCATCTGCGCGAGCGTTTCCTGCTCGATCGTCGGCTGTCCGTCGGTCCGGCAATACATAGCGTGGGGCCGCGCGAGGTAGTCCGCCAAAGCCAGCGGCCGTTCGGCCAACGATCGGTTCGCCGATTGAATCGCCACCAGACGATCGCGAATAAACACCTCGTGGCAGAACTCAGGGTCGTGCGCGGCGATCCCGCACGCTTCCCAATTCTCCCGTCGGTTGGGACAGATGATCAGATCGACGACACCGAGCCGGAGATCCTTCGCGGTGGTACCGGGTGTGGGCGTAAGGGTTATGCTGACCCCCGGCGCATTGGCTTGAAGCACGGGACCAAGACGTGAGGTAACGAGTGCTGACACGTAGTCGGCGGTAGCGATGCGAAAGCAGTTAGCTGCGGTTGCTGGATCGAAAGTCTCGGCGCAGAACAGTCGGCTGGCCTGCTCAAGAAGCCGCTCGACCGCGGGCCGCAGTTCTTTCGCCTTCTCGGTGAGCACCATCTCCCGCCCGCGCTGAACCAGCAGATCGTCCTCGAACAGTAGACGCAACTGCTTCAGCGAGCCGCTGACGGTCGATTGCGTAAGATGAAGTCGGTTCGCCGCGTGGCTCACATTGGGGCAGCGCAAGAGTTCCCCGAGAACCGGGAGCAGATTCATGTTGACGCTACGAAGATTGCGTACTACTTGGTTTGACATGATTCACCGATCGATTGACATCACTTCGCCGCACACAAAACCGGGCCGCGCCGACTGCTGAACAGTCGATGCAATGGGGGCTGATTACCCGAAATGCCGACTGAGGCTGCCCACGTCCCGCGCGGACGAACCAAATGCTGAAGAGGCCATCGGAGCGGCGTCTGGTCACGCGAAAGAGCCTATGCAAGGTGTCGAAGTCAAGCGGCTCACAGACCTTGCTGCGCTGGATGTGGATGTCATCGTCTGTCTCCTATTGGGGTATCTGCCGACGACGCCGTCGGCAGGTCGATCGCACCCCTTGTCCGGAAGGAGAAGCGGTGCCCGACTTTTGTCGACATTCATTACACAAGATGCGTGCCAGCCGCACAGATTAAGAATAAAGCGAGTCCAATCAAGGTATTAAGTCAACCTTCCCCTTGGCAACCCGTCCCGGCGCATGTGATCATTTGAGCTTGTCGAAGCACTCATGCGATCAAATCATCGCATCAGTACTGAGATCGCAATACGCGACACCCGACGAAAGGAGCCGCCTGATGAAGAAAATCGAATACCCGGGGAATGACGACTTACGCGGACTGGTCCGCTTCTCGACAGAGGACGGTCTGATCTGGCTGGGGGAGAGCCGGATGCTGCTGCTTCACGTCGCCACGATGGCAGGACTGCGCCGCGAGCTGATCTTGTCGGTAGGTATTGACGATGCGCGCCGGACCATCATCCGCATGGGGTATGAAGCCGGTTTGCGCGACGCCGAGATCGTCCGAAGGATACGCAGGAACGACGACGATCTCGACGCTTACATCGCCGGACCCCAACTTTTCATGCTCGAAGGGGGCGAACGTGTGTTTCCGCTGCGGGTCGAGATGGACGTGCCGAGCGGCAGCTTTTATGGCGAGTTTCGCTCCGAGAATTCGTGGGAGGCGGAGTCTCATCTGCGCGAGTTCGGCCAGACCGACTACCCGGTGTGCTGGATGCGGGCAGGCTACGCCTCAGGCTATACGTCTGGCTTTCTTGGTCGACAGGTGTTGATGAAGGAAATCGAATGCGCCGCCTGCGGTGCAGACCATTGCACGCTAGTGGGCAAACCTGCCGAGGAATGGGAGGACGTGGAGGACTATGCGAGCTACTTCACGCCGGAACAGGCTCCGAAAACCTCGACCCGCCGCGAGGAACCCACAGCCGCACGCAATGGCGGCGTCATCCTCCCGGGCCTGGTTGGCCGCTCGGCGGGTTTTCGTCAAGCATGCGACCTCATTGCCCGCGCGGCGGGTACCGACGTCACGGTGCTGCTGCTCGGCGAGACGGGAGTTGGCAAGGAACGCTTTGCCCGCGCACTGCACCAACTCAATCGGCGGCGCGATCAACCCTTCGTTGCGGTCAACTGCGCAGCGATCCCCCATGAGCTGATTGAATCCGACCTGTTCGGTGTCGAGAAGGGAGCCTATACCGGGGCTACGGCGTCACGCCCAGGCAAGTTCGAGCGCGCCGACGGTGGCACCCTGTTTCTTGACGAGATCGGCGAGATGCCGCTCGCCGCCCAGGCCAAGCTATTGCGAGCACTTCAGGAAGGCGAAATCGAGCGGCTTGGCGACGAGCGCGTGCGCAAGGTGAACGTGCGGGTGGTCGCCGCCACCAACATCGATCTCACCCAGGCAGTCAAGGATGGCCGCTTCCGTGCGGACCTGTTCTATCGCCTGTGCGTGTTTCCGATCCACATCCCGCCACTGCGCGAGCGCCTCGCCGATCTGCAGCCGCTGATCGACACGCTAGTCGAGCGCTTCTCCGTGGTCCACAACAAACCGGTGCGTGGCGTTTCCGATATGGCTTTACGCCTGCTCAAGCGTTATACCTGGCCTGGCAACATCCGGGAGCTGGAAAACATGCTGGAGCGCGCAATGATCCTCGCACCCGAGGATGGCTGGATCGAAGCCGTCCACCTCTCCACCCCGCTGGAATCCGCACGGGCCGGCAGCAGTGGTATCGGCCGGACAGGAGCGCTCGAATCGGCAAGTGTCGCCAATCCGTCTCATCAGTCACTGGTGGAGCACGTCTTGAACTCGGGGCTCTCGTTCGAGGAACTTGAAACGCTGGTGTTGCAGGAGTCGGTCAACCTTTCCGGTGGCAGCTTCGCCCGCGCCGCGCGTGCGTTGGGCATGACCAGCCCACAGTTACGCTATCGACTTCGAAAGCGCCAGGCAGCCACTCTCGCGGCGCCGGAGCGCTGAGCGCCCCCGTCCATCACCCTCTGAGCAGCCGGTCCGGCGTCCCGCAACGCGTTCGGAGCGGGCTTGCACGCCCGGGAATAAATCTCGACTATTCGCCCTATCCCTCCGAATCCGGTTGCGTGCCTGGATGCGCCGCTCTGAAAGCATCAAGCTTCATGCACTCAGCCTCAATTGCTTCAAGCGTCGGATAGTGGCTCATGTCAATGCCAAAACGCCGGGCGTTAAAAATCTGCGGTACGAGACAACAATCAGCGAGCGTCGGAAAATCACCGATACAGAACCGCCCCCGCAGGTTCGATTGAGATAACAACGTCTCGACACCACCGAAGCCGCTCTCAATCCAGCGCGCTATCCATTGATGCTTCGCGTCTTCCGTAAGACCGAATTCACCGGTGAGTGCCTTCAGCACCCGAAGATTGTTGAGCGGATGAATATCGCACGCAATGGTCAATGCTATTTCCCTGCTGCGTGCTCGCTCGTGCATCGCCTCTGGCAACAACGGAGGTTGAGGAAATTTCTCGTCCAGATACTCGATGATCGCAAGCGATTGGCTCAACGCAAAGCTTCCCTCGGCAAACACTGGGACTAGTGATTGCGGGTTTATGTTCCGGTACTCTGGAGAGAACTGTTCGCCGCCATTCCGGTTAAGATGGATTGGCAGGTAATCGAATGGAATACCCTTCAGGGAAAGCGCAATTCTCACCCGGTACGACGCGGAGCTTCGAAAGTAATTGTAGAAGACAGGTTTCACGATGAATTCTTCGGCGTATTGTTCGTACTGGCCAATAAGATCAGTCATACAGGCGAGGTGCAGAATCTAATCGATCAAAACGAAGACTTTTCCATCTTCCACTTTGATCGGATAGGATTTAATGCCCTCAATCAACGGCGCGCACAACGCATTGCCAGTGCGAACGTCAAATTTCCCTTGATGCAACGGACACTCAATTTCATGACCTTCGAGGAAGCCGTCACACAATCTGGCATGCCCGTGCGTGCAGATGTTATCTGTCGCGTAGATAGTCCCATCGACACCGTAGAATGCAAGTTCGCGCGCCTCCACCTGAATCGCCACCACGTCATCGTCCGGCACGACAGCGCGTTGTGCCGCAAAAATCCAGTTGCCGCTCATTGTGACCTCAAACCGGGTAGATAATCGAGTTAGGTATCATTTCGCTATCAAAGACGCACAACTTCGACGCGAATACGGGTCTATCGTTCACCGTGACGATTCTGTCCACGTACCGACCCACATTGAACACTTCGGTTAACTGATCCCGTTTGGTTCGCATGACCACATAATTGGCCTCGCAGACAACAGCGCCCTCCTCGACCTCTTTGATGACAGGCGCACCGATCACGTGCCGCTGATAGTACGGGTCGTGAAACAGCGTCTCCCGAATCGCGAAAACCCGGTCCATGAGCATACCTTTACTCTCGAAGGCGAGCGTCGCCAATGGAAAGCCTTCGTCGAAATTCTCCCGGGGCTGCAATGTGTACGTGCAGTCATCGGTGAAGAAGTCAGGCCATTTGCCCCAATCATTCGCATCCAGGACAGCCGCATAGCGCGCATAGAGCGAGACGATGCCATAGTACGTATCGAAGTCAACCATCTCACACCTCCATTACCCTGCGCCAATAGTTGTACATTCCTCGAATCAACGTTTCGCTGACCATGTGATTCGTGTTCTCGCAATCTCGCCCACCTAGTTCGGCCATAGCTCGATGCTCAGGCTTCTGCTTAAAGCCCTCCTGCGAGCCCTCGATCACTTCGCCGTCATCCGCGGACACGAAGCCCGCTGGTCCGAACAGATTGGCCTGGCGCAAACGGCGTCGGGTCATGTCGTCCGAGTCGCTCGCAAAACCGAAGTGAGTCCAGATGAAGTCGAATGAACCGTGGCCGTCTGGCTGAATATGACGTGTCGAAACAGAATTTACCTGTTGCTGGATGATGACGCTCGGGAAAATCGTCATCAGGACTGCCGTGGGCGCCCCCCACCATTCCTCGTGGACCACATCCAGAAAACGATCGTCATTGAGAGTCATATGCTCCTTGAAGCTCGTGACATTGGAGGTAACATCTCCTTTGCCGCCCGACCCGCGCGTGGAAATCATTGCGGCGTGTCTGAACTTCTCATCCATCACCAGTTGAGATTTATTGTCGGCACGCCACAAGCCGAAGTTGACGAACCATGTGTGCAGCAAACCGGGGTGATACGGATCCTTAATGTTCTCCTGCATTAGCTTCCAGTTCCCTGGAATGCGTTGCCGGCTGTATCCGAGAATCTTCAGTTCCCGGCCGTCGAACAAGCGGTCAAAATAGCTGAGAATAGCCGGCCCCAGGAAATCTTCAAGCGGCTCGATGTCATGATCGAACGACGCAAACACGACACCATTGCGCGTCGCCACTTTCAACTTCGTCAGGCCATGCTCCTCCAGCTTGAAATCCGGTGGCATGCCACCGTTGACCTTTCCATCTTGCTTAACGCCACGCCGAAACGGAACGCCCTGGAGATCGCCCTTCAGCGAGTAGTTCCATTGATGATACGGACAGTGAAAATCCTTTCGGTTTCCTGACCTTTCGCGGCAGAATCGCATACCGCGGTGCGCACAGACATTCTCAATGACGTTGACGCCTGCGTTCTCGTCTCGAACCAGCAATACAGAGCGTTCGCCGATAACGGTACGTTTGAAGTCGCCTACATCCGGAATCTCCGCTTCCAGACCAACGTAACACCAGTGCTTCGAATAAAAGAGTCTTTCGAGTTCTCGTTGGTACAGCGCTTCGTCGGTATATGCCCAGAATGGGATACGGCTCGATCCTTCGTCGCGCCACACCCGTTTCGGGCTGAATACGATTGGCATTTCCATGTCTCGTCTCCTTGTTTGCGCATTACCTTTCGACACGCACGACAATTGACTCAAGCCCAGCGACCGCGCCCTCCATCACATCGCCCGGCAAGACGGCACCGACGCCTTCGGGGGTGCCGGTCATGATGATATCTCCGGGCTCGAGTGTCTCGTAGCGCGAAAGATGCGCAATGCTCTCCTGTACCGACCAGATCAACTTCGCGATGTCGGATGCCTGCCGCACCGCACCGTTCACCTTTAAGGAGATGGCGCCTTGCCTCAAATGCCCCACGTCTGCGACTCGCGCGATGGCACCAATGGGGGCGGACTTCGCAAACGACTTTCCGAATTCCCATGGCCGACCTTTGTCCCGTGCTTCAAGCTGCAGGTCCCGGCGTGTCATGTCCAAACCAACCGCGTAGCCATAGACGTGCTCCAGTGCGTCGTCAACGCCGATGTTTTTCCCCCCTTTCCCAATCGCCACCACCAGTTCAATCTCGTGTTGGAAGTTTTGAGTTTCCGGAGGATAGGGAATCGACGTCTCGATCCGGCCCGCCGGCAAAGTCGCATTCGACGGCTTCATGAAGAAGAACGGCGGTTCGCGATCTGGATCCTTGCCCATCTCGCGTGCATGCGCCGCATAGTTGCGGCCAACGCAGAAAATGCGATTCACCGGGAAACGCTCTGATGCACCTGCCACCTCCAATGAGTAAATTGGGGCGGTGTTGAAGACGAATTGCATGGCAACCTGATATTAGAGAGAGTTACTGAAGTCGCTGTTCGCGCCACAGACCGAGTGCTTCTTGCACTGGACGATCCGAAAGACTGAAGAGAACAACTTCGTCTACGGCACGCAGGCGAAGGTTGGTCCACGAGGGAACCACGAAGATGTCGTTAGCATTAAAGGAGAACGTGTTATCGCCAATTTTCGCGATGCCGGAACCTTCGAGACAGCCGAACACGGTACCGTCCGTACTACGGTATCCCTTCGTCTCAAAACCCATTGGCAACAGTTGCGCATAGGCGCCCATGGTCGGCATTGGGGAGGCACCGGTGGCAGGATTTACATAGCGCAGCTTGTATCCGAAATGAGCATCGATGGCTCCTCCGGCTATCCCATGCAATGCGTCCTTCGTCTGCGCGTACGGGTAGACGAACAAGCGCGTTGGCTCGGACGCCGACTGCCGGAAGTCCACGGGAAGCATGTTGCGCCCATAGCGCGAAAGCGCATCGCCCTCTGGCCGAGTCGAGATTTGCGTTTCGAGACTGCTCTTCTCAGCGAATCCGGCGCCCAGAAACTGTACCAGCGGGATGTCCAACCCATCGAGCCAGACAACAGGCTGATCGCCCTCGTTCCCATGGTCATGCCACGTGTTGGAAGGCGTAATGATGAAGTCTCCACGGTGCATCGTTGTGCGCTCGCCGTCGACTGTGGTGTATGCGCCCTCTCCGTCGAGAACGAGCCGCAAAGCTGATTGAGCGTGCCGATGGGAAGGGGCGATTTCGCCGGGGAGGATGAGTTGCAAGCCCGCGTATATGCTCTGCGTGATTCGGGACTGCCCGCGAACACCGGGATTCTCGAGGATGAGTACGCGGCGCTCCGCCTCCTGCGCCGAAATCAATTGCCCGGCTTCCATCAGGTCGTCTCTTAAGTCAGAGTAGCGCCAGAGATGCGGCTGGATGGAGGATACAGGGTGAAGCGGGACGAGCGAATGCAAGACCTCCCACAGCGGAGTCATGCTCTTTTCTGCAATCTTCTCGTAGTAACGCTGCCTCTCGTTAGCCACTTCATTGGCTGAAACACTCATGGTCGCCTCCTGTCATATTCCGGTCGTATAGAATGCATCTGCATGAATGTGCTCGGGGCGCAGTCCCCGGCCGCGCAAAGCCACTGTCGCCGCCTCTACCATCGGCGGTGCACCGCACAAATAAGCACGCCAACCGGCTAACTCCTCCCAGTCCGAGAAAACCGCATCAGTCACAACTCCCTTTCGCTGACCGTTAGCCGTAAGACCTGATGCAACCGTCACGTTCACATGCAAATTTGGGTAGCGTTTTGCCAAATCAGCCAGACGCTCCTGCCCATAGACGTCCTCGGCCGACCGAGCTCCGAAATAGAGGTGTATGGGGTTGCGCATGCCAGTGGACAAGGCGCCGCGAATGATGGACAACACGGGAGCAAGGCCCGTCCCTCCGGCGACGCAGAGCATCGGTCCTTCATGTTTACGACGCAGATACGACGTGCCAAGTGGGCCACTCAGCCGGACCGTGTCTCCGACACGGAGCGAGTGCGCAACGTAACTGCTAACTCGGCCCTCAGGCATTAGACGAATGTGAAACTCCAATAACTCGTCGCTGTCGAGTCCCGCCATCGAATAGGGGCGAACATGTTCCGGCGTAAACTGCAAGGAAGCGTATTGTCCTGGCGAAAATGAAATCGATTTAGCCGGACGTAGCCGCAGGAGTTTAATGTCGTGCGTAAGGTTCTCGATTTCCTCTACGGTTGCCTTCAGGATCTTGGCCGGGTGAATGACAATCTCATCCGGTTCGGGAATCTCGATGACGCAGTTTTCGATCAGCGTTGCCTGGCATGCGAGAACCTGCGGATGATCGTCAGACAGCAACGCCTGGGGCATCGTGCTAGCGCTCTGATTCTGAATTACCTGACCTTTGATGACTTTGCAGCGACAGGTACCACACCGCCCTGCCGAGCAACTGTAGGACACAGATACGTCGTTCCGCTGCAACACGTCGAGGAGATTGGCGCCCTCCTCAAAAGTTACTGTCTTTCCGGCAGGAAGTATGTGTAGCTCCATCACGTCTCCGCAGTTCGAATTGTTGATGCTTCATCATGGCTTGCCCGCTATAATTCACCAATAGAAGGTCATCAATATCAACTATCAATGGCGTGAATAAAGGCTCCACTTATGGACCTGAAGGACGTTGACCTCAACCTGCTAGTCGTCTTCCAGCAGTTGATCAAAGACGGGAAAGTGTCAACTGCCGCAACCGCGCTCGGCCTCTCACAGCCGGCGGTTAGCAATGCGTTGAATCGCCTCAGGCGACTATTTGATGATGAGCTTTTCGTGCGGACGGCAAGAGGCATGGCGCCGACTCCCGTCGCGGAGGAACTCGCTGAGCCTATCGCCTACGCACTCTCGTCCATACACGTCACGCTCAATCGACGGTCAACCTTTGAACCCAAAACCAGCGACCGTAACTTTGTATTAACAATGACGGACCTCGGCGAGATTTATTTCCTGCCGGGCTTCATGGAAGTGCTCAGCCAGGCGGCTCCGACCGCGACGATCAGCACGGTCTTCGACGCTGGCTCACGACTCGAAGATGAAATGGAATCCGGCAGGGTAGACCTGGCAATTGGTCACCTGCCCAAGCTAACCACCAGCTTCTATCAGCAGAGACTCTTCACCCAGCGTTACGTCTGCATGTTCCGCGCGGGCCATCCCATTGATCGAGGGTCCGTCTCTTTGGAAGATTTCTCTTCGGCTGAACATGTCATCGTAGTGTCGGCTGGCACGGGACACGGGCGAATAGATGACATCATGGCGCAATCTGGAATCCAGCGGAATGTACGTCTGCACGTGCCACACTTTGTCGCGGTGGCGGACATCCTGTCGAAGACGAACCTCATTGCCACCGTGCCGGAAAAATTCGCCCAGCGAAGCGCCACGTTCTTCGGCCTAAAGTACGCTACCCATCCGGTCAGCCTGCCTAATATCCAAATCAACCTCTTATGGCATAAGCGCTATCACCGGGACCCAGCAAATCGGTGGTTGCGGTCGCTCATTTTCGAGCATTTCGCCGAATAGGGTATCCGAACGCAAGGCTTCCCGCGTGGTGAGTCTGCGTGGTGAGTCAGCCACGGCGGTACCGCACCAAATTCCGATCGTGCCGTAGACCAAATAATACTGTCACCGTTGCCTCAATAATATTCTCACCCATTGAAAGGCCGGAGTAAAGGGATATATCTATCCCCTCAAGGGTCAGGCCTTGCAGCGTTGTAGAATCGTTTTAGCCATCCTGGTGATGCGAAGCTTGATGACGCGTCCGGTCTCTCATCGTCTGGCTACGGAACTGATCCGCACCAGTCACCCATCGGGATCAAGGCGTGTGCCGGTGTTCTGGCCGTCGCCCCTGGCTCATTCGAGCTCCAGAAAATCGTCGGTGCCAGGCCAATGTCCAAAGGAGTACACGTCAATTCCATGGTTGCCCGCGCGCAGGCACCAGACTGTTGTCGGCTCATGGCCTGGGCGTCTCAGGGTTCGCTGCATCGGGATGGCCGGGGGTCGGGCGCAATCAACTCAATGGTTTGACGCCAACAAATTTACCGGGCTCTCGGCCCCCCGCCAAACTTAGCTAAAGCATCGTTTAACCTCGAAGGGTTTGCCGTCACGCATCATGTAATAGGCCGCACGCGCCAGCTTGTGCGCGAGTGCCTTCATCGCGACAACCGGCAAGCGCTTTGCCTTCTTGCGTTCATAAAAGCGTCTTGCCTGCGGGCAGCAACGCAGCGCCACTGCGGCGGCTTCGATGAACGCCCAGGCGAGATACTTGTTGCCGTTCTTGACGTTGCCTTCGCCCTTTTTCTTGCCGTTCGAGATCCGCTTGCTGTCAACGCATCGGCAATAGGAACTGAAGTGGCCGACGTCGGCAAATCGCGTGATGGTGCCGGTCTCAAGCATGATCGTGACAGCGAGCACGTTTCCGATGCCGGGCGTGCTCTTCAGGGTCTCGAACTCGGGGCGTAGCTGTGCCTCCTGATGCAGGATCGTCTCAAGCGCAGTAATTTCGCTGCGCAACGTGCGCAGCACCGCCATGTTGGCCATCATCGCGCGCTCGACATGCGGCGGTAGCGCAAGTGCGTGTACCGCTGCATCGTCCATTCGCTGGATGTGTTCGCCGTTCATTCGCAGGTTGATCTGTCTGGCCAGCAGGCTCTCAATACTCAGGATGTGCAGCGTTCGTTGCTGCACAAGTTGCAGCCGCTTGCGGGCGAGATCGCGCAACGCGCGCTCCTGTGGTGGGTAGATATAGCCTTCAGGGAGCAGTCCAAGACGGAAGATGTGAGCCAGGAACACCGCGTCACGTTCGTCGCCGGCATACTTCAGGCCCTCGTACTGCTTGATCGCTGCGGTATTGGCCAGATGTACGGCGAAGCCGGCAGCCGTCAGTCCGTCAACGAGCCAGTACCAGTTGAACGTACTATAGAAATATTTCTATAGCACGTATTATGGGCGCCTCGGGATTATGCATGGTTCGTCGTTGAGGGAATTGAAGTGCGCGGTGTAAGTGCCGATACGAACCGCAGTGCACACCGCGCCGCGCGACGGGTCCGAATCCGTGAACCTCGCAGCCGTCACCGATCGTACCGGCTCGCCTGGCCCTGCATAATCACAGCCCCTCGAGAAACTGCAACAGGCGGTCTGTCGGGCGGTAGCGGCGTTGCTTGCTCTGGGGCACC